>JAUWKS010000005.1 GCA_030614005.1 Candidatus Heimdallarchaeota archaeon | reverse complement strand
CCTTTACCATCTTCTAGATTTGTTAGCGCACAAGCAATTTCAACTTTTCTTTCAGAATAGACAGCACTATCTAAAGCTTTTGAGAGTGAATCAATAGCGGATTTGTCTCCAATCTCACCTAAAACCCAAGCAGCTATATTTCTAACTTGTAAAAGTTCCATATCTTCAGGTTGGTTTAAAATTTCAATTATTCTTGGTACTGCTTCTTTTGCAAGAATTCCTATTAAACCAAGAGAATGTAGAGAAGCTCGCCTAACCATAAAAGCAGAATCATCTAGTGCTTGAATTAAGTGGGGAACAGCTTTTTCAACTTTCATTTCGCCAAGTGCTTGAGCAGCTCCAACACGAGCTTCGGAGTTAATATCATTTCTAAGAAAATCAATCATTGTTGGTATTTGATCTTTGACATCTAGGTATCCTAAAGCAAGTAACGAAAGTTTTCTTACAGCCCAATCTTCATCTTTAAGTACAGCAACTAAATCTGGTATAGCTAATTTTATTTTATCGCTCTCGTTTTCTGCTAGCTCTAGAAGATTCCAAGCCCCTTCTTGCCTTTTCACAACATCTGGTGATTTCAATTTCTTTATTGCAATTTCTGCTTTATCATTAATACTATCTTCTTTTTCAACCATTTTTAATCGACTCTTTTAAACTAAACAAATTTAATAGCTTTGATAAATATAAGTCAAATCCACATTTATCATTTGACCTTTTCTTCATTTTATTCTCATCAATTCTATATCTCCAATAGAGATGGTTTTTATTTCATTAGACTTTGTTTTCAGAATTAATTCACAATTTTCTGTTATTCCTTGTTCTAATCCAATTAATGTTTCTCCTTGAGTAACTACTCGAATTTCTTTTTGAAAACTGAAAGATTTTTTAGCCCAAATTAAGGTTATATCATCCATTTCATCTCTAACTACTTTATTGAAGAGTCTATTCTGAGCAACAAGAACTACATCTTGAACTGAATCAATAGAAATTTTATCTTTTAGATTTTCACTCATCGAGGTAGCGATCGATGCTACTTCCGGTGGCAATGTTTCTGTTTTATTGTTTATGTTAATGCCAATCCCAATAACGAGTTCTGTTAGTAATTCTTCTTTTATTCTAGTGTTAATCAAAATCCCACCAACTTTTTTCCCATTGATTATCAAATCATTTGGCCATTTAATTTGAATTTCTAATGGAAATGAACTCTCGAGATCTTCGATTAATTCCAAGCCTAAGCGTACTGAAAAACCCTCAAATTGAGCTAAAGGAAGTTTGCACTGATATATTGTAGTCATCCACAAACCGCCAATAGGAGATGACCAACTTCTCTCTAATCGACCTTGCCCACCAGTTTGTTTTTGAGCAGTTAAAACTAAACCATGAGTTGCTTTTTGTTCGTTAATATATTTCATTGCCAACTCTTGAGTGGAAATAATTTCATCAAAGGTTATTATTTCATTTTCAATAGGTTTCATAGATAGTACAAATCTCCTTAATTGGATATATTATCTCTTTATTCTGATTATATAATAGAACAAGAAGCTATATTTTTTATATGCTTTTGTCTCTGAAAGCAAAATAATCGAAGGAAACATACATTAATATTGTCATTTTTATCAAACTTAGACAAGTAGGAGAAAGAAGCTAATGCCCAAAGAAGAAATAAAAAAATATCCATTAAAAGAACCTTTGAAAGTAAATGAATTAATAATCGATTTATATAAATGTCAAGCAGATTTAAACAACGAGACAGCAATTTTAACACTGATAACAGAAGCAGCAAAAAAAGCAGGAGCACACGTTCTTCAAGCATCTGTTCATAGATTTTCTCCTTTGGGTTGCAGTGTTGTTGTCATTCTGAAAGAAACACATATTTCTCTGCATACTTGGCCTGAATTTGGTTTTGCTGCTCTAGATATATTTCTCTGTGGAAAATCCTTGGACCCCCATGTTGCTTGGGAATATATTAAAGAAGAATTGAAACCTGAATCTTTTGAATTGAAAGAATTACCAAGAGAAATCAAATGAAAGATGGGAATTTTCAATGCCAAATATAATTAATAATCCTAACAAAGTATTAAATGAAATCGCAGAAAAGGCAAGTGTATTTGAAGGAAAAGAAGCCGTAAGAACAATTTTACGTGAAATCTTTCTTAGTGGCACCATTGGTACAAAAAGTCTTTCAAGAAAATTAAGAATGCCTATCCCAACAATAGCAGCAATAAGAAAAGAATTAGAAAAAATTGGTTTAATTAGTCGTGAAAAAAAAGGAGCTATTTTAACTGAAAAGGGATTAATTTTTGTTAATAAAGCATTAGGCATTACTTACCTCGAAAGTCATAGCTGCAAAAAATGTGAGAGCACTGGAATTGCACTTCCTCATGAAGCTGAAAAATTAATTGCCAAGCAAAGACTCTTTTCTGAGAGAAGACCCAAACCTCAAACAGAAATTGATCAAGCGTTCGGCAGACCAATTACAGCTATACGTAGAGCTTATTTGATGTTAGAAAATGGTGATCTAGAAGGTAGGGAGATACTGTTAATTGGTGATGACGATTTTACTTCCCTAGCAATAGCTCAGCTAAAAACAAATGTAAAGATTACTGTCTTAGATATTGATAACAGATTGTTAAATGTCATAAAAGAAATCTCAAAAGAAAATAAATTCAATATTAGTTGTGTAACACATGATTTACGCAAACCGTTTTCAGAAGAATTGATAAATAGATTTGATGTGGTTCTAACAGATCCACCCTACACTATTCCAGGATTAGAGTTATTTCTTTCTAGAGCAATTCAAGCACTAAAAGACGAATCTGGAAGAAGAATCTACTTAGCCTATGCCCATAGGCCTCCTAAAATACAATTAGAAGTTCAAAACTCTATTACAAAATTGGGGTTAGCGATTCAACAATTAATACCAGGTTTTAATTTGTACGAAGGTGCAGAAATGCATGGAAACACTACCAATATTAGTATTTTATCAACTACCGATAGTTCCAAACCATTATTCACTTCAGACTACAATGAAAAAATCTATACTGGCGAATTAAATCCCACAGTTAGAGAATATCAATGTAAAAATGGACATGTAACAAAAGTTGGGTTTTCTTTGGAAATAAGAAATATTGAAGTGCTGAAGGAAAAAGGATGCCCAGTTTGCGGTAATGCTGATGAGTTTACACGAATCTCCCGACGAAAAATATAAACATAATACTAAAAAAATTATTGTAAATAGAATATTTAATTAATTGTTTTTTTATGTTAACGTTTAGTGAAGTAAAAAGCGATTATTTGCAATAGACAAAAGCTTTATATTATATGATTGTAAAATATCTTTTGCCTAACGACCAAAATAGAAAGTTTATTTCTCTTTTACACGGTTGTTAGGCCTCCCTCCCCCTAATATTTTCTTGTTGGATTTTTAAAAAATACAAAATTATTGAGAGAAAATAACATTTAATCACAAAAAAGAAAATTGTTCAGATGGGGAGACCAAGTGAACCAATTTTTACACTAAAACAAACTGCATAGAATGCAACAAAAAAAACACAACCAATTATTGATAATACTAATGCTGCGGTGTTTTTCTTATTCTTTCCTTCGATTTTTCGAGCATTAATTGTAACGAATAATCCAAAGATACTTGCTGCATTGAAGATTAGTGTAACTAAACCAACAATAGATAGTATTAGAGCTAGTTTGGAATCTTTTTGTTCTAAAAGAAATTCATCTTTATTTTCTTCTTTTTCTTTAACAGGATCAACTAAATCTATCCAATCAGGATTAGTGAAGGTATTTTCAACATCTTTTTCTCCTCTCTGCCACCATATTACCGTGGAATCAAAAGTCTGTTTCCGTGCTGGAATGATATTATTCGTAATAGTTCTTATGAACCATTCTAGTGAACCAATGTACTTTATCCTTTCCCAACCGAGAAGGAAAAACGAAAAGATTACTAAAGTAACAAAGATAGTTAACAAAGTTCCACCCCAAAAGAATTTTGCATAAGGAGTAGAAAGAATTAACGAAGAAGAAGAAGAATCACAATTTGGGATAGAGAGAGATACCAAGCACATCATAGCTTAGATGCATTGCTACACCTGTACCAATGAAATCCATGGTGAAATCATTGTCTTCAGTTTTTGAATCTTTTTTTAGCAACTCTTGCATCTCTAATGCATCATCGATAATGATACCATAAATAATTACTCCAACAAGTTCTACGTAACCAAATTGTTTTCTAATTGCTTTGACAATTTCTTGGATAGCAGCTTTCTTGCTTCGAACAGTTTTGAAAGGTTTTAATTCACCATTATTATTTTCATTTTCAATAATGACAGGTTTTAAACCTAATAAATTACCGAAAAATGATGTTACTCTACCAACTCGTTCACTTTTTCTGAGAGCACTCAATGAATCAACATAAATATAGGTCAAATGTTTTTCACGCATCCAATTCAAATATTCGATTATATCATCGAGGTTTTGTCCTCCCTCATCCATTTCGAGGGCTTTGTTTATCATTAATTTCATCATTGGACCAGTTGTTTTCGAATCGATGATGTGGATATTTCTGGTAAAAGAGGGTTCTTCCTTTGCAAGAATTTTCTTAGCCTTTATAGCGTTATCATATCCTTCACTGTATTTTTGACTAACAGTGAGAGTAATTATTGGTTTATCTCGTGGTGACGTTTTGAAAGCTTCTAAAAATAACTCAACAGAAACAGGCTGACTTTTAACTCTTTTATCTGCTTTTAGGCCATCATAGACTTCTGAAAAAAATATTTCTTCATTGTATTTTTTTGGTGGACTATCATCAATAGTAACGGTATAAGGAACAACTTTGACTCCGATTGCTCGTCCTTCTTGAGGATTGAGATCACTGGTAGCATCTGTAATATAGGTATTCTGAAGTGAAACCTTGGATTCAACGGAAGCAAAATTCGCAAATGCAGAACGAACGAGACCATCACGATCAATATAAACATCTACTGTATGTGCAGGGTTTCCATGAGAACCGAGAGTTATTTTTGCTGTTTCTCCGGAATAACTATTTTCTAAATCTTCAACACTTAATTCAAAGGCAATATTATCCTTACAATGGGGACATAGTAAAGAAAATCGTTTTTTATCAGTCAATTTTGTTCTATCCTAAATTCGCTAACTCTGAACATTCACCATTCTATTATTTATGTTACTGTTGTTGCAAAGCGAATAACAGATATTTTCAAACCATTTTTCTAAAAAAATCATTATTCAGGAAAATGTTTTGTGTTTAATAGATGATGTTTCTGACTCGAATAATGTTGCAGCTCTTTTCCAGATGAGCAACCAGATTCATTCACCAATAATTATTTCAATTGAATTATATCATTACTTCTTTGTTAAGAATGGCTGATACAAATCAATCCAACAATAAAAATGCTCTAGTAAACATTCAGAAAAAAATAGATGTTTTTCACACACTTTTATTGAAATATAGTTATCCAATAAAAGAAATCTATGCTCAAGAATTAATTGACTATTTCGAAGGTGAAGCACCATCTGGTGATACTATCACACTTGACGATGTTCTACAATCTAAATGGTTGCTAATACATGAAATTATCGAGTTAAATGAACTGAAAAAAATGGGTTTGAAAATAAGTGCGAGCTTGCTTTTTTCAGAATCTGAAAAAGTGGATCAAGCTCATTTAATAGCTACTGAATGGGAATTAGCTCTTGCTTTCGATGCTAAAGATTTCTCTTGGATTGCAACGCGATTAGTTCACATAAAATCATGGTTAGAAGATAGTTCCATATCTAAAGATAGCAGTGATCGATACAAAGCTATGCTTGCTAAGTATTCTAAAAACTGAAAATATCAGCATAATTATAAGTGCTAGAAGAATTGAATTTGATTTGAAACCAATAGAATTACTTGGTGATGTTTTGACAAAGAAAAAATTCAAAAAGGAAATTGAAAAGCTGTTCTCACTATCAAATATCTCTGAACAAAAATATACCTCAAAGCTAATCGAAGAGCTGCCAGAACCTGTTCAAAGATACTTTAGATATTCCTTAACTGAAAATCAATCATTTATTAGTTATGTCAGATTATTGCATAGAGGAGAGTTTAGGCCAAAAGATAGTTGGGTTAACATTAAAGGAGAGGAATATTTTACCACACAAAAACCAGGTTTCATTTGGATTGGGAAAACAGCGCTATTTTTAGCAAAAGACTCCTATATTGGAGGTATCGGCAATCTCAAAGTGAAATTGTTATCACTGATTAAAATAGTAGATGGAAAAGGCGAGGAATTTAATCAAGGTGAACTCTTACGTTGGCTAGGGGAAGCACCTTTGTTTCCCACTGCTCTTTTGCCCTCAGATAATCTTAGGTGGGAACCAATTGATAGCAATTCAGCTAAAGCAATCCTAACAGATCACAATATTACTGTTGAAAGTGTTTTCTTTTTTAATGAAGAAGGTCAAATTACGCAATTCAAATCAAAAAGATACTATGAAACTACTTTAGAGAATTGGACTGGTTATTACAGAGATTATCGAGAAATCAAAGGTATGAGGATCCCATTTGATGTTGAGGTGGAATGGAATCTCGAATCAGGTGATTACAAGTATGTTAAATTCAAAATAGAGTCCATTGAGTATGATGTTCCGCTGAAATATTAAGGAATAATGTATCTTGAAAAAAATAAATACATCAGATTCTGATGCTATATGCGAGCATAACTTATCAAAACACCGGCTAAAAGTATTAGAAAAGGTAGTATTAACAAGTATCCAATAAAACTCACAGTACTGAAGCTATAAGATAAACCTACAGCAATAAGAATGAAACCAATTAATGCAATTAGTCCTAATACTAAAGAAATGGCATAGAATATTTTTTTACCTTTACTTAAATTGTTGATTTTTTCAGTTAAACTCATAACATATCCCCTAAACTATTGTAAAACAAGCAACTATTTAGATGTTTGCCATTTAAATATGCAACGCTATTTTTTTAATTGCTTTAGAGAAAGATTATTGGATAGATATGTTATAATATTATTGAACGGTGAAAGAAATGGCAGAAGCTATCATAAAAGTAAGCCGTGAAGAAATCAAAGGGTATCTAAAGGATTTGAAAACTGGCGATACTAAATCACGTGCTGTTGCAGCTTACATGCTTGGAACTGTGGGAAAAAAGAACAAGAATATACGAAAAGCTCTTGTAAATTCTTTGAAGGACAAAAATTGGGAAGTAAGAAAATGGGCTGCTCTTTCTTTAGGTGAAATCGGCGAGAAGAATAGCCAATTAGTTCCAATATTAATTGATGTATTGAAACGAGATGATAGTAAAGAATTTCGAAGCCATGCAGCTGTAATGTTAGGTGAATTAGAAAAGACAGCTATTACAGCTATGCCTGATCTTCATCAGGCATCAAAAGATGAAAACTCTCGAGTTCGTGATTGGTCTTGTTGGGCAATAGGTAAAATTGTTGGAGAGGATTTTCGTTCTCGATCAAACTATCCCGAAGAGCGACCAAAGTTAAGTGACAGAATTCGTATTGTTAGAAAAGAGTGACTTTTATACTGAAATGAATTATAAATTAAGAATTGATTTAGTATGGCCTCTCAAGAATTTTCCAAGAAACTAATAATGGAAGAATCTAATGAACACGAGGAAAATTCTGATTCACCACCACCTCAACCTTCAAAAGAAAAAGGATGGTCTTCTTTCTTTAAACCAAGCATGCTTACACTACTTGGTGTAGTTATCCTAGTTGGGATGGGTGAAAAAATGGCAGAACGTTTTCTCCCTCTCTATCTAATAGCAATGGGAGGAGGAATACTCTCAGTTGGTTTTCTTAATGGTATGGACAACCTTTTATCATCACTCTATTCTTTTCCCGGAGGATTCGTCAGTGATAAAATCGGCTATAAAAGAGCACTAGTTGTGTTCAATATTATGGCTATTATAGGTTATAGTATTGTTCTATTTGTTCCATATTGGTGGGCGGTACTTGTTGGTGCATTGTTGTTTATCTCTTGGTCTGCTATCTCTTTGCCATCTATAATGAGTATGATTTCAAAAATCATCCCGAAAAGAAAACAAACAATGGGTGTTACAGTGCATTCTCTCATCAGACGATTGCCAATGGCGCTTGGACCCATTTTTGGCGGACTGCTAATTCATTACTATGGAACTACAACAGGTTTACGAATTGCTTTCGGAATTGCCATAGGATTGGCTTTTATTGCAACTATTTTACAATGGTTTTTTGTAAAGGAACCAGAAAAAAAAGATAAAAAGCCAATAAAATTGATACAATCTATTCGAAACATTCCCGCGAGTTTATGGAACTTGTTAATATCGGATATATTGATACGTTTTGCTGAACAGATTCCTTATGCTTTTGTAGTTATCTGGGCTGTAAATACTCATAAACTAACAACAGTTGAATTTGGAATTCTAACAACAATTGAAATGATAACTGCTGTATTAATTTATATTCCAGTTGCATATTTTGCAGATAAATATCGAAAGAAACCATTTGTTGCTACAACATTTATCTTCTTCACTGCTTTTCCGTTTATACTTATTTTCTGCGATTCATTTTGGTTTTTTGTAATTGCTTTTGTCATCAGGGGTTTGAAGGAATTTGGTGAACCTACAAGAAAAGCACTGATTATGGATCTTGCTCCGGAAGATGCAAAAGCAAACACCTTTGGCACATATTATCTCATAAGAGATTTGGTTGTTTCTATTGCTGCTTTTGGTGGGGCATTTTTATGGAATATTGGAACAACAGCTGGTCCACTGGTAAATTTCCTCGTTGCAGGAGCTTTTGGTGTAATCGGTATAGTGTATTTCATTGTATTTGGAAAAGATTTAGATAGCCTTACAAATAATGAGACTCCTGCTAAAGATGTTTAAATGTTCCCTCTGACAATCTTAGGTTAAAAAAAAACGTTTTCAGAGGATTACCCCTGCTTTTTCAAACATCTTTTTCTTTCGTGCAGGTGTCAATTCTTGAGTGTGTTTTCTATATATCCAAATTTCCTTTTCTTTTGCAGAATGCTTATTCTCAACAATATATGGCTGCAATACTTGCTTCAAATAATCAAGTCTACCTAAGAAAAACCATTCACTGAATTCAGCTTGAGTTATTTCCAAAACTTCAAGATATTTACTATAATTTTCCTTTAGCTGTTCAAGGAAGTACATTGGATTCAAAATTTTCAAGTATTCTTGTTGATAAAATATCCGCATATGCTGTTTTAGTTTTGGATCTGCAAATAGCGAATTAAATTTCGCAGATTGTTTGCTAGTTCTATGAACACAATCTCTGTATTTCATCTCTATTTTTCTAAAATTAATTTGTACTAAATTGATTTGATGAGTCATATGTTTAGCAAAGTATTGTTCATATTTCTCTTGTTCTTGATCAGGTATTTTTTTAGCTAATTTTCCAAATTCTTCTATCTCTTCAAAATATGTTGAAATGTCTTTAGTATATGTAATTGGTATTATTTCTGAAATGAATTTTCTAACTTTCTTTCCGAACTTTACTCTTTGCATATGAACACAAACTCCAAAGGATATTAACTGATTTTACTTTGTGGTTAGTTTAATAGTTGTTTCTTTATTATTCTCTCTATTATTTCTTCTGAGATAATATCATCAACTATTTCTTGCCAAAGATTCTTTCACTCATTTATTAGACAATTCATAGATAAAATATGTTGTTGCTTGAACAAGATAAAACAATAAGAGAAAGAAAAAAAGCTTAATGAGAACAAATCAACGAAGTATTATTGCAAGGAATAGAACTAGTACCTATTTGTACCCAAAGATTATCAAAAATTGATTTCGCATCTGCACTAAAATACTGATAGGGACAAACAGGTTCGTTATTCTTTTGTAACATGAAGTGTATGTGAGCTCCTGCTCGATGATACAATAAATTACCTATCAATTCTCCTTGAGTAACTACTTGTCCAATTTCAACTATAATAGCATCTAGCTGAATATTTCCGAAGGTTTCATTCTCAGCAAAGGATTCGAAAGCAACAAACAACTCATAATCCTCGTTGATAGTGAACGATGCACCAGCTTGCCAATGACCTCCTAATTCATTATAAAACAAATTCTTGTCATTGCATGTCATATTACAAGAAGCAATTATTGTTGCAGTATCATTTATACCAAAATCAATGCCATTATGCAAAAACCCCGATACATTATCCCAGATGAAAGCATCTAATGTTATCAAAACATCCGTGTTTTCAACAGGAAATAATAAAATTGGTGCTTCAGGGGGATCATTTTGTGATGGTGGCAAATCTCCATCTGGTAAATTCAAAAGGACTATTATTCCCATTATGCTACCAATTATGATTACAATTGTTGTAAAAACAATGATCACTATTTTCCATTTACGATTCATAATATACTAGTAGTAAGAAAGTATACTAATAAAACTTATCAGTCAATCAATTTTTACTTTAGATACGTAGAAACTTGGGCGAAAACTGATGAATTTCTTAAAATTCTCGAAATCTAAACCTCTGAAAATTAAATCGGTAAAAATAACCGATACCTTCTGGAGAAAGCGTTTTGAGATTAATAATTCAACAGCTATTTTCTATCAATGGGAACAATTAGAAAAAACTCATAATCAAGATAATTTTCGGGTTCTTGCCGGTTTGAAAGATGGCTATCGTTTTGGTTTCTTCTATTGTGATTCAGATCTTCACAAGTGGGCTGATGCAGCATCGCGAATTCTTATTACAGAAGAAAATAATAATCTGTCCAAGATAATTCGAGAATATATTAACTTAATACAAAGTGCTCAAGAAAAAGATGGCTATCTTTTCACCTACAATCAATTTCACTTTCCAAAAAGACGGTGGGCAAATCTACAAATTGAGCATGAATTATATTGCTTAGGACATTTGATAGAAGCAGCAGTAAGTTATATAGAAACAAATGAACCAGAAAAATACAAAAAAGAATTCCTTGAGATAGCATTAAAAGCAGCAAATTTACTTGTAACTGATTTTCGGGATGCTTCTCCAAAATTCACTCCAGGTCACCAAGAAATAGAGATAGCATTGATACGCTTATATCGAATAACTCAGAAAAAGAAATATTTAGATTTAGCAACTCATTTCCTCAATCAACGAGGTCGAACAAATTTCTTTGGTTTACGAATAATTAGTCAAGCGCGAGATCAAAAAAAACGAACTAAACATATCTTGAAAGATATGCAAGAGAAGAAAATTAGAAATGAATGGAAAATGAGTTTCTTTGGTGGAGAAACAAAACATCAGAAAGAAGCACCTTTTCTTGGTTTGAGAAGTTTCTTTCAATTTTTCACTGGGAGGTATCATCAACAAAATGCTCCTATTAAGAAAATGAAACGTCCATTTGGGCACGCAGTTCGATGGGGATATCTAGTTACTGCCATGGCTCTGCTCTATCAAGAAACAGGTGATGAAGAGCTTTTACAGGCAGTACAACGAACTTGGGAGCATCTAGTTCAAAAGCAGATGTTCATTACAGGTGGAATTGGAGCACTTGGTTCAGTAGAAGGTTTTGGTCGAGATTATGAATTATATAGTGATTACTCATATTGTGAAACTTGTGCAGCGATAGCAAATATCCTTCTTAATTGGGAATTAGCATTAATCACTAATGAAGCTAAATATTCTGATCTTCTAGAATGGCAAGTATACAATGCGTTATCAGTAGGTATTGGTTTAAACGGTACATCCTATCTTTATCGTAATTTGCTAGAATCCAGTGGTAATTTGTCTCGAGAAGCTTGGTTTGCAACTCCTTGTTGTCCTAGCAATGTTTCAAGAATTTGGGCTTCAATTGGTCAGTATATCTATTCACATAGTTCTAATGAAATTTGGATTCACCAATTTATTGGCAATTCAACAAAGATTAGCTTGGAGAATGATCTATCAGTTAAGATAAAGATCCATTCTGAATTACCATATAATGGAAAAATACGATTAGAAGTTGTATCATCAGAATCCAAAGAATTTACAATTAATTTTCGAATACCAAGCTGGACTCAAAACCCAACTATTGTAATCAATGATAAAGTGCATTCTATTCATCATCCAAAGGAAATTCAGCACACCGGTTCTAATATTTCACCAAATAGCGCACAGTTCTATCCAATATCTCAAGATTGGAGTAAAAAATCTGTCATTGAATTAGAATTTCCAATAAAAGTAAATATTCATCATGCCCATCCAAAAGTAAAAAATAATCGAAATAAAATTGCTTTATCCAGAGGTCCACTTGTCTATTGTTTTGAATCAAATGACAATCCCGATAGACAGATCCCTAATGAATCAATTGATCTTACTAAAGGAATCGTACCTGAGTTTGATGAAAATATTCTCGATGGTGTGTTTAAATTGAAAGCAAAAAGTAAAGCTAATGAAGCATTAATTGCCATCCCGTATTACTTATGGGCAAATCGAACTCCTTCCTCAATGCAAATCTGGATTACAAAATAGCACTGTAAACTTCATTTTCTATTGAAAATTGCCTCTTCAATGAGGTAATAAACAACAATCTTTAATACATACTAAATGCCAGTGGGCATATCCTAAACTTAATAGGTAGTCTCTTAATTGTCGAAAGTAAATCATCTGTATTCTGAAAAGAAAGTAACAAAAATACATCAGAAGAGATTATTTACTAATCGGTGGTACAGACTAGATAACGCAGCAACTATTTTTAGTTTAATGAAATCTGAACGATCAACAAATATCTTCCGAGTCTCATGCACACTAAAAGAACGTGTGAATTTAGCAGACTTGCAAATTTCTCTAAACAGAATAATGGAACGATTTCCTTATTTCAATGTAACATTGAAAACAGGCTTTTTTTGGAGTTACTTTGAAGAAAATCGGAATACTCCAACTATCCATGCAGAAACAAAATTCCCTGCTCAATTCATGCCAGTTCACAAAACAGGTACTTTTCCTTTTAGAGTAAAAGCATACTACAACAGGATTGCTGTAGAATTTCATCATTGTTTAACTGATGGTTTAGGTGGAATAACCTTCTTACGAGCATTAATTGCAGACTACCTTTTCTTGCGAGGAGTAAGAACAAACGATTGGGGGGACGTGTTTAGATTTGACCAAGCACCTCACCCAGAAGAATATGATGATTCTTACAAAAGCAATTACGGTAAAGAACTACCGAATCCACAAGTAAATGGACCTGGTTATAAAGCGCCTTTTACAAAAGTAGAAACAGGAGTATTTCATATCGTTTCTGCAATAATGTCTGTGAAGCAACTTTTACAGATAGCTCGAGCTAAAAAAGTCTCAATAACAGAATTGTTAACCAGCATTTACATCGAAGCACTTCAGGAAACACTGTTTAACATCCCAATAGAAAAAAGAAAGAAATATATTAAACCAATCAGAATAGCTGTTCCAGTAAATCTCAGAAATCCATTCCCTTCAAAAACAATGAGAAATTTCAGTTTCATGGTTAATCCTGGAATAAATCCTCAATTGGGTAAACATAGTTTTGAAGAAATTGTAAATATCGTTCATCATACGTTAAGAAAAGACACTTCAAAAAGAGATCTCAAACAATTTATTTCTCGAAATGTGAGAGGAGAATACTATCCTTATGTAAGGTTTATTCCACTTTTTATTAAGAGATTATTTGGTAAGATTATCTTTGAAAAAATGGGTGAAAAACAAAATTCAGGAAAATTGAGTAATATTGGAAGAGTGATCATGCCAGAAGCTTTTGCAAATGAAATAGAAAATTTCGACTTTGTTCTTGCACCAAGCTCAACGATCGCTAATGGTTGCGCGATTGTTAGTTTTAAAGATAAATTTATTATTAATTTTTCCCGAACAGTAGAAGAACCCGATGTAGAAAAATTCTTCTTTAGAAGATTGGTGAAATTAGGAATAAAAATCAAAATTCAAACAAATTGAAACTGTCATTTCATTGCTAATTCCTCGATATATTGATTGAATGTTTCTGGGTCTTCAATATTCATCAAGTGTCCAATATTTTTCATTTTCTTAGCATTTTTCTGTTCTTTTAGTATAATCTCTAAATATTCTTCCTGCGAAAGATTGCTCAAAACTTCTCTTGTTTTATCTCCAGCCTATGGAGAAAAAATAGCTAATCAAATGATAAATTATGCTCTGAGGCATATAAAGAATAATTCTCAATTAAAAATCAATACAATAGTTATTGAACGAAAATCGAATGAAAACCAACTCAATTTATTAAGCAAATATGGCTTCGAAATTTTCGAAACAAATCATATTTTAGGTTTGAAATTTAACGAAAGAGATTATGTAGCAATCATGAAAAGTGTCTATTCACTTTCATGATTTAATTTTTTTTATTTAGCTTTAGAATCAAGATTGATTTACTAAAGATAAGAAAACCAATATTGAAAAAAGTAATGTATCTCTTTTTCGAGATACTAATTACTTGATTACTTTATTATCAATTATTTTATAACCAAGCTCATTTTTTACGATATCAATAATTTCATCTTGAGGTAATTTTAAAACTATTTCCAGATAACCCAAGGGAACGTCTTTTTGACTTTCAATAATATGTTTTACTCGTTCCACTTTTACTTTTTGTTCTTTAATCAGAGCTTCTGGATCCTTTACTAAAACATCACCCTCTAAGATGAAATGTAAATGTTCAGTAGCAATTTTAATTATTTTGCTTTTATATAGACCAGTTAATTTAATTAAATGAGCAACTGAAATTCTGTCTTGTTTGCCAATTATTTTTTCAATTTGTTTAATATCTTTTACTGTCACCTTTATTTCAATTTCAGGTAATGCTTCCATTGAGTGAACTTCACTTGTAGGCATAACAAATTGAATTGGTTGAATGTTTGGGATGGGATCTTGCCCAGTGAGTCTCCGGAGATTATTATCAGCAAAAGTATGTCTAGGTTCAATTGCAATTGCTTGACCGTATGCTTCAAGAGCCAAATCATTTCCACCCAAGTGTTCATATACTAACCCTTTAGCATTCCAAAGATCAGCATCTTTAGGCACTAAACTTAATGCTGTTTCGATAAATGGAAAAGCTTCTTCAGGCATTATGTTAGTGATGAGGAGTGCTAAAATTTTCCAAATGTTAGGATCTCTATCGTCTAAAACTAACAAACCAATAGCAAGCTCAAATGCTTTGCTAGGGTTGCTATTTATTTGGGCGTATGCATTAGTAATTGCTTGTTGGATCTGATTTCTATCATCCCTACTGGGAAATTGAATTTTTGGATTGAAATAAATCATATAATCAAAGATTTTCTTTAGAATATATTGACCAGATTGTAATCCATATGCTTCCAAGTCTAGAGATACTTTTTTATCAACCATATAAATATCTAAAATAACACCTACTGTTTTTCTACCTGTTTCTTTATACACCCCCCAGAAATTTTTCTGTTTAGTAATTTGAACTTTAGATCTAACATCAATACTTCTAATTTCATGCCAATAAACTTTGGCACCACCTAATAGTTTTCTAAAAACTAAACGGTCACTATAAACAATAACATTTGTTAAAGCATTTCGAATTCCAAAGAAAATAATCGGAGCACCTATCAAAAACCCCAAAATGCCTGCAACTACAGCAAGATCCTCAATTGCTATTACTGCGGCAATAATAATACCTAATACAATAACACCAAGGCCACAAACTAATGACATAATAATCGTTTGTTTTGGATTTCCTGTGACCCTTAATTCCTCTATTTTTTCTTCACTATCTTCAATTTTATTTGGATTGAAAAGAATGCCTTTCAATTGAAAGAACTCTAATAGAGAAATGCCTGAGCTAACTTTCTCTAATTCAAAATCATCAAAGAATTCGGATACTTCTTCCGAAAGATCTAACTGTCTGTACCTTGAACTCGTCACTATATTAACCTCACTTTTCAGAGTATAATTGTCAGTAGAAGTTTAAGAATTTTTCTCAACAAGAAGAAGAGGACTTTTGAGAGAAACAATTTCAAAATTGAAAGGAAATTAACTAATTGTAAAAGAATTAAAGCAATTGGTTAATAACCGATTCCGTGTTTTAATTAAAATATTCATTTATTCTTCGTAAACATTCTATTAAAAATGTGCTTAATATAGTCTGTTCCAACAGTTTCTTTTCCAGTTTATTTAGAGCTAACATAATTTGCCCACGGTGATAAAGTGTATGATTAAAGAATTGAAATAGAAGGTCTTTTTTGTCTACTTGAACACCATCATGATCAGGAATAGGAAAAAGTGCAGTACCAGAAATTTCGTTCTGCTCAATAAATTCACTTCTAAAAATTAGTCTTTTTAGAAAAAAAGAAATCCAAAGAGTATTAATTTATTTTAGAGCTCTATCTAATTTATCTAAATACTCTTCGTTTGATAAACCTTCTTCATTCAATTTTATAATATTTTCTTTACGTGAATATCGTCTTTTATTACGACCTTTTTTAAAGGCATGAAAGCCAAACCAAACCATATTAGCCAAAACTAAAATTGGTATTATAGTACCTGCTAGAATTGTTAATATTTTAGCAGTAGCAATTTTGGATTGCCAATCAATATTTTCAAAAGTTAGATTGCCATCAATATCAGTAATATTTACTGAATTACCTTTTACTTTTGTATAAAAGCCTATGAGAAGAAAATTCGCTGGAATATAATAGTTAATAGAGAACCATTTTTTTGATATTAGTATATTACCGGTGCTATCTGACATTGAACATTTCATGGTATTTCTCTGTTTCTTTAGATAAATTGTTGCTGAATTGATTGGATCTATTCCAACATAATTTTTGATTATATCACTAGTTCCATCTTTTTTGAAATCAGTTCGAACTCTAAATCTATCCTCATTGATAGCTACCGTTCCTATATCAGAATCATCCCACCATGCAGGGTTCATTTTTTCTCCGTTAGAATAATAATATGATCCTAACTGAAATTCTATTAAAGCATCAGAATTACTAAAATTATAATTAAACTCAATCGTTAGCTCCATATTAGAACAGTTTTCAAGATACTGACTGAAATTGAGTATATAGTACTCATGAGTTATTGTACTAGCTGTACTTTTAAAACTAATATTAGAATCACTAATACTACTTTCAACAGTATCAATATCCTGAAAAAGTGAAAAATCGCTAAAATCTTTTATTTCAACTTCGGTACTTGTTGAAGTATAACCACTCTCAGAATGGACTAATTCACTCTTCACAATTTGCAGTTCTAAAATGAAACTTGAAAAAAGAATAATTAGAATTGCTGATATCCCAGTAATAAATTGTATCGATTTGCTTTTCAATTCAATTCCCTAATTAAAAAAAGGAGAAGTGTAGTATATAAATGTAGACAAATAAAAGTAATTAGTCTCAAGTTTTTTTCATCTCTACTATTTAATAGAAAAATCCGATGATATCGTATCATTTACCGAACAATTTACGTTTTCTTTTTTTCAAGTTAACTGATTTCTGTTTTTCTTCATTAACAATTAATTGAAAAATATCTGGTCGGGCATAATGACCTATAACATCAAAATCAAATCGACTTTTTGCTATTAGGGAAAGATCAAGATTAGCATAAAGTATTCCTGCTGAATCAAATAACGGTCCAGCCAAATAATTACCATTTGGATCAATTATCGCACTACCACCTCGAGACATTATATCTGGAGAGCTCTTTAATTCATCATAACAAGCCAAATCTTTAGGATACATATCCTTAGTTACAAATTGGTTGCAGGAGAGAACAAAACACCGTCCTTCTAAAGCAATATGCCTAACAGTTGATTGCCAGAGCTCTCGAGAATCTGCTGTTGGGGCTAAATAGATGTCTACACCTTTTCCATAAATAGCTGTTCTAGCTAAAGGCATATAGTTTTCCCAGCAAATTAGCCCACCAACTTTACCAAATGGAGTTTCAATAACAGTTAAAGTGCTCCCATCACCTTCACCCCAGATTAACCTTTCAGAACCAGTTGGTTTTAATTTTCTGTGTTTGCCTAGATAGTTTCCATCAGGATCAAAATAAACCATTGAGCAATAAAGTGTTCCACCCTTACTTCTATTATCACGTTCTATTATACCAACGATAAGGTAAACATTGTTTGATTTCGCCATTTCGCCTAGAATAGAAATATCTTCGCTTGGAATTTCAATAGAGTTCTGTCTATACCTAGCAAAATCATCTTTTCCTTCCTCTGAACGACTACCTATTTTTGTACCGAATAATAACCCTCTAGGATATGCAGGAATAAATGCTTCAGGGAACAGAACAAGTTTTGCGCCATTATCCGCTGCTTTTTTAGTTATTTCAGCTACTTTTTTCAAACATCCGTCTTTGTTCATTATTACCGAGGATTCTTGCACAACGGCAACTTTTAACATAGAGTTATTTTGATTCATAATAGCTATTAGGTAACATTATGAAGTAAAAATTTTCTCTTTGGATAGACACTTATACAAGATTTTGGCATGATATTTTAATTAGTAACAATCTCTCTATTCTTTTTGTTTTGTTCTAACCCAGAAAGTTTTTTCATTGTAAATTTTTTTTCTAATTACACCATTTGCTTCCATTTCGTGCAATAATTGCAGTATCTCATCCTCTGGGAGATCTAACATAGACAATATTTGTGATTCGCGTAAAGGATGTCTTAACGTTGTTTTTAGAATTTGCTCTTTAAGGTCTTTATCTTTATCAATGTGGAATCCTTCCGTTTCTTCATATGAATCGATATTTTCTGCATTCAGAATTTTACAAATTTCAATTACTCGCTCTTTGGTTGGAATTTTTACCCATTTTTCAGCAGGGGGCCGTATTGGAACATTGACATACACTCGTTCACATTTGATTCGATCCAATACTTTCTTTATAGCAGCAATATCTTCTTCGGAATCATTCAATCCATCAACTACCATAACTTCCATCCAAATTTGTCCGGTATATTTTTCGCGAAAATCTTGGAATCCTTTAATTATTTTCTCGATATCTAGTTCTTTCTTTGGCCTGTTTATTTTTTTAAATAATTCTTGAGTAGTTGCATCTAACGTTGGTAGAATTACATCTGCAGTAAGTAATTCGTTTCTAACTTGAGGATCATATAGCAATGCTCCATTAGTAATTACTGCAACAGGTTTATCAGTTAATTTTTTAGTTTCAATTATCAACCAGCCCAAGCTTTTACTTAAAGTGGGTTCACCTTCTCCAACGAAAGTAACGTAATCAAAATCCAATTGCTCTACGGCATCTTTTATTTCATCTAGAATTTCATTTCTGGGGAAAAAATCCTCTCGAGTGTTAGTAAAATGAGTTGTTCGTCCAATTTGACAATATACACAAGAATAGTTGCATGTTTTTTGAGGGATGGGGCTTACACCAAGAGATTTACCTAATCGTCTTGATGGCACAGGACCAAAAATGTATTTGTAACTTTTTTTCAATAATAATCATCTTCAATACATAGCTACTATAACATTAATCAAGTTCAAATTTAATCTTTGGGTAAATAATTTTAAAAAAAATCGAGAAAAAGTGAATTTACTTCACTTCTTTCTGCAATATGGAAACGTAATCTGAACGGGTGGAATCGTATTTTACTGTTTCTTCTGGATGAAGAAGATCAAATTTCTCCATTAATTCTAGATGGAATTTTGACCAATCACCAACTTTCTTGTGCATTGCAATATAGTTCGTGGGCATAGGATGAGTACCAACAATAACAGGTAATCCAGTATGTTCTTCTAGAAATTTAATATGAGTAGACAAATATTTACAAGGTGGATAACCAGCTAAAAGTCCAGTAGCAAGATGAATTGCTTCTGCACCATATTTCTTAAAACCATTAGCAGCAGTAACTTCTATGTTGCCACCTGGACAACCTCCACAAGAAGTGTAAGCAACAACTTCTAAAGGTTCATCTTTTGAATATCTTCGGAATGCTCCTTCATGATTATTAACTGCTCGAAAACACTTTCCACCATCACAAGCTTTGTATCGAGCACAAATAATTATACCAATTTTCATCTGAAATCGTCTCGCTAGAAAATAGTTGCTTCTTTTTAAAAAAACTTTCTAAAAAACAACAATATTTTTAATTATTTAAATTATAATATTTTTGAGTGAATGATATGAATATTCTCTTTTTACTTGAGCCAGATGGAACAATACAACAATATGTTCTAGTTTATTCTATAATTTATCTCATTCTAACAGTTTTCTGTGGAATTATCTGTTTCACTATTTTGAATCTGAGAAAAAAGAGTAAGAAAGTCAATGATTTGAGATATAATCTCGCATTATCACTAAATTTGAGTTCAATCATTACTTGCCTCTCAATACCTGTAATAACTTATTTCACTCATTATCACTCAAATCCATTTTACGCTTTACCACACAATTACATATTTGATGTGTCATTATTGTTTCTATACACGCTTACATTACCTTTCGTATTTTTTTTGGTTGTAGCAATTGGATCTTTTATTTGGTTCAATCATAGAAGAAAGGTATTATTACAAGAATTTAGACGAAACTATTCAGAGAAGAAAAGTGCTATTACTGCAGAAGAATCACTTTTATAAATATTAATTATTTAATAATATAAAACTAAATCTAATGAGGGAATTATTTGCTGAACAAGCTAAAGTTACGATCAATAAAAAAAGAGGGATTCTCAGAAGAAGAATTAGATTGGTTAAAACTCTACATAAAATTTAGATTTAAAGATAAAATTACGGAAGAGGATATTATCTTTACGAAAGAGGAGGACGAACATCTCACTTTTTTTCGAGCTCCAAAAAATAAAGACTTTAATTCAAACCAAAATGCAATTCCGAAAAAATTCCTTCAGCAAAGATATATTGTAACAAATTTACATGGAGAAAAATGTGATAATGAATATTTTGCCAACATAGAATTGATATTTTGGTATTTTGACACTATTAATGATATTTACATGTATAAGGATCACATGGACAGAGTATTTCACTTTGTGATATTTGGGAAAGATTCAGCTTATGATGAACTTGGTAAAGGATATAAAATTCTAGATAAACATTTCAAGGAAGTGTGGAAAGATTGGTCTGAGATTGACAAAACACTTCTTATAGGGTTTGCAATTTTTATCAAACTATTTCGATCAATTGAAGTAAAATCATTACTGAGTGTATTTGAAGGTATTAAGAATAAATCGCTAAAATACTTTGGATTATCTGATGCAAATAGAGAATCCTTTGGAAAGGTTTCACATTATGAAAAACTTGATCTTTGTTGGAATTGTGGAGGTCTGATGGATGCACCAGGAGGACTCTGCAGTAGTTGTTACGATTATTGGGATGAAAAAACAAAATAATTAGGAGATTGCTATTTCAGTAATTTCCTAATTTTCTTAATGAAAATTTTAGCTGCTTTACTCTCATCTTTATTTTTACTTTGCTCCATTTGTAGTATTAGTGTCATATTTTGTTTTATTCTAAAGAACACAGCATTCTTTGTTACCCTTTGACGTTCCATTTCTTGACTAATACCTATTGGTATTCGCTCGAAGGATTCTATTTCTTCCCTAAGTGAATCTGTTTTATTATCTACTTTCTTCTCTAGAGGTTTTCTAAAACTTCCTTGAATGACTCCCCACATAGGTTCATTGGTATGACATTGAAGGATTGCTTCTAAACTCTCAATTGGATAATCAACAAAAAAGGAACCAATATGGAAGATTATATCAAATAATTCGTCATATGACGGCTGACTAGCTACTATATCTCCTAGAGCTTTAAGCGCATCTAATGTACCAATACTCGAAAGAGCAACAATAATTTCGTTGCGTTCTTTTTCATCTGTTAAGCTATAAAGTTCTGATATTTTCTTGACATAAGCATTTGCATTTTGTTTAAATAACCCAAGTATCTTAGTTGCACCAATTTGTACTTTTGGATCTTTATGATCCAACAAACTAGCTATAAGGTCAATTTCAGATACACCAATTTCAAGTGAATCAGCCTTCACTGCACCTTTAATTTTCACCTTCTCATTGGAGAAATCTGTGGTCGACCATGGAGAGGATAAGATTTCTACAAGAAGTAAAGAATTTTTGTTTTTATCAGGCATAAAATTAGATTGTTATTCCAAATTATAAACTTTTAATATAAAATTGATTAATGAAGTAGTAAAAAACATTTTTTAGAAACTAGCACAGTATTTTCTGAACCAACATCTTTAATTCAAATATTTAGTAATCACTATTTGATTGAAATGAGACTGAAAGAAGGAAATAAAGCAAAATTATTCTCTGTAACGGATTTTGAAGGAAATAACATTAAACTGGAAGATTACAAAGAGAAAAAAATATTACTCTCATTTTTTAGATATGCTTCTTGTGCATTATGTAACCTACGAATTAGTCAACTGATTCAAGAATATGATACGCTAAAAAAGAAGGGACTAGTTATCATTGCTTTCTTCCAATCTCCTATGGAAAGCATGGAACAATATGTTGGTAAGCAAGAAGTACCTTTCCCTTTAATCCCTGATCCTGAAAGAAAAATTTACAAATTATTTGGTGTAGAGAAATCTTGGCTAAAATACGTTAAGGGTGGTCTCACTAAAACTATGAATAAAGCAATTAAAAAGGGATTTAAAACTGGCAAAAGGGAAGGGCAAGTGAACTTAGTACCTGCAGATTTCTTAATTGAAAATCTAGTTATTAAACGAGCATATTAAATAAACAGTATTGCCGATCATCTACCATTAAATGAAATATATCAATTCTTAGAAAATGGAAATCAAAAAGAATGAATTTCTTAAAATTAGGAATATAGGATATTGTGCATATTCAATTAACTTTACTATTTTTTGTAATTTGTTGTATATTTATTAAAAGAGAAAACGAGAAGAAATAGAGAGAAAAACAGAAAAAGAAATTTGATTTAACCATATAATGGTTTTCGGCAATAAGGACACTCTCGAGTATTACCTTTGGTTTCAAATCTCATGTTACAATGCTTACAAATATGAAATCCGGAATTTGTTGCCTCATCATAAAATCCTGTGACTTCAATTTTGGACCCAGGATTTGCATCAACAATTTCTTGTAAACCTCTGTCGATTTGTGGATTCGGTGTCCAACCAGGAGGAGGTGGAGGTATGTGGTGTTCTTGATCATTACTTATTTTTTGGGGAGTGGGTAATGGCTGAGATGTTAAATAATCAACAGGTGTACCACAATTCGAACATGAAGAATTACTAGCCATAATTGGACCGCCACAATTTGGACAAATGCTAACTAATTGCTGTCGATCTTGATTTATTTCAGTATGAATGTTATCAATACGTCTGCTATTCCTTCTAAGAATTAGAACTGTTACAATAATAACAACAACAAAAATTGACATACTAACAAGCCCAAAAATTAAGCCATCCCCCCAAATCAAACCAAATATACCAAACATAAGTGAAAATAATCCAATAGGACATACACATATAATTAACCAAATTGATGAATTAGTTTGTTGTCCAAGTTGTTTTGATTGTTTAGCTGTCATCGTATGTTGATGATCTGGACACAATCCATTTACACAATGTTTCCTACACAATGTTCTAGCACAATAACTACAATTACGTACAATCCCATGCAGCATTTTCCCACAAATCGAACAATAATCAATCCTTACCATATTGAAATTAAGTGCAAATTAGCTTTAAAAACAGTTGGTAATTAAACAAAGAGTTAGTAAATGAAGAAATCACTTTTTCTTCAAAATAGAGGTATTATCATGTTTAAATAACATGAATATCCATTTAATTCTACTTGAAAATCAATCTGAAGTAAAATATTAAGATGAATTTTCTCCAGGAGCCTTCCCGTGTGAGTTATCGCGTTATTCAGAATAATTTAGAGAAAAGTAAAATCAAAGAAATAGTCGAAAGGCATCGGAAGAAAGGGGGGCTCTTACAGAGAAAAATAATTGAAAAATTAACCTATCTCAAACCAGTGTTATGGCCAGTACGGCAATTTGAGATTAGCTACACAAAACAGAATTCTCCTATTGATACTTCAACTAAAATTCATACAAGAAGTAATTTTATGTTGGGTAAATTTTCATTTCCTTTTGTTCAGAAACTTTTACTGGATAAAGGAGGAAGAAAAGCATTAACATTGATTTATTCAAAAGAGGAAAAAAGGCTTTTGCACCTTTTAGGTTCGTATACTATTAATGTACCCGTGATTCAGTTTTTAGATCCTAGCATTGTTTATACTAGCTTATTTGAAATATATATTCACCGTCATGATGAGTTAGTATTGGATTTAGAAAAAACTAGAGAAGAAGTGCAACCATTATTTACAGAAGCTGACACTCTTCAACAAAAAGCAGACATTGCTCAAAAAAATGCTGAAATGTACTCCTCTAATAAATCATCGCCTGAATACAAAGAATACAGACAACAAGCTACTGATTTCAAAAACCAAACGAGAAAATTAAGAAAAGAAGCAAATGGTAAGATTGCTATACAGAATAGCATTGTGGAGAAATTCAAAAGGCAATGGTTTCTTGGTATGAGAAATGCTTTGAAAATTAAAAAGGATTTCAAAATAACCAAATTTGAAAATGTTGATACTTTTTACCATTTATTTTGGATAGCTCGATTTGATAGTAAGAGTGGCTCGAGACATTTAATCATAAACGAAAGAGGACGACAAGAGAAAGATCTTCAAAATATGTTATTGGGCGATTCTCAATTTAGAGCTGAAATTGATAATATATTTAACTTTAAAGAAGCAAGAAATGGACTTGTATGTTATTATTGCATGAGCCCGATTTCTAAAACTCAGAAAATTTGCTCAAATTGCAACAAGGAAACCCTCAAATGTTCTGTTTGCAAATTACCTATTTCACAAAATCAAGAAATTGGTCAATGTCCTCTCTGTGAATCCAAAGCCCATCTTACCCATCTCTTCGAATGGTTAAAAACACAAGGTAAATGCCCTATATGTTTACAGAAAATTACAATAGATTCTATTGAAGATTTACAGAAGTAAAATTGTTTGTTGTTTTGTAAAAAACCTTTAATTACTGCAAATCAACAATGCAATTAGAAAATAGTCAATTTCTTGATAAATATGTCTAAGAAACTATCAGAACAAAAACCACCTGCTTTGTCCTTATTGGGAAAAACATGTGGAAACTCCATTAATAAAACATACTAGATATAGTGTGTTTATGTATACTTGTCCACATTGTAATAGAATTTTAGGATTTTCAAACAGAGAGTGAATGAAATCTGCAGAAATACCATAAATGTGGAATTAAGCTAATATAATGGGAGGATTAACTTTTTTTAAGATTGCTTTTGGTGGAAAAAAGAAAGTAAAAAAAGGATTAGTCAATTTAATAACCCTTTTTCATTTACAGTATCATTCAATCATCAAAGAAATTCAATAAATCATTTTCTTTTGCTTCAATGAGTTTATCAGGAGTAAGTTTTTTTATTCCTTTATTCTTAAGCGCTTGAATGAATGCTGCATCGATATCATGATTATGGAACTCGATCAGTTGGTCAACATCAAGTTTAGAATACCCGAGTTCAGCTATTTTTGTCATGAATTTAACATCTATTCCATTATCATGTAATTCTATAATATCATCGATGTCAAATTTTCCATAACCAGATTGTTGTAAATCAATGATAAATTGTGGAGATACATCATGACTAGCTAATTCAACCAATTCATCTAAATCTTTGATTTTCAAACCCGCATTTTGAAGTTTGCTAATATATTCTGGAGTAACGCCATGACTTGCAAATTCTACCAATTCATCGATATTTTTTATTTGGATATTTCTATCTTTCAATTTCTGAATATATTCAATAGAAACATCATGA
This sequence comes from Candidatus Heimdallarchaeota archaeon, assembly GCA_030614005.1. Lineage (GTDB taxonomy): Archaea > Asgardarchaeota > Heimdallarchaeia > JABLTI01 > JABLTI01 > JABLTI01. The sequence goes on along the minus strand of JAUWKS010000005.1, from coordinate 88,671 downwards.
CTTGAGAGTTCGATTAGGTCATCAATATCCTTGATATTTAGATCTAATTTCATTACATGTTCAATAAACCGTGGTGAAACATCATGATTTGAAAGTTCGATAAAATCTTCAATATCCTTAACTTTCAACCCAGCATCAAGAACTTTATTGATATAGTTCATAGAAACATCATGTTTTTGTAGTTCCAACAAAGTATCGACTGAAATATTGGAGTAGCCTAGAGATTCCAAATTTGTTATTGGACCGGTATCTACACCACTCTTTTTCAATTCAACAAAACGGTTTGGTGAGAGATTATCATAACCCAAACTTTTCATTTCTTTTACGAAAGAATCTGTTACACTATATTTTTTCATTTTCAGGATTTGGTTTAATGGAATATCTTTTCCAAATTCCTTTCGTGCTTTTTTGATAAATTCCTTATCTACACCTGCAGTGATTAAACTTAACAAAATACTGGGGGCAAGTTCACTAAATCCTGCCTTTTCAAGTTCAATAATATATTTGGCAGTTATCCCTGCACTTTGAAGTTTCACTAATTGATTAACAGAAAGATTTTGATAACCGAGTTCTTTTAATGTAGAAATAAAGTCGGGTGTGACATCTCGTAGAGACATTTTTACTAATTGATTTGGAGATAAACCATCATAACCTTGGTCCTTCAAATCATCAATAAAATCTACTTCGACATTGTGAATGCCCATCTTGATCAATTGAGATATTGGAATATCGGAATAGCCACGTCTTTTTAACTCATACAAATATTCTGGGGTGATGCCATTTGTTAGAAAACTGTAGAGGTCATCCTTGGAGAGTTTCTTATAACCATATTTGGCTATAGCTTTCTGATAATCGTTATTGAGCTCTTTCAAAATGAATTCTTTTAACTCATAGTGAGTGATACCTTCTTCGAAATTAAATTCGCGTAATGCAAGCAAAAATTCTGGTTTAATATAAGGTGCAATGTTTGTAGATATTTCATTAAAAACATCTGTTGAAACGGGCGTATGAGAATTGATGTTAACCAGATGTGAAATTTCAGCATCTGCTCGTTCAAATTTTTGAAGAAGTCTAAAACCTTCATCTGCAGAAATTATTCCTTCTGCAATTTGTTCTAATATCTCTTTGCGAGTATTATTGTTCATCAGCTATACCTCTTTGTAAATTGACAAATCAACCTTGCAGAAGTACGAATGCCTTCCTTTGCGATTATTAGTACGATTGTATCAGAGAGGTAAGTATCTGAAATATCGTTACCGCTAATCTCGACTGATTGTCTGTAATTGTATTACAGTTTTATGTAAATAAAGGTATCCAAATAATTGATTTAGCTCAGGAAAATCTATTATCAACTTTTTTCTAACAGAACTTTAAGGTTTCTTTGAATTACCGATAGATAATAATCCTGATGTTTAGCAATTGGAATTTGTAGCTTCTCACTTATTGAAGCAAGCAAAGGACTGTCTTTTGTACCTTTTAACAGTAACATCGTTTCTTCCTCTGTGAGTTCACCTAAATGAAGTGGATTCTTCATTACGTCTTTATTTGCAGGACAAAACATTTGACAACTCATACATCCAAACAAGGCGTTATGTAACGGCTGTTCTATCCAATCTGGCAATTCACCGGGATTTTCATTATAAAGGGTGATACATCTATCAACATCTATAGGCGAATTATCTTCAGAAATAGCTTGAGTTGGACATTTTGTAACACATATTCGACAATTCTCGCAAGCATCCATTAATCTCATATCAAAGAATTTTTCTTCTTTAAAATCAAAATCTGTGAGGTATGCACGTAATGCAATGAAACTACCCATTTCATCAATATAGCATAAATTGTTTCTGCCATATCGACCCAACCCACTTCTAACAGTTATTGATTTTATGTGCAAATTGCCTGTCACAGGTTCAATTCTATAATCAGAACTCTTTGTTATATTCGTCTTTATGTAATCGATTAGTTCATTTTGATCATAATTCGATTTACCAAAATAACCAGGAGAGATCATTATCTGGTGTTTTTTACCTTCATAATTGAGATCAATTAACCCAAGCTTAGTTTCTCGTGCTAATAATATAACATACTTTGCTGAGGGAAAATCTTCCGGTAGAACAAATTTCATCTTGTCGATATAGACACGGAAATTTTTGTGCGTACTAAGATTCTCATTTTGATATAATTTATCCAAGTCCTTTTGAAGCTCGTCGAAAAATTTGACGGAAACTACAGTATATTTGAATTTAGTGTTTTTAAAATTGAAGGAGTAATTTTTTTCTTCAGAATCATCAATTGAGGAAGTCATTTAATCAACTACTTTTATTCATCTCTAAAATAATCTGTATAAATAGAATATTTTTCATTTACCTAAAAAAACATTCTCATCAGATTGAGAAAAAACGACTGGAAATGTAATGAAAATTTGAAACATTCAATGAATAACTTTGGTTATAATAGTCACATCATAGTATAATGAATACATATTTTCAAAGGTTTTTTTCACAAGCTTTATTATATTTCTACAGTTTAATACTAGAGTATGAAACCACGTAGCAGAATGAGGACATTCGGGGATCAATTAAAAAATTTTAGAGTACCATTTCTTATTTTTCTATTATTCTGGATAGCAGGGATAATTACTTTTCTTATCATTGAAAAGGACGCAAAGTTTTGGGAGATTTTACTGATATCAATTTGTGTTAAGCCAAGTGAAGCAAGTGAAACCTTGAACAATTTGTACCAATTCATATGGCCTTTATTGTTTGAATTGCTTATCTTAACATTTATTCTAACAACATTACAAGAGTTCTATGGATATAATCCAATAATAAGTTCCAGGAAAATGTCATCTCGTAAATCTAATCATACAGTAGTTTTAGGATGTAACCATTTAGGGAAGCGTGTAGTTGAATATCTTAGAGAGAACAATCAACCATATTCCGTCGTGGAAATAGATATGACCAAAGTTGAAGATCTCATTAATTTTCATCAACCAGTTGTTGTAGGAGATTATACTGACATTGATATTATGGAACTTGCTGGAGTCAAAAAATGTAAGGAAGTTATTTGTGTTACTAGTGACCTTCGAAGAGCTTTAATTGCAGCGGTAAAAGTAAGGGAACTAAATAGTACCTGTGATCTTTATATGCGCGTTTTCAATGATCACTTTAGAGAGTATTTAACTAGCGAACCTTGGAATGCATACACCTTTTCCTTATCCAAATGGACGATGAATTCTGTTGTGAAATGGAGTGAGAAGATTACTAAAGAGAACAGTATAATAGTTTTAGAAAATGATAGTATTGTTGTTCGTATGGTTGATTATTTCGGCAACCATTTAGAAAGTAATGTCTATCTAATCGATCCTGAAATTGATGCAGAAGTCTACAAAGATTTACCGAATGTTCATCTTTTGAGGAACGAGTGCAATTTGTTGAGAACTTAGAAGAACGATGTGATATGAATAAAATTTCTCAGATGTATATCTGCTGGAATACAGAGGAACTATTCTCAGATGCAATCATTTTAACTGTAGCAGTTAAGAAAAAGTATCCTCAAATAGAATTATTTGTCCGAATGTTTGATGAGGAATTAGCAGAAATTGCAAAAACAATTGATGCAACTACTTTTTCAACATCAGCTTTTGCGTTTCAGTTATTACAAAATAAGGTTAGAAATACATCAGGCATCTATCCAAAATCAAGAGACACTTTGAAGACTCGAAAAAATATCTCTAAGAAAAGAAAGGTTGTAAAAACAGTCTACAAAAAAAAGAAAAATAATCATTAGAAATAAGGAATTAAAAATAGTATGAGACAAATTTCATATTAACAATGGAACATACTATTGCTCAAGGAGATCCATATTGCTCTCGAGTAATTCATGATACTCGAGTAGATTGGAATTTAGCACACCCACCAAAAGAATTCTGGGATAACATGAAAGCTAGCGAAGATTAATACACAAATATAGTGTCAACTAGTAATCTATAAAACGAAATTGTAAGAAATTCTGAGGTCAAGAGTTTCTTATTCTTTCTGTATTACTTTTGCATTCTCTAAAACATATTGAGTGCCAATAGCACCTGCACTTATCGCTCCATCTTTTGCAACAATAGGATCAGGAATTAATTTTTTTTCAACCAATAACCCTTTTACAAGAACGCCCTTATTGAATAAAGCATCATCCCAACTGTCCATATTTTGCAAATAGATTACTTCTCCCTCGAATAATATGAGTACTGCACCACCTTTTGCATCCATAGCAATGCCTCTAAGAGTAATTTCTTTATTCATAATATTTTCACTTATTGAACGATATATTTTATCAGTCATATTGTTCACAATTGGTTGTTGAGTGTTTTATGGTATATTTTGGATACATTCCCTCAAAAAAGTATCCAAGGATACATTCTATGAATTGTTTACCTATTTCTCGTAATTTACTTCTTTCAAAAATTTCGGTGGCTGCCTAACTTTGGTTGCTTGCTCGAATGCATAAGCTAATTTTATCAGAATAGGTTCTTGAAATGCGCCACTAAAGAATGAAATACCTACTGGTAAACCCCAAACATATCCTAATGGAACAGTAATATTTGGGTACCCTGCTACTGCAGCAATTGAAGAGCTTCCTCCAGTGAAATGGTCACCATTTACCCAATCTATTGGCCATGCTATTCCCCCACTCGGAGCAATAATAGCATCAAGTTTATTTTCAACCAAAATTTTATCTAGACCCTCTTTTCGAGCATATTTATCGCATTTCTCTAATGCTTCCAAATAATCCTTACTTGTTAATGGACCTTTTTCTTCCGCTTTAATTAGTAGCTCTTGCCCAAAATAAGGCATCACTTCTTCACTATGTTCTTTGTTGAATTCAATAATATCTTTCAAGGTTCGATTTTTACAACCAGAACTTGTTGTAGCTAAAAATGCATTCAAGTCATTTTTAAAATCAAATAATAGGACTTGGAATTCTGAATCTCCAAAATCTTTCAAAGTAGTAATTTCTATTGGATCAATAATCTCTGCACTCAAATCTTTCATTGTCTCAATTGCTTGTTCCATTAGTTTATCCACATTATCATTTTTGCCAAAGTAATTTCGAGCAACGCCTATTCTTGCACCTTTTAATCCATTTCCCACCAAAAATTCAGTATAATCTTCAGGAAGTTTCTTTGTATGTTTTGTTGTAGCACTATCTCGAGTATCTTCACCTACAAGGGCATTTAGTAGTATAACTGCATCACGAACAGTTCTTCCCATTGGTCCGGCAGTATCTTGAGTATGACTTATAGGAATAATTCCGGAACGACTTACTAATCCGACAGTGGGTTTTATTCCAACAACAGAGTTTATTTGAGCTGGACAAATAACGGAGCCATCTGTTTCTGTACCAATTGCTACCGTGCATAAATTCGCTGCAACAGCTACTGCTGAACCTGAACTCGAACCGCAAGGACTTCTAATAAGAACATAGGGGTTCAATGTTTGACCTCCACGACTACTCCAACCACTGGAAGAACGTGTTGAACGAAAATTAGCCCACTCACTGAGGTTTGCTTTCGCCAATATGATTGCACCTGCATCTCTGAGTTTCTGAACAATAAATGAATCTTGAGAAGCTATATGCCCTTCGAGAGCAAGAGATCCAGCAGTAGTCATCATTTTGTCTGCCGTTTCTATGTTATCCTTAATAACAACTGGGATGCCGTGTAGTGGTCCACGAACTTTCTTGTTTTTGCGTTCCTTATCGAGAGTATCTGCAATATCTAGTACATCAGGATTAATCTCTATAATCGCATTTACTTTTGGTCCATTTTTGTCTACTTCTTGGATTCTATTTAGAAATACCTCGATGATTTTCCTTGCTGTTAGTTCCCCATTTTCCATTTTTTCTTGAATCTGATCAATGCTGTACTCGTCCATCTTTGTTCACTCTTAATGTTACAGATTGGAATATAGTATTATTTTCATTTTTATAAATTCTATCTAATTCAGAGAGGTATTTAAATGACATCCGTTAATAGCTATTTGACAAATCATAAGTTTTGGGGAAGATTTTTTAAAAGATTAGAAATTATAATTCAGTTAAGTTATTTATCAAATGGAGATATCAGAAAAAATGGTTAGAATCGTTTTTCAAGAAATGGAATATTTGAAGCACATTAAGGAAAATTCTCATCTATTAAAAAAAATGCATTTAGCTGAGCTAGATAATATTGACATTATTGCATCCGAAGCTCGTGAATGTTTGCTAATATTAAAAGAAATTAAGAGTTTAACTTACCACTCAAGTGTGTTTGTTGAGAACCTAAAACCAGTCATTCAAAATTTGAAGGCTTTAGAAAAGAAAATTTACCAATCATCACTAAATCTCTTAGCATCTGATTATTTTTTTGATATACTCATAAACATCTGTAAATCAGCTCAAAATTTAATCAATAATCAAAAATTCATATATGATATTAGTACAGGTCTTTTTGGCACTTCAGATTATATTTCAAAGGGTAATTTCGATTATGAAAAAATGTATTATTTCAGTGAAAAGAATTTCGAAGATTTAATTCTGAATATTTACTTATTAGTTTCGCGATTTGAAAGTGAAGGAGAGCCACATTCAAAAAAGAAAGTGAAAATCAGCAATTTAATTACCAATATTCAAGATTTAATTGGAATTGTAGAATATTTATCTGATAAAAATTTGCCATTTACTTTATTTATCCGAATACCAAAAGCATTCAAAAAATGCATTCAAATAGGAGACAAGATTGAATCACATCTGCTATTGATTATTGTAGCTCGAAAATTGAGAAATTATACTGAACTTATCAGCAATGCATTATTAGGATTAAAGGAAATAGCTAAGAAATACAAAAATAAACCTAACAAGAAAATCAATCTAGATGCGCTAGTCTTCAATAAGGATGGTGCAAATGAACTTGGTGAAATCCTACGCAAAGCTGAACCAATGTTTAGATTGCTTTAACGAATTCTAAAGATCGTTCATATTCTTTTACTACTCGGTTCAAATCATTTGAACCTTTGTCAAACAAATCAAAAGATATCTGCGGATTGAAAGTTGGGCTTCTTAGTTGATATTGAACAAAGTATGAATCTATGAGAGGACGCAAACAATGAAGTCCATTGAGAAAACCCTTCATTTCATTGGTTGGTATTTGAAAACCAAAACCAATCGATTGTCTATTTTCAAAAGCTATTGTTTTTGGATATGGGATTTGTTTTAGAATATTCACAATACGATCAAAGGAATCGCCAATTTTAATCATACACATAACTGTTTGAGTTTCAGAAAAGGGTGCGAAACCAGTTCGATAACCGCGAATAATTCCACTTTGTTCCATTGAACGAATCCTTCGGCCAATTTGTGATTCAGATAGTGCTAATTTCTTTCCTATCTCCTTTTGCGTTATACTTTCAAAAAGAATGAGATTTTTCAATATTTGAATATCAAGATAATCAAAATTAGTTACTTCAGGGTTTTCTTCAAACACGACTGATTCCTGATTATAATTTTTATTTCTGATATTATCTTCCCAAATCTTCCAATTCCAAATCCATTTCCCTTCTGTGTTAAAATAATTGTAGTTCCATCCAAATTCCTGATAATCAATTATCTCAAAATGAAAATAATCATTAACTATCTCGTTTTCTTTCATTAGTGCTAATAATTGCTGAGGATAATCTGGTACATTCATTGTATTTATTGAATGCAATATAAATCCTTGAAACTTTCCAGAAGTAGGAACGTACCAGCTTAGAGCAGGATTCTCCCCAATGATTTTCTGAAATGTTTCTCTGTATTTGGGATTTTCTTCAATAATAATAAAAGATTCCCGAATGCCGAGCTTTCGTTCATGAGTAATAACCGTTTGCTCTTTTAGAATATTTTTTTCTTTTAATTTCGATAACCGATAACGAATGCTCCGTGATGGAATATCCAATTCCACACTAATTCTTTCTGTGGAGCTCCTGTGTGGAAGAGAATCAAGCGTGCTAACAATACGAATATCATTATGATCCAATTCAGACAGATAATTATTAGACATGCAATCACTCTTCTCTAGCTTCTTTTAATCGATTAATCTTTTTGCCAAAATGGCCAATCAAAAATTGTAGCAATTCCATGGAGAATCTCCAAATGAAGCAATTCTGCTTTGATAGCATTTGACATAACAATTAATCCTTGACTAGCAGATGGACTTCCTGCCATAAAACATACTGCACCAGGCATATTTGTTCCGGGATGTGTGAAGAACAAATTATCATCTTTTTCTATTAGAAACATTCCTAATGCTTGCCCCGTAAAACCAAAGAATTTTGCTGGATCAAGAGGTAAAACAGGTGTTAGCATTTGTTTTACTGTTTCTTGAGAAAGAATTTTAGAGTTACCATTATAGCCTTTCATCAATTCAACTACAAATTGGCCAAGCTCAACAGGCGTAGTTAGAAGACCGCCATGAGCAGCAGCCCCACGCATTATTCCTGTTTCTTGTGCATCACCATTTTGGTCGTGTGGAACAATAGTCCTTTTTCCAAGTTCACCTTCAGGATACTCAAATGTAGAACGTTTCATTGAGAGAGGTTCAAGAATAATTTCTTTCATTAAATCAACGAAAGACTTTCCGTAAATATCAGTTAAAAGTTTCTCAATGATGATATATCCAAGATTGGAATATTGGTGACTTGATCCAGGTACGAATTCGACTTTCACGGGATCATTTAAAGCTGGTTTCTCTCCACTTAAGATGTGGTCAATTGTTAGAATAGAACCTGGTTCTGATCCAAACATACTATCAGGTCTGTTAATTCCTGCGGTGTGAGATAAAAGACGTTCAAGTGTTACTTTCTCCTCTTTAGTTAAATCACTCTCAGGTATTTTCCAAGCCTTCAATTTATCATTAACATTCTCATCTAAATTCAATAAATTCTTTGCAACAGATTGCAGTGCTGCTAATGCTGTAAACGATTTTGCTGTTGAGCCTGATTCAAACAGAGTATCAAGTGAAACAATGTCTGTTGTTCGTGCATCTCTTATACCAAAAGTTTTCGACCATTCAACTTCAAAATTATTGATATAAGCAATACTTAAACCTGGAACATTATAGAATTCCATTCGTTCCTCGAGGTTAGCTTTCTCAGTCCATTGAGGTGCAAGCTGATTATCTTCGATAGCTATAGGAATTAACCCATTTTCAATGGAATGTATTTTTTTCTCAATTTCCTTTTGATCTTTTCCAAAAATTTCAATTGTATTAGTCATTCAAGTTTTCTCCGAGCACTATACAATAGTTGGCAAAAAACATTAATAAATATTGCCACTAATTGCAATGATGTTTTTTCTTATTTATGAATACAATTCCTTAAATAACAAGCAATTGAATAACAAAATGAGGATTGAAATGGTTTCAGAAGAGGAGAAAATTGAAAAACCTGAAGCAAGAAAAAAGGGCGTATATCATAATATTATTTTTTGTCCATATTGCGGAAAGGCCACAGATCATAAATTACTCCAAATAGAGCAAAATAGTACCTGCCTTGAATGCAATCAAGATATGAATAGAATCTTATTGGAAGCCAAAGCAAAGAGACTATTCATTCAAAAATGTAATATCTGTTCTTTTAATAATCCAACAGGAGTTCAATATTGTATCAAATGTGGTAGTAGTGATTTCTCAGAAAAGAATAAAAGTAAATCAAGGTTCTTAAACAGACAGAGTCTGATAATTTATGGAATCTCATTTTTGATTTCATTAGGGATTTCGCTTGCGCTTGTATTTGGTATTGCTTCTGAATACATAATTGTAAAAAACTTAGTCGCAGTGTTAACTATTATCCCATTCACAATCATCTTTTCTTGGTTCTTTTTTGTATTCATAAGAATTTTTACTAAAAAAGAAAGAAAAAGAAAAGTTTGATAAATATTCTTTTTTCCACTTGTTTTAGAATGATATCAAGTAAATTTATTGCATATTTACAAACTTCATCATTTAAAACAGATTCAACTAATTTAACACCACAATTGTCTTGATTTAAGATGATATCACAATACAAAAACTATCATAATATTCAGTCGAAGTTGGGATTCTTGATTTTTTATTGGAGCCAAAGTTGATAAAATTGACATTATCTTTCGATAAACTCCTCTTTTCAATTGTGTATCTGATAATTTTATTCGCACTAATAAATAGTAATCCAAAAAATAGAGATACAGCTATTAATAAACCTACATTTAAGGTAAATTTACCCCAGCCTAAATTTTGAATATTGAGAAATGGGTAGAGATAGTTATTTGTAAAATATGCATAAACAATTGTAAAAATCAAATAAAGAAGTAAATAAATAATCCAATAGGCTAGATATCTCCACTCGTAGTTGTTATCTGTTTCAAATATAAACCAATCAACAACAAACATAATAGGAATAAGATAATGTGAACAAACACTCAAGAAACTATCAATACCTGTTGGGTGATACAAATCACTCAACATCACAGCAAAAACTACAAAAGTTATTGTAATATAAACTGTAATTGCTCCTTTGAGCACACCTTGTATTTTCTTAAGATAAATTGGTTTAAAATGAAATATCAGAGCAAAGCTATACCATAACGCAACCAATAGATTGGTTTGCCTAGAGTAATATTTGTATGAGCCAATTGCAGCTAATATTCCTGAAGATATATTGGATTGACTTATTACATTTTGATAAAACATCATCACTAATACAATCCAACTAAAAATAGCTAATAATAATCTAAATGTAAACATAATCATATCATGTTTATTTTTGCTCTGCATGACTCTTCCCACAATTTCTCTTTTTGTTAATGAAATCAAATAAAGATTTCTTATTCTTTTAGTAATAACACGGAAGATTTATTTATTCAAATTCTGAATTAATTGCAAGATTTTTTTCAGTTATTTTAAGAATACAACTAATATACGTAAAAAAAAATGTTAATTACAAAAAAAAGAACAGAGAAAGGATTAAAACTCTTGCAAAAAAATTCCGAAATAGAGAGATTAGTTTTTTACTATGAATAGCATTAATCATTTTTCGAGGAAATCAGTGATGATCTTCGCAGTTATTTCAGAATCTATAGTCTCTTTATCCGGGATTTCATGATAGAAACCATTCTTTACTTGTTCAGAAATTAGTATTGCTTGTTCTTTAGGATGTGTGGCATCATTTCCAATACCAATTGCTAATGTAGGAACTTTTACTTTAGGCAAATCATCAAGTATTCTTAAAGTAACAGAACAGATAAAACCAATTCTCATTTTTTCTAGTTCAGTATTTCTTAAATTATTTATAGAATTTCGATATGAGTTTGGTGTCTTTCTTCTGCTTTTCCAGAAAATAATTGGTGAAAATGTTAGCATAAACCTCATTACAATATGGAATAGTATTTTTCTTTCTGCTAAATCTATAAACCGTTGAAGAGGTGATGAGGTGTACACTGCTTGAAGCAATGCAATTTTATCTGGTAGTTGTGCACTATTTGTTTCATTATCAATAACGTGTTTTAGAATCATTGTTGATCCGAGTGAATTTCCAATCATAAAAAATGGTTGTGGAAGTTTAAGAAATGCTACTACATCATTTAAATCGGCAATTAGTCCATCAGTATCAGAGCGAGGGGCAGATACTTTTGAAGTAGAAGTCTTTTTCTCTCTACTTTCAAAAACATACACAGTGTGTCTTTGCTCTACCAAGTAGTTTATGATTGTACACCATTGACTGAAATATGATGTGAACCCTGGAACAAATAATATAGGAGCTTTTAGTTCTGATTCTTTTTCTTCATTTGGTAGAAATTTGTACACCATTACTTTTGCACCATCAACCATTTCTATATAGAATTTCTCTCGAGAAGAAATAGTAGGAAATAGTTGATTTAGTTCTTGTTCTTCCATTTACACTTACCTCATAGTATCTAGGAATTCTTTTAACCGGATTAACCCTGCCTTTAACACTTCAGTGTTGTTTCCAAATCCTATTCGTAGAAAGCCCTCCATTTCAAAACAAGTGCTAGGAACTAGAAAAGTACTTTTCTGATTGATAAGCTGTACACAAAAATCTTCAGTTGGCATATCTAAATTAAGTTTTAAGAATCCTACACTTCCTGCTCTTGGTGGGATCCAATCTAGTAGTGGTTCTTTTTCAATGAATTCAGCAAGTATTTTGAAATTCGTTTTTATTATACCAATGTTTCTTTCATAAATTCGATCCACATGTTTCATTGCTAATGCTCCTAGTGCATCGTCTAACATTCCATTGCTAATTGTTGTATATTGCCTATATCCGGCAAATCTTTCTGTAATCTCTTCACTTGCTGCAATCCATCCCAATCGCAATCCTGTTAGAGATAGACCTTTTGAAAAAGATCCTGTAGAAATCGCTTTATCATAAATATCTACTGCTGAAGTAATCTTGTCATTATCATTCAGATAGAGGCCTTTGTAGGCTTCGTCATAGTGAACGTAAGCATCACAGTCTTCTGCTATTTCACATATTTGTTTGAGTTGTTTGTTGCTAATTAAACAACCTGTGGGGTTATGTGGATTATTTATAACTATCATTTTTGTTTTCTTATCAACAAGAGATGCTAAATCGTCTATATTTGGTTGCCACTTTTCTTCCCATTTCAGCTTCCATAATTTAACATTAGCCCCGAAAGATTTTGCAACACTATACAATTGCTGATAGGCTGGAAAAATAGAAACAACGGTATCTCCAGAATCAATTAAGCTGTAGAATGAAAGAAAATTTGCTCCAATAGCACCACCACTCAAGAGTATGTTCTTTGCACTCATCGTATCATACAAATTTGCAATACCTTGTCTTAATTCTGGTGAACCGGTAATATGTCCATATGTTAATTTTTTACTTTTAAAATCCTCAAAGAAATCTTCATACTCCACTAATTTAAGAAACTCACCTAGTGTAAAAGGATCAACACAGGTTTCTGCAATGTTTATCTCAACATTCATTTCATATTTATCCATAAATAATTCTACCAAAAAATCGTCAACTTTCATTTTCTGCTTCTCCATTGATTGATTTCTATCTGTTATTATTAGTATATTTCTCCACTTAATTATTTTAACAAATTTTTCCCCAAACTGCTTTGGCTATTTGTAAATCTTGAACTGCTACTCCAGTTAGATCTGCTACTGTTATTTCATCATCTGATGCTCTTTGCAATTTTTTATTTTGTATTACATTTCCTAGTTCAATTAAATCCTCTTCAGTGATCAAGCCCATTTCAAGAGCATGAAAACTCTCCCCTCGAGATAAAACTTGGCTAATGCTATCAACTACTACACGATCAGCTTTTTGTAATATTTTTGCATCTAATTCTTGTTTTTCCGGCGTGTCAGATCCAACTGCTGTAATGTGTGTTCCTTTCATCACTTGGTCTGAATTAATTAGTGGAGATGTTGATGGAGTACAAGTAACAATGAAATTACAAGTAGAGGTTACATCTTCAGCATTGAGTGTTGTTTCAATATTGAAATCAAAAGTTTTCATTTCCTCTTTGTATAAATCTAATCTCTGTTGACTTCGACCCCAAACAATGACTTCATTGCATTTGACAAAAGATTTTAGGTATTCGAGCTGAAGCTTTCCTTGGACACCTGTACCAAAAATACCTATACGATTTACCTTCTTCGGTGCAAGATAACATGCTACGACAGCTCCTGCTGCAGCAGTGCGAATATTCGTTAAATGACCTTCATCTAGGAGGATACAGAGTAACTCCCCGGTTTTTTGAGTGAATAATAACATTAAACCTGAATTATTTGGTAGACCAAAATTTATATTTTCGTAAAAACCAGAAGCGATTTTTACAACGAAAAATCTATCCTCTTTGATATATCCATACTTTATGTGAACGTCACCTGGTGGATCTTTGAATATCATTTCTCCAACTGGAGGAACAACAACATTCCCGTTTGAATATTCTACAAAACCTTTCTCTATCTCTTTAATCGAATCTATTTTTCCTAAAATTTCCTTTATTTCTTTTAGAGTGACAATTTTCATCAATTCAAACACCAGTTATCAAAATTAATATTCAGCTAATCTTGATATCAAAAGTAATCTCAGTTCTAATTAATATTCTGTATTCCATTTTTGATACTAAAGAGTTTACAAAATTAATAAATTGTTATAGACTACTACTAATTTATGGTCAATATTCAAGCAATAGAGAAAGCACGGGAAATAATTCAACCTTTCATCAATGAAACTCCTTTACATTTCTCTGAATACCTTAGCAGTTACTGCAGCGGACAAATATTTCTCAAATTAGAGAACCAACAAATAACTAATTCTTTCAAAATACGAGGTGCTTTGAATAAAATGTTGAATCTCTCAATAGAGGAAAAAAAGAAGGGAGTATTGGCAGTTTCTTCTGGGAATCACGCTCAAGCTGTTGGTGTTGTTACAGAACAGCTAGAGATTTCTGCAAAAATTGTCATCCCAAAAAGCACTCCACAAAACAAAATTGACAAGATTAGAAAATACAAAGTTGAATTGGTTCTTGAAGGCAACAACTATGACGAAGCTGAAGTTTATGCCAGAAAATTAGCTAAAGAAGAATCTCTCACCTTTGTTTCAGGATATAATGATGAGTTAGTTGTGGCAGGTCAAGGAACAATTGGTTTGGAACTATTAGAACAACAACCATCAATAACCGATGTTCTGGTTCCTTTGGGAGGTGGAGGGTTATTATCAGGTATTTTAATTGCAATTAAATCAAAAAGACCTGATATCAATATTGTTGGCGTTCAAACTTCTGCGTGTCCAGCATTTTATGAATCTCTAAAAGCAGGTAAAATAATTGATGTTGAAATGAAGGATTCGATTACAGATGGTATGTTTGGTGGCATTGAGCTTGGATCAATAACCTTCGATATTATTAAGCAATATGTAGATGAAGTTGTTCTAGTAGAAGAAGAATCCATTCGTAAAGCACTTGCTCTTATTTGGCATAGAGAGAATATTAGAGTTGAAGGTGCTGCAGCTGCAGCCGTAGCTCCAATATTGGAAAACAAATCACTTTTTAGAGATAGAGTAGTAGTAGCAGTGATGTCAGGTGGAAATATTGATGAACTGCTATTCCAAGAAATAATCAAAGATGCTCTCGAATAAAAACTTTGGTAATTTTTAATTTCTAACAAGAAATTTTTTTGTAATTGATACACAATTGTTTAAAATAATATTTTAGAATTATAACTATCTGATTGTGATTTCTATGAATAAATTTCATATTCTAGCTATTTGTGGAATGTTGGCGCCAAATTACAGCAATGGTATTTGTGTTCGTTCGATTAAGAGTGACTGAAGGTTGGACTGGTTTCGCAATATTTTCATTAGTCGCTGCTTGTGTGTCTTTAATTTAAGTGATAATTTCTGGAATCTTTGTCACAAGTAGTTTTATGGGATTAATTGAAAGATTTATGGTAAGTTCATATCAGATATACTATTTTGTATTTGCTTTAATGGTATTCTTAAGAAATTGACTGATATATGACGGTATTGAAACTGAAAAGGAAACTAATAACTATTAAACAATTAGTGATACATAAGAAAGAATGGTGAATGAAGATGGATACATTAGAATTATTGAAATCAAGGAGAAGTATAAGAAAATACAAATCAAAACCAGTAGAAGAAGAAAAGTTGAACAAATGTCTTGAAGCAGCTAGATGGGCTCCTTCAGCATCTAATAAACAACCTTGGGAATTCTTAATTGTTAAAGATGAAGTTATGAGAAAGAAATTTGCTGAAATTCATCCGTATGCAAAATTCGTTGCTGAAAGCCCAGTAGTTTTCATCCCTTTAACAAATCCTGAAATTCACTCCAAATATCATATGTCAGATACGGGGCTTACAATTCTTCACTTTATGATTCAAGCTCATGCTGAGGGTTTAGGTACCTGTTGGGCGGGAGTAATTGGAACATCTTTTGAATCAGAACTAAAGAAATTACTCAATGTACCTGATAATCTGAACATAATGGCTTTAGTGGCATTGGGTTATCCAGATCAAGAACGAGAATCATCTAGAAAAGAACTTGATGAACTAGTTCATTGGGATATGTACTAACAATAAACATTAATAAATTAGGATATTTCATAACAGAAAGAGTTGATATACATGGATACACGACATCAATACAAGTCAATATTCCACCTAGTATCAGTACTAATTGGAGCTTTATTATTTGGAATAAGCTTACCAATAGCTTTAGTACAATATTTAATAATTCCAGGTTTCTTTAAAGGTGGCACATTCTCACCTGATCTTTTTTACACTTGGGATACTTTTCAGATAATTGCTGCAATAGTGCTTTCATTAGCGTTTATTGTATTTGAAATATTCGCCTTAATTACATCTATTAATATTATTCGGGAATTTGTGAGGAGAGGAAGAGAAAAATCATCTGTTCCAATAGAAAGTAGCTTTGATCAATATCAAGGATGAAAACTAATTAAAATGGTAAATAGTAGAAGATAGGATGACCTCTCAGACTATTTATCTACAAAGCCTTTTTTTTCGACTAAAACCGCATAAAATTTTTATTAAAACAAAATCAAAAATATTTTGGTTAACAGTTGTGTACTTTGCTATTCAATGTTTTTTGAAACAAAAAGTACCATCGAAAGTGCTTCATTATTATGTGCAATGCTAGGATATATCTATATAAATCACAAATAATTACCATATCACATGCAATCAATTAATCCACCTCTCAACGAAAAAGAAAATACTAATCTCAAAACCCAAAAATTACTTCACAGATTAATTATATCTATTGCACCAATTCTATTTTTTACTATTGTTTTTTCTTGGATATTCTTTCCTGAAAAATACTTCTTCTTTCAAGAATATGTAAGCCAGCTTGGGAAATATTTTAGTGCTAACTATCTTTCAAATTTAACATCATCAATTATTTTTGGCATTGGCTTTTCTATCTGTAGTACAATTTTCCTTGTTATTGCAATTATCTATTTTGTCATGAAAGAGCTCAAACATAATGTTTCGAAAGGTATAGTTAGTCTTATTATGGCTGTTGGAGGAGCATTAACAGCTATACCTGCGGATCATACTACCTTAAGACTTCTTCATGGAATAGGTGCTACATTGTTTATTGCTGGTTTTGGTTTTCTCAACTTCTTTTTACAAATGCTGAGGTTCACAAGAAAACACCGTCTAAAAAAACCAGAAAAAACACCTGCTTTTTATTGGGATCTTACAATGACAATAATTGTATTCTTTGTAGCGTCTCTCTTCACGTTTTTCTACCTTTTGATAATAATTAGTAGTAATGATACATTGATTTTACTAGCGCAAATATCACAGAAATTAATTCTAATAGTCAATTGCATTGCTATCTTTTTTATTGATATCGAAGATATGTAGTTTATTGAAAAATGGTTTTTTTTCTTATTTTTCGCTTTTGATTTCCCTAATTAGAAGATACCTTGTTGCTACCATCAATTATAATTAAAAAAAACTAGCAGCAGCTAAATTTACCTTCGTTAAACTATATCTATTTAAATTCTGAATGATTAGTAAATATTATGCAATCAGTTACTATTCCAAATCAAAATGTCGAAGATAAAGGACCAAATTATAAAATCCAGAGATTTCTCCAAGGATTGATTGTTACTATTGCACCGATTCTAGTATTCACTATTGTTTTTGCTTGGATTTTCTATCCAGAAAAATATCTATTCTTTCAAGAATATGTTAGCCAACTAGGAAAATATCTTAGTGCTAGCTCTCTACCTAATTTAACATCAATGATCATTTTTAGTGCTGGTTTTTGTATTTGTGGAGCAATTTTTCTTGCGATAGCAATTATTTATTTTATGAAGAATGAACTCGAAAACAATGTTTTGAAAGGTATATTTGGCCTTATTATGGCAGTTGGAGCAGTTTTAACAGCTATACCTGCAGGTCTACCAACTTGGGGTATTCTTCATGGGATAGGTGCAGCACTGTTTATTGCTAGTTTTGGTATTCTCAACTTCATATTACAAATGATTAGATTTACAAGAAAACACCGTCCTCTAAAACCCGAAAAAACACCTGCGTTCCATCGAGATTTAGCAATTACAATAATTGTATTCATTGCATTACTTATCTTCGCGATTTTCTATTCAATGAAAGTAATTACTAGCAGTCCAGTATTACAAATTCTAGCTCAAACATCACAGAAATTGATCCTCATTGTTGATTGTATTGCAATCTTCTTCATTGATACTGATGATATGTAATATCTAGAAAAATGGCTTTTTTATCATTTTTCTCCTTTTATTTTCTATAATATTTATTAACAATAATTGGAATACTTACTGAAGTAGTGGTTTAGCTATAGGCTTGATTTATGGAGGTATTCAAGTTAGCTGGTGGTTAGCAATCATACTGTGTGTAATAGGTTTAATAATTGGGCAAAAAATTGTCATTCTTTTGAACGCTGTAAATATAGCAATACAAGCTGCAGGTGCAAGAAAACAATTGGTAGTAAAGTCAGAATTTGTTGAACCAGAGAAATCGCAAACAATTGCCTTGTAGTAGAAACATCATAATCTTCGTAGGTAAATGAGTACTACCTAGTCTAATCTTTTACCCACCTATTTTATATTTAGCTTTATTTTTCACTTGTCGAAAAACAAGAGATAACTGAAAATCATTTGCAATGAAAGGAGTGTTTAAACATTCTTCAACAATGTCAAGACCACGTCCAACATTATTTACTTCGATATAGGAAAAAGCCAGTCGATAATTAACAATGGCTTTATTACGTAAATCAGTTTCAGGTAATAATCCGGAATTAAGAAATTCTTCATGAAAGTCTATCGTCTCTTGATATCTATTTGTTACAAATAACCAGAGACCATAGTTTAGCAAATATGCTAGATTTTTTGGAGCAATCTTTTTCGCGATTTCTAGATGTTTTTGAGCATTATCGTATTGTTTTGTATCAAGATAAATCGCTGCTATACCTGTATGAAAAGCGATTCGTGATGAATTAATATCAAGTGCTTTTTTATAAGAAGTCAATGCCTCTTCATATTTTCTTAGTTTTGCAAAACAAATTGCCAGATTTCCATAAGCAAGATCCAATGTGGGATCTAATTTAATCGCTTCTTCCAAAAAATCAATTGCCTCATCTATTTTACCATTAGTTAATGATTTCAAACTCTTTTCGTTTAACGCTGCCGCTTTTTTCAATTTGTCATCAGTGGTCATTTACTACTCACCATTCATTTGAACGGATATTAATTCACAAATTCAAACTAGTATTTTGATATAAATCCTTTTAGTTTTAAAACAGTCGTTATTTCATCTGTTCTACAATTATACCCTCAAATGGTTCCAGAGTTATTTCATCAGATACGTCTTTCTGTTCTTTAAATAGTTTTGTTGAGAATATTTGTTTAACTTTATTTATTGTAGCAATGTTTTGTATCTTGCTGCTAAAATTCAAGAGTATTGTTAGCTGTTGTTTTTGGAAAGTTCGTTTATAGATCAACAAATCTGAATTACTATCTTCTGAAACATCTAGTTGTCCAATTTGTAGTGCTTCATATTGTTTTCTGACTTTGATCAATTTCTTGAAGTATGTTAGCATAGACTTTTCATCACTAAGTTCGCTTTTAACATTTATACTCTTGTTCTGCCCAATTGGCAACCACGGAACGATTTTAGATTTCTTTGAAAAACCAGCATTTATTGGTGAGTCATCCCATTGCATTGGCGTTCTACAACCATCTCGACCATAGCGAGCACCAAGAGGAATTCCCCAAATTTTTATCTTTGAAATAGGGTCCAATTGTTTCTCTTTAGGTACTTTTGCTTGTAGCATACCAATTTCCTCCCCATAATAAATGAAAGGTGTCCCTCGCACCGTAAGAAGCAAAATAGCTAATAATTTTGCTTTCTCAATATTTTGCTTTTGACGTGAAATTAAACGGTTAGAATCATGATTTGAAAAAACATAACAAGGCCAATATGGTTCTGGAAGTATTTCTTGTGTTTCCTCTAAAACCCTTCTAAATTTACGAGCTGAAAACGGTTGACCGGCGAATTTAAAATTAAAGGAGAGATGTAATCCATCACCATTCTTACCATACAATGGCTTTATCATCTGAGGATTACCTGCAGCTTCACCAACTAACATTCTTTCTGGAGAATATGAACTTACAAGCTCTCTTAGTTTTCGGCACACTTCAATAGTTTCCGGTAAAAACTGAGTGTACTTTGGTTTTTGAAAAAGTGCTTCATTTGTATTGTGGGATGGGAAAAATCGCCAGCTTTTTGGATTATTTTTGAAATGTTTATCTTCAAAAAGTGTTTGGATTATATCAAGTCTAAACCCATCCACTCCTTTATCAAGCCAGAATCGGATGTAATTAAACATGGCAATCTGTACATCAGGATTTCTCCAATTGAGGTCAGGTTGAAAAGTTAAGAATTGATGAAGATAAAACTGCTTTCTTTCTTCACACCACTCCCAAGCTGAACCGCCAATCATTGAGTTCCAATTATTAGGTGGTTTCTTACCACTTTTACCTCGCCCATCTCGCCAAACATACCAATCCTTCTTTTCGTTTGTTTGGTCTTTTTTCGATTCAAGAAACCATGGATGTTGAGCTGAAGTATGATTAAGAATAATATCCAAAATGATTTTGATATCGTTTTTATGTGATTTTTTTAATAGCTCTTCAAAATCTTTCATTGTCCCATATTCAGGATTAACTGAACCAAAATCAGTTATATCGTACCCACAATCTTCTTGAGGTGATGGGAAAAATGGGGAAATCCAAATACCGTCGATACCCAATTCTTTCAAATAATCCAGTTTATTTATTATCCCTCGAAGATCCCCGACACCAGTATTCGTACTATCACTAAATGAACGTGGATAAATCTGATAAAAAACTGCTTTTTGCCACCACTTCGCTTGATTTGCCATAACTTATTATCAATTAATTAAAAATTAATAATTCTTTCCCAGAGTAAAATAATGTAATTGAAAATGTTTTATGATTTGATGCTAGATTTTTCAATATTTAAAGATGATAAATTTTTTTTAACAATCGCAATTTAATTCGCCGAAATCAACATATTTATATTAAAAAAAATTCCTTTAAACAAATGATATCCCACCATAAAGATTCAAATTCAATCATTAAAATATCAAATTTAACAAAGCATTACAAATTAGGAGATATGTCTGTTAATGCTTTGGATAATATTTCATTTACTGTCGACTCAGGAGAAATTGTTTTTATTATGGGCCCTTCTGGCTCGGGAAAAACAACTCTAATTAATCTTATAGGTGGAATCGATCATCCTACTAGTGGGTCTATCGAAATTTTGGGAGACGATATTGCTCAATACTCAGATAAAGAGCTAACACTTTATCGTAAGAAAAGACTAGCTTTCGTATTTCAGTTTTATTCTTTAATTCCAACACTAACAGCCCGTGAAAATGTTGAACTTGTATTAGAATTAACCCTTCGCAAACGAAAAGATATTAGCAAACTCGCTGAAGAACATCTTACCTTGGTTGGGTTGGAACATCGGATGGATAATTTCCCCTTTCAGCTTTCAGGTGGCGAGCGTCAACGTGTTGCAATTGCTCGTGCTTTAGCCAAGAGCCCTGATATCTTGTTAATTGATGAACCCACTGGACAATTAGATCAGAAGACAGGAAACAATATCGTTAGCTTAATTCAAAAAATTGCTAAAGAGAAAAATAAAACTGTTCTGTTGGTTACTCATGATCAAGAATTAGAATGCTATGCTGATCGTGTGATTACTTTACGTTCTGGTCAAATTGTAAGCGATGAATCAAAATCTTTATTCAGTAAAACCGAAGATGGAGCAGTATCAAATGCGGCAAATATATAAAACCATTTTTCGAGAATTTCGTTTTCAAAAGAAACGCACCTTCTTGTTATTTCTTGTTTTCTTTGTCATAGTCTCCGTTCCTCTAGCTATGTTTTCAATTGATCCCAGCATAAATGCCTCCATACTAGAAAGTAATGAATCATATAAATTGTCGTACTTAGAAATGGGTTTTGCGGGTAATACTAGTGAAATTCGTAATAGTGTTGAAGATCTAATCAATACAAATCCAAATTATAATAATATTTCATATGATGTTCGACCCTCTTGTAGTTTTCAACTATACCATGCATCAAAATGGTATTTTACGAGTATTATTGGAATTAATACAACAGCTCCACCAAAAGTCAATCAAGTCAGTTCAGATAGAGAATTTTCAGCATTACAAAATGATACAGCTTTTATTTTGGAATCATTTGCCAGTGAATTAGACATTGGGATTGGAGATACGATTACCCTCTATACAATTGCTGGAGTGAAAGAAGTAGAAATAGTTGGGTTAGTAAAATCAATTGAATTTTTGAGTTATGATTTATCCTTAGAGGGAGC
Source organism: Candidatus Heimdallarchaeota archaeon (assembly GCA_030614005.1). Classification (GTDB taxonomy): domain Archaea; phylum Asgardarchaeota; class Heimdallarchaeia; order JABLTI01; family JABLTI01; genus JABLTI01. The sequence goes on along the minus strand of JAUWKS010000005.1, from coordinate 66,163 downwards.
TATCTATCTTAACTATGAAACCTTCCAAGAATTTAATGATTGGAATAAAATTCAATTTAATAGTGTTGCTTTTTATTTCCCAAGTGATCCTGACCTTGAATTTGTAACAACATTTGCCGATGATTTGCGCGAAGAAGTCAATCCTGTTGAAGCACAAATCCTCTATGAATGGTATGTTCGGGAATTCAGTATTAGCTCTCTTTTCCAAGATGTTCTCAATCTAACTTCCCAAATACTTTTTGTTATGGCATGTGCAATAATCTTGGGTGCGGGAATTGTAATTTATTTGATTACCAAGCGATATGCTATCGAACAGAGAAAACAGACAGGCATGTTGTATGCTTTTGGTTATCAATCTAAAATTATTTTACGGGTCTTCATGCTCCGAACGTTAATTATCTCAATATTATCTACTCTTCTCGGAATCCTTGGTTCATATGGATTTTTACAGATATTGGTACGTATCTTAGTCTCTCGATGGGGGATACCTTTGATATTAACTCGTTTCTCAATTCCAGGGTTAATTGTTGTTCCTGCTCTCGTCATTCTCTCATCACAACTCTTCACATACTTTGCTTGTCGAAGTAATGTAAAAATGACTCCATATGAAGCAATACGAGGAAAAACTGAATACAAAGTAAAGAAAAGAAAGAAGAAATCACCAAATTCGGTTAGAGGAACAAAATCATCATCATTATCAACTTCAATTAAATATCCTCTTCGTAATATTTCACGAAATCGTGTCAGAGGTATTTTAATTACTAGTGCATTTATCAGTGCTATAGCAATTTCTTTTGCTTTAATTCAAACCCAGACTTCAATTAACACAACATTTGATAACTACTTTGATGATCAAATCCATTGGGACGTGCAAACCCGGTTTGATTCCTTTAAATCGGAAGCTGAGATACAGAACATTCTCGATGAGTATGACTTTATTGAAAGTTATGAACCTTACTTGAGTGGAAATACAGAAATGCCAGACATGCCGGAATATAGTCTAGATCTTAGAGGATTACAACCTGATTCAACCTTGTATACCATCAGTCTTAAGGAAGGCGCAATGTTTTCGAATGAATCAGCTCAAGAAGGAATTATCTCAAGTTATTCTGCGAAACCTTTGGGTCTAGGAGTCGGAGATTATTTCAACTTTTCGTTATTAGGAGTTGAATTTCAAATTGAAATTGTTGGTATTGTTCGAGATTTAGATATACCAAATTCATGCTTCATGTTAATCCCTGCTATTGAAGAAACATTGGGATTTTCTGCGATAAATAGGGCATTTATTAAACTAGCCAATATGGACACATTGAATACCGCATCCATTGATTCATTGCTCTTAGACTTAAACGAAAACACCCAAATTCAATATGCTATAATGAAAGATACTTATGAAACTCGAATGGTTCATATGGTGAATACTCAACTATTCATTGTAAAAGTAACAATTGTTTTGTCTTTGGTTATTTCATTTCTGATCATCTTTGTGACAGCTTTTGTTTCAATAATTGAACGGACTCGTGAGATAGCTTTACAAAGAACTTTCGGATTTCGAAAGGGGCAGATTTTCCTTCAAATCATCTTAGAGATAGGCGCTTTAATCTTTTTAGCAGTGTTATTTGGAATAGCACTTGGTGGAGAAGGCTTGGGTCGATTGATTAAATATTTCATCAGTGAGTTATTTTTCGAGTTGGATTCTGTGTATTTTTGGGGCGATTATCTTATGACTTTCGGATTTGCACTTAGTTGTGTATTCATCTCGACCTTACCAAGTCTAAATTTACTTCGAAAACTACAATTAGCAACTGCAATTAGAGAATAAACAAAGTTAAACGAGCCAATAACCTCTGAATAAGTACAAGTGTATCTACGAGCGAATTTTTAATTCGTTCAAGATACAATTGAAGTAATTATTATTGCAATTTATCAGCAATGGTACTTGTTACCTTCTTCTCTTCTTCTTTGAAGAAACTGGTCTAGGATACTTATCACTGCTTTTTCTTTTTGAGGTGGAACTCTTTACAGAGCTTGAGGTTCTTTTTACACCTTTCTTAACAGGTCTTGTGCTAGGTTTGCTACCAGATACTTTAACCACTGTTCTTGTTGTGCTGCTCGAAGTTCGTCTGACGGGTTTTGAGGATCTACTTGAAGTTCGTCGAACGGATTTTGATGAACTACTAGATACTTTTCTAACAGGTCTCGCTGAACTGCTACTGCTTCTTGTTTTTACTGACCTACCAGTACTACTAATTTTTCTTGTAGAGGATTGACTCCTTGGTTTTGTGCTTCTTACTGGTGTTCTTGCTGCAGGTTTTGATTTTGGCTTTACTCTAACAGGTTTTTTAGAAGATGGTTTTTTCCTTGCAGAGGAACTAGATGTACTCCTTCTAATTGGTGAAGAACTTCTTGATTTTGAACTTACTCGAGTAGATAGTTTAGCAATTTTCCTTACAGGTGCTTTCCTTCTTTTCTTAACAACAGGTCTTTTGGTGTGTACTTGTGAAATTTCACTTCTTTTTGGAGGATTTTTATTACGCACTTTTCCTACTGTTCGTGAAACTTTCAGTTTTGGTTTTTTTGATTTTGAATTTAGCTCTTTAATTCTAGAAATTGCGTATGCAGCTTCTTCTCTTACTTTCGGATCTCTATCTTTCTGTTTAGCAAATTTTAAAGCCTTATTTGCTCTTGGATCGCCTATCTTTGCTAATGCTTTTGCGGCATTTTTTCTAACAAATCTATCTTTATCCTTTGTTAGAGCAGTCACCAAAGGACCTACAACTCTTTTATCCCCAATATCTCCTAAAGACCACGCTGCTTTCTTACGAGTGCTTACATCACTTGATTTTAAATTTCTAACTTCTTCAGTAATAGATACTTGCTTCAATTAAACACACCATTTAACATTGTTAGCTAATTTACTTCGCTTCTCCTATTTATACTTTACATTATAATACATTTAGATACATACCTCATTTATCTCGAGACTGGAGAGAAAAATTTTTGTACAATACAATAAAATAAATACTGGAGGTAATAAAAATGGAAAAGAAATGTGAAAAAGAAGTAATTAGTTTGCACACGTTTTTTGCTCAATGGTTTAGATCAGACGTCGAAAACAATGATGATGTGTTTTTACGTGTAGAGAATGCTTTAGATAAGCAATTTATTTTAATTGCCCCAACAGGGGAATTACAATCTCGCGAAAAAATTCTACAACAAATAAAAGCCGGATATGGTTCTCGAAAAGATGATAAAAAGGAATATCGCTTATGGGTTCAAAATATTCAATGCAGATTAACTGAAGGAAATCTTTGTTTAGTAACTTATGAAGAATGGGCTGAAGTTAACGGTATAACTACCGCTCGCTTATCTTCTGCACTCTTTCGCAATAATGAAAAAGCGGTTAATGGTGTTGAATGGGTTCATGTTCATGAAGTTTACATACCTTCGGAATAGCAATTAAAAGAAATCTCAGAGCTGGTTGATTTTTGAAAAAGAACTTACATTGTAGTTAAGGAAAGTTCTTGAGTAATGAAGTTCTAAGAGCATATATTATTCTCAAAAATCTATGCAAGATGTAAGTGTAAGAATGAATAATCTATTTTGGTGTTCCAATGAGCGAATACATTCAAGTATCTCAACAAGGAGACGAAGATATTCAATCTCTTACCTACTCATTGAAAAAAGACAAAAAACCATTGAAGCGCATTGCTTCACTAGATTTCTTACGTGGATTGGCTTTATTCTCTATGATAACTTATCATTCATTGATGGGTGTTTATGATTATAGTTTTCTTGAAGATTTTGAAACACTTTTGGAAATAAACATCATTATTGTTGTCATTTTGGGAATATGTGCCTTTTTTGGTACATGGCATGGATTCTTTCTGTTTATTTCATCTATCGTTAATTCTTATGCTGTTTTCAAAAAACTATCAAGGAATGAAAATGCAAAACCCATAATCTTAAAGCAGTTTTTTATGGGCATTGTTTTAATTATCATTGGATGGTTAGAGCAAGCACTTGGATATTATGGTATTATTGGTTCACTTATTAGTACAGGAACTTATACTGGTGGATTTTCAAAATTTATCTGGTCTCTGTATCGTATAGAAACACTTCAAATTATCGGTTTTTGTTTAATTATAAACACACTCATTCTCTATCTTTTCAGTAAGAACGATGGTTTAAAAAAACACTCAAGAAATATGATTATTCTTGCTTGTATGATTGTTGGAACAATCGTTTTCACGTTCTTCATGAGAAAATGGATTCCAAATTTGAACTGGTTATACCCTGATGGTGGGTCAATATTGGATTTAAGTTCTATTACAATAAGCACTGGTACTTTCCCAGCTTGGTTAATATCAATCTCATTTGCTAATTTGCTTCCAATCTTCCCATTTATTGCGACATCCTTTGCTGGAACAATGATAGGTTTAACCTTAGCTAATCCGGGGAAGGTGCGTCTTGCACCTCTATATGGCATTCTAATTGGTCTGCTATCAATGAGCACCGGAGTCATTTTGATAGCAGTTGGCTCTCCATGGTCTACAATTGAAATAAATACCGAAGTATCAACTTATTTACTCCGATTTGGAGGACAAATCATTTTCATCTGGGCGTTTCTTTATTTCATTGAATATCGAGGTAGAGGTGATAAATTCGCTAATCGTCATTTTGTGAAATTCATTAGACGTTGGGGTGTTCTTTCTCTCACGCTCTATTGTATGAAGATTTTTGAATATATTCCACGATTAATTATGCAGCTACTATTTGGAACCATTTCTGGCAAAAATTTCATGAAATCAAAAATATATGGCAATGGTGAAGAGCTTGGTTTAATTTTTGCAGTAATATTGATTGTTTCGATGTATCATTTAGTTCTTGTTGTTTGGGAGAAAGCCAACTACATTGGATCATTGGAATGGACAATTTCTAAAGTCCAATCAAAATTACTTACTACTGACATGAAACAAATTGTTGATCTTTTAGATTCCGAGAAAATCTATTGGGTCAATTTCATTCCAGTAAAGAGAGAAGCTCTTTCAATAGAAAATTTGTCTTCTGGTTCTGCAGAAGAACAATCTGCGTAATTTACTGAAATCTGGTTAGAAAAAAAAGGACACGCTTCATTACTCGTTTTTTTCTTTACAAGCAATGAAGCTTTGAACTGTATTTGACCTAGCGATAAAAGATGAAGTAATAAAGCAATGCAGTTAATATTGCTGTATCAGCTTGCAAGAATCCACGACCATAATCATGTCTTCCCCAGGAAACAGTATAGTATTGATTGCCAAAATACGCAACTTTAACATCTTCACCAATTCGTGGGAAGCCTCTTCGTTTATTTGGACCAACACCACTAGCAGCCAATTTTAGCACAAATTCAATGTCTCTTTGGTCAAACATTGGAAATATTTCTAAAACCAAAGCAGCTATTGCTGAAACATGTGGAGCAGCCATACTTGTACCAGAGACATAATAATAACCCCAATATTCAACTGGAGCCCATTTTAATTTATATGGACCTACGATCCAATCTCCAGGAGCCATTACATCAAGATCACGGTATTTTTGCCCTAATGTTCTATTTGGTCTGCTACTGAATCCTGTTAGATATACTTGATAGTCATTTCCTAAACTATCATTAGTGTTAAGTTTTTCAGGGACATCTGCAGTCCAACCTTGGGCAAGCATATCAGTCCAACCGCACGCTGCTGCAGAGATTACTTGATTATAAGCACCGGGATAACTCATCCCTGCTTCTCCGTTATTACCTGCGGAAGCGACTATAATTACACCTTTACTAATAGCATAATCTACTGCTGCTTCGATTTCAGGAGTTTCCCCGGAACCACCTAGACTCATATTGATAATAACTGGTCCGTCCAAACTTTCTGTTAAATCAGCAATATAGTATATTCCAGTAGCAATCATTGCACTTGACCCACCACTAAAAGTAACAGGTCCAACTGGAGTGTCAACCATCCAAGCATCTAATACTAGAATTGGGATGATAGTCACATCCGGAGCGATGCCTTCTATCCATACCATATCTGCATAATTATAACCAACAATTGTACTTGTGACATGAGTTCCATGTCCACTCGCTAAATCAGTTAAAAATCCACGATCAGAAACAACGTCGCTTATTACTATATCTTCAATTGTATCATCCCAGTAGATATCATGAGAGAAACCCATTCCGAGTTCACTCGCTATATTTGCTTCAGAGAAGATGAATTCCCAATCTGGGAGAAGACCAGTATCCAATACTGCTACATAAACACCTTCACCAGTCAAAGGTACATTTTCTTTATCAACCAAATCATGCCAAAAAGGAATGACGGAAGGTAAAACACTTTTTTCTGTACTGAGACTGTCTCCACTCAAAACTAAATATGGTTCATCTTGTATGTCAAAGAAATCAGTTGCATTTGCAAAAATTGGCATACTACTAACTTCAGTTGCTATAACGAAGAACCCTGGTGTGGTAATACATACCACTAATATCAAGGTAAGAAATTTCGATTTCATTTAGCACCCTATCCATTTCGAATTTTATAAATGGAATTCGTGAGATTAGATTATTCGATATAGTATATAAAGCGTTTGAAAAAAGTACCGTTGTGAGTAGAGGTTAAATTTACGACAAAAACAATAATTTTGTTTATATTACGCTGCCTTAAATAGAAAAATTCAAAGTAATATATTAGAAAGAAGGAATGAGGAAAAATTTTCCGCTCTCAAAGTTATTATTAGGTGTGAAGGATCATTGGCAGAAGTATTGGTGTATGTACTAATCTCTATAGCTTGTGTATTAGGATTAGTGAGCATTTTTTATCAAATGTTCATTCAAAGTAAAAAAAAGGGAGAAGCAACTGCATATACAAAGCAAATGCAATTTGCTGTAGACAAAACAACGCGAGAGATGCAGAAATTCTTCGATTTGCTAAAAATGAAACCTACCGCAAAAGGTGGTTTCGGGGAAAATATTGTTGAAATATTGCTCTCCAATTTACCAAATGACACGGTGAAAACTCAATACCAGCCACCTGATATTTCAGGGAGAATAGATTTTGTAGTTAGATTACCTGATAGTGATCTGTTTATTCCTATTGATAGTAAATTTATCTTACCAAATGGTTTCGAAGAAAATGAAGGACTTCAATTAGACAAATTAGCAATCGATGGATTAAACAAGAAAGCAATCAGGAGAGCAAAAGAAATTGTCAAATATATTGATTCGAATGAAACTACTGATTTTGTTCTAATGTATATTCCCGATTTTGTTTACGGAGTACTTTCTGGAAAAACGTATCAAGAACTCGCTAAGATGAGTGTTGTTCCAACAAACACAAGCGGTTTGCTAAGTACGATTTTTATGATCAATATGCAACATCGCTTTATCAAGCTAAATAGCGCTGCTTGTAGGTTTGGAGATTTGCAAATGAAAGTTAATTTTGGTTTAAGAGAAGTTATTGATCAAATGAGAACTGGTACCATTCAACTTCAATATAGCATGAATAACTACAATGATGCAGTAAATCAGTTAGCAAAACTAAATACAATGCTTGAAACATTAAATATTGATGAATTTGATTCAATGAGTTAAAAACAGAATCTTGTTTCAATTCTTAATTATTGTGTAGAAATGAATCCTCTAAATTTCTTTATTTAAAATATCAATGATCCTCGCTATACTAAAATAGCGATCAGTAATTAGACCCAAACGAAAATCAATTAATCGATTTTCTTTCACTAAATTCATCAAGAAAGTTACTAAGCTATAGTATAGAACATCATCCATAAGTAGATAGCAAATTAATTGTTTTGTTTTCGTTTCTTCAAAAGAATAGACTGGAGAGATATTTGAATAGGGGATTTTTTCCATTAATGCAACAAGTGTATCAATAATTTCTTGCTCTTGAGAGCTACACCATAAAATACAATAGAGAGGTAAAAATGTTGTAACCATTAGTTGTGGTTTAATTATTTCATCTTTCTGTAATTTGTTTTTGATTATGGATAAATTTGGTGGATGAATCCCCAAGGAACTAGCAATTTCTTTTTGAGCAAGTGCATAGCTAACTACTAGTTCATTTATTATTTTTTGTTCTAATTCATTCAACTCATAAACAGTTTCTGGAGGGAATAGATCTAAGAAAAATTCACGTTTAACTGCTTTAGTGATTGTTTTTGGTTTCAAAAAAGTTGATGCGAAATCAAAGTCCCACTTTTGTTCGTCTAGTTTGTACAAATCAAAACTAATACCAGAAATTGGTGCAGCAGAAAGCTCATATAGCTTCATTGATTGTTTTTGGTTTTCTGCCAAATCTTGATATTTTTGTATGAATTTTTCTCTTATTTCACTTCGTAAAAGATAATATTGTAAATAAAATGTTCCTCCCCAAAGAAATGATGATTGACCATCTAAGAATGGTTTATAATCCCTAAAGATCTCGAAATTCTTTTCTTCATCTGAAATAAGAAATACCCTTTGAACACCTAATTTTGCCCAATTAACTCGAGTAGTTATTCTTAAACCCATTTTACCTTTCAATCTTTGTAAATGATGATAAACAGCAGCATATGAATGACCTATTTTATCAGTCAAAGTTTGAGTGACCATAGATGGGTCTTTTGAAAGAGCTTGCAATATTTTCAAATCGATAGCATCAATTTTCGGTTTAAACCCAACAATGGTTAATCGACAGAGTTGATTAAATACATCAATAGATATTTCTTCGGAATGACTTCCAGCAGTAATATCTATTTTATTCAATAGCAAAGGTAAGAAAAGTCCTTCTGTGATTCGATCATAATATAGAAAAGAAAAAATAGGTCGATAGTTCTCTACTTTGTAACTATTCGCTGAATCCTTACAACTCGAAACTGTTTCCCATTGCTTCAAACTTTTCTTGCTTCTATTGTCTCTTAGATAGTTAAAATAAGATACAATATCTTCTTTTATTAAACTCGGTACCTCTTCAGGAATTAAACTCTCAAATTGTTTTAAAGTGATTTTTGTGTAATCTTTGTCTTGATACCTCTCAGGAGCTTTTAGCATAAGGTGATCTATCTTAATTGCTTTTTTACTTCCTGCGCTCACTATGTTAGACCCTCGAGATTAAGTCAAATGGAATAACTTTTATATCAGAATTATGATATAATCAATATAAATATTATTTGTCTCAAATATTAGAACTTTACTATATTAAAGTTACGTAGAGATGAAAATTTATAAAAAAATATGAAGGGTGTATAAAAAACATGAGAAACAAAACAAAAATAACATTAAGTCTATTCTTAATAGTTGGTTTTATTGCTATCACAGGTAGTCAATTATTATCTCAAGTAAGTTGTCATTTACCGTATGACGATGATCCGAATGATCCTGGCAATGGCATGGGACCTGGTGACTATCCACCACCTGACGATCCAGTGGAACCAAACGCTGATCCACCAATTGATGATCCTCCAGCTGATGATCCAACCCCACCACCTGGAGTAACTCCAGACTCAATTCCAACTGTAAATTTTGAATTTATCTGTTAAGTATGGGGTTTTTATAAAACAATATCAAGCAGAAATGTCTAAATTACAAACTGAACCTCGTATTTTGTTGTAGAGGGGTTCAATATCCATCTACAACAATGATTCTATTTTTTCTTTTTACTCTTCCTAAAAATAAACAGAATTCCATAATTTTATTCATAAATTTATATGATTAAAACGCAATGCTTACAAGTATAGGTTTATTAGAGACGGTTTCTAGTTTACTTTTAGATTTAAAATAGTTATTTAGGAGTTTTTAATTTGCTAAATTCATTTAATAAAATTGCAAAAAAGATTCGAAGTGTTAATGCTTTGCTTCTTCTACCATTTGTTCTAATTATGTTATTTAGTTCAACAACTATTTTACAAACTCAAGGACAAACACAAAATGATCAAATCGTTTCACAAGAGAGTTTACCAACACAACTAAATGTAACAATAAAAGCTTATGATTATGAATGGGTTGTTATGGTTTACTTAGATGGAGATAATGATCTTGAAGAAGTAGCAATTGAGGACTTTAATGAATTGGAATCAGGACTTGGTTCAAACACTGACATTAAGGTTATTGTTTTAATCGACAGAGCTGTGGGGTATGATACCTCAAATGGTGACTGGACAGGCGCGCGAATTTACGAAATTGTTTCAGATGACACCACAACAATAGCTTCCACCTTACTTAGTGATGAGGGAGAGCTAAATATGGCTAATGGAGACATTCTAGAGTATTTTATCGATTTTTGTTTCACAAATTACGATGCTAATCAGTACTGGTTAAACATCTGGGATCACGGAGGAGGTATAGATGGCATTTGTTGGGATGACAGTGCTTCAGCTGATAAGCTAACTATGGAAGAAATGCAAGTAGCTATTCAAGAAAATATTGATACTCACAGTGAAACCTTTGCTATCATTTCACATGATGCTTGTTATATGAATATGATCGAAGTTGCTTACGAATTTAAAGATCAAGCGGATTACTTTATTGCTTCTGAAGAATCTATACCATTTGCTGGTTTTGATTATGCACCAGTAATTTCTTCGTTGAATGATACGGCCACTATGGATGCAGCTACTTTATCAACAGTTATAGTAGATGCGTATGAAAGCTATTACAACCCATCTGTTGATTATACGACACTTTCAACCATTAATCTAAGTGTAATGGATGTTGTAGCCCAAGAATTAAATTATTTTGCCGGCAATCTATCTATAGTTGTTGCTGATGGTAACGGAGGAGGAATAAATGATGCTTTCTTAGACACTCAATTCTTTTATGATTACTTTATTGTTGATTTAGTTCATTTCGTAGAAAATATTCAAGCTAATTCAACTATGATGTCATCTTATACTCTTTTATCTACTAGCGCGACAAATCTTCAAAGTGCTCTCGCAGATCTTATAGTTGACAACTATCAGCACAGTTGTTATTCATCCAATGCAAATGGAATAACAATCTTTATGCCAGTAGATACACCCACTTATGTTCCATATATTCAAGATTACCTCGATGTCACAGATAGTTATGCTTTTCTAGATTGGCAAACTGACACTCTCTGGGACGAATTTTTAGACGATTTCTACACAGCGGGTTTTGGTGCTCAAAAATTAGACTTTGACGAAATTGATATTGGTGTTTCTACTGGAACCGTATCAATAAGTGAAGATGAAGATCACTACTATCAATTTTACATCCCAGATTACGGAATCTACGAAATAACCGCTTTGGTGTCTGGTGGAGATGCAGACCTCTATCTCTATGGAGGATTTGATCTAACTTTAATGGGTTATAGCATACTATACAACCCAGGAGATAGCAACACTGAAGCAATTCAGTTAGCCTTCCAACCTGGAACATATGTTATCAATATATACGGTTACTCTTCATCCACTTACGATTTAAGAATAGAAGAAGTCACTCCTCAAACATTGGTTCTTGGAAATAGTGTTACAGACAGTAGTGGATCCCATGAAGGTGTTGACAATGATCATTTCCAGCAAACATACAATCATTATTACCAATTTACTTTCGATACACCTGGTGATTATTATTTAGAACTAACCTATAACAGCGCTGTTGTTGATTTTGACTTGTTTGTAACAACTGAAACATTTGTTATCATTGATTCTTCAGAAGGAGTAGGTGATACAGATTCACTATCTCTAACTATTACAGAATCAGTAACCTATATTATTTGTATCTTTTCTTACGAAGGGCAAGGTTCCTTTACATTCACTTTGACTTCTGATGAAGTTGGTTCTAGTAGTTCTGAACCATCTGGCTTATTCAATGGATTTACTATTATTGTTAGTACATTTGGTTTAATTGCAGTTGGTGCTTACGTACTTCGCAAAAAAAATAGATAATCAAAAATTGCTTAGAAGGATTTTTTCCCTTCTATTTTTTTATTTTATTTCAAGTTTATTACGTTTTTTTCCTAAATTAATTGTTTCTTACAATTTAGAATTCAATAAGTTAAATTTAGCAATCAAATTGTATGTTTATACCAATATAAATAAAATTTAGAAAGGAAATAAAGCACAGACTAACAGGAAAGAAAGAAAGTATTTGTTATCTAAAATGATAATTCTGGTCCTCTTATTCTCAACCAACCTCTTCATACTCTCAATGATACTGCTAGAGCAAAATTCAGACGAAATAATATTGGCATTGTATTTTAGCAAGGTGACCTTCATCCGTTTATGACTTTGCAAGAGAACTTATTTGTTAAGGATATTTTAGCTGGAAAAACAGTTCTAGTAAACGACTTACCCGAAACTAAGATTAGCAGTATATTTGAGCTGTACCAAATTAATCACAGAAAAGATTCATTCCCATTGGAAATCTCAGGCGGAGAATTGCAAAGAGCTTCTCTCGCTATTGCTCTATTTGGTTCGCCAAGGATACTAATTTTAGACGAACCTACCGCAAATATGGATTCTGAACTTGCAGATAATGTCATGGATCAACTTTACGAATTACATAGACAACTCAAAGTTACTCTATTAATTACAACTCATGATATTAATTTAGTTAGAGATGGAACACGAGTTATTGATCTTAAAGATGGAAAAATAAACAAAGATGGATTAGCACTCTCTGTTGAAGAATAAAAACCAATTGACTCAACAAATGTCAAAAAAGAAGAAAAAGTTCATTTAAAGTTCAATGATGTAATACGGAGAACTACTAATCACTCTACTCTTAAGAGTATGTGAGTATTATTTTAATGATAATAAGAATTTAAAACAAGCTATTATTTACTTCAAAATGAGTACAATGAGTTCTGATCTCCTATTAGATAAATTTGGTGAATTTCTAGTTAGCAATTTGAGAGATAGTGCAATTGATTTCTTCGACAAACTATTAATCGGATACTGGAAACCTTCAGCGTTACAGAAAATACAGAAAGATTTGAAAGAATTCTCTTCAGAACAAAGAGAAACAATCCGCAAGAGCTTTGTTGCAGGAATTGATACTGCCATTCATGATTTTCTATTTGCCTTGGAAGAGAATTATGAGACAACAAAGGATATAGAAGTCTCTGTTGATGGAACTAATATTGTTACTTTGAGTGAAGGTCTTCATTCAGAGCTCCTGAATGACGAAGGATGGTTTTTAAAATTTAGCCGTTATATCATAGAATTTTAATTGCTATATTTGCTGATGCTCAATATTATTTTTATGTCTACAAGCAATTGGTTAATCCATTATTTCTAAACAAATAAATAGCTAGTGGTGAACTTTTCTTTAGATGGAAATGACAACAGTGAACAATAAGAATACAACAGATCCCAATAAGGAGAAGAATACTCTTCAAAGCAAAGAAAAAGTAATTCAAGATTTTTCAACCAAAAGAACGTTTTGGGATAGAATTCCGACTTTTAAATGGTGGGTAACACCACTAAATATTAGTTTAATTTGCATTTTCTTACTGGTAATTGACATTGTAACTTTGCCAAATACTGCCATTTTACAAATTGATTGGGCTTGGTGGCCAATGGGTGGATTAATTTTTGCATATGTTGTTAGCTTCATTATCTTCAAACGACCAGAAATTGCTTGGATTGTTGGACCAATATTAATGGTAGGAGCTAGTGGTCTTTTATTAGCACTTGATTTAGTTTTTCCACCAAATGATGGATTATTAAAATTAGATTGGGCAACGATTCCCATTGCAGCTTTACTCACATTTGGTGTGTTAATACCCATTGTTACTAAATTTGGTCGTAAAAAGGATAAACCAATTGATAAATTCAGAAAAGCTGTAGAAGAAATGAAACAGCATGAAATGGAAGAGTAATTGAATCATGAAAATTGAAATATTTTTAGTAGGTGTTAATTAAATGAGTTCAAAGCAGTCTTTAGAGAAAACTAATGGAACTAAAGAAAAGAAAAAAAACATCTCTTATCGAGAAATAGCCTCGCAAGTACTCTCTCCATATAAAGAAATGTTTTCTTGGCTTAATTCATTTACTCTCAATTTCATAAAAAAAGATGCTAGTTCCTCTTTTTCATCATCAACATCTATGCAATCAATATTTGCTTTAATTGATAATCTTGCTCCAAGCAAAATTGAACGAAGTGTACGTGACAATGCTGGACCATTTTTTAATCAAGGAAATGAAGTAGGCGTTTTACTTACTCATGGTTTTAGTTCAACTGCACAAGAAATGATGGAATTAGCTCAGATTTTAAATGAAAAAGATGGTTACACAACTTTTGCGGTACTATTAGCAGGTCATGGAACGAGTCCAGGAGACCTCGCACAAACAGATATGATAGATTGGTACAAGTCATTCAAAGAGGGACATGATCTTCTGAAACGGGTTTGTTCAAAAATTATTCTTGTAGGACATTCTATGGGAGCAACTTTATCGCTTCTTTTGGCTGCAAACGAACATGTTGATGCTATCGTTACAATGTGTGCTCCCGTAAAAGTTGAATATTTTATGCAAGATTATCTATTCTTAATTGCTGATTTATTGAAATATTTCCCCCGAAGAAAAGAGGAAGTTGCTTTGATGGATAAACATAAAATGCTCAATTATCGCGTTTCTTCTCTAAAAGCAGTTGATAATCTTCTTGAACTTATGGAAATCGCTCGAGATGAAATCCATAAGGTGACTGCACCGATATTAACAATTACTGCGGGTAAGGATAAGCGTGTTCCATTATATAATGCTGAAAAAATTCGCAGCCAAGTGAACAGCAAAATCAAAGAAGATTTTTTCGCTCCAGATAGTCACCACACTATTCTTTATGGACCAGAGAAGCAAGAGGTAATGAAAGTAATTCAACGATTTATTGAATCAGTAATCTAACCTAAGAGAACTTCAATTATTTTTTTCTATTCGTTCTATTTTTGTTTCTTTTTTTCTAAAAGCTCATTTGAAGGTTTACCCACCCAGACCAACCCCAATGCTCCGGGTCCAACATGCACACCAATTGCTGGACCAATTTCCCAAGTTAAAATTTCGATTCTATTTTGATTCAGATTCTGTAAGATATTAGTTAATTCCATTGCTCTTGTGATGTTTCGGGAGTGAATTACAATTAATGTTTCATTTTCTGGCAGCACTTCAGTTAATTTTCTTCCCAATTTTTTCAAGAAACTAAAAGATGCTTTTTCACCACGAACTTTTGTTGGTGATTCCAGTTTACCATCCTCAATCACAATTAATGGTTTAAAACGGAATATTTCACCGAGTATGTGTTGTAGACTTGCAATTCGCCCTGAACGTTTTAGATATTTTAACGTCCCAACAAAAGCGTTTAACTGAATTTTTGGTATAATCTCATTATTTAGAATATTCAATATTTTTTCTTTAGACAACCCATCTTTGATCAATCTTGCAACTTTGAGTACAATTAACCCAAATGCATTTGTTGTTGTTCTTACATCTACAACAGTTATTCTTTCTGGAGCTAAATTTTTCGCATGAACAACTCCACTGGCCCAAATTCCACTTAATTCGCTTGAAAGATGTAACATTATTATTTGTTCATTTTTACTTAGCGCAGAATTTATCGTCGTTATGTATCTCTTAGGAGGAGGAACACCTGTGGTACAATGTAAATCCTCATCAACTAATTTTTCAAAGAATTCTTCTGTCGTAATATCAATGTATTGAGTCCTCGTTTCTTCAGGGAAATACATTGATACTGATACTATATTAATATCATATTGCTCGATGATTTCAACTGGTAAATCACAAGAAGAATCAGCGATGAGTCCTACTTTGTTCATTTATATCCCCCATTGAATTGAAAAATGCTAATACAATGTTATATTTAATTTAGTTTATATGAAGATAAATTTTTCGTGCTTTTTTTCCTTTCTCGACAATAATTTTATGAATAATCTATCATTTGCTATGTTGATTATAAATGACAGTAGTTATTGAAGAACGAGAAAATATTAACGATATTTCAGATCTATTTACCGAATATCTGGTAAAGTCATTCAAAGTAACAGATGAAAAAAAGATAAAACAACTTCTTACTGATTTGAAAGAAAAAGTCAAAGAAAAGAAGAGAATAATCTTTGTTGCTTTTCAGAATGACAAACCTATAGGGTTTTTAGCTGGAAATATAGAAAGAGAGTTCGTTGAAACCACAGGGTTTTATATTCAAGATGGAAACGATTCAGAAAACTGTGCTTTCCAATTGATTTCTACTTTTTCAAACAGGATTTTTGAAAAGGGTTTCAAGCATTATCGACAAACTATAACATTGCCAACAAATTTCGAATCGTCTCTTGAGAATGCCTTAGAAAATGACGGTTTTAGAGTTTACGAAAGAGTGCAGATGATGAGAGATTTGCAAAAAGATCAAACTCTACCTATCATACTCCCTGAAAAGTATACTTTTGAATTATTTTCTATAGAGAGAGTTGATGAGATGTTTCAACTAATGAAAGATGCAAATCCTAAAGAACATTCGGATTCAATCATTTATCCTGAAATGTTAAACCCGGAAAAAAGTAAAGAAATTTTCAGTAAAATGTCAAATGAATTTACAAGTTTGGATATTGATATTAATCCTCAAATAATTTTTGAAAATAAGCTTATTGGTTTAAGCTTCATAATATCACACAATTCTGAAATTGCATTCATTGCAGAAATATCAGTATCTCCATACCATCAGCGCAAAGGATTAGGAAAAGCACTAACAAACAAAATAATTACCGAATGTGCTAAAAAAGGTTACAAAAAAATCGGTTTAGCAGTAACTTTAGAAAATACTACAGCTTACAAACTTTATAAGAAATTAGATTTTAAAACAACAACAAATTATTTGACAATTGTTAAATCTAACCAATAAAGGAGATAGAAGGACCTTTTGTTTTTTTAAAGCAAAAACAGTAAGGTTTTTTCCCTCATTTTTTTTCATGAATAAAGCAGTTTCTAATAACAAGATATTAAAAAGAAACAGCTATCTGAACAACTCATAGGTGAAATTATGCAATCCTTAACAATGCACATCGATTCTAGAATCCAGCTGAGTTATTATCATCGAAAATCAAACAATGGATTAACGTTAATATTAATCCATGGTCTTGGTGGTAGCAAAAATGATTATTTGGATGCATTTAGTAATCACCTATTGAAAGAATATGGTTTACTTGCTGTAGATCTAGTTGGTCATAATGACTCCACTACGCCGATTAATTTTACTTATGCAATGAATACACAGGCAAAGGTATTATTGAAACTGATTGAAAAACTGGAATTGGCAGATGATTTTATACTTTTATGTCATTCCATGGGTGGACCGGTGGGAGTATATTTAGCAGAAACTCTAAGTAGCAAAGTAAAAGGAATTATCTATGCAGAAGGAAATGTGGATGAAAATGATTGTTTCTTCTCTCTATCAATAATTGAGCAGTATACTATAGCTGAATGGAAAGGTATTGGCTTTGCTACTGTTCTGAATAGTTTAGAGGAGATGGCTGATGAAGCTATCGAGCTTTTCTTTGCAAAATCCTTTGCTAAAGCAGGACCAATTACAACATATAAATCATCATTAGATCTTGTTAGAGAATCTAGAAGTGGGCATTTATTCGAACGCCTTGTAAATTTGGATTTACCAACAATAGTGATATTTGGCGAAGAGAACAAAGGGAAATTTACTTCTGAGCAAAAATTAGCAAAGAAATTTCCAATTAATTATATCCCAAACGCGGGGCATGCAATGATGTATAATAATCCAGTTATTTTTTATGAAGTGATTTTAGGGTTTCTAAATAAGTTCAAGTAATTTTAAATTGGCAAATAATCTCCTTTATTCAAAAGAATCTTAAATAAAAATACTCTTATACTTTTTGTCACATTAATCCAACATACGTATGTATTTCTAATTAACTAAACGAGTTATCTTAAGGGATGATTACTTTGATGTTACTTAATATCTGGCAATTGAGAAGAACATTAATGCCAGGATTTGTAATTTTACTTTTTTGTTGTTCAATATTTTTCCAATTGCAGCAAAATAACTTTCTTAGTGGAGAGAACATTGACGAAAATGAGTTAATCACTAATAGTCTCCCACCTTTTACCAATTTAGAGACGACTTCTATTTACTATGATATCGAACTCGGTCAAATTGATGAAAAGTATGGTTCAATATTAGATGTGGATATTTCAGGTGATTATGCTTACCTGGCTAGTTCTTTTAGCGGTTTTCAAATTCTTGATATAAGCGATTCTACATCACCTTCATTTGTAAGTCAACTGTATGATAATTACATAATTAGAGCAGTAGCAGTAGATGGCGATTATGCCTTTGTAGGTTATAATGGTCTAAGAGTTATTGATATCAGTAATAAAACAAATCCTATAGAAATTGCTCATCTTTCCACATGGAGTAGCATTGAATCCATCGTTGTGGATGGTAATTTTGTTTACATTATGGAATATTCAAATGGTATGATAATTGTTGATGTTTCTGATAAAAATAACCCTGTTCAAAAAAGTGTATTCAATACACTTGGAAACGAGTATGATATTGTTATCGATGAAGATATTGCTTTTCTAGCAGCTGGAAATGATGGTTTAAATATCTTAAATATTACTGATAAAAGCCATCCCGATCCAATTAGTGGTTATGATGCTGGAGATTCTTACTCTAGTATTGCATTGAACGGTAATAATATCTTTCTTGCAGCTGGTTGGGATGGAATGAAGATAATTGATGTCACTTACAAAAATAGCCCAGCATTAGTTAGTACATTCGATGATGGATATTTTGTTCAAGATATCGATGTTTTTGGTGATTTTGCTTACTTAGCTACCTATCTGAGTGGTTTGATCATAGTTAGTATTGTAGACCTATTTAACCCGGTAGAAGTTGGATACTTCTTCGATGGTGGATATGCTGTAGATGTTTTAGTTGACGGAAATATTGTTTATTTAGCAGATGGTTGGGATGGTTTTGAAATCATTGACGCTAGTGTCAAATCTAATCCATTTGAAGAAGGACAATTTGTTACAGGAGGATACGCAAGAAAAGTTGCAGTCGAAGATAATTTCGCATATCTTGCTAGTGGTTACAATGGTATGGATATTATCGATATTAGTAACAAAACACATCCTCAAAGTATAGGTCACTTCAATGATGGTGGTTATACCAATGATATTTTTGTAGCAGGCAATTATGTTTTTATTGCTTGTGGAAATGATGGTTTCAAAATTATTGACGTTAGTAATAAAGACAGTCCTCAGAAAGTTGGTGACTTTACTGATGGTGGGTATTACACAGATGTGATGGTGGTTGATAATTATGCTTTCTTAGCGGATAGCTCAGATGGTTTGGAAATTTTTGACATCACAGATAAAAACAGCCCAGTACAATTAGTAAAATACGATAATCTAATTACTAACGCTCAGAGCATTTTTGTTTCAGGTAATTACGCTTACATCGCAGATAATTATGATGGTTTGAAGATTATTAATATTAATGATAAGTTAAATCCTGTTACTGTAGGTGTTTTTGATGATGGCGGAAGCTGCAATGAAGTTGTAGTGAATGGTGCTTATGCTTATTTAGTTGATAGATCGCTTGGTTTGGAAATTGTTGATATCAGTGATAAAGTGAACCCTCAAGAAGTAGGTGAATATGATGATGGGACCAGTTCGGCATATGGGATAGATGTTTTCGGTGATTTTGCATATCTCGCTGATGGTAGTTCAGGTTTGAAAACAATTGATGTTACAAATAAAGCTAGTCCAAGACTAAGAGAAGAATTTTACGATGGTGGAAATGCTTATGGTGTTTCTTTTTATGAAAATTACACTTACCTTGCAGACTTTAATGATGGTTTAGAAATCATTGACCGCGATTTTGATGGTGATGGTCTTGCTGATTACTTTGAACTAGAGATTTTTGAAACAAATCCCTACAAAGCAGATACAGATTCCGATGGGTTAGATGATAATCTCGAGATTTTTACTTATTACACTGATCCCAATAATGAGGACACCGATGACGATGGTATTTTAGATGGAGAAGAAGTCTTTGAGGGAGTTGATGGTTTTATAACCAACCCCCTTAGCGCCGATTCAGACAACGATGGTTTTACTGACAAAGAGGAAATTGACGCAGGAACTGACCCAAATGACAACACTGATTATCCTGGCAATAATCTTTGGCTTTATCTATTGATAGGTGGTTTGTCCACAGGTGCTGTTGTAATTATCATCTCAACTTTGCTTGTAATAAAATTACGACCGGCGAGAAAGGAAAGAAAGTTAAGACGGAAAGAGCTCCAAGCTGAAGATCTAGCAAAAACTGAAGCTGCTCCAGTTGCTATTATCGAAACAACTGAAATTGAACCACTGAATTTTGACGCTATTAAAGCTCCTGAAACTTCTCCTGTAGTTTCCGTTTTGAAAACTGATTCGAAAGTTTCTATTGGCTTTTTAACTGATATTTTAAAAATCAAATCCATTATCTTCATGGAGAAGAATGGAGTTCCATTACTTTCAATTAATTTTGCTCATAACATTGATTCAGCCTTAGCTAGTGGCTTTTTGACAGCAATTGCAGGTTTTGGTCAAGAATTGGTAGATGCTGATCAACCACCTTCTAACAAATTTAGTCAAATGGGTCAAAAAGGAGGCATTTTCTGGATTTTTGAGGGTAAGAATGTTAGACTTGCTCTCCTTCTTGATGATGAGCCATCCAAGGAATTCAAAATGCCAAATTGGGACTTGCTTAAACGATTTGAAACTGTCTTTAAAAGAGACCTAGAAGAATTCACTGGGCTCGTTGAAGTATTTAATACTGCAATACCATTATTGGATGAGTACTTACATATCTACTACTTTGCTCCCATGCTTATTCACAAGGAAAATCTAGCTAAAACAAATATTGCGGATATTCAAATGGTTTCTATTCTTGAAAACCATCTTGAGAATTTTGGTGAAGATACAGCTTTAGATATTCATCAATTAATTACTCGTTCATTTAAAGAGTCGAAAACTCTCTCTCATGATGAAATTCTTCAGCAAATAATCTACTTTGTTGAAAATGAGATACTCCTCCCCCAAACAGAGTAATCTCATCGTGATATCAGAAAGTAAAAGAAAAAAGTGTTTATGGGAATTTCCCATATCACTTTTCATTTTTTAGCTTCGAAAGAAGTTAAACCATATCCTTCTTCTATCAAATCACCTAATTTGGTTAGGAATCTTGCTGCTGGAGCACCATCCACTACATCATGATTAAACATCACGGATGCGTAAAGATATTCTCGGATTTCGATTTTTTCATTTACTACTCCGGGTCTTTTTTCTATTGCTCCTAATGATACGCTTAACGTCTGTGGACTAGCTGTAATTGCATACCCACCTCTACCTTTGAACATCGTTCCTAAAGTAGTGACTCCAACAGTGCCCATATTTTTCTGAATGAAGAATGGGTCATATTTTAACTTCCACCAGATAATTCTTCTGATGAATTTTGGCAGAGATATTAGCAGATTTTGATTATTGCGAGATTTTTTTTGTTTTTTAGTAACTGGTTCCATTTTTGTGTTATCTTTTTTGCCTTGAGCTCTTCTGATTTCATCATGTATTTCTCGCAAGCTTTTCTCATTAGCTTTTCGAACAATTAACATTACCGCTGTTTTTACCCCATCTAATTCTCTTTCAATGTTCAATCGAATATTGACATCATCAAAAACAATTACTTTTCGTTTTCCCTTTCTTATCCCATGAATTTGTTTATTTTCACTAACTACCTTTCCCAGACAATGTATGATGAATGCTGTAAACGATATTGTTTCCTTGGTTTTTTCCTTATGCTTCCGAATTAGCTCTCGAGCCTTTGTCACATCATAAATAGGCAGTGCAATAACATGATTCATCCTTTTACCTGCTTCAACGGATTCTATTATTATTTCTCGAAACCGGGGAAAGGGTTCAACTGAATATGAGTCTGTTTTTGTCATTCTTTTTACCTTCTTTTTGTCGTTAATTTCTAATAACATTGAGTAGCTGTATTTATTTCTGATTTATAGTATTTGTTATTTTCTTAAATTTTATCTTGTTTCAGAACAATTTAATCCCAAAAATTCAAAATAAATATGGTACTTCCACTTATTGGATTCGAGTTATGGTTTAATGTAAATAAAATTCACAATGAAATATTAATGAATTTGGCACCGGAATTATTACATAAAAAGAAAGCAAAGAAAGAGAAAGCAAGTAAAGCTGTTGCTGGAAAATAGTTTTTCCAAGAAACAACACTCAATTTTTTTTAGTTTACTAAAGATAAGCATCTAGTTCTATTACTACATCTTCAAACCATTTCATATGCTTGCTGCTCATTTTTTTACTCCATGGCAAAAGACTTTCAGTTTGAACTTTATCGTAAGCTCGTCTCATTCTTGCGTATTTTAGAAAATCCTCTAAAATTAAGAATTGTTCGATCTCTTGTTTCCAAGTATCTCTTAGTTTTCTTTTAGACAGATACCCTTCTATAAAAACACCTAAAATTCGCTCACCAACACCATTTTTCATTGAACGAATATCATCTAATGCAAAAGCAATATCAGCTTCGAATGGATAATATGCTGAATCATCAAAATCAATTATTGAGAATTCTTTTCCTTTCCAAATAAAATTATCATAAGACATGTCATAATGGATCAAACCAAATTGGTTTTTATTTTCAGCCAACTTGTTAACCCAGAGTTTCAATTCATCGATCTTTTTTATGAACCGACTTTCAGAAGCAGGTATCCATTTTTTCCAATGGTCGATATCTTCGTTGAAGAACCGTCTTCTTCTTTCAGGATGTGCTTTATACTTTAGAGAAAGATTGTGCATTCTTGCCATCATTTTTCCCCAATCCTTCAATTGCCATTCTTCCATATCTTCAAGTCCAACATAATCCCCTTGGATTTTTTCAAAAACCACTCCATTGAATGTACCATGTTCTGTCTCTAGTTGTTCCACAGTTTTTCCATTATTCGAAGGGATTGGTTTTGCTACAGGTATTTTTTGAGAATCAAGATATAAAATGAAATCAAGTTCTGCTTGAATAATTCCCAATGAGCGCTCTGTTTGATGACTCAATCGTAAAACACGTTCTGTTTTGTTTTCTTTCATTTCAAAGGCAAAATTGGAACTTGCATTTATTAATGCTAATGTTTTTTCCTTATAGTTCCAAAGTCTTGCCATTTTATGAGCAAAAGTTTCTTTACGACTTTCGATTGGATCAATAATTAATTTCATTATATTTACATTCATCATTTTAAATCACTGCTTTCGATATTCAACAGATTACTATTTTCTTTCAAGAATACAATACTTGTTAGTAAAGCTATTTTATCAATAAACGATTTGTTACTATAGAAGGCACTTGTAAAAAAAAAGATTATTATAACTTAATTTTTAAAAAAATATAGGAAGTGATTTCTTTATAAGAAATCCTTCTTTATGAAATTTGGGTCAATGATACTTACCCGTTCATTCATTGCTTCTTGCCATCTGAAATCTAGAACGATCATATATATTCCTATAATCATGGAAGGAATTGAGAGCAAAATACCTAGAACCAATAAAATGATTCCAGCATATAAACCAGATGAAAAACCGATTGTTGCTGCAATAGAGGGTGCGACATTAGCTATAGAAAAAAATAAATCAACACCTTTTCCTGCAAAAAATCCTAAAATTGCTGCACCACCAAAAGCGAGCCCCAACCCTAAGTACAACGATATGTCCCGAAATATCATTAATTTAATGAAATTTTTAGATGGTAATTTCGTTTGTTTTTGTGGGTGTGTATCAAGATAATCATTGAACATGCCATACTTTTTACTATAAAGAATATAGTTTGCAATAAGACCTAAACCTAATACATAAAGTACTATAATTAGTATCATAGAGTTCTGTTCCAGCTTTGTTGATGTATTGCCAGCAGGTTTTGGATATTGGTCAAGTTTATTTAGATCGTCAAATACAAAGTAAAAGTAGATTAAGTAAGCTATAGGGACAACAAAATTTAGTAGAAACCAAATTAAGTAATTTCTTTGAACCAAATGCGGCAATTCTTGTTGAGGTTGTTGGAATTGATCATGTCCTGGTTTTGCCATTTGGACTTCTTCACCACTAACCTCTGGTTCTGTTGTCTGAATTTTTTCTTCAATATTAACATCTGCACCACAGCTGGGGCAGTAAGTTATATTTACCTCTATTTCTGCTCCACATGATTTACAATAATTCATAAGTTTCTTCTCCTAAAATTTATTGTTTTACCTTAAAAAAAGGCTGTTTTTAATAACGATTTGCAATATTTAAACTTCTCTAGTCAATATTTTTAAACCAATTTTCTCAGTAAGAACCTTTTTAACGAATTTTCTTGAAAAATCTTGCATTTAACGTAACAATTTCTGCTTTGAAGATTTTGTTTGCATTAATGAAGCAACCCGCTTAATATGAATTTGAGTTATATTAAACAACAACCAAACTCGGAGACGAAAAAAGTGAATGAAAAACTCAAAAGGGTTTAGAACGAACCAAAATAAAATTCACCATTTGCTCTAGGGCATAAAAAAAAGATGAAGGTGATTTCATTATATGAAATCTTTCTTTATGAAATTTGGATCGATTATACTTACACGTTCATTCATTGCTTCTTGCCATCTGAAATCTAGCACAATCATATAAATTCCTATTATCATGACACCAACAAAGCATAAACCAGATAATACAAATGCAATTATCGGTATTATTAACAAGCTAGTACTCATATTAGCACCTAAAGAACCGATAGAAGTAATTGATGTATAACCGTATTCAAAGTCTGCTAGACCAAATTCTATAAAAAAGACAAAATATCCAACAGCAAAAATTCCGCTCATTGAGAGCCCTAGTATATCACGAAATATCATCAATTTCATATAATTCTTGGATGGCAATTTCGTTTGTTTTTGTGGGTGGGTATCAAGATAGTCATTGAACATACCAAATTTCTTACTATAAACAAGATAATTAGCAATAATTCCCAGACCCACTGCATAAAGTATGATATATAATATAAACGAATTCTGATCCAGGTAGGTTGATTTCACACCTTTTGGTTTTGGATATTTATCGAGTTTATTTAAATCATCAAATACAAAGTATAAGTAAACTAAACTAGCAAAAGGAATTATATAATTTAATAGAAACCAAATTAGATAATTTCTTTGGACTAATTGAGGTAATACTTCTTGAGGTTGTTGGAATTGAGCATGTCCAGGTTTTGCCATCTGGATTTGATCATGATCGGGTTTTCCCATTTGAGCTTTTCCTTCAACATTAACCTGTGCACCACAACTTGTGCAGTATTCTAAATAATCACCAATTTCTGCGCCGCATGACGGACAATAAGCCATTTGTTTTTTCTTCTCCTCAGAATCATTTACTAGTTTTAATAGTTCTATTTGAGATAGAGCAAACCATTATTTAAAGCGTTCCAAATTTTACTGTAAATAACTTTTATGCTGTGAAAATCTTTTTAATGAATTATATTGATGACTCATTTGTGATTGCATGTCGCAAACGAATAAATTATTCCACATTTGTCATGTCATGTTTTCCTACGGGATAACCAAACCTGAAAAGGCAAAATCATTAACAGAAATGAAGGATATTTTACAATCTGAGGATGATGTAAACATTATCCAAGTATTTGATGATTTGGTTAATCAAGGGTACGTTGGTCTTTTTGATAGCAAATATTTCCTTTTGGGAAAAGGAATAGTTGCCGTTGCAGCAATTTTCACTTAGAAAGTAACAATTACTTGACACCTTCTGTTATTGTATAGATAAAACTTTTAGGTGCCAAAAATAGTATTTATTGGTTAAAATTCGGAAAAATTAAACATTGAGACGATTGCATTTACTGGAGAAAATAATCAGATGTCTAAGAATCACCCTTTGACTGGAATAATTCTTGTTTCGTTTGAATATCCACCTAGACGATTGTCCAAAATTAGTGCTTCTGTAGAAAAATTAGCTCGCTTTCTTTCCAAGAATAAAATAAAAACTTGGGTTGTTACTTTTGATGATTGGCGTTCTGATATCGAGAAAATAAGTGATTATCTTATAGTCAATCGTATTCCTTACAGTGTTCCAAATAATATTTCTGAGCTAGCAATGATAATGAATCTAAAAGTAGCTTATCAAGCAGCTATTGCTTCAATTATACATTCTGAAAAGATTGACCTCATTCATTTCTTTGATTGGATGACTTTACCAGTTATTATTTCCTGGAAGGATGAGTTCCAACAAAAGCTAGTTTATTCTGCAAGCTCCACACAAATTACTCGAGACAAAGCCACTTCTCCTTATAATAGTGGTATTCAGAAAATTGAACAAATGGGTTTAGAAGCTGTTAATCTTATTACCGTAAATTCAAAGAAGCTTGCCCAGATTATAACCTCTGATTATCAGATAGATGAGAAAAATGTTCATCAATTAAACATTGGCAATAAAAAATCATTTGAAGAATTATTGGAAAAATACCAGGAGAAAAGCTAACAATAAATGGAGAGTATGGAAAATGACTCTTAGTATCTTAATGTTAAGTTGGGAATTTCCCCCGTTTAAGGTTGGAGGGTTAGCTGCCCATGTATTTGATTTATCCAAAGTACTCGTTAAAAAAGGATATGAAGTCCATGTTGTTACTTGTAGTTTTCCGGGAACAAAAGAGTATGAAATGGTAGATGGTGTTCATGTTCATCGCTTTGATGCGTATGCTATTCCTGCTCCGGAATTTCTCCAATGGGATCTCAATATGAATTTATTAATGGAGATAAAATCCATTGAAATCATTAACAAATTTAGTATTGATATTCTTCATGCCCACGATTGGCTTGTTGCTTCTGCAGCTATAGGTTTGAAACATCTTTTCCGTAAACCATTACTCGCAACAATTCATTCACTCGAGAGAGGCAGAAGAAGCGGTCTTTTTAATGATGGCCAAATGATGTTAGATCAAATAGAAAATCTACTAATTCAAGAATCATGGCATACCATAGTTTGTAGCCAATATATGCAATCAATTTGTCATTTCTCTTTCATTTTTCCAAACGATAAAATGACCATTATTCCAAATGGCGTAAGATTCAATGACTTTTCGATTGAGTTGAGTTCAAAAGAAAAACAAATCCATCATAAAAAGTATGCTCAAGAAAATGAGCAAATTGTCGGGTATATAGGTAGATTAGTTCCTGAAAAAGGAGTAAATGTTCTTCTTGGTGCTGTTACTAATGTTTTGAAGGCAAAACCAAATACTAAGTTCGTTATTGCTGGTGAAGGCTGGCACCGGAATGAACTAGAAGGTATTTCCAAAGAACTACAAATTGAAGACAAGGTTCTCTTTACAGGTTATCTTTCTGAAGAAGATTTCTTACCTTATTTCAATGTAACAGATATTTTAGTTGTGCCATCAACCTATGAACCATTTGGTATTGTTGCTTTAGAAGGCATGGCTACAAGAACACCAATTATTGTTTCTGATGTTGGGGGATTATCAGAAATCGTTGATCACAAATGGACGGGTTTCAAAGTTCCTCCCGATAATTCTGATGCTATGGCAGAAGCAATCATTGAATTACTTGAAAATAATGATTTGAGAAAACGAATCATAAAAAATGCAGAAGAGAAGCTAACTCATGTCTACGATTGGACGATCATTGCTGATCAAACAATTAAAATCTATGAACGTATTTTTGATGAATGGAATGCTCATTCTTGGAAAACAAAAGCCGATGTAAAAAAGTATAAACAAAGAGCAAAGAAGAAATAGACTAATTTTGTTTATACTATTAGAAACATCTCTTTTTGTGCTTCAAATATTTCATCGAATATTCTCAAAGCATTGTCTTTATCTTGACTATTTTGACTATTCCAGAGGATTACTTTCAATGCTTCCGATGCTGAAAGAATTAATTGATTTAAACCTTTAAGTATCATTTCTGAAGAGTACCAAGGTTTTCCTGATGCCCACCATAACTGACAACTATGCAAGCCTTGATCTAACCATTTCCTTGCATTTTGATATCGTCCCTTGATTTCATTGTCGGGCTTTTCTACATTATTGTAACTCTTTTGTGCTAATCCTATTAGGAATAATGTATGATTCATTATTGTTTTTTGAAGGTGATGTATTCTGTTGGTTGGATCCGCCCAAAGTGGGAATGGAACACCTTGTTGTAAATCTTCTGCTGAAGTTGACCATGAACTTGGTAACGGGCAAATCTTTTTCTTTTCAGTGAAAATTTTTGGTAATTGAGAAATGGTTACTAGTTGAACATGTTGATCAGCATCAATTTTATTATACAATGGTTCTAGAAAATCTTCGATTAATCCTTTGACATGATGACCAAAGGTTTCCCCATCCATAGCAATAATTACATAATAATCTTCATTTTCCGGGTTTTTCTTTCCTTTCAGCTCAGAGTAAAATTCATCTACTGTTGGATGACTAAATGAAATTAGATTTGACAATAAATCATTTCTAAAAAATGTTGTGAAATTTTCCTCTACTTCAGGGATATAGTTGTCTGGTAATTCTCCATTTGAACAAGCAACACTGGATAAGATTGTCCAAGAATAGCCCTTTTCTACTAATGGTGCAATCACTCTGTATTCATAAGCCATTTCTGGCAACCAAAACCCTTGAATTTGAATAAGTTTTTCGCCAATTACTTTTCTGTGAATTTCTTCATTAAGCTCTATTTGTCTGAGAATTTCTTCTTTTGGTATTAGGGGGAGTATTGCGTGATAACAGCTAGAACCCAGTAAGTCAAATTGCTTTCTCTCAACTAATTTCTTTAAGCCCGTTAGGAATTTTTCATCTTGATAAAATTCCATTAACTCTAATAATGATCCATTTATATTGAGAGTTATTTTTGCTGATTCATTTTGTATGTGTAAATTAATTAAGGGGTGATAAGATTCTCTTGTAATTTGTTTAAGTATAGCAGGAGTCTGTATAGGAGGTTGGTAAATGTGCAATAGTAAGGCAACATACAATGTCATGTTTTTTGTACTCTCATTCAATCAATATTATTTCTTTCAATTTTAACCGGCAATAAAAAAATTTGTATTGTGTTCTATTTCCAAAGAATTTCGACAGCGAATTTTAATGCAAGTATTGCTTTATAGGTTCAATCGAAAGTTTCTTTAAATGCTCCAATGTTGTTGAAATGTTACGCTTAATTTTGGAGAAAAAAATCATGTCCAAAGGAATTAGTCCACAACTAGAAGAGAAAATAAAACAATATCAAAGCATCCAACAAAAGATGGCTGCTTTCCAACAGCAAATTCAAGCATTAAAAATGGAACAAATTGAAGTTGAGAAGGCCCTCAAAGAAATTGATGAAATGCCTGATGATGAAATTTGTTATCGAAGCATTGGTCGACTAATGGTTAAAAGTACAATTAAAGAATCCAAAGAAAAACTTAGTGACCAGAAAGAGCTTGCTGATACACGAATCAAACTGTCTGAAAAGAGCAGTGAAAAACTCAAAAAACAATTTGAAGAACTAGAAGGAACCATCAAAGCTGCCTTAGGGACTGGTCAACAATAATTAACAGTAATTTAATTCATTATTTGGTTTGATCTCATTGAATGAACAAAATCAATCTGACAAAATAACCAATTTAGGTCTTAAGAAACTCTCTGAAGGAGATATTGAAAAAATCTCAGAAGAGACATATGAATTTGCACGAAATAATCTTCGTAAGAGAGTTCAAGAATCTAAAGTCGATTTTTATGACATTGTTATTGATATTGATAATTCGACAGACAATTTGCAAATTAGTGTCGATATTATTCGTAATGTTGGACCTGAAAAAGTAGATGAAGAAGAAGATCTCATCAAAGAAACTTTAGCTGAAACTTTCTCAGATTTGGATAGATTGCTTAAGGAGAAATTCACTTCTTGACAGTAAAAGATAAGCTTATTGAAAAGCTTACGAAAGGGAGCTATAATTCAATAGCAATCGTCGGTCATAGAAGTGTAGATCCTGATGCAGTTTCCTCTGCGTATGGAATAGAATTTATTCTTCGAAATTTTCATCCTGAATCTTCAATTGATATCCTTATAGATGGTGTAAGTAAAACTGCTACCTCAATGTTGGAATATTATTCTAAACCGTATCTTACTTCTTCTGAGAAAAAATACGATTTAATAGTCATTGTGGATGTCAATGTTCCAAATCAACTTGGTGTTTTCAAGGAGCTTGTGCTATCACATGATAAAGAGAAATTAGTTATTATTGACCATCACACCAAAACAGATTTCTCTGAAAATAGTGTTTCCATTGCTTTTGTAGAAGAAGAAAGAACATCTGCAACAGAAATGGTTTCTGAAATAATTTTCGATTTAAATCTAGAACCAGATAAAAAATTGCTAAATACTTTGCTTTCAGGTATAATTTTTGATAGTCGAAGATTCTTTAGTTTAAATCAAAATTTACTTTCGTTAATTGATAAAATGTTTAAAATTGGAGTAGATTATGATTTTGCTGTTAGGTTAAATCAAAGAGATTATGATCAATCAACCAAAGTAGCTCGAATCAAATGCGCTTCCAGACTTCACCTACATAAAATCAAAGATTTTCTCATAGTTTGGAGCAGTATAGGTTCTCATGAAGGTTCTTCAGCTCGAGCATTATTGGATTTAGGTGCAGATGTAGCTTTAATTTACTCGAGACGGAAAAATGAAACTCGGCTAAATGTTAGAGCTCGAAACGTATTCCACATATCAACAGATATTCATTTTGGTAGAGATGTTATGAAAGTGTTAAGTGAAAAGTTCAATGGTGATGGTGGTGGACATTCAACTGCAGCAGCATTGAACATCCCGAGTGAAATTGAAGAATCGGAAATAAGAAAAGCAACCTTATCCCTTATTGAAAAAATGATTAAAGCAAAAAGCAATTTAAAACAATAATCGTTCTTATTCTCAGAGTTTATTATTACTTGAGGTTAGTTTAGTGGTAGAAACTGCGATAAAAATAGATAACGTTTCATTCAAATATCGTAATGCCGATTCTTTTGCTTTGAAACGCGTTACTTTTGAAGTTGCAGAAGGAGAATTTATTTTATTAGCAGGTTTTAGTGGATCCGGCAAATCAACTTTATTGAAATGCTTGAATGGATTAATACCTCATTTTCATGCAGGAAGGTTTGGTGGTACTGTCGAAATCTTCGGTGAGTCTACTTTGGAAAGTGACACTCCACAATTAGCAAAACAAGTGGGTTTTGTATTTCAGAACCCTGAAAATCAAATTTCAAACCTGACTGTTGAACGCGAAATCGCGTTTCCCTTGGAGAACTTTGGTGTACCTAAAAACGAAATCATTTCTCGAGTTGATGAATTAGTTGCTCTTTTGAATATGGAAGAAATTAGATATAGATCTCCTTATTCGATTTCGGGAGGAGAACAGCAATTAACAGCAATCGCAGCAGCATTAGCTTTAGATCCTAAAATTTTAGTGCTTGACGAAGTTACTGCACATCTTTCTCCACGGAGTGCAGTGCATATTCTTACTCTCCTCAATGAATTGAATAAGAAACATAAAAAAACAATAATAATAGCCGAGCATAGATTAGATAGATGCCTAAATTTTGCGGACAAATTAGCATTTCTGGAAAAAGGACAATTAAAAGTATTTGGTGATCTTCAAGCAGTATTTCAAAGTAAAGAATTTCCTACAAACATGCTACCTAAGATTCCTTCTCTATTTCTGAAGCTGGATAAAAAAATTGGTTTATTGGGAGATAAAACAAGCACGATACCATTAACAGTTGATGAGTTGGTTGCTACTTTAAATAACAGGTGAAATTAATGATAGAGTTTGAGAATGTTTTCTTCAAGTATGATCCGAAAACTGATTACGTTCTAAATGATATCACATTTAAAATTGACAAAGCAGAATTTGTAGCAATTGTTGGAAAAAACGGTGTTGGAAAAACTACTCTAATAAAACATTTTAATGGTTTATTAAAACCCAATGATGGAATAGTTCGAATAGATAGTTTAGATATTGTAAAAGAACCAATTTCAAAAATGGCTTCCATTATTGGTTTCTCTTTCCAAAATCCTAATCATCAATTATTTGCCCAAAATGTCAAAAAAGAACTTGAATTTGGTCCTAAAAATTTGAAGATAGAAGAATCTGTTCGAGATGCAACAATTCAAAATTTAGTTGATACCTTTCAAATAAACCATTTATTAGAGAGAAGTCCTTTTGAATTATCTGGTGGAGAAAGACGTTTAGTATCTATTGCTTCTGTTTTAACAATGAACCAACAAATTCTAGTTCTGGATGAACCAACCTATGGTCAAGATTACCGCCAGAAAAAACATTTAGGTTTATTTTTGAAAAAGCTAATTGAAGAAGGAATTACTGTTGTTGTTGTTTCTCATGATATGGATTTCATTTTAGATTTCATCCCAAGGACCATTGTATTATCAAATGGAAAAATTGCTGCTGATGGTGAGACAGTCAAAGTACTGTCAGATCAAACCCTCCTTCAAAATGCAGATTTAGTTAGTCCTCTATTACTAGATTTATGTTATTCACTTCAGCAAATTGATGATACATTTACTACTTCAATAAATGAACAGGAAGTATTTGAGAATATACTTTCTATGCTTTCAAAAAAACAAAAAATGAGCAGGTGACAAAGATATGAGCTTAAAAATACTAGAATATTTCAATTATCTTGAACACAAGTCACCGATGCATTATATTGATCCTCGAGGAAAAACACTGTTCATTATTGCGATTACTTGCTTGACCATCTACCTTGATCAAATCATTCCTATGTGCATAATCTTAGTTGCTCTACTTCCTTTGATTTACTTTGGAAATTTCATGAAACGATGGTTAAAATCGCTTCTCTTCTTAATTCCAGTTATTCTATTAGTGGTAATCTTGAATGCTCTCTTCTTAAAAATCGATTATCCAACTACAATTGCAATTGTTTTAGGCTTAAGATTGATAATACTTAGTGGCTTCTTTGGATTAATTTTCCAAACTGTCTCCCCTGATGATATCTCACAAACACTCATTAAATTCAAATTTCCATATTCTTTTGCTTGGGCTATTAGTACTGCTTACAGGTTCATTCCTACTTTAGCAAAAGAAACAAATATTATAATTGATGCCCAAAAATCTCGCGGATTACAAATTGATCGAGGGAATTTGTTTAAACGAGTTAGAAATATGATCCCTCTACTCATACCAATTTTTGCTACTGCTTTGAGACGTTCTTGGCAGTTAGCTGAAGCTATTGAATCTCGAGGTTGGAATGCAACCAAAAATAGAACGTATCTCTATTCCTTAAAATTGAAATGGTGGGACATTATTGTTATTTTACTATCATTAACTCTTTTCGCCTTGTTTCTGTATTTGGCAATTGCTGATGTATCTCTACCATTTTGGATGGTTTATAAAATTCCAGAACGATTTGAACTCAAAAGATTGTTCTTGATTGCTTGGGAATGGATAAAGAACTTATTTTCAAAATAGAAGAAATTGAAGGAAAACAAAACTATAATAAGGTAATGCATATATTGTGTTTTCTGTTTTAGAGGCGAATCCATCTGTGTCACTATTAAACGATGAAGAATTAGAAAAATACAGAGAAGCTGGACGAATTGCTGCTCTTGTGATGAGAAAAGCAAAGAGGCTTGTTTCCAAAGGCAGAAAATTGGAGATTATATGCAATTCTCTCGAGAGAGAAATAAAAAGCCATTCTGCAGAACCAGCATTCCCAGTCAATGTTTCAGTGAATCAAATAGCAGCTCACTACACATCACCTATCAATGATGATTTAGTATTACCTGAAAGAGCTATTGTGAAAATAGATTTAGGAGCACACGTCAATGGTTACATTTCAGATCACGCTCGAACTTTTTCTGTAGGTGGTACTAAAAAATACCTGCAACTCAGAAAAGTAGCAGAAAAAGCTTTGGAAAAAGCAATTGAAATCGTTAAACCCGGTGTTCGTCCTGGGGAAATTGGTGAGATAATTGAAGACACAATTCGCAAAGAAAATTTAATACCAATTACAGATTTAACAGGTCATGTCATTGAACGTTGGAAACTTCACACTGGAATCAGTATTCCAAATTCGAAACCTAAGTTTGGTTTTCTCGGACCGAAATTAAAAGCGGGTCAAGTTCTTGCAATTGAACCTTTTGTAACTACAGCACAAGGTTCTGAGAAGATTTATGATGAATCCTATAGTTATATTTTTTCTAAAATAGGTTCAAAAGCCAAATCACCCGATTCAAAAACAATCCGTGATTTTGTAGAACAATACAATGGATTGCCTTTTGCTTTGCGCTGGCTAGAAGAGCTAATGTCTCAAACAAGATTATTTGAAGCATTAAAAGAATTAATTTCATATAATACTTTAACCCGATATCCTATGCTAGTTAGTAAAAGTCAAACACCTGTTGCTCAAGCAGAACATACAATTATTATTACTGAGAATGGGTGTGAAATTACCACAGTAGTAAACTAGTATTTATTAAATGTATAGAACAAAACTTACAAAAGGAATTAAAACTCCTTTTCATAAAGAGGTCGAGATCTATTGACAAAATTGTACCAAAGAAAAATCGTTTTACTTGGCGACCCAGGCGTAGGTAAAACAAGCTTAGTTCAAAGGTATATTTATGATAGATTTCAGAGAGATTATATGACCACCTTAGGCCTCAATTTTTATGTTAGAACTTTTGAATACCCAGGTGCAGAAGTAAAACTTATGATATGGGATATAGCTGGCCAAAAGAGCAGGCGAAAAATTGGTCTGAGATATTTGCAGGGAGCTTCAGGGGCTCTTTTAACATATGACTTAACTAAGCCTGAAACGTTTAACAATTTACCTGGTTGGTATGAGGATCTTAAAACAGCTAATAATCAAAAGGATGTTCCAGTTATTTTAGTCGGAACTAAACTTGATTTAGCACAAAAAAAACATCTTCCATTATCTTATAATATTAAAACTTTAGGCGATACTCCAGCAGCAAAAGCTAATTTGATTTTCACAAGTGCAAAAACAGATACGAATGTTGATGCCGCTTTTAATTTAATAGTTCAACAAATAGTAACAGGCGTTATTCCCATTCCCGATATTTCACCAAAAATTATTGAAAAAGCCTCTACAAAGATTCTCTTTTTTGTTAAAAAAGGAGATGCTTGGTCAAAGGTTGCTTTAAATCACATTGAGAAAGTTGCTAAGAAGTTTGCTTTAGAGGTTGAAACGATAGATGCCGAAACCGATCCTCGACTAGCAGAAGCTTATGGAGTTACAGCCTATCCAACAATTATTGCGGGTGGAAGGCATTTAGTTGGCATTGTTCAAATAGCTCACTTAGAATCAATATTACATCAAATGCTTGAAAAAAGTGTTTAGATTGTTTGATTAGTTTTTTTTATCTATTTCTTTAAACCTTTTTGGAGTTTACCATCAGGACTATAACCATTTCTCATTCGTAATCCTGCAACAAATTGAAATATTAGTCCTTGACAAGCAGTTAACTTCTGTTGGATTTCGAATTCGTTTGTAAAATTAATGAATTCATCTACTCTGTTAGCCAAGTTATCTAGTTCAGTCATGTTAAGTCTACTCCCAGCAATTTTCACACATTGTAATAACCCTTCACTTACTTGTGTTAAGATTTCCTTTCCGGGATAAAACGTTACTAAACCAATAATTTCCCACAAAATATTATAAGCCACATCTTTGTTTTCCTTTGCAACAAAATATTCCGCCACTTTTGAAAGAGACATTGCATAATTAAATTGCACGAAGGGATTAATTTGGTGCTGATTTGCAAATGCGCCAAGTCGCGAAAGTGTTTGATGGATTTCTTTATCCTTTTCATTCATAATATAATGAAAAACAGCTGCATTCAATGCATCACTTAATATTTCTTGCATATCCTCTGAAGCTGAATTTGCTTTCAGAAGATGTTCTATTTTTATAAGCATCTGTTCAACATCTTTGAATTTCTTTGCAACACCAAATGGTTCCAAAGTATGCCGGTATGCTCGTGCTAATAGCTCTTGAATAGTAGGATCATTCTTTTTATTTCTTGCTTTCTTCTCAAATTCATGAAGAGATTGAACTACTGCTCGCACATTGCCAGTTTTTCCGTGTGATACAATTGAACTTAAAAGAGATTTCAACTCAGGTATTACTGGATCAGCAGACATTTCTATTGGTTCTCCTATATTCTTTCTTTGGTAATTTTCGAATAAATTTAGTTCTACTGTAATATATAATTATTGTATTTACTATGATTAATTCTTTGAAATACTATTCAAAGATAAATTGAATAACTTTACCAGAATATCAATTTAAAGTGACTTTTTCTCTATAGTTAAATCAACGATGGTTTTTGCTATCGATTGAAAGACTTCAAGGACCCCTTCACCTGTTGCTGATGATGTTTCATGGTAAGAAACGAAATCGTATTTTTCAAACAATTCAGGGAATGTTTCCTTATCAAAGGTTATACCGCCCGCTAGATCTTTCTTCCCACCAACTAAAATTATCTTAGTATTACTTGCACCTAGAGCCAAGTCTGCCCATTCAGGGATACTTTCAATGGTGCTTAGTCGAGTGAGATCAAACATAATAATTGATACTGAGGCACCTTTGAAATATTTGCCAAAAATACCCATTTGTTTAAATTGCTCTTGTCCTCCCAAATCCCAAATTTGAACTAAAACGCTATGTTCTTCTGTTTCTATTTCGTGTGTATGAAAAGCAGCACCTATTGTTATTTTTGTAGAATCAATAAAACTATTTGTGATGTATCGATGGATTAAGGTAGTTTTTCCAACTCCGCCATCTCCTGCTAAGACAACTTTTGCTAATAGTTTCACTTTTATTTCTCCAAATTTCAAATTATACTAATATTTCTCTTGCAGTCATACTTCACAATTACGAATATGATTTCATACGAAAGAACTTGTACTTTATAAGAATATCAGTAGAGGAAATAATGATCATTTTGTGAGAGAGGATTCTAAGTCTTTATTGATTGTGGTGTTTTAATATTGTTCTAATGAATATCTAATGATAAGTATGTCTGAGAAAAACTTACAAAATCTTCTCGTAACTAATGAAGAAAATCCCATCGATAATTTAAAGCCGAAAAGTAGCTCCATATCTGAAAAAGAAATTAAAAAGTTACTCGAATCACCTGAATTTTTGGATTTTGTTCAAACAATTGAGGATTCATTAGATGACGGTTCTACTTTTGATAGTTTACTTTCTTCGGATAAAGTTCTTGGGAAAGCTTTGGAAGTTTTGAAACTGCAATCAAGTAAAAGATGAATCATTTTGTTATTCTTTTTTACTAAACACTTTGATATTGAGGATGGTATGAAATTGGCAAGTGATTATTATCTAGAAGCATTGATTGATACTAAAATTGACGATAAAAAAAATCACCAAAGACTTTTTGTTGTTAAAAGAATAACAGATAATGAAAATAAGTTGCCTGAAAATCAGCAAAATTATCAATCACACATTACTCGGTGTGAAAAATGTGGTTTTCCTATTCACATTAAACCTTTAAGATTTAAAGCAATTAATAAGGAAGCCTCATCGTCACAAATATTAGTAGATAATTCTGAAAGTGTGGAATGCTCTATATGTAAGCGAACTCGAATTTTGAATGCAGTACTGATTATTAGTTATATTGTTTCTGCATTGATTTTTATTCTCCTCTTTATTGGAGTTATATTTGATGTTGCAGAATTAGATATTACTTTGATGATTGGTTGTTTAGAAATTATTTTTCTACTTTTCTTTGGGAGATTTCTTGAGGAAGCGGTTTTCTTTGGATTCTCTGAAGAGAAGAAACTTTTAGCAGCTCTGTATCGATTCTCTGAATCAGGTGAAATTCAAGCATTAGACATCGCTTTAAAATACATTAGAAGTTATACAAAAGAAACATTATCAGACGAACTAATTCAAGGAATTTTGCATATTCAAACTTTCCAACCACTTTGCATTCCATATAGTTTTGAAAAAGAAATTACTCAATATTTGAAATTATCAGCAACTGATTTAGAAAACAAACTTTCTTCTGTTATAGATGATCAAAAAGAAATTCCTTATTTGAGAAGAATGATTCAAAAGATTCCTCCAGCAGGTATTACTGTTCTAATTGATCTTTCTCTTAAAACCAAGAATGAACTTGCCCTTATTGAAATTTTTAGTAGAATAAAGACGGAATTAGATAAAGATACTATTGATCCAGAGATTATCAAAGAATTTTTCATTTCTCAAGAATTATATGAAACAGCATATTCTCTTTTTGGTAATAATGAAACTATGAAAATGATTAATGATTTAGTTAGTAACTTTAAAGCTCCGAAAGTTCCAACAATGGATGTTGTTGGAGGTAGTAGAAAAGCAATGCGTAGCCCACTGATGAGGTATGCAATCCGCATTATCATGTTTATTGGTTTAGCTTTCCTTCTTGGAATGTTGTATCAATTATTGAATTAATTGGAAAAACTCAAAAGATTACATTCATACAGAAGATTGGTAATAAATTTGTTCTCTGAAATAGATCTCTTAATAATTAATGGAAATATAGTCACTCAAAATTCTGAGCAACCGCAAGCAGAAGCTATTGCAATTCATAGTAGCAATATTCTCGCAGTTGGATCTACAAAAAATCTAACAGAAAAATATCCCAAAGTGAAACGGATATTGGATTTAGAAGGTAAATTTCTTTGCCCCGGATTCAACGATACTCACACTCATTTACTAGCAATTAGTGCAAAGTTCAAAGATGTTATGCTGGATAAAGTAAAATCACCAAAAGAAGCTCTGGAGAAAATTAAACAGAAGGTAACCAATACTCCTCCAGGTGATTGGATTTTTGGTGAAAGATGGGATGAAAGTAATTGGGATGATAAAAGATATCTCTCACTTGATGAATTAGATACTATCGCACCAAAAAATCCTTGTTATATTCGTAGAGTGTGTGGACATTTAATTGCAGTAAATAGTCTTGCTTTAGAAGAATTGGAAATTTCTAAGGATGACCCGGATTTAGACCTAGATTCTACAACAAAAAAACCACTTGGAATTTTAACAGATGCGCTAATTGATAGGATTGCAGATTCACCTAAGTTAAAGAAAACGCAAGAAGAATTAGATAAAGCAGTAAAAACCGCTTGTGAGTTTGCCAATTCATTTGGGGTAACTTCAATTACTGATAATCTTTCTGTTCGAAGTGTAAAATCATATATTTCTGCATGGAAAAGGAATGAACTAACAATTCGAGTGTACATGAATGTTCCTCGGTTACGGTTTGACAATTATATCAATGCAGGTATTAAAACTGGATTTGGGGACAATATTCTTCGTATTGGTGGAGTGAAAATATTTACTGATGGTTCAATAGGTGCAAGATCAGCAGCACTTAAGGAACCGTATTTTGATGATGCAACGACTAAAGGTGGATTCTATATTGAAGAAAAAATCTTTCATGAAACGGTTCAAACAGCAATTGAAAATGATTGGCAAACCGCCATACATGCAATTGGTGATGAAGCAATAGATTTCGTATTGAAAGCATTTGAAAAGATCAACAATCCTGAACTTATCAGAAAAGGTCGTCATCGCATTGAACATGCGGAATATCTTTTGGATGAACAGCTAAAAAGGGTAAACGATTTAGGATTAATTTTATCAATGCAACCCAATTTTCCCGGCAGGTGGGGACAACCAGGACAATTATACGAAACTAGACTGGGATCTGAGAGATACAAGTTATTGAACAGGTTTAGAAAAATAATCGATGAAAAAACGAAATTGTGTTTTGGTTCTGACAATATGCCTTTAGATCCATTACTCGGCATTTGGTCTGTTGCTGCACATCCTATAGATGATATAAGAATATCTGCGGAAGAAGCATTATACCATTTCACACTCGGTGCTGCTTATTCATCTTTTGAAGAGAATATTAAAGGTTCAATTGAACCAGGGAAATTAGCTGATTTTGTAATTTTAGATAAGAATATTCTAAGCATTGATCCAAAAGAAATTAAAGAAACAAAAGTTCTTGGAACAATTTTCAATGGAAAAATAGTCTATAATAAACTATAATTAATTAACTTCTTTAACTACCTCATTATGAGGTGGTTTCTCTTTCTCTTTTTGTAAAGATGGGTTTTCAATAATTGATTCCTGAATTAATGGATCTTTAATTTGAGTAATAATTAGATAAGCAATTATTCCGCCAATGTTACCCGAAAAGAGTGCTAATAGACTTACGAAGAGTAGAACTTCAATAGACAATTCAAAAATTATACTCGAAACAGCAATTGTTCCCACTAAATTGGATAGTGCCCCTTCAATCATAGATGTAAGCCATTTTGACTTCATTTTCCTAAATATTATTTCAACAATATCTGCTGCTAGACCAGGTAATGAATAAGTAATAAAAGTGAAAATACCATGCGATCCAAAAGGCATTATCATAACAACTAATGCTTGAACTAATCCAAAAAATATTCCAGAACCAAA
Organism: Candidatus Heimdallarchaeota archaeon; assembly: GCA_030614005.1. GTDB lineage: Archaea > Asgardarchaeota > Heimdallarchaeia > JABLTI01 > JABLTI01 > JABLTI01. Next base: position 25,515 of record JAUWKS010000005.1, on the reverse strand, counting down.
TTTCGGTACAAATCTTTTTGTTAGTATTAGCCACAGCATATAGAACCCTCCTGCTAAAGCCCCTCCGGGTATTAGCAAAGGAATAGTTATTAGAGATACCAATGGACGAACCAGTTGTTTTGTACCTAGACCTAATGCAGCCATTAGAGCAATCATTATTAGATCAAAGGTATTGAATCGTTTCAAGGAAAGTATCTCCAATTTTTTTTATAGCAAAGTTATTTTTATTTCAGTAATAAACTTAACACAATATTGACCGTTATATTCACCTTCAAACTTCTGTGGAATGATCAAACGTAAAGGTCCTTCTCCGCCATCCGAATGACTTGTGATATTATTACCATCTTTTTTATGTGCTATGATTATATCACGCGTAGAATTTATTTCATCTAATGTAAGTGAATTTGAAAATAAATCAATTGAAATTACTTTGATTATTGCAGCTGAAGTAATGTTAGCTATTTTAGTAACAAGATAATATAATGATACGCCTGTATACTCTGCAGAAAACGTTGGTGTTCCTTGCACTATATACTCTCGAGTAATATTGGGCATTGCCTCCAAATCTTCAATTTTTAGTATTACTTCTTGCTCTACATCACCTTTAATTGTTAAAGTCCACTCTTCTTCATTAGTTCCATTTTGATTGAAAGTAGTAAAATAGATAGCTACTAACGAAGCACCCAATATAACATTAAATAATACAACTAGGAGAATAATAGGCCCTTTCTTCATTTATTTCATAGCCTCCCTCTCTTTTTTGTCTAATAAAATTTTGATATCAATTTCAGAAAAATCATCTTCCTCGATTTTTATTGATTGCAAAACAGCTATTATGACTTTTTTTAGAATCGTGCGAACAAATGGATTACTTGGGACGATTTTATTATTCACATGCAAAAGGAGGTCAGATATTTCGGTTTCAAGTACATAGCAATCTGATACTTGTTTCTTCCCAATAATGATTTCTTTAATTAAAGAATTGCAATCATCATATCCACAATGTTTACAATCGAGTTCCGGAAATAAAGGCATAGACTTTTCTACAGCAATTTCCATTAAGTTTTCAAATGATACAAATCTCTTATCAGAGCTTTTCAGACCAAACTCAGGGATAGAACTTAGTGCAACCGTATAATCATCAGTAACTTCGGATTCTTGTTCTTTCTCCTTTAACAAAACAATTTGAGGAAAACCAACAAGATTTTCTTTGAATCCTTCTAAAAGAACAATATCGAGTTCTTTACCAAAATCTCTCAATGATTCCCTCAGAGTTAAATCGCTATTTATGAAAATCGTTGTGTCGATTGAGGATTTGAATAATGTTTTGTCAGGTTTAGCTTTTCTATGGCGTATTACATCGTAGTGTTCGCTATTAACATCAATACTCACATCTTTGAAAGCGATTTTAACTGTACCAACTTTATAGCCTTTAGCTATTAGTTTTGGCACGAGTTCTTCGATGGTTGTTGTTTTTCCTGATTTTTTTACTCCACTGATTCCAATGAATTTTGTTAACATTCTTGTTCACCTTTTAACTTGAATTGAAAACATCTCCGAGATAGTCAAAGATATTTCCTAAGAAATTTATTTCCTCCCAAAAATAATAGAGTATGCCAGCAAAGATGGCTACTACTATAATCATTACCACATAATCATTTACTTTGAGTTTCAAATCACAAATAGTCGTTTTCTTTATTTTCGAATTAAATCCTCGAGAATCCATTGCCATTGCTTGATATTTTGATTTCTCAATAAAATTCATTAGAATTGCAGTGATCAATATTCTAAATGTCTTTAACCTCGAGAGAAAGCGTCCTTTTCTAATGCTCACTCCTCTTGTTTCTAATGCATTACTTACTGAAGTAGTTTCAGTAATAACCATTGGTAGAAAATAAATAATCAATCCTGTTACAATAGCAATTTCATAAGGAAAACCTATTTTTCTAAGAGCCAATAAGAAATCATTTGAATTTGTTGTTAAGCTAAACAGACTTGAAGATACTGCTAGAATGAGAATTCTCAAACAAATACTTCCCGCAAAAAAAAGAGAGCCACTACTAATTAATACAAAACCACCTATCTTCCACCAAGTTTCAGGAAGTATTACTAATGGACCATCTTTTACATAAGAAAAAAATGTTTGAATAAGAAAAACTGGAATAATTAACCAAATTGTAGGCTTAACATATTTCCAAATTTTCATTATTTCTGCTTCAGATAAAATTGCAAAAAGCAATACCAAATCAAAAAGCATCAGTAAGAAGAAAAAATCATTTATTGCTACCGATAGTAAAGAAACTATCATTAAAACTAGTAGTTTTGTTCGGGGATCTAGATTGAACGAAACATAAGCTTTTTCTTCATTTGCACTACGACTAAATGCCATTGAGTTCTCCTCTGTACTTCACCAATTTTATTTCTCAGTATTTTTTCTAATATTGAAATATTCATTAGAAAGCTCTCGAGAGTTTGATAGTCGATATGTTTTCTCGTATATGTCGATAAAAGTTTTTCTTTTGATTGAGAAATAGATTTCTTCATAATAGGAAAGTCTAAATCCTCAAAAGAAGGATTTATTATTAGTAATAGCAGAACTATAACGGAACAATTGCTTTATTCGGAGTAGAAAGTATTGATAAAACGAGTGTTAATTTTAAAAAATAACCTTCCATTGATTAACAAAAATTATGAACCAGGTCACACACCTATTCAAGGAAATTCTTTGGGAGATTTTCAATCAATCATAGATACCATATCAAAAAAAGTTGTTCTTGGACAACAAAATGAAGAATTGATAGGGGATTTAAAGCTTACTTATAAGCAAGTAGGAACTACATTATTTGTTGTTAGTTCTAATCCGAATGAAGAAGGAATATTAGAAATTTTACTCCCTGAACTTGAAACTCTTTTCTTTGCAGTCTTTCCTCAAGATTACATTGAAAGTTGGCAGGGTGATGATGTTTCAGTTTTCAAAGGATTTGAAGCAAAATTAGACCAATTACGAAGTGCTTTTGAGAATAGAATAATGACTAAATCCGGTAGTCGAAGAGGATTAGATACTCTTAGTGTTATGGAACTACCTCAGAGATTGCAAAAAACAGCTCTTTCAATATTAGATAACAAAATTGCTTCATTTGAAGAAGTCATAGCAATGACTGAAAGTTCAGCTCAACAAGCAGTTGCAAACATTCAAGAAATATTGAATGCTGGTTTTCTTTACACCACAAAAATGGGGAACAAAGTCTATTATTCAGTCAAATCCTTTTCAGATGCTCCTGCTGCTGTTAGTACTCCCGTAGAGACCACAGTGCAAACACCAACTCCAACACCGCAAGTGCAACCATCAACTCCAGTTACACAAAGAGCTCCAGGAGTAGAGGTCACAAAAAGAAATACAGATAAAGGAAATATGCCATTCTTACTTAAGCAAATCAAAAAAGGTATGGATCAAGTCTTTGATGCAATTGTTAGTAGAAAGTTATTATTGATCATATTAGATCCAGAATCAGATAAGAATCAAGTTTTACTAAATATGTTGCTTGATACCATTCAATGTTTTGCACCAGAGAGAGAACTTAGAATCGTAAATTATACCACGGATTTTATTCATCCTCGAGATGCAGATATCATACGAATTAATCGAGAATTGTTACAGTATTATTCAAATGAAGTTGTTCTAGATATGGATAAAAAGAAAGTTATCCAAGGCAAGTCATCAATTTACATGAACGATATAATTCAAAAAATGACCAAACAGAAACATAGCGAATGTGTTTCACTATTGGTCAATCGTGTTTCTCTCATCGAGAAAATTGCTCTAGATTGGGCTAAAATTAAAAAACTTGATCTGCCATCTGATGATTTTGTTAACACAATTAGAGCAAAACATACTCCTGCAATGCTTGAAATAATGGAACGAGTGGCATCTCATGTTTATATGGATTAGAGGTTAACAAGATTGAAATGATTAAATTTCAATCAATTTTCACCTTTTTTTCAGGTTTTCATGAAATCAATTATTAGTTAATAGTTCTAATTTATTAATATCTTTTACTTATTATTATTGGATACGAAATCTTTTTCATAAAAAAAAACCTATTGACAAGTGGAGTGTAATCAATTAATGACAGATATATCCGAAGTACAAACATCAATTAAAAAATCAGATCTCACAATTCAAGAATTAAAAGATGAATTTGATAATAAAATAATAGTGACTCAGAAAGGATTAGAAGATTTGAAAAATCCTATCGAGGAACAAATTATTTTTGAAAAGAAACGTAAAGAAGAAATTTCTGCTTATGAATCAAGTAATGATGCTCTTACTCGAGAGGTTTCAACCCTGAAGGGAGAAAAGAATTCAAATGAAACTCTATTATCAGAGACGCAATCAAATTTATCGGAACTAGTTAATAATAGAGCTAAATTAGAAACACGACTCAGAGAGATCAATACTGAACTAGGTGAAACGAAAAATAAGCTTGCAGGAGCTAAAGATGAGTTTTCCAACTTTTCAGAAGAGAATAAAAAAATATCTAATGAAATTGTATCAATTGTTAGCTCTAGTGAAATAAAAATTCTAGAACTTGAAAAGAAAGTTGAAGCGAAAAAAGATTCCATTAGTAGAATAAAAGGGGAAAGAATGGCTCTTGAATATCTAATCAAGAAAAATCATGTTGAATTTAATGAATTAAAGATAATAAATGCACTAGAGGGTCGAAAGAATACTGATTTAAGCACCATTTCAAAAATTACTGGAATTTCAGATGCATTAATAATAAAAACATTAGAAGGTTTGATGAAAAGGAATCTTATTACCTATGATTCTTCTACAGGTGCAATTATCATTACAAGGAGTCTAAAATTATAGGAGGAAATACCGGATGACAGACTTAGTTAGCTTAAAAAGAAGCATTTTAACTGAAAAGGAACGCTTAGAAAAATTAGATCAAATCATTCATCAAAAGATTGAAGCAACACTTCTTGAAATCAATGAAGCTCTCTCATATTTAGAAAAGGCAGAACAAAATGCCCATAATTTAGAAAATAATCTTAATAATCGTAAGCGAGATGAAATACAACTTCAAAATGAGAAGAAGGATTTACTCAGTGATATTAACTCATTTAAAGAACAAACTGAACGTACGAAATTGAGTATAACCGATGAACAAGAAAAGAGTAATAAATTGACACTAGAAATGGAACAACTTGATAAGAATCATAATGAGCTAAAGAACGAGCTTTCCTCAACAGAAAGTCAAATAGTTCTACTAAAAGAGAATATTAAAGCTAAAACTTCGGAAAAAGAGATTACTCAAACACGTATGAATAAACAAATTGTGAAAGCACAAGAGCAATTAGATGAAATACTAAGAGAAGAAGAACAAAATGTTCAAGTAAGTCCCATATTGGATTTCCTCTTGAAGGAAGTTCGTATCGACATACCAGAAGTAGATATACTTTCAACGCTCGCATACCGCAAACAAGCAATCGGCTTAGATGAGCTAAAGAAATCAGTTTCAAAAACACCTCCTGTTATTATCCTAAAAGCACTCAGAAATTTAGATAGCAAAAGCATCGTAAAGTTCGATGAAAGGCTAGATACAATAGAAATTACGGTAAATCTTGTTTAAATTGCACAATGTAGGCTTATTTCACTTTTCATCTATACTTTAGTAAAGAATGGTGGTTTAGATGGATTTATTAATAATATTTAGAAATAAAGAGTGATAAAGTAAATCATTTATATTTCAAAATATCAATATAAGTAAAAGGAAGAAAGTTAATATTTAACTCAAAGAGGAAGATTTCATTGAGCTTCTTACAGAGACTATTCCGGCAAAAAAAGCAATTTAAAATCGCAGTTGTAGGACTCGATTCAGCTGGTAAAACAACCATTTTAAATTTTCTTAGATTTGAGAAAAGTATTGAGACGCTTCCTACGATAGGTGTCAATGTAGAAGTTTTGCAGAGACAAAATGTCAATCTAAGTGTTTTTGATCTTGGTGGACAAATGCATTTTCGCAGTTTGTGGGGAACATTGATGCGGGGTGCAAGTGCAATAATATTTGTTATCGATTCATCTGATCGTGAAAGAATTGAAGAGGCAAAAAATGAACTTTGGAAGGTTCTGCTTGATCCACAATTTCCTGATGTCCCCTTATTAGTAATTGCAAATAAACAAGATATCGAAGGATGTATGAGATTAGATGAGATTGTCAGAGCTTGCCATTTAGATAATCTAGAAAAAATGGGAAATCGCAGTTGGCATATACAACCAACTGTAGCAACTCAAGGAATAGGAGTAGAGGAAGCAATTCAATGGGTAGTCATTGAATTAGATAAACTATAGGAGGAAAATAGCAATGGGTAATATACAGAGACCAATGATCCTTAGAATCGGAACTCCACAATTGGAGAAAGATTTGAAAAAAATCCACAAACTTTTAGTTAGTGCAGGTTATCAAGAAGTTGAGGATGGAAAATATGTTCATACGTCCCATCAAACATTATCAGCTATTATCACAATTGATACGGTGAATGATTCTGATGGAACTGTACTCCAAAAAGTACTTGAATTACTGCTTTCAGATGCGGATAGTTATGTTAATCAAACCATATACAACGCACTTGCAACTGTTTTCCCATTGGAACTTGATAATAAATAATTCCAACAGCTATTTCTTTTAATATAGCTGCTTGTATTTTCCAAATTTTCTTTAACTTTTTAAAGAGTTTTATAATCAATTATTGAATTAGTGATTAACGTATCCCCAGCAGGCGTGAAATAATGAATTCTTCTCCAAAAAATAACAAAAAGGAAACTCCTAAATTAATTAGTTTAGGCATTGAAAGCACCGCACATACTTTTGGAGTAGGGATAATAGATTCTTCGGGGAAGGTTTTAGCTGACTGTCGTTCATCCTATTTGCCACCAATTGGGCAAGGTATCCACCCTAGAGAAGCTGCAAGACATCACAGTGATATTGCTTCAAAACTAATTAATGAAGCTCTTAACCAAGCAAAGTTAAAGTCAAAAAATCTTAATCTTATTTCATTCTCTCAAGGCCCAGGTATGGGTCCTTGCTTACGAACAGGAGCTGTTATAGCCAGAACCTTAGCCAATATTCTTGATATCCCTCTAGTGGGTGTAAATCATGTTGTAAGTCATATTGAAATTGGCAAAGTACTTACGGGTTCAAAAAATCCAGTGATTATGATGGTTAGTGGCGGGACAACTCAAATATCTTCATTAACAAATAATTACTACACAATTTTTGGTGAAACTTTAGATATTTCAATTGGCAACTGTTTTGACAAATTTTCGAGAGAAGTTGGCATACATGATCCAAAACAACCTTGGCCAGGACCTCTTTTTGATAAGGTAGCAGCAAAAGGCAAAACCTATCATCAATTGCCATATAGTGTGAAAGGTATGAGTGTTAGCTTTTCTGGTTTATTGACTGCAGCGATTCGCTTAGTAAAAGAAGATAAAGTTGATGTTGCAGACGTAGCTTATAGTTTACAGGAAACTGCTTTATCCATGTTAACAGAAATTGCGGAAAGAGCAATAGCTCATACTCGTATAACTGAGTTATTAGTTGTAGGTGGTTTTGCTAGAAATAAACGGTTTCAGGAAATGCTTCAAGCTATTTGCGATGATTGGGAACTCACTCTTTCCGTTTGTCCTTTTCAATTTGCAAGTGATAATGGAACAATGATTGCATGGGGTGGAATCTTAGCATATCAATCATCAGGTGAATTAAAAGTAAGCGATTCCCAAGTCAAACCAGATTGGCGCAGTGATAAGGTAAAAATAGAATGGGAATAAATACCAACTCCTAACATTTTGAGGGATGTACTATCATAATAAAAATTGATCCTAAAAGAAAAAATTCAGATGCAGTTAAGAATGCAGTGGAAATTTTAGAAAATAGTGGAGTGATTGCTTACCCAACAGAAACAGCTTATGGATTAGGGTGTGATGCTTTAAATGTTCAAGCTGTAAAAAGAATTTTTAAAATAAAGAATAGACAAAAAAATCATCCACTTTCGGTTATTGTTGATTCATTTGAGATGATCGATACAATTGCAGAGGCAAGTTCTTCTGCAAAAATGTTGAGTGAAAGATTTCATCCTGGACCTTTAGTAATAGCTTTACCAAAAAAATCGATTATACCAAATGAAGTAAATGTGAATAGTATCGCTCTCAGAATTTCTAGCAACCGATTTGCAAATTCGATTGTTCAACAACTCGGAAAACCTTTGATTTCTACAAGTGCAAATAGAACTGGTGAACCAACCCCTTTTAATATTCAGGATATAATATCATCATTTAATGAATCCGAAATTGATGTTATTTTTGATTCTGGATCTATCTCAAAAAGAAAACCATCAACAATTATTGATTTTACTATTCAACCAGTCCCTCAAATAACTCGAGAAGGAGAAATTTCTGCTGCCGAAATCTTCTCTATACTAAACATTCCTCAAAAATCTTGGAAAGAACATTTGCAAGTAAAATAATACTGAAGAATATTTCAAACCGATTTCTCTGTATCAACTATTCCTCGTTTTGCTAAAAAGAAGATGCATTCTCTATCCGGCAACCTAGATGAGTCATACATTCTAGCAATACGAGCAGGACCACGACCTTTTCGTAGAAGAAGTCGTTGGTGAGGTCGATGAGCCCAGGCAAATCCCAACGCGGGATGAGGTGATTTATCAAATAGATTTTCATCAAATGTGGCAATTACTTGATTTGTAACCACTATGGCAAGCTCAAATTGAGCAAGCAGTTTTTTCAATGTCTCAGCTAAACTCATAACTACTTGTTGTCTTTTTACAAGTTTATTATCACCAATGTATTCTGCTCGAAAATGAGATGCTATTGAATCGATAATTAAGAGCTTAACATTTCTTTGACGAATAATTTTCTCAACATTCATAATTAAAAACATTAAATGATCAGAGTTAAAAGTACGTGTTACAGCAATATTTTCTAAAAATTTTTTAGGGTCGAAGCCTCTTTCACGAGCAATCTGGGCAACTCTTATTGAGGAAAAAGTTCCCTCTGTATCAATATAATAAACGCTACCTTCTAAACCACCTTGGATAGTTGGGAGCTGAACATTTACAGATAATTGAAAGCATATTTGTGTTTTACCGGTAGCAAATTCTCCCGAGATTTCGGTAATTTCACCTGTATAAATTCCTCCACCAAGAAGTTCATCGAGATTATTTGATCCTGTAGAAATTCTTTGCTTTTGTTTCTCTTTCAAAAGTAAATCAGCAGCGGAAAATTGTTGAGAATCAATATTTGAAATAGATTCACTGATAATTTTTTGAGCAGTTTCTATATCAATTTTTATTTCTTCTGCGAGTTCATCTGGATTTAGCCAGCTAAGTGATTCAATAGTATTATAGCCCTTTTTGGATAATTTCTGTAAGAGCTCTTTATTAAGTGAAGACATATCATCCAAGTTTTTATGAGACAAAGAATTGCACCTTTTTCCTCTTTTATCATAGGTAATGTTAACTATTGAATTTAGCTATTATAATTAAATGGTATATTAATATTTTAAATCCCACTATTATGCATTTACGGTAAATGTAGCTTATCTATTACATAAAAAGAAATAAATTAAGGGAAAGTAATTTCCCTAAGCAATTGAAGGCATCAATGCTGGATAAAGTGCTAAAACTAAAATTGCACCAAGGGCAAATAACAGAAAAATAGTTACCCAAATTGCAAAGATATTTTTAATCGCAGCTGGTTTATCAACTAACTTTAATCTTAAAGTAAATGTAACAATAAACATGAAGATAGGCATCATAATCATTGGAAAAGTTCTGATATTTGCTTCAAATTTTATTAGTAGAAAGAATATTTCAAGAATAAAGATAGCTAACCAAGCGAGTGTTGAGAGATCCATAATTTTTACTTCAATAGGATATTCTCGCCAATTTGCAAACATTTTAGGTTCTGTTAATTCGATTACTTCTTGGGCACTCATTGATGTTCACCTAAGCACTGTTAATAATACTCCGAGAAACTTTAATTATCTTTAAATCTTTTGTTGAGCTTTTCAAATAAAAAATGTAAGCGAAACGTTTTTACTAAAACTATATTTCGCCACCAATAAGGTCTCTACGGGTTTTAAATCTATAAGTAACTGTACCAATTAAAACTACGGAGTAAAAGGAAATTGTTGTAACTAAGATGACATTTCTATTCAATTCAGCAAGAGGTATAAGTTCAACATTTGTTTCTTTTAGTTTGAAAGTAGCTTCCATTCTGCTACCTAAATAAGGCTCGTAAAATGAGCCTGACATATAAAATAATAATCCATACCAATCACTCTCACCATGGCGCCCAAACCCATACATAAGAGTCATATCTAATAGAGTACCATTTGTCCGGAAAACAAATACTTCATAATTCCTATCATTAAAAGATACTGAATGACTAGCTTTGCAAGTTGTAGTATAATTCCAGAATTTCACAGTTGCATTAACTTTTACGTCATCAGGGAAAACCCACATAGGAGTTGGGGTTATTCCTTCCCAGCTGAAGAAATGTACCATAAAGAGATCAATTATGTATGTGTCAGATGCATCAATATTAAGATGCCTTGTTTCAAGGTTTTCTGAACCATCAGCAGATTCATTATAGTACTCAATAAGTGAGATAACTTCGACATCAAAAAAACCATGTATTGATGTAGAATCTAGCATTCTATCATAGTGAACTTTTAATGTCCCAGATGCAGCAGGAACACCTGCTGTTGTTTGAATAACCTCATAAGTGGTTTCTTGTCCAACAAAGGGAAATTGATTGGGAGTTTCATCTTCAGCTAAAAGAGTAGGAGCATCTTGTATATTGGGAAACGAATTTGCTGGCAATAATCTTACTAAAATTACTAGGAAAACTATGAACGAAAGAAGATAAGAATGATTTTTCCTTAGTATTTTCATGGTTTATTTCCCAACTTACTTTAGAATTACTAATTAAACAATATTACGTATATACTACCTATTAATTAATTTATAACATTCCTCTTAAGTAAACCAAATCCCACAAAACATTTTAACTAGGGAATACCAATAAGAACCAATCCCATCATCATTAGGAATTACTGAAAATGGAAACAATAATTTCATTGGAAAATGTTACCAAGACATTTGGTTGGTATATTTCGCGTGCAAGAGTAACTTCTTTGAGAGATGTCTCCATTAATATAAAACAAGGTGAAAGAGTTTGTTTATTCGGACCTAATGGAGCAGGTAAATCTACAATAATGAAAGTAATTATGGGATTAATTAAACCGTCTTCAGGCAATGTATACGTTAATGGTTTAGATGTTAGAAAGAATAAGTTAATGGTAAAACGTTCAATAGGTTATCTGCCGTCAGATTTGAATTTCTTCTTAGATGTTCCATGTAGAGAATCATTAGTTCATTTTGGAATTATTCGAGGATTAAGTTGGGGAATAGCTAATGAAGAAGCTGATCGATTGTTAGAGGTTGTAGGATTGCAAAAATGGTATGACCTTCAACCAAAGCTTATGTCATCAGGTATGAGACAACGATTTAGTTTAGCGTTAACGATAATTGCAGATCCAGATATCATTCTTTTTGATGAACCTGTTTCCTTTATTGATGTTCAAGGAAGGATGAAAATAAATCAGCTTATTCAAGAGTATATAGCTCGTAAATCCAAAACGATAATTATGTCAACTCATAATATTCAAGAAGCATTGATTTTAAGTGATCGAATTATTGTAATCGATCGTGGACAAATAATTGCGGATGGGCCAATTGCAGAAACAGTTCGGAGCAAATGTCATTCAATGGAAATAATTCTAGCTGATGATACTCCAAATATCAACGAAATTTATTCTGCAATTGAGGGATATGACTTCAAAATAACAGGTAGAAAAATATTGGTCAAATCAGAAAACACCTTACAAGTAAGCGTTGAAATAATAAACAAATTGCAGAAATCAAAAATACCTGTTTTCTCGTATCGTCCCTTAGTTGAACAGCGAAGAGAAAAGATTAACTAGAAATGAAAAAAAATCCATTAGATAATGCAGAAGGAAAGATTAGAAATGTCGAGCGAAACACCTGAAATAACTAGTAGAGTTTCATCAGATTTTGAACTAAAAAACAATTTCATTTTTAGGGAAATTTTTGAAATAATTAGATTCGAATCAAAAAGAATCATTATTACTCCTAAGTTCATTATTGCATTAACATTAATTCTTCTACCAGCGATATTCTATCTTGATGCCTCTGCTCGAGAGGTAGAAGCGTTTCTAATAGATTTTGGTGTAGAGTCTTTTATGAGAAGAAGCGCTGCCGGGTATATTATTCTTGGGCAATTTCTAATGCAAATGATAGCTATTATGTTAACTTTGGACAGCTTTGGAAAGAGCACAAATGATAGTATGCAAAGATATTTCGCAATGCCTATACGAAAAATTAGTATTTATATTGGTCACACAATAACTACGTGTATTGGTACTGCAATAACAGGTATTGCTTCTATCTTCATGTTTAATCTTATTTTATGGATATGGACAGGCATTTCCCTATCCTTTGGTTTAATAATGGCTGCGTTCTTCTTAACATTTATTGGAGCGTTATTGGCTATTGCTACAACAACCTTATTCATTGTAATAGCAAATTACTTCAATTTTTCAAGCTCTTTAGCAATAGTGCCAACATTGTTTCTATTTTATATCATTCCCTTTGTTGTTTATTTTACTGCACAATTCAACTATGTAAATGCAACTTATCAAAATTGGACGTTCATGCATCAGTTAGCTGTAGCAGCAGACTTTATGATTCAACCTCAGTATGGATTACAAGATATTCTTACAAGTCAAAATTTACTAAGTGCGTGGCTTGTTATTTCATTAGTTATTGTTTTAGCAGAAATGTTTGCTGCGGCAATCTTCATAAAAAGTGAAAAATAAAAAAAAGGAGAATATCATTCTGTATATTCTTCATCTATTTTCTTTGCTTGCTCTACTTCAGTTTCTAATTCAAGTATTAAATCTTGAAATTCTAATTTGAAATCACTAAATCCCTTTCCAAGGTTACGCAATAATCTTGAATAAGCTTTCAAAAATTGCTCAAATTCTTCTTCATTTTTCTTTTTGGGTTTTGAATTTGATTTGAAAACAGCATTAATTGATTTTACGAGATTTCTTAGTGAAATCATTAAATTGTCAAGATATCTTATTTCTGATTTTATCAGTTTTAGAATATTTTTTCTTGAAGTAAGCTCTAAATTGAATCCTTCAATTTCAGTCATCAAATTTTTATAACTATAAATAAATTCGATTAATAGTATATTATCAGGTTCTATCTCAGAAACATTATTGATTAATTCTGCTTTCTTTGCAAGCGCTTCTTGAGTTACTACTTTATTTTGCATTTTTTGAAGTTCTTTTGCAATACCAAGAATTTTCTTATTACTAGTTTCAATGTGATTAGTAAGCATTTCAGTGTATTGTGTATGTTTTGCTGACACTTCATCAAACCATTTTGTTAATAGATATTGGATTGAATCAGAACTATACATATTTATTGTCATTTAATTGCACCGTTGTTTTATATCTCAAAAAGAAAAATGCCCCTTATTATTTAAATAGGTTGATAATCTCTGCATATTGTTTGCAAAAAAAAGATAAAATAACCATTTTGTTAATGATCATTAAGTATGGCATTGGATACATGCACAGCCATCTTTACAAACTTCATGTCTCTTATGACTAAGCAAAGATTCATCCAATAAACATAAAGTTTGATCGCAATTTAGATGTTCCATCTTCTTTCCTCGTGCACGTAGGATTGCGTTAAATATTACAAACATAGAAACACCCATGTCACCAATTAAAACAGCCATCCATAATGAAATTAGTCCCATAAATGACAATACAAAAAGAACTAGCTTCACTATGATAGCTATTCCAATGTTCTGTTTGATAATTCTCATTGACTTTTTGCTCAATGTAATTAGATAGTGGAGTGCATCCAACCTATCAGTCATTAATACAACATTCGCCGTATCTAAAGCAATATCAGAACCTGATGCCCCCATAGCAATGCCTACTTCTGCAAGAGCTAAAGAAGGTGCATCGTTTATTCCATCACCTAACATAACTACATGACCAAATTCATCATTCAATTTTTCAATATAGGCCATCTTTTGATCTGGAAGAAGTTCTGCACGATAATCTTCGATTCCTAATTCATTTGCTACGCGAGCTGCAGTTTTAGCATTATCTCCAGTAAGCATAACAATTTTCTTTGCCCCGATATTCTTCAATTCACAGACAAGACCCTTTGCATGAGGTTTCATCTGATCACTAATGGTAATAATTCCATGAACTGCTGAGCTATTACTTATTATGACAACAGTTTTCATTTCAGATTGATTTACAGAAATCTCAGATGCAAGAGAATCTGATATTGTTAATTCTCGTTCCATTATTAGTCTTGGACTACTAATTATCCAGAGCTGAGCATCAATTTCTCCTTGTATTCCTATTCCAGCTATTGATTTGAAATCTTCAACGTGGTAAGGTTCAATATCATTCTCGTGCATCTTTTCCTTTATTGCACGAGCAATTGGATGAGATGAATTGCTTTCAAGAGACCCTGTTATCTTTAACAATTCTTCTTGTGATATATCACCATTCGAGATTATTTCTTCTACTTGAGGATGCCCAACAGTTAAAGTACCAGTTTTGTCAAAAACAAAGACATTCGCTTTACTAATGCTTTCAATATAGAAACCACCCTTGATAAGAACACCATTACGAGCAGAGCGACTTAAAGCGGTAACAATAGTGATTGGTGTTGAAAGAACAACAGCACAGGGGCAAGAAATAACTAACACTATTAGCGCAACATAAACCCATTCAATGAAAGGATCACCAGTAATAAATGGTGGAATCGCCATTGTTAATGAAGCAACTAAAAACATTACAGGAGTGTAATATTTGGCAAAGGTATCAACAAAACGATCGATTGGAGCACGTTGGTCAGCATTTTCTACTAAAGCAATTATTTTCTTCAAGAAAATTTCTTCATACGGTTTGGTTACTCTGATGATTAACGCGCCATCTTCATTCAATGTTCCCGCGAACACTTCATCTCCAACTGTTTTTGAAACCGGAAGTGATTCCCCCGTAATTGGAGCTTGATTGACATATGAATCACCTGAGAAAATTTCCCCATCGAGAGGAATTCGTTGACCTGGTTTAACGAGTATATGAGAATTTACCTCAACCTCCTCTGCCAACATTATGCGTTCTTTCTTATCAATAAGAACAATTGCTTCAGAGGGAGCATAATCAATCAATTTCTCAATTGAGTTCTTTGCTCTTTCAACGCTAAACGATTCAGCCAATTCTGCAATGGAAAACAGAAATACTATACTTGTTGCTTCAACCTCTTCGCCAATTATTAAAGCTGCAATTGCAGCAATGGTCATTAGAACGTTTATATCTAAATTTAGCGTTTTTGCTGCAAAAAAGGCTTTTTTAAAGATGAAAACGCCACCAATTATTGTACCAAAAATATAAACAAGAAGGGAAGCTAATTCTAATTTAAAACCAAATTCTAGAAGAATGCCTACAAGAAGTAAAATGCCAGATAGTGTTGTTGTGTAAACTTCCTTTTTCTGAAAAATACTCGATTTGAAAAAACTCTTATTTGAAGAAAGTGAGTTTTTTTGACCCTTGTTTGAGACTTCTTTAATTATTGAAAAACCAGAATTTTTTACTAGAGCATAAATTTCATCTTCAGTAATAATAGTGGAGTCATAATTAACAAACAATTTCTTATAAGCAATGTTAATCCTTGCATCTGTTATTCCTGGTTCAGCTAATAATTTCTTCTCAAAGTTTTTTGCGCAACCAGAACAATCAATACCAATAATTTTGAGTGCAAGATTTTTCATTGTCATTATAGATACCTTAACCTAATCGACCAATTATCATTATTTAGCAATTCACTTAGTTGTGCATATCTAGCATAACAAATAATCTTAATTTACAATGCTCTTTAGATTCTAATGAAGGGTAGCTTTTTTAATATATAAATTGAAAAGCAGCGATTTAGATTAATTATCAAGGTTTAACTAAGTGTTATTAATACTTTGGTAAACTAATAGCTAGAAGTTATGATAATTCTAAAGTCTCTTAATTCCCCAAAGAGTGACCTAAAATGGGCGTTGAATTCTATTTCACTTCAGCTTTGAAAAATATTTCAAATAATAAAAAGCAGTCTACACTCTATACATTGGGGATAGTAATTTCAATCACTTTATTGCTATCATTACAATTGTGGTCTTCAACAGCTGAAAATTTAGCTGCTCGAGACTTTTTAGTAGATCAAGATTATGAATTAAAAGTTACAACTTACTTATATGATGATTTACCTTATATCAAGGATTTCTTAGAAAATGACCCTGTTGTTAGAGAAATAGCTGAACTTTACTACAACATTGCCTTTTTCAATGCTGAAGATAAGCCGGTAACTTACCGATTTGCTCCAGAAGATGACCAAGATGATATGAATGACCCAGTATCCTTAACGTCACTAATACTCCTGCCAAAGGAAGCGATAGAAAGAATCCAATCGCAATTCCTTGTTAAAGGAGATTTTGAATTAAATGAAAATGAAGTGCTAATCAGTGAATTTGAAGCCCAAGAAATTGAAAGGATATATGGATATGAAATTGAACCAGGAATGAAAATGAATGTTAGCATTGCAAAAAATGGTCCAGAGTTGGGAGAAGTATACCTATACAATTGTGACCTTGAGCATTTCTACAACGTAACAATTAGAGGGATTTATCGAACGATTCCAACAATATCCATGATCCAAAAAGTCTTACCTAAGACTTTTCTAAAAGATTCAATTATTTTTCTTACAGAAAATATGGTAAACCATACAACTGAAATGAAACAAAACGGTTTACAACCCGAACTGTTAGTCAAGTGTGATATTAATGAACTCAAAAGAGATGGTATAGATCAAATTCTACCGAAAATTCAAGATTTAGCAAGTAGGTTGAAAATTGCCTACCAATCATCTCAATCTATGATTCTGGATTCACCCACTAAAGAATTGGAACAATCTTACAGTGTCTCAAAAACTGCCTTGATATTTGCTGTTCCAGTTGTAGTAATAAGTATAATACTCTCATTATTCACAACCAATATTGTAATTGAAAAAAGAAAGAAACAGATTGAAACATACAAGGAAAGGGGAGGAGAAAAATGGCAGATTTTTGGTATTCTATTACTGGAGTTCCTAATTCTAGCAATTATTGGTTTTATTATTTCCATAGCAAGTTCCTTTGTCATTGCTGGCTTAATACCTGCTTTCGCCTCGGGTTCGTTTACCTGGCTGACATTTACTGAATTTATTGGTAGTGTGATGTTTCCATTTTCAATGTTATTCTATATTTGTTTAAGCACTCTCTTGATTACAGGTACTTTTGCAATAATAAAATTCAATATTGTCTTCGACAATGATTTAGAAGATCACCAAAGAAGAAATCGAGCAAGAATTCAAAAAATAGCAACAATAGTTGTTATCTCAGCAGCACTTGTATCAATTATTGCATTGCTTGTTACTTTTGGCATTTTATCTTTTATTGACATTAATGAAGAATTTAATTTTACCATCGAAGAAACGCAACAAAATATGATTGTATTCTTATTCATTATATTATTAGTATTGCTCTTTTCATATATTGCCTCAGTTGGAATGAGATCTATGTTGGGAAAAATAAAAGGGATTTATGATAAGCTATTCAAAAATAATGCATTCTTTCTTGCGAACACTTTTAAAAGTTCTAACTCGAAGATCTCTTCAATACTTTTAGTGGTAATTATTTTAGCAAGCGTGAATATTTTCTATTTGAATTTATATACAACTACCGCTAGAAATTATGCAGATGAACAATATTACAATAATGGAGCTGATTTTCGCATTCAAACATCCTATGTTGACGCAGACTTTGCTGATGCTTTAAGCAACATCACTGGAATAGATGATGTCATGTCAGTGTTTAGTGCAGAAGGCAAGCTAATTTACAATAGTGTTACAGTTTTTGGAATTGATCCAATAAAGTATCTAAATATTGGTCGATGGGAAATTGCCTCAGCTCAAAATGGAGATGTTGATACTGCTTTGCGAACATTGAACAACACTCAAGATGGAGCTATAGTAAGTGATGTTCTCGCTGAAAAACTAAATCTAACTATTGGTTCAGTCATCCCTGTAACCGGTATGCCAAATAGAAGTTATATTGAAATTTTTAATGTCTCAGGGATCATTCATTCTGCACCAGGATTAGGTTTGGCTTATGGTTTAAATGTCGAAATTGGGCAAACAAGTCAAGAATACATTTTGGTTAATCAGAGAAAGATGCAAATAGACTATGCCGTTTCTGATACAAATCTTTTCTTTGCAAAACAAACAGAGGACACAAATTTTGATGATGTTCTTGAAGAACTACTAACACTTAACGATATTTTAACCATAAATCCTGAGATTATCAACGAGCAATTCATTGGTCAATATATCAATCTCTATATTCCAGGAGTAAATGCGTTTATAATATCTCAAATTATATTGATAAATATTGTAGCAATAATAATAATAGTTTCAAATTTAGAGTTCCTATTATCACAAAGAAAACAATACAATGCTATTTTGAATACTATCGGGAATTCTAATAAAAATCTCTTGACTTTAATTTTGAACGAATTATTCATTGTTAATTTTGTAGCAATCATTACTGGATTAATTATTGGAATACCTTGTGCAGTATTATCAATTGGAATAAATCGACCGATTTTTACTAGTCATAACATTCTACCCTTTTCATTTTCTTTCGATTACATTGGAATACCAATATTTGTTTTTACTCTATTGCTAATATCTTCATTGACAATTCTACCATCCATATATAAATTTTCAAAAGAGAACATTGCAATAGCAATCAGAAATTAGATGGAGATAATTTTTACACCCAGTACTCCAAATAGAATTGATAAGATAAAGATAGCTAATGTTAATACTAGCATAATTGTAAATAAAGGCCAACTCCAATTCAAAATTCTCTTACCAGGTAAGAAACGCATCGGAATTAATCTCAAAATGGTTAGTTGTGAAGTGATAAATGCACCAGTGAGCATTAGAATTGCAATTGAGGGTTCAGCTAAAAGTATTCCGAGAATAATAAAGATTATTCCAAGAGTAATATTGATTAATAATCCAATTGCACTTATTAAACCACTTCTTTTCTTAGCTATAAAATCTAGCTCGGGAATCATCAACATTCCAGGACTTAGGTACTTTACCGGAGAGATAATGGTAAAAAAAGAAAGCAGCAGACCAAGTTTTGTGAGCATATATCGTGATGTGTACCCAAATCTCTTGGCAAGTAATTTTTGTGGAATTATTGTAGAGAGGTATGACACTAAAATAATTCCAATAAGAAAACCTGAAAAAGCCCAACGAACACCAGACATTAAAATGGCAGTGAATCCAAAAGAAAGCATAACAATTAGAGAGCCTATTATAATATCTAGGAATTCTTTACCTGTTGTAAACGAATCACCCACTTGGGAAAAAATAGCTCTTCTTTGTGTCTGTCTCTCGGTTGGTTTTATATTATAAACTGTACCGTCTGAACCTTGTCCATAATATTGTGAATCATCATCATTAAAATCATAAGTCGTAAATCGTTGATCTTTTGGAGGAGCATCTGAAGATTTAACATCAACCTGCTTTTTAGTGGCAATTTCAGATTTACTCACAATAGAGATAGGTGATTTGCTCAAATGTAATTGTTCACAGGCATGATTTTCTGGCAGACGATGTTTCGTACAGAAAGATTTACCACAATATTTGCATTTGAAAGGTAGTGCTTCTTTTCGCTCACAACCAAGATAATTACATTGAGCCATAATACTATCCTCTTAATACTAAGCTATAATAAACATTTAGAAATCATTTGAATTTTTAAGCTGAAAAAGAAAAATCACCAATCTACAAGCTCAGAGTAGGTTTTAGTTTTGGTGCATTTGAAAGCAACTCCTTTGAACAAAGTAATAATTCAGCTAAAGTTCTAACTAGAAACCAGATAATTGAGATAAAAATAACAGTAGCCCAAATTTTTTCTGAAGTATGCTCTTGAATATATATTATTGGTTGAATCAAAATAATGTTGAACAAAGATCCTTCTCCAGCTGCTAGAGCAATTAATTTAGCAAAAGAAATTGGATCATAAGCTCCGTAGATAATCAAACCAGCACCATTTATTAAAGTTAGAAAAGTGTATTCCAAAGCCAAATCGAGTTTTTTATGCAATGCAATATAAGGTATGAACCAAGCCAAAACTTGGATATTAATTGCTTTGAAAGTTAAACTAAAAATAAGCAGTGGGATGAAAACTAAACTAGTAATTGTAGAAAGTGATTGTTGATCAATAGATTCAGAGCGCATAGTCTTCCACCATTTTATTACATAAAAAACAAAAATAAGTGAATAAACAGCAATGAAAACTGGCATATAGAGATCTTTAACAAACCAAGGTTCATCACTAGTATCATATGTAGCTTCAATATCACCAACGTATTTTATGGAAAAGTTATTCCAAATAATATAAATAGCATGCCATAAAGCAAAACCATAAGCGATATGGCTACTACGATTTATGATAGTTCTGATGAAAGCTTCTGGACAAATAATAAGAAAAGGATAAATTGGTAAAAAGCCGAGAAGTAAACCAAAAATAAATGGTTTGAAATCTTCTTTGCGCATCCAGAAAATAACAAAGGGAAGGAAAATGATCCCTATATATTTTACAGAAGTGCCTAAAGCAGCAAAAAAAGCTACTCCAAACCAATTCTTTCTTTGAAGATAATAAACTACCATTGTAAAACAGAATATCAACAAACTATCGTATCTTCCCCCACCAGTTTGAAAGATCAGTGGTAAACTAAAAGCAACAAAATAACCTGCAATCAATTTGGCTTTTCGAATGCTTGCTAATTGCTCAGTAGTCAATTCATTATTCTCAGTAAACTCTTTTTTACATTCAAATTCAATAATTTTCATTACCGCTAATGCAATTCCAATATCAGATAGTAGAAAAGGAAATTTAAGAAAAATGCGTACTGCAACAATACTTCCTTTCCAAGGACAAATAGTGTACATTGCGAGATAAATTAGATCAACTAAGGGCATGTGCGTTGAATCAATATCAACATAAAGTTGTTCTCCATTGAAAATTCTTTCAGAGATTTCAATATAGAAATCAAAATCCATACCCCAATGAGTGAAAACAACAAACACGAAACGAGCAAGTAATAGTAGAAAAATAATCCTTGCTTCTGGTTTCATCCATAGTTTTCTTGGACCATCTGAAATTACATTCCAAAAATGATTGAACTTATGCAGTTCAGCAGTGGTATCATCAATTTCCGAAGCCAATTTGTTCACAGACTATTCTAATATTGTCTACTCACAAAATCCCTAAAGCAGAGGCAAATACTATACTTGAGATATTAGATACTCCTTTTCATTGAAACACTAACTAAATTTAATTTAAAAAGAGCTAAATTCAAAAATAGATGATAAAGATAAAAAAAAAAGAAAAAAGAGAGGTGCGAAATTTTCGCACTTTTAATATGCTAAAACTATTTTCTTCTACGAGAGATTAACCCAACAGCTGCAAGACCAAGCAAAGCTGGAATTGCTACTAACCAAGTATAACCTGGGATAACGCCTCCACCCATTGGGTCTCGAGGATTATAATCTGGATTTGTTACCTTAAAGTCAACACTGATTGTCAATTTACCAGTTGGTAATCCTGAAACAGAATACTCAGAAGTTACTTCTATTGAAACATCTAATTTCATACGCATTCCTGCGACAACGCCAGATTCGTGATATCCTAACCAACCTTCTTCTATGAGAGTTGCATCAATATCAAAAGTGAGTGCCATATTTGCTGTGAAAGGACTAGCTACAACTTGATCAAGTTCCAACGAAATATCAGCATTGAGTGATTCTTGGAAGTAGTAATAACCTCTTTTCTCAGACATCCAAAAGTCTCCATCAATGGTATTGATAGTAACTCCACCAAGATCTGTTGATGGAATGAAGTCCAATATGTCATCCAAATAGACGCCTACAATGGTATCTGCGAGTACTAAATATCCCCCGTAGATATCAAAATCAGGAGTTATTACGGGTGCAACAGCTGGAATAAATGTTGCTGTAGCAACAGGTCCTTTTGTTGTATATTTGTCAAATAGCGCATTATAAATCATAGGTGGATCTTGGAGATCAATTGCACCCAAAAAGCCATTGAAAACAACAGGAAGATCTGAAGCAACTAATGATTTTGTTTCAAAATCATACATGAAGGCATCACATTTGTAATAAAGTCCTTCAACTTCTGTGACAATGTATTTTAGCATTATCTCATCTTGAACTGCTTCAAATTCAGTTTCAATGGATGTCAATTGAGTTTGATTCATTAGTGAATACAAATCACCAGTGCCTGTAATGTCCATAGTAGCAATTTCATTTGATAAAATGATTTCATCACCAACAGCGACAGCTAGCGCTTTGTCTGCAACTGAAGCTAAACTAATATCCATAGTCATTCCGGTATAATCCATACCCATTATTACAATATCATCAATCATCATAGAAGTTAGGATACCATCTGATTTTCTCCAACTTGCGGAAATGGATCCTGTACCATTCACTAATGAGACAGCTAATTCATCAACAGTATCATCAACAACAAATCCAAGGAAATTGAACACTGCTGCATGCTCTGACCAATCATTATTCAAGAAGAATAGTGAAGTAGCTGCATATGTAGCGTTGAAATGGGGAACACCTGGGATAACTATAGCTGGGGTTGCTGAACCAGCTGGTAAAGTAACATCAATTGCTGTAAAACCTTCTCCAATGGAGAATGTAGTATCAGTGGAAAAGATAATACCCAATCCATAGCGAATGAGAACTCCGGTATCTGCTGAAGAGAAGTCAATGTCATTTTCTACGGACATAACCTTTACATAGAGTTGATTGCCAGCAAGATCTGGAATAGTTACATTTTCCATCGCGGGAGCAACTAACTCATTAATATTATATTTGATTGTTAACCCTGGAGTTACGCCTACGCTCGAATCCCAATCATCAGGTGTAGTGTACGTATAATCTGGTACGTTTCTGCTACTAACTGCAAAGATTGGTGTGAGCATTAAGAGAACTAAGGTTATCAATACTAGATTTTTCGACCTCAAAATAATTTCACCGTTTAGTGCTAATTTTCTAGCAAGGCAAGAAGAACACTTGCATGCATACATTACTATTACCTTCAAATATTTATAAAGTGTTGCAATTAAACTGTTGAAGAACCGACAAATAATAATATATATTCTAAACTTCAAGCTAAAAAAATAAAAAAACTATTATTATTGTACTTGTATCTCTTCCACAGAATCTTTGCTGATTTTTCCGATGTAAAACCCTATTAACATTAATATTGGACCAGCAACCCAAGATAAAGAAGCAAAAATCCAAGTTATAAATTCAACAGTAGGAGAGGAGTAACTGAAGACTTGTTCTAATATGCCAAATATAGCATATATTAAAACACCTAAAATCATAAAAAGAAATCCAAGAATAAAAAATAAAATTCGTTTTTTAACTATTGGTTCTTCTACCTCTTTTCTTGTATGGAAAAAATAGATGTTTGTTAAAATTAGCATGAGTACAGGTATCCCATAAAGAAAGATCATTACCCAAGGTTTTTGAGTTGTTTTTATTCCTCCTAGGTCAGGATCAGGTACTACTGTATCAAAAATTGCTCCTATTGCAATATCAACTATGCATACCAATACGGTTGGAATGATAAAGTACCATTTCTTGAGATAATGTAATCCTTTGTACATTGTAAAAGCAGTAATAAAAGCAAGGAATGCGCCAACCCCCCCACTAATTGTAGAAACATCTCGAATGTAGTTTACAGCACCTTGGTCAGTTGTAAAGAGATAGGTTAAAGCATTGAACAACAAAGAATTACCAAAGAAGAACAAAGAACTTGCGAATAGAATATTCAGGGGAAGACGGATATCTTTGGCTAGAATTACAATACTGACAATAATTGCAACGGCTCCGCCAATAAGATAAGCATAATTGGTTGGGTGACTAAAGTACATCTTTTCTTCACCTGATTATAACAACTTTATTGTAAATATTAGATAAATATTATTCGAGCATTTAAAGTAATTGGTTCTAGAAAATAATTGTTAAATATTTGAGGTTAAAACTAGTAGGAAAATGAAGTGTAATTCGATTAATTTTTATTCAAGAAAAGCTACTCATATCAAAGTGAAAAAATAGATAGTTAGAAATTAGGTGTTAAAAATGAGTAAGAAGCCTGACCTAAAAGGATTAGCAGGAATTGTAATAGATGGAGATGGAGACTTTGACCAAGTGCGCATTTTAGGCGGACTGATTTGCAGAGGAAGTTTAAACGCAAATGACGTGAATATAAAAGGATCAATAAAAGTTGATGGCAGTCTCTGGGTGAACGATATTGAAGTTTTAGGTGGAATATCCGTAGGAGCAGATATTATTGCTGAAAATGAAGTCAACATTAAAGGTGGAGTAACTGCTGGAGGGAAATTTCAAGGAAGAGAAATTGTTGTTTATGGAGGAGTTGACATTGGCGAAGGAATAAAATCAGCAACTCTTGAAGTAAAAGGTGGAGTGAAAGCAGGCGGAGAAATAAAAGTTGACGGTCTAATTGATGTAGAAGGCGGGCTTGTTTCAGATCGAAAAATTGAAGCAGAAAATTTAATCGCTATTGGTGGTTTTACTTCAAAAAGAAATGTTAAAGTAGAGAAATCGATAATCGCTCGAGGGTCAATTGAAGTAGATGAAGATATTGAGTGCGAAAGTTTTGAATTAAAAATATCGGGACCTTCATTCATCAATGGAAAACTACAAGCAAACAAAATAAAAATCGACATTGATAAAAAAGCAAGAAATGTCGCATATCTACGAGTAAAGGAAATTATCTCACAAAATAAAATTGATATTGACTATGTTATCGCTGAAAAAGTCATTTGTCCAAAAATGAATGCTGGTGAAAATTGTCGAATTGGTGAGGCATTAGACAAAACTTACGATCCGGAATAAACCGTTTCGTATAAACTTCCTCACATTTTCTCTTTCTTTTTTTTAGGTGGTATTTTTATCACTATTTTTGTCAGTTTAGCTCTTTAAAAAGGAAATTTTCAAGTGAATGGTTGAATTCACTGAAAGAGCTGACAAAAATTGACTAATTTCTTGATAACTGGTGGAGCAGGATTTATCGGACATCATTTAGCAAAACATCTTCTTGGAATGGAAGAAGAAGTAACAATTTACGATTGCTTCTCT
>JAUWKS010000079.1 GCA_030614005.1 Candidatus Heimdallarchaeota archaeon | reverse complement strand
GATTTTGTTCTAGATGACCAATATGGAAATAATGACAATAATTTCAGTAGTTTAGAGGGAAAAGAATGTTTCATTGGTAATAATTTAGCTGACTCATTAATTGATTTTGATATCGATTATTCAGGATTTAATGAGATCAAAGTATTGCCTGCTGTAATTCCAATCCAAATTCTCTATCTCAATGCTCAAGGAAACTTTTCCTTCTATACTTTGCGCGTAAAAGGAGTAGTAGATATTTCCGGCAAAGGAGTTCTTGATGCAGGGAATGTTATTTTTGTTAAATTAGATCTTGCACAAGCTATTTACAATGTATCCGCTTCTAAAATTAATGCTATTGTTGTGAGTACTACTTTAGGCAATGATAATGCTCTAAATGTAACTACAATGTTAGAAGAGAAATTAGTAGCCGATCTAGGAGCAGAAGACGGAGGTAAATATAATGTCGACCCCCAAAAACACGAAGCTTTCAGAGAAGTTGCTGCTTCTATAAAATCTTTCAGAATTGTTTTGTACGTTTTTGGTTCGTTGATTATTATTTCTGGTATTTTACTTATTCTCAATATTACAATGATGAATATAGATGAACGACAACGTTCAATTGGTATCCTACGTGCAATAGGTATGACGCAAAAGCAACTTCTAACCACATTAATAACTGAAAGTGTAATATTGGGTGGAATTGGGTCATTATTGGGTGTTGGTGGCGGATTACTGAATGGTTTATTGATTATATTTCTACTTGAAAATTTCTTGAATATTGGTGAAGTGCTTACTAATATACCCTTAATGGTTAATCCCGTTGGTTTGATAATTTCGTTTGCTATTGGGATATTAATATCTTCACTTGCAGCTCTCTATCCAGCTTGGAAAGCTTCTCGTATAGATATTGTTGAAACGATAAATGAAATTCAATCCGCAAAAGCAAATAACCGAAGTGGCAACTGGTCAATTTATTTAGGAACAGCTCTTTTAATAGCTGGTATTACAGCAATGACAATTTCCTTGCTTATCACTCCTGATTGGCGGTGGATGATGTTTATCGGAAGTGGTCTAGGAATTTTGATGGGGTTAGGCTTTACGCTAGCTCGATTTATCAATCAGAGGTTATCTTATAATGGATTTGCACTTTCTTGGATGGTTGCAGGTTTACTGGCTGTTCTTGTGCTGAATCCATATCTGGGTGAAATCGGTGTGCAAGAAGATCAGGCATTATATGCATTCTTAATTGGAATGTTGGGTTTAGTCTTCGGCACAATCATCTTTGTTGCTCTCAACTTGGAGTGGTTATCGGATAGATTTAACGATATTTTCCAAAAAATCAAAACCACACGCGCTCTGGGTATCATCTCAATGCGTTATATTGGAAAAAAGAAAACCCGCTCAGCATTAACATTTGCAATATTTGGTGTTATTCTCACTATGAATGTCTTTCTGGCTGTGTTCACGGGAAGCTTTACTTTAGGTTTTGCTGATTTTGCTGAAAACGAAGAAGGGGGAGTAGATATTGTTGCTTATCAACCATTTCCAATATCTTCTGATATTGATGATCCTATTGAACTCATTAAATCCGCAGACGAAAATATTAAAGAAGTCGTCGGAATGAGATTTCTGTTTTCATTAGCGGGGGCGGTCACTTTTATTAAATTCACTACGGAAAATGCTACTGGTTTATATGAGTTCGAAGTTCCTATTCCAACTGATATGTGGGGTATTAACCAAGAATTCCTTGATATGACTGAGTATCGGTTTGTAGAAGTATGGGATGAACTTGAAGGTGATCCATGGATTGAAACGATGAATGTAGCAAATAATTATGTTATACTTCCAAATCTATTAAGGGAATTTAATTATGATGACGCGAGTGGAGAGTATTTTGTTAATCAAACTGTAGGCGATGTGGTTACAATACCTCGAATTGATTTTGCTTTATCAAATGAAACTCATACTGTTACTACTCTCTCGAATTATACTATTGCCGCTTTTGTCGAAACAACTTCTTACTCAATGCTCTTCTCTGCTTTCTTATTCACCAGTGAGGATTCACCGATATTTGCTTCAATAGGTTACAATGATACCGCTTTTCTCATTTCTGTTGATTCAAAGTTAAATACAAATCAAATAGTAGAAATAAGTCGCAAAATAGAAGCAAAATTGGATTATTTTGATACTATCAGTCTGAGACATCGGATTGAGTCTTTGCTTGAACTTATATCTCAATCAATTAATTTCATGCAAGCATTTGTTTCCTTGGGATTAGTGGTTGGCGTCTTGGGTTTAATTGTTGTATCCTTACGCGGAATATCTGAAAGAACCAGAGAAATTGGTATGATGCGTGCTCTTGGGTTCCAACGTGCAGAAGTCATTACAGCTGTGGTCATTGAAATTTTTGCCGTAGCATTTGTTGGTCTCGTTATTGGAGTCATTAATGGTTTCGTACTTGGTTATGGAATGTATACTCAATATCTTAAGCAGTATGATTTCAATTTCATTATCCCGTGGGGAACCCTTGGGATATTTATTGGTTTAACAGTACTCTTGTCGATAATTTCGGCAGTTCTACCTGCAAGAAGGGCATCTAAAATACCTCCAAGTGAAGCATTACGCTATACTGGTTAATAAAAAGTGATTATGCATTCCATTCTTTGAGCAGAGTATTAGATTTAATATCTGCAATGAATGGAAGTTTTTCTAATTGCTCAACTATTGGTTGGTATCCTCGACCAATTGTTCTCAAGCGAAGAACAATCAATAAATCATATTTTCCTGTTATTGCAGCAACTTTTTCTACACCTGAAATACTTTTTATTTTTTCTCCATCCCATTCCATTCCTCCTTTTACTTTTG
Source organism: Candidatus Heimdallarchaeota archaeon (assembly GCA_030614005.1). Taxonomy (GTDB): domain Archaea; phylum Asgardarchaeota; class Heimdallarchaeia; order JABLTI01; family JABLTI01; genus JABLTI01. Next base: position 10,780 of record JAUWKS010000079.1, on the reverse strand, counting down.
CTAGAACGATTATCTTCACCTCACTCATAGATAATCCAACTATACCCGTAAATACAAGTATGACTCCAATTCCTCTAAGTAACCAAACTGCCCAGGCATATTCACCTGTTGGTAATAGAAAATAATCGGGCCAAATGAAGTTTCCAATTATTGCTATTGGTATCCCAACAATAACTGAAACAGATGAAAGGGAGTTAACTATAGCCATTTTTCCCATAGAAAGAGCTCGAACGTAGAGAATTCTAGCAATATACACTAAAATCATTGCCAATGAAATTGGAAATAGTGCCGATCCGAAAGTGGACCTAAAGACGATCCAATCAGCTTGTTTCATAAAAGGTAATGAGAGAACTACCGTGATGAATGTCATAAATAATAAAGTCCACAACCTAGTATTAGTTGAATCCAATGTACGACCTTTTGCATCTTTAGTTTCTATAACTTTCTTTTGAAAAATAACGTAGATTGCTGCACTTACATTTAACACTAGAAATACTAAGAGGAGACTTTGCCATTCAAAGGCACCACTAGTAAAGTCAATCGCAGCAAGAATGACACCTAAAACAATCATAATTATCGATTGTATCTCAATAGCACAAGGCTTTGTCTTATCTATTACTAAATCACCTATTAAAAGATAAACAACAACGAATTGAGCTGCAGGAAGAAAGACAGCTAAATCCATATCTTTTATGAGAATGAAATAAACAAAAGTATTCACTCCGGAAAAAAGTCCTGAAAGGCTTAACCAAAGAAACATTTTTTTCGTTGGTATTTTAATTCCCTGATACTGTGGGTCGATATATTGCCCTAAATATGAAAATCTACGTTTTGCTGTTGGTGTAATTGTTTGTTGTATTTGAATTACTTTTTGTGTTGTTTGTGTACTACTCGTAGTTTGCCCTTTTATTGATTTCAGTTTATGAAAAAATTCTTCCCATGGTTTTTTGCTAATGGGAATCCACAAAACTAAAGCGAAAAGTAAACTTACTACAATACCAATTAACATTGATTGAATGGCAAATACGTACTCATTTGTCGTTCCATCACTTGAGAGTACAATAGCAGAACCTGTAAAAGTATCAATAGCTACCCAAATAGCTCCTATTATCCCTGACAAAACAGCTAAAATTATGAAGGTATATTTTCTGCTAATTTTACCGAATGGTCTTGTTGTTCTGTCTGCCAAGAATGGTCACCATCCATATTAATTGCTACAGCTAGTGTCTAGAATTCCTTTTGTATGATTGACGTTGTTGTCTCAATAATACCATCAATGAGATGGACTTCTTGTGTTCGGTTATACATTTCATTCATATCTTCTGTTTCAACACGTACAATAATATCATATTCTCCAGTAATAACCGCTACAGTAATAATTCCTGGTATTTTCTTTAGTTTTGCAAGAACTTCATTTGTCTTTCCCAATTTTGCATTGATTAGGATGTATGCTTTCATTTTCTCATTACTTTGGCTAGACATATTTCTATCCCTCTCGCTGTAAAAATACGGCTTCTTTATCAATTCATTGATAGCGGTTGAATTTCAAAACAAAAATCATCATTTTTTTAGTAAAAAATAATTTTCAAGATTCGAGAACTCGCAAAACACTTATTAGCTATTTTGGCATTCTTTTTGTGAAAGTTTAAAAATAGAACTCGAAGGTGCACAATTGACTTTCCAAACTGTTGAAGAATTGGTAATTTTCATTGACCTAGACAACTTCAAGAAGATCTCTGAGGATCAAGGTTGGGTTGCCTACAAACCAAATGACATTACAGGTTCACTTACTTCTTTAATCACAAAATTCGTTCGAAAGCACCTTGGAGAAGTAATTTATGGTTTAGATGAAAAACACGGCACGGAAGAATGCATGTTACGTTTGACAGGTGCTCTTGCTCATGAAGAGATCATCAATGACCTCGAATATATTATAACTGAGATTAACAATGTGGGTCAAAATTGTGGTTGTGATGCATCGCTGAGTATAGGAGTATCTCGAGGACCATACACACCAATTCGACCTACTGGTCCATATCAATGGTCAAGACGATTGTTTAAAGGTCAAGCACAAAGATTAGCTCACAAAGCATTGAAAAAAGCAAAGAAGTTGGGTGGAAATAGGATAATCTTTTTGTAAAAAAAACGAAGTACTTGTAACATTAGGTTAGAGTTTCAAATGAATCTGAAAAATTTGCAAAGAACATCAAAGGTACCTCGTTCAACTGATTTTTTAGTCGATATGCATATTCACACTAGTTACTCTTCATGTGCTAGGATTACTCTTGATGAAACATTAAATGAACTGATGGGTAAAGTAAATGCAATTACTGTTACAGAACATAATTACATTCACAACTATTCCGAGGAAACCATTCAAGCACTCTATGATAAATATCAGATTGGTGTTCTTGTTCCATCAGTAGAAATTTCAACCGCTCAAGGTGATATTTTAGCCTATGGTATCTCTTCTCCCCCTACTCCCTATTTAGATGCTCATAAGGTGATTGAAATGATTCATTCAGAAGGTGGCATCGCTATTTCAGCTCATCCATTTGATTATCTTGGTGTTGGTGATCTTATTTATGATTTAGAAATTGATGCTATTGAAATAAATGGTTCAAGAACTCAACTTTCTAATGAATTGGCTAAAGGAGCTGCTGCAACATTAAATTTACCCTTGGTAGGTGGAAGTGATTCTCATATACATACACAAGTTGGTAAGTGTGTGACACGATTTTCTGTACCTATTAAGACCATTCAGGATTTAATAGAACAAATCAAAAAAGGAAAATGTTCTCCAGTTTTTCTGTGGTAGAAAACTAGAGATGACTATTCTTTGATAATCATTTTCTCAATCATTTCTTTTGATATTTTATCTCTACGTTCTTGATGTTCCGCAATAAATTGGTAAACTTTTTCTGCTAAATTCTTTTTACAAAAACCACAGAGTAATTTACCACCTAAACAATCAGTTCTCATTTGTTTCAATTTCTCATCATCAGGTTCAAAGAGATAATACTCATACTGGTAAACTATACATTTGTCCGGCTCACCACCAAGTTCTCTTTGTTCCTCTACGGTTGCTCGGCCACCCGAGAAAGCACTCATAACTTTCTTTTTCGCCTGTTTGGGTGTGTCTGTAGTAAAGATACAAGTATCAGGTTGTGAAGCAGACATTTTACCTCCTTCAGCTAAACCGGGGAAAAATTTGCAATGAATGGCTGCTGGTTTGTAGTAACCAAGTTTTGGTGCAACATCTCGAGTTATCCTCCAATAAGGATCCTGATCTATTGCAGCTGGTATAAGAATAGGAACATTTTCTCCTTTTAGAACAGATGGAAGAAAACAAGGCATCGCTTGAATTGATGGATAGAATATCATACCAATATTTGAATCATTGGAGAAACCAAATACTGCTTTTGCTGTTGAAAAAGTAACTCTTTTTGATACTTCAGTAGCAATTCTATACATTGCCGGAGTTAAGCGTGAATCGAAAATGAAATGTGTTTTCTTCGGATCAAAACCTACAGCAAGCACATCTTTTGCATTTTCAAAGGCAAAATTCCTCGTATCATCAAAAGAAAGATTTTGATTAAACAAAAACTTCTCGTCATCTGTCATCTGAAAATATAATTCGACATCAAAAATATCTTGTAACCATTTTGTGAAAATCCATGGAACAAGATGTCCTAAATGTGTATGTCCTGATGGTCCTCTGCCTGTGTAAAGAACAAATTTCTCTCCTTTTTCAAGCATCTTCAATATCCAATCAAAATCTCGATGACTGAAGAATAAACCTCTTCTTAATAGTAAATGTAATTCACCTTTACCATATTCTTGCATCGTTTCAATTTCTTTATCGGATAGCAGAGTTGTTCCAAATTTCTTTACCAGTTTTTTATAATCAATAATACCACTAACTTCCCAGGGGGTAACAACCATATCTGCTGATTTTTCTTCTTTGGACTTGTTGCTTTTCTTGGACATCAGAATACCTTCTCATTTTGGACTTTTCTTCGATAGTTGTCATCTATTCAAGAGATTTTTCTCCTTTTATAAAAAACCTTTCTATGTCTAAAAGTTGTTAAGAATTTGGTTTTTTTCCTAATACGAAAAGGTCTTATTTGGCGCAGTCTTGTATATGGGATATGACAGAAGTAGGTTTAATTATCTCAGCAGTAATTTCTGGATTATTTTTTACCCTTTTCATTCTAATGCTATATCAATCCGTTCGGAAGAACAGAACTGCTTACATTCTAACTCTAAGTCTGTTCATTGGTGGTATTGGTGGCATTGTTAGTGTACTTCAATTTGTAGTTACTTCAGCAAGTAAATATCTTCTTTATTCATCTCTAATTATCTGGAGTTTAGTTTACTTTCTTATCTACATTTTCTTTGAAGAATTATACACTGAAAAGCCAAATCGTTTTCGCTTTGCTTTTATGACCCTTTTATTATTTGCTTCTATAACGTTTAGCTTGCTTTATCTTTTTATTCCAACTGTTAATGAACTTGGTTTAACTGCTGATTTAGCTACTAGATATTCTGGTTTTCTTGATATTCTTCAGTGGGGTTGGGATTCATCATATAATTTGCTTGGCCTTCTGATATTTGTTTTCGGTGCTTTTGTCCATTTTAATGCGTACAGGTTTACTCGAGAGATAGTTACTCTCATTCAAGCAATTTCCATGGTTATTATTGGATCAGGTTTTATTATTGGTTTTGTTGGTGGAGATATATTTAGAATTACTGATTTTCACAATATTGCTGATGCAGTGAAAATAGTTGGCATGCTGACCTTTACTATTATCTATATTGTTAGAATAGATTTCATCTATCGTTTGCCAGTAAATGTTTATTTTATTTTAGTTTTTACGAAGATTGGGCTCAATGTTCATATCAGTAGAATGTGTGTTTCAAATAAGAAAACAAATAATGTGTCTCAATCTAATGGCACCTTGATTAATGAGAATTTACTAAGTTCATTGATTACTGCTATATCTGGCTTGTTAAATGAATCATTAGGAAGTACAAAAGATCTTAAAGCAATAATTGCAGAAGATAGAACCATAGTTTTGGATACAGGACTCTATTCTACATGTGCAGTGCTATGTGATCGCCCAACACATTTCTTAGATAAATCTCTCTCAAATTTACGGAAATCTGTAGAGGACACTTATCAAGAGAAATTAAGTGAATCAACAATTATAAAGGAAGATTTCGTAGAAATTAGTGAATTAATTAAGAAAAGTTTTCCATTTCTTCTTTTCGAAAAAATTGGACAATAATAAATAAAAAATGAGTGTTGAAGAATTAACTCCAAGAGTTTGATTCTTCTTTATCTTCTGTTTTTTCTTCAATTGAATCCTCTGTGTTCTCTCCGAGACTTATAAACTCGTCGTCTGATGATTCTCCTAAAATTATCCTATCATCTTCTTTCGGAGATGTTTTTAATAGTTCTGGGTCTCCGCCTGAGTCTTTAAACCATTCTCCACGTAAATCATAAGATTGCTCATCTCTGAGTTGATCTCGTTTCTCATGAATTCGGTCCATTCCACCATACCATTCGTTCATTTTTTGAGCTCGAGCTCTTTTTTCTTCTCTGCGTTTTCTTATTTCTGTTGGGGAGAATCTCCAATGAATCCATTGTCTGAAATTCATTTTATTTGGTTCCAATACCCACATTCGCATAAAGTATTGAATGCCCAAAATTTGGAAGAAGATAATTACTATGCCTACAAGATAAAGTACCCATTCTGCACCACGATTTTCGGAGATGACTAAATACATGGAAATTGGTACCAAGCCTAGTGCTAAAACAACCATGGGGATACCGATGAAAATAAATAATCCTTCAATTAAAAAGAAAGCAATAACGTAAATAATGTCACCGAAACCACCGGTGCCTCCTCTTTGTTTTTTCTCGGGGGGTACAGAAGTCAAATTTTTTCACACACAAATAATATTATGACTCATATATTTTATTGAGTAATTTATAAGAGTGTGTTTAGTTACAAAAAATAGTTTAAAAGGTTAAAGAGTCTTTTTACCACCAAACTTCTTTCCAACCAAGAGTATATCCTACAGCATTTGCAGCAGTATGTACTACCGCAGCAAGAGGAATCATAATTATCCAATAAGTCCATGGAAAAAGTCCGCCTTGTAACCCTAACATTCCGAATAATAACCCAAAGAACATAAAACCGGTTTGATCTACAATCATTAGTGACCCCCCGGAAGGGATATTTCTCCTGCGTTTAATGAATGACCCTACACTATCTCCTGTCACTGCACCCAAACCTTGAAAGAAACCATTGACAAGAGTTATTTGGAAATCTACTTCTACAATATTGTTAAACCACCACATAGTGAAAACACCCATTAGCAACCCACCTAAACAGCCTGCAATGAATCCTCTTATTGTTTTACCATTCCCTAAAATCCTTCTTTTGTCGAAGAAATTTTTTCTGAAATCCATTGGCAATCCGCCGCCAAAAAGCATTGGAGTAACATTTGCTAACATTGTAGGAGCTGCAAAGAAAATTGCATTGAATACTTGAGATGAAATAACAGAATCAAACCAGGTTGGAAGCATAACACATCATCTTTCCCAAAAGTATGGCATAATTTTCCTTACATCATCTCATCGCGTTTTCTTCTTATTAAATTATTCTGTTACTAAAAGGAAATTATTAATTGTTTTAGGGGACTATTTATTTAGAAATGACAAACTTGATATTAATTGATTTCAATCAAGACGTGCGTGAACTATTTTGAAAATAATTTGCAAAAACCGAATTAATGTCTCATTTGAATCTTCAGAGATTTTGCTAGACCCTCAAATTGTTGACTCTAAAGTAAGTTCAATGTTTGTTTCACACGCCCACTATGATCATTTACCACGAAGTAAAAAGAAACCTAGTATAATTCCTCCTACCGTCTGTTCAAAAGCTACTGCTCGATTGTTCCAAGAAAGGATTGGTTACTCACTCAATCAACATGACTATTGGGAAAATGATGAATTCAAGCTTGAAACTGTGCCTGGAGGACACACTTTTGATTCAACAGTTGCTAAGATAACGAATAAAGAAAATGGTAATATTGTTGTTTATACAGGTGATGTTAATTTGGAGGATAGAGCTTATTTAACTGGCTTTAAACCTTTCAAATGTAATACTCTGATTCTTGAAGCAACATGGGGTGACAAAGATTATCGCTTCCCGGCATTTGAGCATCAAGCAAAACTTGCAAGAGAATATATTCAAAAACAACTGAATCAAGGCAATCCTGTTGCACTCTTAGGTTATTCTTTGGGAAAAGCTCAATTATTGAACTTTAGTTTTGGTGACTTGTGTGAAGAAAGATATTCCACAAATGCCATTTGGCATATGGAACAGACACACAAGGAATTAGGTTTGGATTTATATTCTACAAAACTATTAGCGAAAGATAAATTTGATACTGATTTGGGAACAAATAAACCATGGATTCTATTTTATAATCATACTAGTGCAAGAGATAAGACTTTAGCTCATTTAAAACGAAAATATAATTTGAAAATCATTGGCTTTTCTGGATGGGCAAAAAACCAAGAACAGTATAAATATCGAATGGGTGCAGATGCAGCATATGTTATGAGTGATCATTCAGATTATAATAGTCTACTTAAAATAATCAAACAAAGCTCGCCGGAAAAAATCTTTACTGTATTTGGAAAGGCAACTGAATTAGCACGAGAATTACAAAAAGAGGGCTTAAATGCTGTCCCTCTCAAACAAGGCCAATCTACTTTGGAATCATTCTTTTGAATGAATGCTATTCATTAATCATTAGAAATCTGAAGATGTTCCTTAGTATAGAGAATCATTCCTGTTCTTTTAGCGAATTTAATTGCGGAGCCACTAAAGCTATTTGAGATGATCATTCCCTTGTGTTTTTGCAAATCATTTAACATTCGTTCAAATCGTATTAGTCTATCCACACCAACGGCTCTATTCCAATTAACAACAAGAACTAAAATTTGTTTTATATCAGCATCAGAATCTAGTTTTACTACTAGCTGGAAATGATGCTTTTTACCACTAGTACCAATTAGAGTAACATCTTCCCGAACGTGAAAGTTCATTTTTTTGAAGAACTCAATTGCTATATCATTTAACTTAGGTTCTTCCTCACCATTATTTGGCAACAAGTGACCTGATCCTCCTGCTTTATTTTTAAAGAGGCAATTTGACTAGTTTTCCCTGATAAACTAGCTATAATTTACTTTCTTGCTCTTTTATCTTTTCCCGTGAAATCTTAGCTATTTCCTTTAATTCAGGCAAATTTTCTAATCCTACCTTTCTTTTTCCTTTTTCAATTTCTGTTATCGCTTTTACTAAGAAGGTACTGATAGGTGTTTCAAGCTTTACTTCTTTGCCTTTTTTTTCTATATAACCACTAAGGAATTCGATTTCAGTCTTTTTCCCTCTTTTTAAATCTGTTAATAATGATGGATAAATACTTCCATGTCTTCTTGCCCCTACGTTTAGAATGATAGAGCTAATGATATTGCTAGACAACTTTGTTAAAATTCCATCCGAAGCTTTTGGTTTGTAGAAAAAGTTGTGAATATTCAAACCGTCAACTTTCTCCAATTGAATTTTATGTGCATCTGCTACTTGAATAGCTTCACTTTTCATATCCCCTAGAATTGGACCAATTACTTTGTGTTTCATCATATATCCTAACGTTAAACCAAGCAATCCGCCTATTGGTGCAAAAACGCAATTAACAATTAGTTTTGCCCATCTAAAACCAATGATATTTGATGTTAGAATTGTTGGTTTCCAAAGTTCAAGTATTTCTTTCATTTCTATTAATCTTGGATCACTAGAATTCTTACCATTTTCAAAACCTAAAACAAAATCACCCGTTTTTGATGTAATTCTCAATTTCCCATTTCCTAAATAGGTTGCACCCCAACCAATAACTCCAGCAACTATTTGATTACGGGGAATGTGTTTTGCAATGATATCTGTATTACCAAATCCATTCTGTAAACTATAAACCAAACTATCTTTAGTAATAACTTTCTTTAGTTGTTTAGTTACTTCTTCTGTACTTGGATTTTTTACAACAATTAGTACATGCTTGAATGTACCTTTTAATTCTTTAAAGTTTGAATAAATTGGAAAATGAAACGGTTTATCATATCCTTCGATTCTTAGTCCATCTCTCTTTATTGAATCGAAATGAGTTCCTTTTCTAGTTACAACAGTTACATCTATTCCTTTTTTATAGAGTAATCCTGCAGTTATCCCTCCAATAGCCCCTGCACCAATAATTAAAACATCATTTGTCTTTTTTTCGATCATATAAACCACTTCAAATTATTCAATATTGTTTCTATTCATTTTGCATGGTCTATCTTGGTTAACGGAAGCTTAAAGCGTTTCTGTTAACGTTTGATTCTCTGCGAGTCCGCCCAACTCCACTTGGAGTGAAGAAACTTTCGTTTGACGTTTGGCTGTCTGCTGAATTATTCCAGCATTGTGTCGCAAAAAACTTTTCTCGAAATTCTTTCAAGAGTCGTTGCCTGACCACAAGGCGTTTCTGTGATAGTGCTAGTAAAGCGAGGAAGCGTTGCATTTGTGTTCCTGAACTGCTTATATCTCGATCTATTACTAGTCCACAATAATCACAACTTATAGTTCGTTCGGAGAGTTTGCGGTTCTCCTTATTCATACAGTAAGTGCATAGTTTGGTTGTATCTCGTTCACTGATTCTTATTACTTTCTTACCTACTCGCTGTGCTTTGTAGCTTAAGAATCCAGCGAAGCGACCTATTGAACCGCTGCTTTGCATGCTTCTGTGACGGCTTTTATCATTCTTCTTATCTTTCTTTTCACTTTTACTCATTGCTTTTACGTTCAAGTCACCGATGATTATAGTGTTTGCTCTGGTGTTCTCGACTATTTGTTTACTTATTTTGTGCTGAAAGTCTTTTTGCTGGTTCGCTTGTTTTTTGATCATCTTCCACATCTTATCATTTAACCAGTACCACCGATTGGAGTATTTTTTGCAATGACCTCTCTTTGATGTTAATTCTTCTATTTTTGGTTGCCAGTATTTGTCCACTCGTTTATTTTTAATTATAAACGATTTTCCTGCATGGCTATTCGTCGCTGCAACGATATTAATAAGTCCGAGGTCTATTGTTTGATAAATACCATTATCGTAATACTCTGGAGTTGCTTCTTCGTAAATTATTGAAAGATAGTACTCCTTTGTTTTGTGTTCTTGGTAGATGGTTACTTGTTTGATTTTTTTACTGGTAAAGGTTAATTTTCCTTGCATCTCAAAAGTTAAGTCAATCTTGTCAGCTTTTTTTGTCGGATAAAAATGAGTAAATGTTATTTTGTTTCCTGTTATTTTAAATCCTTTTTGATTGTAATGCATGGTGGTAAAGTATTGCTTTCCTTTGTATCCCGGTGGTTGTGCATCTTTATCGCCATTTCTCCTCAAAACATGAAATGACTTGTAATCAGCTTCTAACTGCTTGAGCATTCCTTGCAGTGTCTTTGAATAATTTTGTTTGTAACGAGGATAAAGGACTTTTACTTTTGGTAGTTGTGCTGATTGCATTTCATAAGTTGGTTTGCTTTCTTTGTCTCTTTTCTTCTTCGGTAAGTGCTTGTTTTTGGCCCACCACTCTTTTCGCTCTTTATTAGCAAAGTAATGTATTAATCGACAATTTTCTGCTAGAGCCCAGAGAACTTTTTCTTGCTCTGGAGTT
>JAUWKS010000001.1 GCA_030614005.1 Candidatus Heimdallarchaeota archaeon | reverse complement strand
GGTGAGATTGGAGACAAATCCGCTATTGATTCACTCTCAAAAGCTTTAGATAGTGCTGTCTATTCTGAAAGAAAAGTTGAAATTGCTTGTGCGCTAACAAATCTAGAAGATGGTAAAGGAATTGGTTTTTCTAAATTAGTTAAAATGAAAGAAAATTTCGAATTAAATGAATTACAATTAGAACTTGTTGAAAATATACTGAAAACATACTGATACAAAATTAACAATCACACATATTTTCAGCTAAATAGAAAGTTATGATTGTTTAATAAGAGGAGCTATTTTATTGCTTTATTCACCTGTCGAAAGATAATTATTAGTGGATATAATGGACAGAATAAAGCTAGATTAAAGATTTTCTCTCTATTGGAAATTATTAAATTGACGAGAATAAAATGAAAAATAGGGAAAATAGTCCCCTATGCTTCAACTAATTGATCAACAAAAAAATCTCGTAAAGCGTCGAATGTATCAAGACGAGCTTGTAGGTTCGTAAGATTATGATCAGCATTTGGAATGATCTTGAATGCTTTTGGATCAAATGCATGGAAGTAAAGATTTTTCACACCTGTAATTGGCATAAACCTATCTTTTGATCCTGCAATAATAAGCAATGGTCTTGGCGAAATTCGATTGACACATGCCAAAGGATTATTTCCTCGGATATCGTTTTGTAATTTTTCCTTTACACCAGTCGCAGCTGTCCGAACCAATCCGGATGCTGTTAAACCGTCCCAGAGAGCATCAAAGTGAGGGTAGTTTACTACAAAATCGAAATCAAATAGTGGCGCCTGTAACGCTACTATTGCTACTCTTGGATCTCTCGATGCATGACAAGTTACTAACGCTCCTCCCAGACTAACACCATACAATCCAATTCTCATTGGATTTATTTTTGGATGATTTGCTAAGAAGGAAATTATATAATCCAAATTTTGAAGTGATGCATGGATTGTCGTTTCCCCTGCGCTTTTATAAAAGCCTGATAAATGGAATACAAAATAGGCTATTCCGTTATCAGTTAAAAGTGATGCAAGAGCTTCCTCTTTAGCGAACTCATTTGAAACCAACCCGTGAACTTTGCAGACCACAGGATATTTCTTTTTATCATCATCTGGAAAGAAGAATGCTGCACTTATTGTACTATCATAGTAGTCTATCATTAATTCTTCTTTTTTCATTTCTTTTATTAATCTCCTATTCTTTTTCAGTTTTAATTGGTTTTATTTTTATCATCAATTGTCTAGCTAATACTTGATCCCCTGTATTCACCAGAATTTTATCTACAACACCATCTATAGGTGAAAGAATTTCATTTCTCATTTTCATCGACTCGAGGATTAGAAGACATTGTTGATCACTCACAACATCCCCAAGATTGACCTTCACATCAACGATTTTTCCTGGAATAGCTGCCTTAATATCAGCTTGTCTCTTTGCTTGAGCTCCTTTTCTCATTTGAATGGAAGGTGAATGACGAAAATCGAAATCAATTTCTTTGCCATTAAGAAATATAGCATTATCTTTGAATTCAATCTTGAATTCGTGGCCGCTTACAAAGACTTTGTAGAACTTTCCATTATAGATGACTTCTGGAGTAAAACTATAATTTTCCACGATTATTTTCTCAGCGGTTCGCTCTAAATCTAAATCAATGCCATTGAGAGTGATTTTGTATTTGTTTTCCATTAATAATCTCTCCCAACTGCTTCTAATTTTCCTTTCATTTGCCATTGTTTGGATTGATCCGGTAAGTTTGTTTCATTCTTTTTCATACCAACAGCAAATAATGCACTTGCTTGTAAACAAATGCGTTTCTTTAATTTCTCAAGGAGTTTTCGTTCCTCAATAAATTTAATGCTAATATCTCCAGACTTAAATTTTTCATCGTTAAATAATTCTTCAAAAAATGGTATATTGGTTGCAAAACCAAGGATAGATAATTCTTTGAGAGCCATTTTAGCTCGAACAATCGCTTCCTCTCGAGTCTCATCCGCAACAATAAGTTTTCCTATTAATGAATCATAGCAATCCGGAATAGTGAATCCTTCATAAATTGCAGTATCAAAACGAACTTGTGGGCCTCCTGGAGCAGTAAATTTCCTGACTCGACCTGGAGTTGGCCGGAAATCCAATAAAGGATCTTCTGCGTTGATCCTTAGTTCCATTGCATGTCCTCTAAATTTGATGTCGGACTGTTTAAAGGATAAATGTTCCCCTTTGGCAATCCGAATTTGCTCTTTTACAATATCTTTCCCAGTTAACATCTCTGTTACAGGATGCTCTACTTGAATTCTAGGATTTACTTCATTGAAGAGAATATTTCCATCCTTCAAGAGGAATTCAATTGTTCCAGCATTTCTGTATTTGACTCGACGAGCTAATTTACAGACGAGTCTTCCAATTCTTTTTCGTTCATCATGAGAAATAACTGTGGAGGGTGCCTCTTCAAGCAATTTCTGATTTCTTCGTTGAATAGAACACTCTCTTTCTCCCAAATGAACTACTTTGCCAAAATTATCAGCAAGAATTTGGAATTCGATATGTCTTGGATGTTCCAAGAATTTTTCTAAAAATACCTCACCACGTCCAAAAGCTGCTTCTGCTTGAGCGCTTGCATTAGCAATCGCAGACTGCAACTCCTCGGCATTCTCTGCTTTTTGTATGCCCATTCCACCGCCACCGTAAACAGCTTTCACTAGAACGGGATAACTAATTCTTCTCGCTTCGCGATTAGCATGATTTTCATTTCGAATGATATCAGAACCAGGTGGTACTGTTAACCCTACTCTTCTAGCCAATTCACGCGACTTTACTTTATTTCCTAAGAGTTCAATTACTTCGGGAGGGGGACCAATATAGATAATTCCTTCTGCAATGAGTTTTTTAGCAAAAATTTCACTTTCAGAAAGGAATCCATAACCTGGATGAACACTTTCAATATTCAATCTATTACAAATAGCAAAAATCTGATCTATGTCCAAATAACCTGGTTGACCATTAAATTCTTCTAATTCGATTGCTTCATCTGCAAGCTTAACGTGCAGAGCATTTTTATCTACAGAAGTATAAATTGCATATGTTTTTACTCCAAGCTCTCTTGCTGCTCGAATAATGCGTATGGCAATTTCTCCTCTATTAGCTACTAACAGACTACTGAACATAATATCCACTCAAATTAACTTCTTCTATAAAGTATTAGTGTCTTTTTACTGTAAAATGAATAATTTGGTTTATCTCTTAATTAACTATTACTGTAATAGACAATAGATTTTTTATATGGGAGTTCGAATTGTACACCACACAGTTTGGCACTTAGTACTGTGTGACAGGAGATTTTAGTAAATGAATCTGAATACAGAGCTTACTCAGCAGAAAGAGTTGATAAAAAAATCTATTACAGAAAAAAAGAATGAGGAATTGTTAGAAAAGCGCGAAGAAGCTCTTATGGGAGGAGGGCAAAAAGCGATTGATAAACAATTGGAAAAAGGAAAGCTTACTGCTCGACAAAGAGTGGAGTTATTACTTGATCCAGGTACTTTTGCTGAAACTAACATGTTTGTCCGACATAATTGTCGTAATTTTAATTTAGATAAAAAGCGATTTTACACTGATGGAGTTGTCACAGGATTTGGACAAGTAAATGGGAAATTAGTATATGTGTATAGCCAAGATTTTACTATTTTAGGAGGGAGCCTTGGTGAAACACAAGCTAAAAAAATAGCTCATACAATGGATCAAGCACTCCAAAATGGTGCACCATTAATAGGATTCAATGACTCTGGTGGAGCTCGAATCCAAGAAGGAGCAAATTCTTTAGCAGGATATGGTGATATTTTCCTAAGAAATGTCCGCGCTTCAGGTGTTATTCCTCAAATTTCTTGTATTGTAGGTCCCTCTGCCGGAGGAGCAGTTTATTCCCCCGCGCTTACTGATTTCGTCATTATGACTGAAGATACTTCTTATATGTTCGTAACGGGTCCCGCTGTTGTAAAAGCTGTAACAGGAGAAGATGCATCTTTTGAGGAACTCGGTGGAGCATCTATCCATAGTGCGAATTCTGGCATAGCACATTTGACCGGTTCTGATGAAATCGAATCCATCGAATTTATCAAGTTGCTTTTATCATATCTCCCTTCAAATAATCTCGAAGATCCACCTGTTAAAAGAATAACTGTCACAAGTGATGCCAATCTTGATTGCTTGAATGAGATCATTCCTGAAGACCCTCAAGTTCCATATGACGTTCGAGAGATTATTTTAAGAGTAGTCGATAAAGGTAATTTTCTTGAGATTCAGAAAAAATGGGCACAGAATATTATTGTAGGTTTTAGCAGATTAAACGGTTATCCGATTGGTATTGTAGCTAATCAACCAAGTAATCTTGCAGGTGCACTTGATATCAATGCTTCCTCAAAAGCAGCACGATTCATACGATTCTGTGATGCGTTCAATATTCCAATTATTACTTTTGTGGATGTTCCTGGCTTCTTGCCTGGATTAGATCAAGAACACAATGGTATCATCAAACATGGAGCAAAATTAATCTTTGCATATGCTGAAGCAACTGTTCCTAAACTAACAGTTATTACTCGAAAAGCATATGGCGGTGCTTACATTGTTATGGGCTCAAAACATTTAGCCACCGACATGAATTTTGCTTGGCCATCTGCAGAAATAGCTGTGATGGGCGCCGAAGGTGCAGTACAAGTTCTTTACAGAAGGGAATTAGCTAAATCAGATGACAAAGAAGTGTTACTTGAAAGCTTGAAAAATGAATTCATCGAGGAATTTAACAACCCATATTTAGCTGCAGAAAAAGGATACATCGATGATGTTATCTTGCCAAGTGAAACGAGAAGAAAACTCATTGCAGCACTTTGGCCGCTACTCAGGAAGAGAGATAAACTTCCAAATAAGAAGCATGGAAATGTACCTCTTTAGTTCGTACATTTTTATGATATTTTTTTTAATATGATTCAAATTTTTACAGGAGATATATTGAATGGTTGCTGAAACAAGATTTAAACGAATAATGGATAATAAAAAACCGATATTGGCATACAATCCTCTAGGACTCAATGATTTAGGATTAGTAAAAGCAGTAAACAAAGCAGGTGGCATAGGTTTAGTCAATCTTGAACGTATGACTACACAAGGATTTCAAGCATTATTAATGAAATGCATGTCAGAAATAACTAATGTTATTGGTATTCGAGTAGTAAATGAAAATCAATTGAATTTCATTTTGAAGCATTCCTCAAAACAACAAAGTTTGATACTTATTATCGCTGATATTACTCTAACCAAAGAACATATAAAACTAGCAAAAGAAAAAAGAATATCACTTATTGCTGAAGTTATTTCCTTAGAAGAAGCATACAATCAAAAATGGGCAGATGTTTTTCTATTAAAAGGCGCAGAAGCTGGTGGTCGAGTAGGTGATGAAACTTCCTTCATTCTTGCTCAACAATTTGCAGAGGCTGGACTTGAATTCATTGTTCAAGGTGGTGTCGGCTTTTATACTACTCCTGCACTCTTTGCTATCGGAGCTAAAGCGGTTGTACTTGATACACAATTGTACACCTTTCCAGAATGTCCCTTATCTAAGGACGTAAAAGATTTTCTAGCTAAACTTGATGCTACCGATACAAAAATTATTGGTGATTCAACAAATTACAAATATCGAGTATATGCGCGCTTAGCTACAAAAATCGTTAAAGATTTTATTAAGATAGAGAAGGGTCTTCTTGGTCTTTCGTTAGAAGAGCGCACAAAGGAATTTAAACAAAAAATCGAGGATGAGCTTGAATCTTTCAATAGCAATACTTTAGCAAATAGCTTGTTACCAGTAGGTCAAGATGTATCTTTTACAAACATCTTTTCAGAGAAATTTTCCTCCATTCAAGAAGCATTTGATGGTCTACTTGAGCAAACTAAAAAACAAATCAAAACTACTCTTGATAACTATCCGTTCCAAAGTGGTTCTGAATTAGCCCAAGATTTGGGAATAAAGTACCCCTTAATTCAAGGTCCAATGGCTAATATTTCCGAAAATCCTGAATTTGCTAAAATTATTGCTGAAGAAGGCGCTCTTCCAAATCTTGCTCTTGGGTCATTATTCAAAAACCAATCCAAAAATTTGATTCGAAAAACCAAGGAAACTTTAGGTTCTCTCCCATTTGGTTGTGGAATCATTGGGTTAGATGCAAATGCTACTGCCCGAGACAATCACTTAGCGTTAATTAAAGAAATACAACCACCAATAGTAGTGGTAGCTGCTGGTACAATAGATCTAGCAAAGGAAGTTATGGGATATGGTGATATTAAGACTTTCTTGCACACACCCTCTCCATTGCTTTTCTCAGAAGCAATTGAAACAGATGTTAGATATCTGGTTCTAGAGGGAATGGAATGTGGTGGTCATATCGGTATTTTAACTAGTTTTGTTTTATGGGAATTATCAATACACCAACTAGTACGATTGCAAGATAAAATAAAAGCAAGTGGAAAGAAGATTAATGTAGCTTTTGCTGGAGGCATTGGAGATCGATTCTCTGCCGCAATGGCTGCTGTAGTTGCATCAGCTTTACCAGATGTAATGAGTGGTGCAATGTGGGTAGGAACAGCTTACATTCTTACAGAAGAAATCGTTGACACTGGAGCAGTTAAACCTCTTTATAGAGAGAAAGCATTAGATGCTAAAAAAACGGTGCTTCTTGGTGAAACAGTAAGCATTCGAGCCAGAACTATTCCAACACCATATGCGAAAGTTATTGTTGAGCGTGAACTGGAACGAATAAAGGAAGGTATGAGCCTTAAAGATCGTAAACACCAATTCGAAAGAGACAATCTAGGATCTACACGTATTGCTGCATTAGGAGAAATTTGGAACCCAGATGGGGAAGACGATAAACCAAATAGGTTTATGCCAATTGATGAGAAGGGTCAATATGAAAAAGGAAATTATATGATTGGCCAAATTGTTGGTAGTTTGCGAAGCATTCGTACTGTTAAGGATCTTCATATGGAATTAATCGAAGAGTCAAAAAAAGTTGTTAGTACCAAAGCAAAAAGTTTTGCTGAACAATTCGAATCAAAAGAAGAATTTAGCAAAGCAGTAGAACCTCAAATTGTTCAAGAATTGACTCCAATACCCGATGATATTCTTCAAGGTGAAGGTGTTGCAATTATTGGTTTGGGTGGAGTTTTTCCAGATGCATTGAACATTGACCAATATTGGCAAAATATCATTTCTGGAGTTTATTCAATAAAAGAAATACCAAAAGAAAGATGGTCTAATGACCATAGTCTCTATTATTCTCCTGACCCTTTTGAACCCGATAAAACTTACGCAAAAATTGCTGCAACAATTGATGATTTCAAATTTAACTCATTGGAATTTAAAATTCCTCCAAAAGTTGCTCAGAAGATTGATCGCGTTCAACAATTTGCTTTAGTAGCTGCTAGAGAAGCACTAATTGATGCTAATATTTTGGATAAAGATAATTCTCGAACTGCAACTATCGTTGGAAATAGTATGGGTGGTTCAATTCGAGTCGATTACAATCGAAGAATCTTTCTAGCAGAGTCATATCGATCTTTCGAAAAATGCGCTTCTTTCAGTGATATTAAGGAAGATGTTTGGAGGAAAGTCAAAGAAGAATTAAAAACAATTTATGATAAGGAATTAATGGCAATAAATGAAGATTCGATGCCAGGAGAATTATCTAATGTTATTGCTGGACGAATTGCTAATGTTTTTAATCTTCGCGGCAAGAATATGACTTGTGATGCTGCATGTGCATCAAGTTTAGCTGCTTTGAGTGTTTCAGTTAAAGGATTACTAGATAATGAATATGATACGGTTCTTTGTGGAGGATCAGATTGTTCATTAGACCCATCCATTTTTGTTAAATTTGCCAAAATTGGTGCGATTTCTGCTGAAGGTTCATATCCATTTGATGCAAGGGCAAATGGCTTTGTTATGGGTGAAGGATCAGGTTTTGTTGTTCTTAAACGTCTTTCTGATGCAGAAAGAGATGGTGATAGAATTTATGCTGTTATTAGAGGATTAGGTGCTGCTAGTGATGGAAAAGGTAAAGGCATTACTGCACCAAACCCCATTGGACAACAATTAGCAATTCAAAGAGCATTTGATCAAGCGGGTGTATCCTTCTCTGATATACAATTTTTAGAAGCTCATGGAACTGCTACTGGTGTAGGTGATGTAGTTGAAATGGCTGTTTTGAATGAGATGGCAGAAAATTCTCCGAAAGCATCAATAGTCATCAGCTCCGTTAAAAGTCAAATTGGTCATCTAAAAAGTGCTGCTGGTATTGCCTCGATAATCAAAACTGCACTTGCAATTTATCATAAGAAATTCACCCCAACAGCCAATTTTGAAATACCAAATCCAAAAGTTGCTTGGGATACTTCCCCATTTTATGTTATTACAGAAACAAAGGATTGGCCTCAACCAACATCTGGACATCGAATCGCAGGAATTTCTTCTTTTGGTTTTGGTGGAACAAATTATCATGCTATTATGGAAGAATATATTCCTGGAGAAACTATTGGCCATTTGCCAAAATTATTATCAAAAGAAGAATTAGAATCATTAACTAGACGTATCAGTCAAATGACTTCTCAATCAGCTGATGCACAAGGTTTTACCACTGTTTTTGATGAATCCTCTTGGAAGGATTATTACGATAAAAATATTGTATTAGAAACTGAACCCCTCTTTATTGGAGGTGCTTCTGATGTTGCTTTACTTAAAAATTTGGAAGCATTCAAAACAAAAATACCAAAGAGTACTTTTGATAAGAATGGAACAGGAAGTCGTATACATGATATTAGTCAAGAAACAATGGGTGCTCTCTCTCAGAAGAAACGAATAGGTATTGTATCTAAATCACTGGATGATTTACCCTCTTTAATTGATTCAGCAATATCTGGACAACAAGATAAAGCTAAGAGATTGATACTAAGAAATAAAGGAATATTCTATGGTGAAGATCATACACTCGGAAAAATCGCTTTTATGTTTCCAGGACAAGGTAGCCAATACGTTCGTATGGGTAAAGAGCTCTGGGACAAGTATGATATTGTAAAAGAAGTTTTCAAAGAAGCTGATGAAGTAACTCAAGCTGAGCTTGGATTTTCCCTAACAGAAATAATCTTTGCTATAGGAAAAGATGATGCCGAGTCAAAAGCATTATTGAGAAAAACTGAAGTGACTCAACCAGCAATATTTGCTGTCAATATTGGAATATATCGATTATTGCGTTCGTTTGGTATAAAACCAGATTTTGTTGCAGGTCATAGTCTAGGTGAATATGCTGCACTTGTGGCATCTGGAATTGTTAGCTTCAAAGATGGCTTAATGGCTGTTATCCCTAGAGGCAAAGCGATGTCTCTTTTTGATTCTGATGATAATGGTATGATGGCTTCAGTAAGTGCGGGTCCTCAAACAGTTGATGACGTTTTGAAAAAGGTCAAAGGTTATGCAATAGCTGCAAATAAAAACACTCCAAGTCAAACTGTAATCTCAGGAGCATCTCCTGCAATAACTGAAGCAATCAAGATATTCATTGAAAAAGGCATAACCGCAATTCCTTTACCCGTTTCTGCAGCATTTCATTCAGAAATTGTTGCTCCTGCTGAGAAATTCCTAAGAGAATCACTAGAGAAGCTTACATATAGCAAACCTACAATTGCTCTTTCGAGCAATGTAACTGGAGGAATTTATCCAAAAACAAGGCAAGAAATTATTGATCTACTCTGTAAACAAGTTTATTCTCCTGTCGAATGGATGAAGCAGATTAAAAATATGTATGAGGAATACGGAGTACGGACATTCATTGAAATTGGTCCCAAATATGTTCTAACAAGTTTTGCTAAATCTATTCTTGAAGGTAAGAAAGATTTTGTTGCTCTAGCATCAAACCATCCCAAGAGAGGAGCTATGCAACATCTCAATGAAGTGCTTGCTGCTCTCGGTGCTTTTGGTTATCCTTTAAAAATTCCTAACAAAGATGATTCGATCTATAGTGAAGAGTTTAGAAATCCGACAAAGAGATTCTACAAAAAGAAAGCAGTACCAATTACATCAATTGCTCCTTCTATCGGTAAGACTAAAGTCATTACAAAAGAATCTCCATTTGATGTGTTAGCTTTTGGTGATTTAGCAACGATAACTAAAAATGATGACTTTAGTGAGTACTTAAAATTACAAGCGCCAGCTATCAATGCATTTCTTAAAGTAGGTTATGATACATACCAGAATATAATCGCAAAGGCATTAGAGACTAAAAAAGAAATAGACAGACTGAATATTAATACAGATGCCGTAGGAGTAACTGGTATAGCAATCGGGTTACCTGGTAAAAATCGTAAGGTATTCGATGATTCTAATTTCGATGCAATTCTTTCCGGTATGAATTTCATAGAAAAAACTTCCTCTCAGCTGAGAGAAAAGATCGTTGAAAAGAATATTGTCCGATTAGTGAAAGATGCTGTTAAAGGGGCACAATTCCAATCGATAACTGATGTAAGTGAAGTCATTAAACTTGCAGCTCAAAAAGGAGAGTTTGATCTTACAAAAGACTATGGCGTGCAAGCCGAATTTACTGAAATTTTTGATATAACATTTCAATTAGCATTAGCAGCAGGAATTGAAGCACTTAGAGATGCTGGTATTCCTTTAATGCCCTTGAAAATTAAAACATCTGTTGGAAAAGAAATCTCAAAAGGTTGGGTATTACCAGAGTCAATGAGAGATGAGACCGGCATTATTTTCGCTTCTGCTTTTCCTGTAAGTAACAATCTAATTTCAATTGTTTCTCAATCTCTAGCAGATAAATATGCATCAAAGCACAAGGAAGAAACTATTCTACTTTTTGATGAATTAATTCAACAAATCTCAAATAAAGCTTCCAGAGAAAAAGTGAAGATATGGTTTGAAAAGAATAAAGTCGCACTTGATGGTGATAAAAACTCGAAATACATTTTCAGTCGTAAGTTCTTATTCGAAGTTCTTTCAATGGGCCATTCTCAATTTGCTCAATTTATTCGCGCACGAGGACCAAATACACAAGTAAACGCTGCTTGCTCTTCAACTACACTAGCTATTGGTATCGCTGAAGATTGGATTCGAAATGGTCGGTGCAAAAGAGTAATTGTAATAGCCGCAGATGATATAACAAGTGATGAAACGTTCCAGTGGTTTGGAGCGGGATTCCTAGCAGTTGGAGCAGCAACAACTTCTGAAATAGTGGAAGAAGCTGCTTTGCCTTTCGATAACAGAAGACACGGAATGATCGTTGGTATGGGAGCGGTTGGCATTGTTTTGGAATCAGAATCTGCAATGAATGAAAGAGGAGTAAAACCAATTGTTGATTTGATGGGTACGCATCTCGTAAATTCAGCATTCCATGGAACGCGACTAGATCGTGAACACATTTCATCTCAAATGAATAATTTCATGACAAAAATTGAGAAGAAGTACAATATCTCTCGAGATGATATTGCGAAACAATTAGTTTTTGTTAGTCATGAAACCTATACGCCAGCTCGAGGTGGCAGTGCTTCTGCAGAAATAGACGCTCTGCGAAAAACTTTTGGTGCTTCGTTAGATAAAGTCGTTATTGCTAACACAAAAGGATTTACAGGTCATGCGATGGGAGCTGGAATTGAGGATGTTGTTGCAGTTAAGATGCTCCAAAAAGGAATTATTCCTCCAGTAGCAAATTTCAAAGAAGTAGACCCTGAATTGGGCGTGCTCAATCTTTCTAAGGGTGGAAAATATGATATTAAATATGCTATGCGCTTTTCAGCAGGTTTTGGCTCACAATTAGCTATGGTTTTGTATCGTTTGAATACAGCTAGTGAACGATTTGACAGTAAGGATTATGATCAATGGTTAGCAACTATTGGTGGCAGTCGCTCAACTATGGAGATTGTTAATAATACCTTGAGAATGACTGAAGACCCCAATGTAATTAAAGCTTTAAAACAAACCACTGCTCCAAAATCATCTGTTGTTTCTGCATCTAATAGTGAAATTGTTACTATGATTATCTCCTTGCTTTCCGAAAAGACAGGTTACCCCGCAGATATGATTGAAGCAGATATGCATCTTGAGGAAGATCTTGGTATTGATACTGTTAAACAAGCAGAACTATTTGGAATGTTGCGTTCACAGTATAATTTGCCTCGAGAGGAAGGAGTTAGAATTCAAGATTATTATTCTGTAAATAAAATTGCTGAATATCTTGCAACAAAAATGGGCGGTGTAGGTTCTACACCTGTAGGAGTTACTGCCGCAACTGGAACATCTTCAATTTCTATTAGTGAGATTTCTAAAACAATTATTGATCTTGTTTCAGAAAAAACTGGTTATCCAACAGACATGTTGGAAGCAGATATGGAACTTGAAGAAGACCTTGGTATTGATACTGTTAAACAGGCAGAAATTTTTGGTATTCTTCGATCAAAATTCGATTTGCCTCGAGAAGAAGGAATTCGTATTCAAGATTATTCAACGATTACTAAGATTGCTCATTATGTTTCTGAACGAATTGGCTCTGGAGAAAAATCAGCTCACGTTGCTGGTCAAGCAGCAAAGAAGCCAATCGAAAAAGTTCCTGCAAAAAGAATGTTATTGCAATTGATTCCTTCTCAAATTAAAACTAAGGGTTTGGATCTCAAACAAAAGCGATTTATTGTTATTGGAGATAATAACCAATTTACTAATGAAATTGTAGCAATTTTGGAGAAGAAAAAAGCTCAAGTTGTGAAAACAATCCATCTCAAGTCAATGAAATCACTTGATAAGCTTCAAGCAGCATTGCCAGAACAGCAAGTTGATGGTATGGTTTTCATCGCTCCAAAAACAAATGATAAAACTAAACACGATTTCGTTGCTCGAAGCTTTTTCGTTTGCAGTCGGTATTTGTTCTTTAGTAAGAAACCAATTGTTTTAGCTATAGATAACCAATTTGAAAATCTTGGTTGGAAGCAAGCAAAAGCCAATCCAATTGTTGGCTCTTTGACAGGTTTTACGAAAGCACTTGCTCGAGAGTTTGTTGGTGGTACTGTTAAATTTGTTAGCTGTCAAAAGCCAAAACTAGCGATTGATGAATTATGCTCTGGAGATGGTTCAGTAGAAGTAGTATACAATTCTGCTGGAAAACGTCAAATCTTCATTACAACTGTTGAGGAATTGGTAGAAGCATCAGAGAAATACGAACCAACTAAAGATGATTTAATAGTCATTACTGGTGGTGCTCAAGGAATAACCTTTGAAATCACTAAGAAAATTGCCGAAAAATATCAAGCACAATTGGCATTATTTGGTCGAACGAAAATTCCAAAGAATATTAAAGAACTACTTGCACTTGATGAAGCTGGTTTAACTGAACTCAAAAACACTATGATTGCCAAAATGAAAGAAACAGATGATAAAGTTACTCCAGTTAAAATCGAGAAAGCTTGGTCAAAAACAGCTAAAGCTATTGCCATCCAGAAAGGAGTACAAGAACTTGTTTCCTTGGGTTCAAAAACGAAGTATTATTCTGTAGATGTTGTTAATACTGAGAAAATGGAAAAAACTTTACTAAAAGTTGTTTCAGACTTCAAAACCTCAATAACAGGTATTGTTCACGGTGCTGGATTGGAAGTATCTAAATTCATTGCTGATAAAGAGCTTGTTGATTTTAATCGAGTCTATGACGTTAAAGCAATTGGATATGATAATTTAATCAACAATATTGATTTGAAGAAAATTCAATTCATCATATGTTTCTCTTCTGTTGCCGGACGATATGGAAATGGCGGACAAGTAGATTATTCTGCAGCGAATGATTATCTCTCAAAGAGTTGCTGGAATTTAAGAGCAAAAGGCATTCGTGCAACTTCTATCTGTTGGTCTGCTTGGGCAGATGTGGGAATGGCAACCAGAGGTTCAATAATGACTATTCTGGAATATGCCGGAGTTACCCCAATTCAAGTGAATGAGGGAATAAATGCCTTCATCAATGAACTTGAATCCGGACAAGATGCTGAGGTTGTTATCGCTGGAAAATTAGGTGTTCTACTAGAATCACCATTACCGGCAGTTCTTGTTGATCACAAAGTATATCCAATGATTGGTAGTATTAAACGAAACTTCGACGGATCTATTTCAACAGAACGAGATTTCTCACTTACAACTGACCTCTATCTAAATCACCATCGATTTGATGCTGTTCCATTTCTACCTGGAGTAATGGGTATAGAATTGTTTGCCGAATTAGCAAAGCTTGCTTATCCAAAGAAAGTGCTAAGTGGTTTTGACAATATTGAGTTCAACTCTGCAATCAAATTTCTCAAAGATAACCCACGAGCACTTAAAGCTCGAATATCTTATGGCAAAACACCAGAAGTTCGTATTGAATCTGATTTCATAAAAGATGGAAAGAAACTAGGTGATACTAAACTTCATTTCAAAGGTACTGTTGTCTTTGGTCCACGAAAAGTTGCGGAAAAATCAATGGTAAAATTAACCAAGAAACAATTAATCAATAAAGGAGACATCTATAAGATTCTTCCACATGGTTCATTATTCCAAGTACTTCACTCAATAAATACCATTGACAAAGAAATCATTGGTGCTGGTTCTATCCCAATAAATAATCAGTTTAGTTGGGATATTAAAGAATTAATTGCTAATCCATTAGCAATTGAAGCAGCATTCCAAGCGATGGGTCTTTTAGATATAATAAAAGATGACCGACTTGGTCTTCCTTATTCTGTCAAACAACTTACTTACTTTGATGTTGCTGGAGAACCTGAAATAATACGTGGTGTCAAGAAAGGTGAAAATGATTTTGGATCTACTTATGATTTTGAGGTGCTGACAAAAACTGGAGAAGTAATCCTTAAAGCAGAAGATTACAACACAGTAAAAATACCTTTAGCAGCAAGTCTTGAAATTGTTGAGAATATTCGATTGAAACAAGTAAAGCAATTATTTACTGTTCCTAAAGATTCTTCACTTGAAGCAGTTAGTGTAAAGCAGATCAACGAGCAATTGAAATCCGACTCTGAATACTTAACGAGCAATCTACAAACAGATGAGCTTGAAAAATATCATTCCATAAAAGTTGAGAAACGCAAAACCGAATGGTTAGCAGGAGTGATTGCAGCAAAAACGGCACTCCGAAATCTCATGCCAAAACTGGAAAATAAAGATATTTTGATTGAGAAAAGTAATCTTGGAAAACCAATCGCAGTCACAAACAAAGGTAAGAAGAAAACCTTTGTTTCGATAACTCATAGCAATGGTTATGCTGTTGCATTAGTTAGCTCAACATTCAATATTGGTATTGATTTGGAAATAATCGAGCCAAGAGATAGCTCACTCACTGATGAATTGTTAGGTCCACAAGAGCAATCATTTCTTAAAATTCAGAATAAAGATGTTGCTGATGACTTTCTTACTAGAATTTGGGCTGCGAAAGAAGCAGCCTCAAAAGTTTTGGGTATCGGGTTGAATATTGATCTTCACGATTTAGAGGTCGTTGAATTACAAAACAAAAGTATTACCGTTCAAGTTGATCCTACTAAATTGCCCGCTGAAGCAAATAAAATAACCAAACAATTTGCTAAGAGTAAGTCTGGTATACAGCTAAAAGCTCAGTTATCACAAAATAACGACTTTGTTGCTGCTGTGTGTTACATTCCTAAATGATTTTGAATAAAATGGTTTAATATGGAGTTAGGACGTTAAATTAATAACACGTAGTATGAAATACTAACTAACTTTCATATTCCATATTAATACTAGATTGTCAAAATTGGGTAGTGAAACATATGGTATTTGCATCAAGGACTAAATTTTTCTGGTCAAGATTTATTGCCACCTGTGTCAAATATCTTGGTGTTGCAAATACACAGCACATTCGATATATAGCGGAAAAAGTCTTTCCAACAGAAATGAGTCGACAAAATATCCTCTATCATGTTCGCATTGCAGAGGAGAAAGGTTGGATAGCAACTTTTGCTTCATCTCTTGAAATAACAGCTGATAATGAGATTCTTTTTAGAAAAGATTTTGTCTCAGAAATAAATGAGAAAATTTCTGCTCAAAGGTTCATTATCATTGGTACTGATAGGTTTGAACCTGCGTCAGAAGATCGAATAATTGAAATTTGTAAAGAAGTGAATTTACATCCCATTAAAATAACTGACAGTACAATACTGACAATTGTTACTAATGATTCTATTAAACGGTTAAGTTCCTCAAAAGAAAAAGCAACTGGAAACAGATCCTTGTTCATGGTTTTGATTCGTTTTGGTTGGTTTTGGTTAAATATCAATCCAAAATACACTCTTAACATCGTTGAAGTAATTAAGAATAATGCATCAAAACATAATTTCAATGACCATTATCAAATTGATGTAGAATTACTTGAAATTGTTAGTTTGCTTGAACTCGAGACTACACCTGAAATTTCTTTGGAAGATCTAAAGAATTATCTTAATTTAAGTATCAAAATTGCTGCTTCAAATAAAAGAAAAGATATTATGAATTTAATGGCAATGATTTTGCTTATTTCTGCTCGTTATCTTGTATCATATAACAAATTACCACTTGCTGAAGAATATTTGAATCGTGGTATAAAGTATCTGCGCTTAGGAACTCGTAAATCAATTTTAATGAGAAAATTACATGTAGATGGTCTATTCGATTTAGGATTTATTTATTCACAGCAAGGTTGGTTTTACAAGGCATTAGGCATCTACGAAAACATTGAACGAATTATTGAAGAGGAATTTACACTTGCTGAACCAGTTGCTAATCTGAGAGGAAGATTAGCTCATGCAAAATCTGAATTATATCTAATGATGGCTTATCCTGCCTATACTTTCAGAGATGATGACTATCGAGGTTCTTTGTTACGATCACTTAAGTTTGCTAGAAAAGCAAGTAAAATTTACCAAGCAAATAAAAATAAATTGAAAATGTCTGAAATAAATTTGCTTAGCGCTTGGATCTGTGCATTAATTGGTAGGATAACCCGGGCTGAACTTTTTTTGAACAGAGGAATAAAGGAAATGGTTGCTCCAGTTCCTCCCAAGCTAAATGCCCTATATTACAGTGCATTATCTGAGATTAACCGAAAGCAAGGTAACTATGAAGAAGCCATAAGAAATGTATCACGCTCGTTTGATTATTTCAAAATACTTGGTCATTTAATTGGCAAGCTTTTTTGTATGACCAGATTAGCTGAAGTACATGCAACTCTTTCACAAAAGGATAATCAATATTCTTTTATCTCCTATGGCAATATGACTAATCTTTTTGAAAAAGGAGTATCAGATATGATAAGTCATGTTTTCCTAGAATTCAACAAACAGATAATGGAAAAAACAGCTATTGTATCATTTTATACTTCAGAAGAGGCATTAGGTAATCATCCGGAGATAGAGAACTATGCTGAAATACTTTTAGGGAAAAACATCTCACCTGTTCTTTTGGGAGAATCATTTACTGTTTTACCTGATACATTATTAAATCTAGAAAATATTGCCAAGAAGAAAATAACTTGCGTATCTGGTTCTGTGGACAACTTCACTGATAAGTATAGCTTTGAAAATTTCAAAGAAGAGCTAGGCAAATTTGATGATTTATTCCAAATTTTATTATCAAAGAAATGATTCATAGCAACTTTTTTCTGTTGGATTTTAGAAAATCTTTTAATAAGGAGGTCTAAATCTTTAGATTAACTAATACTAACTAGGAGTATACAGCTATGATGAGGAATCATGTTTGCCTACATTCTTAAAACACTACCTCCTAGTGCGAACTTTGTTTTTTACGTTCTAGAACGAAAAGGGCCAATGGCACGATATCGTATATTGGATGAAACAAATCTTCCAGATAGAACACTTGGTTATGCACTTGATTCGTTATTGAAGAAAGGTCTTGTTATAAGAGTAAGCGATGGAAAAGACAGACGATTGAGAATATATCAAATACCTTCTCCAATAATCGTTACATAACAAACAAACAAACTAACTAATGACGTGCTATTGGTTTTTAACCATAGTATAATTTGCATTGGCCACAATCTCAGAGAGTTCCTCTGGAGATGGTGGTTCAATTTCATTCTTTTTTTGATTCTTAAAACCAGGGCAATACTCAAGGCAAAAACTATTTTTCATTTCATTAGAAAATGGGTGAAAAAGTTCCTTGATGTCAAGAGCAATGAGAGAATAGTATATAGGAATAAAATCTGTGGCGAAATTTTTCTCAGGATTTCTGAGTAAAATAGCATCAGAGGAATTTCCTAATGTAATGCCATCTTTATGTTGATTTTTGATTATTCTTTCAGTAACACCAATACAGACCTTATCACAAGTAGAGCATTGTAGTCTATTAAATCCGATTGCTTTTAATATTTCATCGAAATCAACTTTGAAATGGACATGTTCTTTTAGAGGTTGAAAATTTCTATACAATTCTAGATGTTTTTCAAGCATTGTTGAATTTGATGAAAAGCTTTCTTTCTCTTTTCGCTCAAATATAATTGGAATTGAAATGGATCCACGTTTGCACAAAAGAAATCCTGCAATTGCATCTTCTACTGACCCTCTTAAAATAGACGCTACTTTCCCTTGTGATCCTTGGGGAAAACCACCAATGCCTATCTCTTTCTGATGAAAAATAAAAGCATATTCATCTTTTACTTCTAGAGAAAGTGTAAAGTCAGGATTTGTTAAATTAACAGTAAGCTGCTTTTCTTTTCCAATTGTGTCTAGTATTTTTTCTCCAATCTTCCCTGCTAACTCATTGGAGGAATATGGGTGTTTGCCGTTTCGTTTGACTCGAACAGCAAATGATGAAGAAGGTTGTAATTTTTCGGATGAATATTTGACAGTAAATTCCAAAATTTCTTCGAGTTCTGAACTGATTTTATGAGAAGCACTAACAGAAGTGATGCCACTAACAAGATGTGCTAAAATGAAAACTACTCTTTCTTCAAGCTCTTTATCTTGATAATCACCAAAAGGGGCATAATCCCAATTATATAAGCTAACAATTATTCTTCCCCATGATCGATGATTTACTACTTTGAATTTATCAGTATGAATATTATTATTTTTGAGCGTTCTAACTATGTTTCTAACTAAACGTGCTTCTAGGAATTTTCTAACAGGACGACTCTTTAAAGCAAGCTCCCCATATCGCACTAAAATCTCAGCTAGAATTGTATTATTCATAGCTTAGTTAGGAATATTCTAAATTAAAAATCAAACGATAGTTATTCTAAGGTAAAGAAAGGTGAGAATTGAAAAGAGAAAATGGTTAATTAAAGTATAATTAACTTTTAATCAACATCCATTTGTTCAAGCATATCCCCATACGAATCTTCTAACTCTTCTCTCTCTTCATCTGTTAAAGCTTTTAATGGACGTTTCTCAGTAACTTCGAGCTTGTCCTTAGGAGAATGTTTAATTTCTCGTGTAATTGTATAAGCTTTAGTTTTGGTTTTATTGACCTTAATCTTATTATCACAATTCGAACAGACAAGATAACTGACTTTGTCTTCCCGGAGTGGCTTCATAAGATTTGAACATTTTTCACAAAATTCCATTTTGTTTGCACCTCTTCCTATGAGATTTTGATATTGTGATTTAGACACATTATTATATTTTACCATAATCAATACATAATTATTATTTTTTGAAATTAAATTAGATTCACAATATTACCTATTAAATTTATCGGAATAAACCAACCTTTACCAAAATGAACTTTTTTTCTCTTAGAAAAGAGAATGATTGAAGTAAATTAGGATAATAAAAAATAGAAAAAGCTTTTCAGAGTTGAAGAAAAGCAATATAACCATTTCATAATTAGTATCTCGAGAGATTATGAAGCAACAACAGGTATAAATTCTACACTCTGTATTGATATTTCTTCTTCATTTTCTTCTTCTGCATATGCCCACCAACCACATGTGCATCGAATCATTCGATCTACTTGTGTAAGGTGACCGTTAAGGCAACCTGGGCATTTAAAGTTAGTAATTTGAGTAATCATATTGCTCACTATTTTATTAAAGTGTAGTTTTAAGATAAGTAGATAATCTAGAGAGAGATAACCGAAAGTATTCGATGATTCTTTGATAAATGAACTAAATAGTATATTAAAGAGGAAATTAGCTGACTTTTCAAAGAGCAACAAAGTTATAGGGTATAAGCTCAATTCTTTAGCTAGTATTATCATTTAATGGATGTTTGGTTAGCAGATGAGAATTGGAATGGTTTCTAGTTCCCGAAATATTGTTTTAACTTTGAAAAAGAATCTCATACTTATTGTATATTGTTGATAACCTAGACTGAATATTGATTTTCAAATGGTAATTTAACAAGCAGAAAAATATTATATTCACAAAAACTAACAAATAGTAGATAAAAACAAGTGAAAGATGTGTAAAAGATGCCAATAGAAAAAATCGTTGAGAATGTTTATTCAATTTCTGATGGAAGCACACGTGGAAATGTTGCTGCTTATGTTTTACCGAATCAAATAATCTTCATAGATTCAGGTATGAATATTCCTTTAGTAAAAGAATTTAGAGAAAAACTTGAGAAAGAAACAGGTAAAAAAACAACCTATCTTTTAATTACTCATACACACGGTGATCATATATTTGGTAATCAAGTGTTTAAAGATTGTAAAATCATTTCTTCAAAACATACAGAAGAAAGAATGAAAGAAAGTTTGAAAACAAATTGGGCTCCTGATAAAATAGCTGAGATGATAAAAAATGCTGAAGATCCTTCAACTCTTGAAGGATTAGAAATCGTTCTGCCTACTGAAACATTTGATGACCAAATGGAAATTACAGATGGAGATGTCAAAGTAATTTTCAAACGAACCGGTGGACATACTGAAGGTTCATCTTATGTTTATTGTCCTAATTATAAGTCACTAACTGCAGGGGATAATTTGTTTATAGATAGTTTTCCATGGGGTGGAGATCCTACTGCTAATCCTGAAACATGGCTTGCTGCACTTGAAGAATATATTTCACTTGATATTGATTATTACTTACCTGGTCATGGATCTGTTTCAAGTAAAAACAAAATCCAAGAGTTTTATGTTTACCTAAAAAAGGTGGTTGATCTTTTTAGAGAATTGATTGCGGAAGGAAAGTCCGAAGAAGAGATAATTTTGGAGGCCGATAAGATTTTTTATTATCCACCGCGAAGACCCCAATGGAAAGAGCTATCCCTAAAGAAATGGTACGAAATAATTGCTTCAAAATGAGTATCTTTTCTCTCGCAGATGAGAATCAATTTTACCTTTCTATCAGAAAGTATTTATTCTCTTCCTTTTTTTATTATTTTCATACAATAAATAACTTATTGATGTGTTAATATGACAATTTCAAAAATAAAAGCCAATGGAATAGAAATTAGAATTCAAAAATGAAGGAAAAGAAACAATTGTATTTCTCCATTATGGTGGAGCAACGTTGGGTATTTGGAATGGTGTTATCCCTCATTTTAAAGAGGATTATAATATTATTGCTCAAGATTTAAGGTGTCATGGACACACTGACAAACCTTTGGATGAATGTCACCTTGACGATATGGCAAAGGATTTAGCAAGCATAATGGATCAGCTAAAAGTAGAAAAAGCTCATCTAGTGGGTTGTTCAATGGGTGCAGATGTAGCTATTAGTTTTGCTGCAAACTATCCTGACCGTGTTGTTTCTTTAGTACTCGATGGGGGTTTATATGATATTGTGGGACTCGATAGTAAAGATCAAGTGCTAACAAAAGAAGCAATCGAAAAAGCCATGACTGAATTGAAAGAACGAATTTTATCTCGACCTCGAAAATATTATGATTCCAGAGAAGACTACATGACTGAAAATAAAAAAGGTTGGGAGAAACACTTTCCATGGTCTGATGTTGTACGTATTGCAACTGAAGATGAAATAATGGAAACAGAGGATGGACGATTCACAGGTCCACAATCACCAGAAGAGATTTGGTCCTATATTGAGCCATTGTACGATGTGACCTTTGCTGATTATTATAAAAAATTCAATTGTCCAATTCTTTGGTTGCCTGATGAAAAAGAACAAGATAATGAAATAGTTTTACGAAATCTCGAAAATTATGCTAAAGAAAAGAAATATACTAAGAAAGTCACTCTCAAGGGTTCAGTGCACGCGTATACTTGTCTACTTTTACCAGAAGAATTTTGTAATGAGATTTCACAATTTTATGAAGAAATAAAGGGAATGTAAAAACCCTTTTTTCTTTGATTAATCATAGAGATTATCATTTAGTGGTACTCGATCTACCATTGAAATCTGTAATTCAGTGTTATAAGGTGTTTTTCCTTTTTCAGGATAATCAAGAGAATAGTGAACTCCACGACTTTCCATTCGACCTTTTGCACAACGAATGATTAGTTCAGCTACTTGAGCGAGATTTCTAAGATCAAGAAGAGATGGGTGTATTTTGAAGTCCCAATAAAATTGGTTTATTTCCTTCATAACCATCTCGAGTCTGTTGCCTGCACGAATCAATCTATTATTTGAACGAACAATACCGACGTAATTCCACATAAATCTTCTAATTTCTTCCCAGTTCTGTTTAACAATAACCATTTCATCTGGGTCTTCAGCCATGCCAGGATCCCAATAGGGAAATGGTTGTTTCTTAACTGTATCATTGCTCATCATTAAACTGGCTGCATATTTTGCTGCTTTGTCACCAACAACGAGACCCTCTAAGAGGGAATTACTAGCTAATCTATTCGCACCGTTGAATCCAGTACAAGATACTTCACCAATAGCTAAAAGATTTTTTATTGAAGTTTGACCCGATGTAGACGCTTTTACTCCACCAATAGAATAGTGAGCTGCAGGAATTACTGGGATAGGTTGCTCAGTAATATCAATCCCATGTGACAGACATTTTTCATAAATCATAGGAAATCTCTTTTTAATGAAATCTGAATTTTTGTGGGTAATGTCCAGAAAAACACTGTCTGCACCTGATATTTTTAATTCGGCATCAATTGAACGAGAAACAACATCCCTCGGAGCAAGCTCTTTCTTTGGGTGATATTTGTTCATAAATTGGTTGCCATTAACATCAATAAGTTTCGCTCCTTCACCACGCATTGCTTCTGTGATGAGAAATGTTTTTGCATGAGGATGATATAGACACGTTGGATGGAATTGCACCATTTCCATGTTGATTATTGATGCTCCAGCACGATAGGCCATAGCTATTCCGTCACCTGTGATGATATCTGGATTGCTAGTAACAAGAAAAACCTTACCTGCTCCGCCTGTAGCTAAAGTGGTAACTTTTGCTTGAAAATTAATAATTTCACCCTTGCTTTTTTCTAGAACATATGCGCCGATACAAATGTTGTTGTCAACAAACAAATTGATTGCTACATGATCTTCATAAAAAGTTATATTTGATTCTTTGCGAGCTGCTTCAACCATTTTCGATTCAATTTCAAAACCAGTTCTATCTGCTGCATGGAGAACTCGTCTTTTCGAGTGTCCACCTTCTAAACCAAGATCAAATTTCCCATTCGCTTCAGAAAATTTAACATTATAGTTATCAATTAATTCCTGAACAAGCTTGGGTCCTGCTAAAACAATTTCTTCAACAATATCTGATCTACACAAACCTGCTCCCGCAGAAAGAGTGTCTTTGACATGTTCTTTGAAAGAATCCTTCTCATCAAAAACAGTGGCAATACCTCCTTGAGCATAAAGGGTTGAACCTTCGTTTATTTTATCTTTACTAAGTAAAGATACTGTTCCATATTTTGCAGCTTTCAAAGCGAATGATAATCCGCTAATTCCAGAACCAATAACCAAGAAATCCGAAGAGATTTTCACGCGTAGACCTCTATTATTCCAATTGTTTTTGATGATTGGTTTCAAAACTTAAATGTTTGTATATATTTATTCTTTCGTAATTTCCACCTTAAGTAGTTCACCATTGATTACTGGTGTTTTTGATTTTCTGAGGAGAAACCATGCACCTAACCCTTGTATAGCAAAGGAAATTATTTCAGTATAAACGATTACTTTTTGTCCAACAACTTGAATTAATCTACCAAGATCAGTACCTGAGCTAGGTCCTGCGTATAATATGTACAAATAACTTGCTAGGGCCAGTGTGAAAATTACATATGCCCAAGCGTAAGCATTGGGATAACTTTTTTCAAGAAAAATACCAACGATGTATACAATCAATGTTAAAATTGATGCTGAGAACGCAACATAAACCATATTTGTATGAAGTTTACCATATAGGTCATACGGTAAAAAACCAATTAACGCATAAGCAATTGCTGCTAAAAAACCATTTATTGACCCAATTATAATGAACCATTTTGCAACTTTATTTTCTTTGAAGAAAGAAGGTAAAGTAATAAAATAAAACATTAAAGATACTGCAACTGTTGTTAAAGCACAAGTGAATAATATTCTCGAGACAATATTTGAGTCACCTAGAAAGGTTTGTGCTCTTCCAAGATCGCTAAAGTAGTTCTCTAGAAAATTATAGCTGGTAGCTGTAGGATCATTAAAAGTTCCTCCCGGATAGACTATCATTGCAATGATTGTCAATATTAAGAATAGAAGGCTGCCGATAAATGTTGTTAGTAAAAATGCTTTTTTGGTTTTTGTATCGATATACACAGGCAAATCACTTTCAAGCTTTAAATCGAATTCTCTACACTTTTAGTGCTTTTTTAATTTGTGCAAAGATTTCTATTTTTGATTCTAAAAATAATCTGTGATTCCATGTTACAACTGTATGATAAGAGATGCATCTTTTGATAAGTCCAACGTATCCTTTAGATAAGGAGAAATTAGTATTTAAGAAGTAATACGTGCGTGGAAGCGCTCAGTAGAGTCACCCCACGCAAACAGGAGATAGTCATTTTTCAAATAGCGTGATAATGGCATTTTTCACGCTAATAGTTTATACGCTTTCTTAGTATATTAATGTCTTGATATTATACGGTCGTCAATCCGTAAAAGAAAAACGTTTTTTTGACGTAAATACATTGAGGTCTTAAAAAAATAATACTAAATTAGTATCATTTAGTTTAGTTAAAAAAAAGAGATTTGTCTTGGAAATTGAACTATTTGACTTTCAATAATTCAACTTCAAAGATGAGCGTCGAGTTTGGAGGAATTAGTCCATTCCCTATATTTTTGTTTCCGTAAGCTAAATGAGGTGGAATAGTTAATTTTCTTTTGCCACCAACTTTCATGGTGATGACTCCTTGGTCCCATCCCTTAATTACTTGACCCACACCAATTTGAAATTCTAGAGGTTCTTTTCGGTCAACGGAGCTATCAAATTTCTTACCGTTCGTTAACCAGCCTGTGTAATGGACTGAGATCTTATCTCCTTTTTTAGGAGTTGGACCTGAGCCTTCTTTGATTTCTTCGACTTTTAATTCTGTCATTAATTCTTCCACTCGGAATTTATTGTCTATAATAACAATATAATACTGTGTTATAAAATAGTTTGTAAAGTAAATAATATTCAAAGGATCATTGAACCCAAATCTGTGGAAGAAACTCAGAGCAGTTAATTAATTGTGAAGTAAAGGATCTAAATTATTTACCCTAAATGAATCCTCTTCAACTACATTTTCCTCTTCTTCACTTGTTGCTTTATCAAATTCTTTTTGTTTTGCTAACCTTTTCTTTACAATTTTACTTTGAATCAATGGTATTAATCCGGCAATAGGATAGGCAGTCATAGCAATTGGAAAGAGAATGGTTCCTAAAGACGCGAATGCTAATCCTCCTATGAGAGTTCCAGTTGCACGCATACCACGTTGACCTGTTTGTAATAGACCCAAAGTTTTACCTCGATGTTTCGGTGCAATCCATTCATACATGAAACTGTTCCATGCAGCACTTGGACACATAGCAAAAAATGCTCGTATGATATAGAATGCTGCTGCAACGTAGAAAGTATTAGCTAACATAATACCTACTGCAGCAGGAATAACTAATGCCCAAGATATAACAATAATAATTTCTTTACCTATTTTTTCTGCGAATAACCCCATTAGAACATATCCGAAAGTAAGAACGATCCAAAAGATACAATTTAACCAACCCCACATTTCTGTTGCATTGACGTAAACACCGGACAAAAATCTTTCATAAATATACCACCCAACAAATGGTATTGCAATACCACTTGTAAAACCCATGAGCATTCTCCCGAGACCAAAACTAACTTGCACACCTAAGATAGACTTTTTATCTTCTTTTTTATCCGAAAATTGAGTGAATTCATCTTGACTGTCTTCAGATAGTTTTTCAGCATATTCGATTTCAGCTTTTGGGCTATCTTCTACAACTAATTTCAAAGTGAAAATTAGTATTAAAGCTACAACTGCAAATCCAGCCATTATTGTAAATGCCCAATCAAAATTTATTCCTGGGATCGTTAACATGTACATAGAAATAAGGGGAGCTATAGCATTAGCTACTCCACGTGTTGTTTGATTGGCAGTAAAACCTCTTGTACGATCTTGTCCTTTTTTAGTTTCATTTGCTATGAACGTATTCGTAGAAATCATCATCAATTGCTGCCCAATTGCAAAGAGTGCATAGAAAACAATTGACAAAGCTAAAAGTGAGACTCGAGTAAAAACAACTGCAGAAGCAATTGTGCAAATTAATCCAATGACCATAGTTGTTCGCTTAAATTGTATATCTACGACGATACCTAAGAGAAATACAACAGCCATTGCTGCATATCCTCCAATAGCAAGGATCAATCCGTATTCATAATCAGACCAGTCCATTATATCTTCTGCAAAAGGTATCAATAAAACTCGGAACCCTTCCCCGAAGATTCTGTAAAAGAAATTAACTATCAGTATATTGATTAAAATCCCTTTATGCGTTCCACTACCATTTAATCTCGAGTAAAATTTCTCTTTCTTAGGATTGGAACTGTCCTCCGGCATGATTCAGTTAAACATTCAATCAATTTTTAATGTTTTGGTTTAGTTTAATGAATTGGCAAAAAATGGAAAGTAAGATGGTTACAACCATCTTAAAAGTTAATAAAATTAGATTTTAGTAAAAGAATCAATTGTTTTTTGATCTAATTTTTTAATTACTTCTATAAGAAGCACAATACATTTCTCTACGTCTGCGAGATCCAAAATACCACTATGAGAATGAATATGTCTTGTTGGAATACAGATTGCTAAACTTGGAGCTCCAACACCAGTAAGGTGGATTGCTCCCGCATCTGTTCCTCCTCTTACTATAATTGACAATTGAGTATCAATGCCATGTTTCTTGGCAATATCTAGAACAAAATGTTTTAAGCGTGGATTAGGGAGCATTGAACCATCTGCAGTTAGAATAGAAGGTCCTTTCGACATTTCAGCCGGGACACGCATTTTGTTTACTCCTGGGACA
Source organism: Candidatus Heimdallarchaeota archaeon (assembly GCA_030614005.1). GTDB lineage: Archaea > Asgardarchaeota > Heimdallarchaeia > JABLTI01 > JABLTI01 > JABLTI01. Next base: position 145,537 of record JAUWKS010000001.1, on the reverse strand, counting down.
TCACCAGAAATATCAACATCTAATGCAAAACCGATATCAGGTTGGATTAATTGAGCTGAAGTTCGAGCACCACGAAGGCCAACTTCTTCTTGGGTTGTAGCAACACCATATAATTGATTTGGGTGAGTAATCTTTTCTTCTTTTAGTCTTTTAAAAACTTCAGCAATAATTATTACTCCAATACGATCATCAAACGCTTTAGCAATTGCTAAATTGACTTTCTTTTCTTCTTCTTCTCCTGTCTTTTCGTTTTTGATAAATTGTGTTCTTTTGATTAACTCAAAAAGACTGTCTGGAATCATAGGATCGCCAATTTGTATTCCTAGTAATTCGACCTCTTTCTTACTCTTACAACCAACATCGATGAACATATCATCTTTAGCAACTACTTTGTTTCTCTCTTCTGGTTTCAGAATATGGGGTGGTTTAGAGCAAATGATACCTTTGATTTTTGTTCCATCTCTTACTCTAATAATAACTCTTTGACTAAGTAAAACTTGATCCCACCAGCCACCCAATGGATTGAAGGCTATAAAACCATCTTTGCTTATACCTGCAACAATGAAACCAATTTCATCGATATGTCCTGCAAGCATAATTTTTGGTCCTTTATCTCCTTTCTTGAAAATAACTGAACCTGTTCGATCTTGAATAACTTCATCTGCAAATGGGCTAATGTACTTTTTAACCATTTTAGCAATCTCTTGCTCAAAACCCGATGGACCAAAAGCGTTTGTCCATTTCTCAATTGTTTCAATGTCTAGTTTCAATGAATACACACCTATTTATTTCTGTACTTCTACAATGAAGAACATTTTAAAAATCTATTGAATATTCAAGAAATTTTTATAAATTGTCCTTTGATACAATAATGAAAAAATTATCACTATTTTCATTATATGCATACTTAAAAAGTAATATAATAGCGAATAACTAAGAACTCTTGCAATGAAGAAGCTCTTTGAGACTTTCATAAATCGTTTGCCGATGGATACGAGAGATAGATTAAGAGCTGCTATTTTGCATCAGACTGATCAAAATCCAAACGACCGTTTACAAAAAGGTACCATTGTTGTTTTAGAAGAAGTATTAAAAGAACTGCAAGAACTAGAGAAACTTCTTACAATGAAAATAGATGTTTCTGGTAAAGGACTCTTTTCAAGGATTAAGGGAAAGAAGAAATCTAAAGAGAAAACTACTTTTATCGAATCTGAATTGATTGCTACAAAACAGATAGCATTTCAAATTGCTTCGCTGAGTTGTTATTTAACTCAAAAAATGAAAGCAACAGACAAATATAAGGTACTGCTAAAACAAATTGATCATCCTTACATAGATATGTTTCTTACTTATTTCAATGAAAATCCAACGAACTATAAAGAGACTCGAGAGACTGTGGATCAGCTTGCACAAGTTGTTGAGAAAAGAAATGATTTTACATTAGAAATGAAAGCTTATGTGGTTGCTCTTCGTACTTGGGTTTATGGTCAACAAGGAAATATAGCAGTTCTCAAAGAAGGATACAAGTACATCAATGCACGCTTACCACAAGTTGATAACTTAATAGAAAGTCGTGGATTAGAGGATGCCTCCACAAATTGCATTTGGTGGATGCTCCACTCAGGTGTTGAAGCAAATATCGAAGAAATGATGAATTTTGTTGAACCGTATGTACTAAAAAATAGAATCTACCAATCGTACACTGATTTTCTAAATTTGAAAGGTGCAATTGTATCTTATTTTGGTAAAAATGAAGAAGGAATAAAATGTTTTGAAGATTTAATGAACGAATACGATAATGTTCATGATAATTATCGCCTTTCAATTGCAATAGGCAATCTTGCCGAAGTTTATTTTGAAACCGGGCAAATTATGAAAGCTAAAGAAATGATGGAACGCGCAATCGCACTCTATAAGGAATCAACTGGCGAATGGCCATATCTCTATTTAACAGAGATGGGTAATATCTACTATGTCGTTGGTGACTCCCGAGCAGAGGAGTCTTTTCTTCATGCCTATGAAATTCAGCGAAAAGAAAAATCTATGTTTAAAGCATTCATAATGTTTGAGTTAATACATTTTTATCTGCGATCTGAACAAACTGACAAAGCTCAACAATATCTCGGTGAATTACAATCTCTAGCAAAAGAGCTTGAGATTCTTTCAGTAAATGCTCAATTAACTTACCTCCTAGGATATTCCGAGTTGCTTGATCTAAATTTCTCAAATGCAATTAGGCATTTTCATCAAGCATTAGAATTGGCAAACCAATCTAAGGAGTATGGTTTAATCCTCTCGAGCAATATTCAGCTTACTGCAGTCTATCTTCAGAAATATCGTTTAAAAACAGAAACAACAACATTGAATATGGCACTAAATCACATAGAAATAGCCATTAAATTTGCACAAGAAAATCAACATAATCAAATTTTAGCTATGGGCCTTACTATTAGTAGTATCTTATGTGCAGCAAAAGGTCTCTACGAGAAAGCACAAGAGGACTTGGATCAAGCGAAAGAAATAATGAATGAGATTGATTATGATGTCTGGAAGCAAGACCTAACTAATATTGAACAAGGAATCAATAAGGCAAAAGACGAAGGTCAATTGGTTCTTGATACAAATAGTATTTTTAAATATGTATCTCCACAGCTAAAGTCAATTCTATCTTTCAAATTAATGGACCGGAAACAAATTGATTCGGAAATTATTGGATTACTAATTATATCAGAAAGTGGAGTGCCAATACTCTCAAAACTTCGAGATAGTGTGAAAACAAATCAACTAATTCTCTCAGGACTACTTACTGCTATCAATCATCTTTCTGAGAGTATAATTGAAGGACGAGACAAAGGGCGACTGCGAGAAGTTCTCTATGATGAGTTCTGGATTGTTGTTCAACCAATCAAAAATGGTTTAGTAGCAGTTATCGCAACAGAAGCGACAGCTGAAATCAGATTATGGGCAAATGTAATTGCTGAACGTGTGGCGGAAGTGCCAATTGTTATTTCTGAGTTCACTACACAATTAGAAGACAAGATTAAAGATCTTCTAACTCAAATGAATATAAAGTAATAGTGAATTTTATTTATTGAAATTATCTTCTAACAAAGTACTATGATTAGAAGAGCAACTAAAGATGATATTCCTTCTTTAATTTCTTTATGGGGAAAAACGGATTTACCAATGAAACCAAATGGACGTGATAAACCCGAAAACCTTGAGAAACAAATGCAGCAATCCAATATGTGGATTCTCGTTGCTGAGGATACTTCTGGAGAAATTGTTGGCGCAGTTATTGTTACCAATGATTCGCGAAAAGGTTGGATAAATAGAATGGCAGTCAATTCCCAGCTAAGGAGAAAAGGAATTGCAAAGAAGCTTTTAATTGCATCAGAAGAATCTTTGAAAGAAGAAGGCATTACTGTTTTTTCTGCTTTAATTGAAAGTAGTAATATCGCCTCAGTAAAACTCTTTGAGAATATTGGATACAATCACATTGAAGGTATAATCTATTATGCAAAAAAATTAATCCCGATGATTAAAAAAAATAGTTTTGGCTTCAACATTATCTGCTGAAACCAAAAGGATCTAGACTAATAATCTGGATAGTTAATTGATTTGACTTTCTTTGGTTCTCTCTTGAGTTCTGCTCCACTTTCTACAGAAAGATCATCAGTATACTCAACATCGCCAGAAATTCTTGCTTTATTTTCAATGAAGATTGATTCGCCGTATACATTTCTTACTCTTGCTCGTTCCTCAATGATTATTTCTCCACCAAAGAGATCTTCTGCATTTGATCTTTCAGAGATAATCAATTTATCAGCTTGTACCGGTCCATAGACATCACCTCTTCGACCAATTTTGAAATATTTGGCTTTAGCGAATTGTGAGCGGAATGTTCCTCCAACAGAGATTTCATCTGCAAAAATAGTACCTTCAATTTTAATTGTGCCACCAACAGAAACTTTGCCTTCTACTTTCATGTTTCCGGATGCGCTCAAAGCTCCACCAACAGATAGATTCTTTCCAGTGGCATCTCCTCCAATTGAGACAGTTCCACCTACGTTGATAGTGTCAAATTCGAGGTTTGCGCCTGTTTTAAAGGTACCACCAACACTTACTACACCAACTTTAGCATCACTTTCTAATTTAGTTGTGCCACCTACATCAATTGATTCAACTTCAATTGGTTCAGATGCTTTGAATGAACCACCAATTCGGACTTTCCCGATTTTGCCACCACTAACTCTACCAGTTCCACCAACTCGTAAGCTATCGAGTTCAGTTGTTCCTTCAAGAGTTACGCTTCCACCAACTTTAATCGATCCGATGTTGCTACTGCCTGCAATTTTAATGGTTCCACCAGCACCTGCTGTTTCAATTGCAGCATTGCCTCCAATGGTTATTGAACCACCTACTGAAACTTCAGCACATTGAATATCCTTGTGAGCGTTTAAACTTCCACCTACATTTATTTCAGGCGCAGTGATATTTCCAGATACTACTAAACGCTTATCGATAGACAAATACTTAGAAACTTTGAGGTCACCTTCAACTTCTAAAGAACCTCTTTTACATCTAATGCTAACTGCTTCTAGAGACCCTTCAACAAGAAAGCTTCCTTTAGCAACAATGTTTCCTGTAACAACAATAGTATTTTTTGATGCAACTAAAGTTGCACCATCGCCAACTTGTAGATTACCTTTTACAGTATCTAATTCTACTTCTTTACCTGGTTCTATGGATTTGATTCCTTCAGTCATCTTAATCACCTTTTTTTATTTACAACCATTTATTAGAAACATTCTAAATTGATTTTTTTCAATTTCTTTCTTGACTTGTTTTTTGACATTTAATTTTTTGTTCATCATTTTTTTCATACACCTTGAGTGTTTGGTAATTATACTACTGTCTTTTTTATTTAAAAGGTGGATTCACAAAAAAGAGACTCATTTCGAGGTCACAAGTTGTGACTATCGCATACTAAGTATATCTGTTTTTACTGGTAAAAAACTGACTATTTTAGTGCTTCTTTTGCCAATGCGAGATACTTGGGATCAATCTCAAAACCCACATAGATGCAGCTTAGCTTTTTCGTTGCAATTGCAGTTGATCCTGAACCCATAAATGGATCAAGAATTACAAGAGGTCTATTTTTGTCAAGGCCATGTAATTTAATACACATTTCTGGTAATTTTATTGGAAACATTGCTGGATGGATTTTCTTTTCTTTAACAGTTTCATAAGGAATAAACCACTGATTTCCTCTACCTCGAAGATCTTGTTGGGCATGTTTCCACCTACCAATATTGCTTTTATCTCCGTAAGGTACACCAATGGCAAGTTTATCAAGAGTTATTGAACGATCTTTGGTGAAATGGAAGATATATTCATGAGAGTTGTTCAGAAAACGTTTGGAATTAACAGGTTTATAATGTCCAATATTCAAGTTCTTTTCGGGGATCGCAATTGATTTGACCCAATGGATGGTGTTTTGTAATTTGAAACTCTCAGCTATTTTTTTGGCAATTATTAAAGATCGAAATTCATCTGAAGGGTTATCCCCAATATTGAAGAAAAAAGAACCGGTATCTTTCAATACTCGATGACAACTTTTTGCCACTGCACTTAACCAAGAAAGATATTCCTCAAAAGGTCGATTGTCATCATAGCTATTGTAATCTAAACCAATGTTGTAAGGTGGTGACGTGACAATAACATCAATTGATTGCTCGGGTAGTAGTGTATTCATACCTTCGATACAATCAATACCAAAAATGCGATTATGCCAGTCAGTTTTCATAATACTCAAATCTATAAGTTCTCGATATTTATTCTTTGTTAAAAAAGAGAGATGAAAAAAAGGTAGAAGAGTGTCTTATCCTCCTCTCCAACGATAAACTAGTGCTGCTGCCTTGCTACCTTGTGATGCTTCTGATAATTTTGCTGTTTTTGCCAGTCGTCTTCTCTCTGCTAATAGATTCTTGACTATTATTGTAAACTCACTCTTGGTAGTGTTTAGAAATACCTTCTTCTCTTCAATTCGAAGGATTTTTTTAACTTCTATTGCTATCTTAATATTTTTCTTCCAAAAAACAGTTTTAACAAGAATAATTATATGAGGTTTATCTTGTATCAAAACTTTCTCTTCTGACCCTCGAATATCAACAATTTTACCCAATTTCTTTCCTTGTTGATCACAAACAGTTTTATTTGCAAGGTTAATATTTGACATTTGCTTTCTCCATTGTTAAATATTGTATTTACCTATTCATAAGGTTTATTTCTAAAGACTTAAATCTAAATAGCATAGACTATACTTCAAGTGTGGGATAATCGAGGAGAATAGAAAGTATAGTTGAGGTTAATATTCCGACGAGGAAAACACTAAATGAAAGAACTCTACCTCCATTGTGATTCCCCTTGCTTGAGTTGTCCAAAATTTGGTAGGATGCTGAAAATAACTAGCTTCAAACAAAGAAAACTACCTGGAGTTTATTTCTGTAACCATTGCAATGTTTATTCCCTGTGTAAAATGGGTATTGCTCACAGAAGAGATAATGGTGGTAAGTTAAGAGCTCTTTGTACAAAATGCAATCGTTATTTAAGTAAAGTTTCTCTAAGTTATGAAGAAGGACAAGAAGAAAAACCATTTTCTGAAAAAAGTTTCATTGTAATAAGAAAACCAAATGGATCAAAATTCCAAATTTTAAAAACTCTAAAAGCAAACTATTTTATTGATTTAGCTGATATTTTGCTATTTATATTAACTGAAATTGGTTCAGGATATTACAATCTAGTGGAATATAATCCAATTACTAATAGCTATAAAGTAATCTATACCGGATTTCTTGATCCAAATAAAGTAACAATAAAAAAAGCTTATTCTGGTTTAGGTAATTACGTCTCTACTTTTTAATGAGGTTTAATGCAGAACTATTCTTTCAAGATTTTATTATGAGAGTGAGTGATGGTTACACTCGATTATCTCATAGATACAAGTCATTTATATTTACAATTCTTCTCCACAACTTGCACAGAATTGACTGGGGTTTTCAATAGCTCCTCCACAATTCTTGCAGAATCTAACATTTATTGGAGTATAAGCTTTTGCTGATAATTTTGAGTCATTTTGTTGTTCAGAAGATTCAATAGATTGATGATGAATTCCTGTATCCGAAGAATATTCACTATCTGACTTTCGTACAGAATAATTAGCAGAACCTGACGCTAAATATCTAAAAGTAGTTGAAATTGCTCCAATAAGAGAGAAACCTAGAATTAACCAAACCCACCAAGCATTATGCCACCAATTGGCAATTAAATCTCCAAAAATGTAGAAGATAAATAAGACAAAAGCAAAGGATGTCCAAGAGCTGATTACATGATTAAGTCGTTTTTTTGGTCGTACTGAATAATTCACTATATTTCACCGAATCTATTTGTTAAAGGGTCTAATAATTATTTAAACACTCTCAATTGCTTGAGAGTATTCGCTCTCCTGTTTGTACTCTCCAGAGAGAAGCATATTGACCATTTTCTTCGAGAAGCTCATTATGAGTTCCATTCTCGATAATTTTTCCATCGCTTAAAACAAAGATTTGATTAGCATTTCGTATGGTTGATAATCGATGGGCAATAATTATAGTAGTACGGTCAACGATAATTTTTTCAAGAGAACGTTGAATAGCTGCTTCAGTTTCATTATCAACATCTGAAGTTGCTTCATCTAACACTAAAATCGGCGGATTCTTTAGTACTGCACGAGCAATAGAAATTCTTTGTCTTTGCCCTCCACTTAATTTTTGTCCTCGTTCTCCAACCATTGTGTCATATTGTTGTGGTAAATTCATAATAAACTCATGAGCCTCTGCGATTTTTGCTGCAGCAACCAAGTCATCATAGTTTATTTCAGGGTAACCGTAAGCAATGTTTTCTTTTACTGTACCATCTATTAGAAAAGTATCTTGACTAACCAAACCGATTCCTTTTCTCAGATCTTGCAGATTTAGATCTTTAATTTCGTTTCCATCAAGAGTTATACTGCCACTTTGCACATCATAAAATCTCAGAAGCAATTTTATTATCGTTGATTTTCCAGAACCTGTAGCACCGACAAAAGCTATAGTTTCCCCTTCTTTAATATTAACATTGAATTTTGTAAGAATAGCTGGTCTTCCCTCATATGCAAATCCAACATTATTGAACATAATATCTCCTCGGATTTGTTCTTTTGGCAAGGATAATTCACCAGAAATTATTTGTCTAGGAGTATCAACAAGATCCAATGCTCGATTTGTAGAAGCCATTGCTCTTTGGTATTGATCAAAAGTTTCACCTAATCGTGTTAGTGGCCAAAGTAGTCTTTGCGTGTAAAATATCATTATACTATACCAACCAATGAGTAATCCACCATTTAAAGCATCAATTCCAGCAAAAATAAGCATCAAAACAAAACCAACAACAATTATCATTCGGACCAATGGAGTGAATGCTGAACTGAGTAGGATAGCTTTTCGATTACTTTGTTGATATGCATTGGAAAGATGTTCAATACGACCACTTTCAAATTTTTCTGTTGTATAGCTTTTAATAGTAGAGATTCCAGAAAGATTGTTTGAAAGCTGACCATTAAGAATGCCAACTTTTGATCGGACAGCGGCATATTTTGGTGCGAGAAGTCTTTGGAATCCAAATGAGAATAACAAAATAAAAGGCATGGGTAGCATCGCCATCCAAGCAGTTGTTGGAGATAAAATAAAGAAAACAATTCCAATAATAATAACTGTAGTAATCACTTGAATAATGCTATTTGCTCCATTATCTAAAAATCGTTCAAGCTGATTAATATCATCATTAAGAATAGCCATTAAGCCACCTGTTTGTCTATCCTCAAAATATTTTAACTCTAATTCTTGTAAATGTGAATATGTGTTCATTCTTAATTTGTGCTGTACAACTTGAGCTAAATTTCGCCAAACAATTTGTTGTAAATACCCAAAAAGCGACTCTATAATCCAAATTATCAAAGTAGCTACACCTAGGATAATAAGTTGTGTTTTGGGGTCCTCATATCCCCAGCTAGCAAACATCGAATTTTCTTTATAAACGACAATATCAACTGCTATTCCAATCAAGAAAGGAGGAGCAAGATCGAATAATTTACCAAATATGGAGAAAATTATTGCAAAAGAGATTCTTCCTTTAAATTCGGAAGAGTAGTGAAACAATCTTAAAAGAGGTCTTTTTTGTTTGGCTGTCTCTAACATTTTTATTATTCCTTTTAATTTGCTTAACTTTAAGAAAAAATGGATTTATAATAAACTTTTGATTTATTTTGTACTTTTAAAAGGAGAATAAAAATAAAAAAAGATAATTCTAATGAATAGAAATTCACTAAAATTTATCCCAAACTGCATGTACCATTTTACTTGTTTCTGCTATAACTGGTTTCATTGCTTCTTCAGACGCTAACCCAATTTCTACTGCTGTTTTCATTATTGAAACATGAGAAACGATTACTTTGCCCTCCTCTTCATAAACAACGAAGCTACAAGGAAATAAGAGACCAACATTAAGTGATGCTTCTAATGCCATCTTCGCAAGTTTAGGTCCACAAGCCATTATTGTTGTATATCTTGGAAGATCGGTTATTCCTAATTTCTTTTTTAGCATTTCATCCATCGCTTTAACCATTAAGACAGAGAATCCTCCATCTGCAACAGTTTTCTGAACATGTTCAACTGCAATATCAAATTCCAATGAGAGTTCTTTCTTTAATATGTCAACCAATATCATCACCTATAATTTAAAGTAAATCGAACTTGTTAAAAAGAGGCGTGATTGAATAAATAAGAAAAATAACATTAAAATTGATATATACATAAGTTAGTTAGAACTAGAGGGCTAAATTTGTACGAAGGCAAAAAGGTAAAATTACGTTCTTTCGAGTTATCTGATCTTGATTGTATTATGAAGGATTGGAATAAAATCCATTTGAGAAGGGAACTAGGACCTGTTGTTCCTCATTCTCGGTCAGAACGCGAAGCATGGATTAGGAAAACTTGGGAGAATAGACAGAAAGGACAGGCATTTGTTTTTGCTATCGAGGAATTAGCAACTGGAGACTTTTTAGGCCATGCAAGTTTAAATAGTGTAACTAAAATTAATCGAACTGCAAAAGTTAGTATTGCAATTTACGATGATAAAAACCGGGGGCAAGGTTTTGGTACCGATGCTCTGAAAGTTTTATTAACAATAGGTTTCGATTATTTGAATTTACATCGTATAGGATTAAATGTTTTTAATACAAATCCAGGGGCTCATAAGGTCTATGAGAACGTTGGTTTTAAAAAAGTAGGTGAATTGCGTCACACTGATTTTGTTGAAGGTAAATACGTAAATGATATTGTGATGGATCTTCTCGAAGATGAATGGAGAGCTCTAAAGTAAAGTTAAACTAGTCAACAGAAAAAATGATCGCATTGAAACTAACAACTGAATTTTCTTCCAACAATATTCATATGTTTGTTGAGCTTATCATGTAGTCTATTTATTTGCTGGATAACTGCTTCGATTTCAATTCGTTCCATTTCATCCATTATAGTCTCATTCAAAAACTCATGATATTTCTTTATTAATCTTTGAAACGCTTGTTCTAGATCTTTACTTTTACTCATTTGTAATCCACCAAAAATTTCTCTTATCTAATATTCTCCTAAATGAATCTTTAATTTATTTAAGACTAGGTAGAAATTTCGATTCAAAACAAAAAAAGGGTGGGAGAGATGGACTGAAAAGAATAAGGGAGATGATTCAGTCCATCTCATTTCTTTAGCCGGAGAATTATTGCTAAAGCGTAACTGTTGTTTTTTCTCCGTGCTAATTATTTTACCAATAGGTGCTTGTTGGGTTAATGATAGGCCATACGTTCAATAGGGAAGTAATGCTATCTACAGCTCCGGTGTCCCAAAAGAGAACTTGTGCATTCCAATTTCCGCCAGCATCTGCTGCTTTAATCGTAATAACATTGTAACCTGGATTCATTGTAATTTGTGTAGGTGCACGCCAAGTTTTCCAACCGCTAGCTGTTTGCGTTCCAGTGCTTAGGAATTCACCGTTTGCCCAGAGGCTATATGCATCATCGACTTGAATTGATATATCAACGTCCATTGGATCTGTAGTGGGATTGTAAATATATGAAAACATGTAAACTATACCGCGTTGAGGCCAATCAATGTCATCGTCAGCATCAAATGATGTACCACAAAATGCAACACATCCTGGATACATTCCTGAATCATTGTAAGGAAGATTTTTGTAACCTGTATGAGAAGTAATTGGACCGTCTGAAAATTCGCCGGCAATTCCAATGTAAGGATGATAATCTTCTGCTGCTCCGAAACTATTTAGAGCAATATAATCTGTTGTGTCTAAGTGCAAGTTTCTTGTACCGCTTTTGAAAATACCTGCTAAGAACCAAAGTCTTGGTGAGTAACCTGATGTCGTTGGGAAGGACCCTCGAGATGTTTTTGAATCCTCTGCTGCTGTTCGTAAAACTAATGCAGAACTTAAGTATTCAATTACAGGATCTTCAGGATCTTCGCCACCATCCCCTGTTATAAAATTGGAAAATTGTGAACCAGTAGTCATTTGATTTTTACCGAAGTGAATAATGATTTCATATTGTATAAGTGAGGAAATTTGGTCACTGGCGTTGCTAGCTTCTATTTTTACTTCCTGTTCTTCTTGAATGGTATAAACAAGATCCGAAGTAATTTCCCAAGTATAAGTTTCCGCATTGGTTTTAATAGGTTGATTTGGTTCGTATGCTTTGCTGAGAATAGGGCTGGTGCTTGTTTGAACAATAACTGTCGCTGCTTCATCTAGAGTAATTTCCTTTGTTCCCATGTTAAATAGATCGCCAGTTAGCGTATCAAAGTTGCCGTCATCATCTGAATCAGTTAATGACCAGCTTGACATCAAAACAAGTTCGCCTTGTCCATCAAACAATGGTACGACGACGAAGTAAACGATTGCTGCAGCGGTAACAGTTAGAGCAATAAGCAGAATAGTAGCAATAACAGGACTTATTCCTCGTTTATTGCCTCCCTTCTTTGGGAAAATTTTATTAAATATTTTTTTTGTCATAAACTGTACCTTCTAATCGATATTATTGTCTGAATTATGTTCTATGTTAGAAAATTTAGATTCAGTAAATTCGCAATAATTCTCACTTTAACTTACTCATAATGCTATTAAAGCGTTATAGAAACTCAATACAACTTATGTAGCTGAATACTCAAGTAATCTAGTAAATTCATCCGTATGATTTTGATTCAAAAAAAGAGTAGAGATTAATTCTAAAGCAATATTCCATTATGAATCTATTAATTGAATTACTTTATTGAAATACTCTTTGAAAATATCTGTTACTGGAGGTAAGTCTAACATATTAGCGTAACTATTCAGTATTCCTAGATTGATTAATAGTGAGAAATAAATATCACTATCTTGTGATAATACATCTAATCTTTTTGAAATCTCTTTTTTCTTCAATTTGTTTTGAAGTTTTTTTTCAATCGAATGGACGAGAATTTTTGTTGATTTAATGTGTAATTCTTTAATGATTTCACTCAAACATAATAAAAATCTAAATGATCTATCAGTAAGCTGATCTTCAAGTAAAGCTTCAATTTTCTTCTTGTAGTTATTGATTACTTTACCTCTATCAAAAGGTATTTTTTCAGCTATGGAAAAAATATATTCCATTTCTTTTTCTGTATCCCAAAGGTCTATTTCAGAAAGTATCAGTTCACGCATATTTTTAATAATCACGTCACTACCTTCTACAGGGATATTGATAGTATTACGTCTGTCCCTTATTATATTGGGTTCTAAAAATAATTGCTGGTATAAGAGAGAAGTTGCTACATCTTCATAACTGTGAATTATTAATACCCCCAATGTCTATTTATTATTAAGATTGGTATAATAATAAAAAACATTGCCATTTAACCATTTTACTCTTTGGGATAAATATAATCTGATTCTTTATGACAAGCTTCAATTGTCCAATCTACGAGGTATTTGATAGCTTTCGATAAGCTCTCACCCTTTTCTGTAAGGGAATATTCTACTTTTGGTGGCAATTCAGGATAAACTTCTCGAGAAAAGATTTTTTCTTTTGTTAGATCTGCTAATCTTGCGGATAGAGTAGCATCACTAATTTTTTCTTTTTTCCAACCTTTCTGCAATCTTTCTTTAATCTCATTATATCTGAATTTCTTTCTATTATGTAATAAGTGAATTAATTGAATGCTCCATTTTTTACTTATGAGATTTAGCACTCGTTGAGCGGGAATTAAACATGGGTAACCATTTTGTTCTTTTAAGCAATTGCTATTTCTTGTTTCACTGATTTTTTCACTCATATTACTTCACTTGCCTTTAGTTACTCTATGGTTTTTTAGTGAGATTTTATATATAACTACTTTGATAACTAAAGTAATAATACTTTAAAATCTAAAGTAAGGTGATATTATGGCTTGTGGATGTAAAGACAAGAAAAATGTAAAATGCGGTAGCGAAAACACTGACAAAAGTGTAGAAGAACAATTAAAACATTTAAGAGATTGCAAAGAGAGTTTCACTCTTAAAATAAAAGATATTGATGAAGCAATAGCAAAAATAAATAATTAAGCTTAGTTTGCTTCAATGAGATATTCTATAATATCAATGACTCTTTTTTTTTTAGTTATAGGTGAAATTCTGTATGTATAGTTATACTCCTTATTCTTTTTCAATTTGAATTCTTCATGAGTGAGAGCAATTGCTGGCCAATCACCACCAACACCCTTTTGTTCAAAATCAATATTTACAGTAATAAAATCTCTGCGTGGTAATTTGTTAATATGGTGAGCATTTTCTAGATCATCTTGGGAATAGGGCCAACAACTGAAATTTAGCAAAGTATCTTCTGCAGTGATTAAAAGACCTGTAGAATGAGTATCTAAAATGGTGAACCATCTAATATCTGACCTATTTCCGTTTTCTTGGGGCTTGATATAATTATGAATTATATCTTCTACTTTGCTAGAATAAATGCCTATTGCTGCACCTAGCTTTCTGTCAAATTGAGTTTCATGAGGTCCTTTACCATACCAGCTCACTTTTTCGAATTCCTTAGGAATAGCCATTTGCATTCCAAATCGAATCATATCAATTCTTGGAGTGAATTTATTATTGACAACAATTTCACCATTACCAAAGAATCGGTAATTTGTTACACATTTGGTTTTACCTTTTGGAACTTTCGTATAAACAGTAATGGAAATCTCTTGAGCAGAAATTCGCTCTGATGTAATTTTAACTACTTTTCGTCGTTTATTTGCACGCTTCCATTGGTAAGCTCTCATTTTTAATATTCCTTTCAAGAATTTTGGACCCAAATTAATTAACCCAATATCATTATCAATTGGTGCCCTCCAGAAATTAGGTTGAAGTGGGGTCACAAGAAATTCCTGATTACCGTATTTTAAAGATGATAACCCACCCTTTGCTTTACTAATTGTTGCTTCAAAGTGGTCGTTCTTTAATACGATTTGCCCGCCAGTATCCAATAGTTGTGCTTTGGCATATTTGCTTATATCAGCAACTGGTTTTTCAGGAACATCAAAGGGAACTCTAAATTGATCCCAGGCAACTAAATGTCCTTTCTTAGCCCAAGGTTGCTTAGCATTCAAAATGAAATAGACTTTCAAGTAATATTCAGTTCCAGGAGAAATCTTTGGTGCTTTAATTGGAATAGTTATACTTTCCTTCTCTCTTGCTGGGGTGGTTAACGTCTCTAAAGTGCCTTTCTGAATCACTTTTCCATTTGCTAATAACTCCCATTTTGGAGTAACAAAATTAAGGGAAATAAAATCATATTTGTTATGAACAACTAACTTACCATCAAGCAATTCTTCTGGATACACTTTGATGTTTTGATAGACTTTTTTGACTTCAGAAGCAGATGGATTTGGTTTTCGATTAGGAAGTAGAATGCCATTACAACAGAAATTCTTGTCGTTGGGTTCATCACCAAAATCTCCACCATACAACCAATATTCTACACCATCTTCTGAAATTCGACGAATACCTTGATCAATAAAGTCCCAAATAAACCCTCCAACACAGTTTTCGTATTTCTCAAAAACATCCATATACTTTTGGAAATTACCTAAACTATTTCCCATTGCATGGGCATACTCACATAAAATTCTTGGTTTATCTTGATATAATTCCGGACCAATCTTTTTTGCAAACCAATCTGGTCGAACTTCCTTGAATTGACCTGAGTCTTCTAAAACTTGTGGAGTAGAATACATTGTGCTAAAAACATCAGCAATTTCGATATGGTGATCTCCTTCGTAATGAATGCCTCGAGATGGGTCAATATCATTAGCAGCCTTCTTCATATGAACGAAAGTTTCACCGTAGCCAGCTTCATTACCTAATGACCACATGAAAATACTTGAATGATTCTTATCTCTCTCAACCATACTTATGATACGATCTACGCAAGCAGCATGCCATTTAGGATCGCTTTTTGGTAAAATTTTTCTTAATCCATGGGATTCTAAATTGCATTCATCCATTACATAAATACCATATTTATCGCATAAATCGTAAAAAGAGGGATGGTTAGGATAATGGCTAGTGCGAACGGAATTGATATTATATTGTTTCATTAAAATAATGTCTTCTTCCATCTGTTTGTAAGATACACATCTCCCTGAATCTTGATCATGTTCATGACGATTTACTCCTTTGAAAATAATCGATTTACCATTGATGAAAATTTGTCTATCTTTAATCTCAACTTCTCTGAAACCAAATTTGGTACTAACAACTTCAAGTATGTCTCCACGGTAATTTCTCAATACAAAAACGAAATCATACAAATAGGGTGTTTCAGCAGACCATAAAAATGGTTTTTCAACTTCAGTTTTGAGATTCAATATTGTATTCGTAAAAGGTTCAACGCTGAAAGATTCGATAAGAAAAGGATTTGTTGCAACTTTCTCTCCAGCAGCATTGTAAATATACACTTCTAAGCTAGTTGTTTCAACGACACTTTCTTGATAATTCCTAATCGTCACTTGAAGGTCCAAAAGAGCATATTTAAAGAATCTATCAAATTTAGTGTGAATGAAAAAATCCCTAATATGGATTGCAGGGGTGGAAAAAAGATACACATCTCTAAAAATACCACTTAAACGCCACATATCTTGATCTTCAAGATAGCTTCCATCAGACCAACGATAGACTTCAACGGCGAGAATGTTTTTTCCCGACTGGAGGTACTTTGTAATATTGAATTCTGCTGGAGTCATACTTCCTTGACTATAACCGACTTTCTCTCCATTAATCCAAAGATAAAATGCTGATTTTACTCCATCAAAATTGATGAAAATCTCACAGTCAGTCCATTTTTTAGGAATAGTAAATTCTCTTCGATAAGATCCTACAGGATTATAATTTGGATCTATTTTTGGTATATCTTTCTTTTTTAAACTGAGGCTGTATGGATATTTGATATTAGTATAAATTGGCATACCATATCCTTGAAGCTGCCAATTGCTTGGAACCGGAATTTCATCCCAAGTGCTAACATCAAAATCTGTTTTGAAAAAATCGACCGGTCTACTCTTTGGAGCTTGAACCCAATTGAATTTCCATTTACCATTAAGACTTTTATAAAATTGTGACTTTTCTCTTGGTTTTTGTAAAGCATCATCTATCTCATCAAATGGCATCAAGGTGCAATGAGCTGGTTCCTTGTTTATACCAAAAATTTCTGTATTTTCCCATTCTTTCTTAACTTCCAAAGTAGTCACAACAAGGATTGTTTCAATTCTATTATTATCTGTCAAAAGCTTATATAATCTCTCTCTATAATTTTTCTTTTTAAAATAATAAAATCCTTAAAGAATAGAGCATAAAAGGAGAAAAAAAGGAATATTGGATTCTAAACATTTTTATCGTTAAACGAGTTATATTAATTTGATTTAATAATTAAGATTAATTTAGGTGTAAAACAAAAATGCCCAGACGAGGTTTCAGACCAAGAATAAGAGGACCAAGAATACCTGGAAGAATTGCTAGACGGGTAACTAGAAATGTTATAAGACGCCAAAGAAGATATCGTCGAAGAAGAGCAAGACGATGGTTAGTTGGTGGAGCAGTGCTTCTAGCACTCTCTGGTACTCATTGTGCTTACAAAATGCAAGATCGAGATGTAGAAAGATTAGAAAATCATTATGGTCGCCCAGCAGAGGAACTCTCAGAACAAGAAGTCGTTAGCGGTATGCAAACATTAGGCATAGAAAAGAACGAACTTAATGATAAAGACAGAGAGAAAATTTACAAAGCTGATTCAGAAGATGAGGACTTCAATAGTTCCGGAACAAGATACTGTAAGCAATGTGGTGAATTACTCAAACCAGATGGTAGTTTCTGTCCAAGCTGCGGTTCGAGGATTTAATTCCTCCCTCTATTTATTTTCTCTTTCAATCCATCTGTAGTTACCTTAAAATGTTCACAAGGTGATTTTTTCAACATGTCCTTCTGCAGTTGAAGAAGTTGTACTCTCTTCTCTAAGTGGTCTTCTAAGTATCTTTCCTACGGGACTTACGGGTAATTCTTCTCGATACTCAAAGACTTTAGGAATTTTATAAGGGGCTAAATATTGCTTACAAAATGCATGGAGCTCATCATGTGTACACTTTGAAGAACCAGGGGTACGAACAAGGAACGCTTTAACTTTATCATTCAATTGCTCATCCCTGAATGGAATAACTGCTGCTAAGGAAATATCAGGATGTTTGCATAAAACCTCTTCAATTTCGAGAGGCCAAACCTGGTATCCAGAAGTAAAGATGCAATCTTTCAATCGATCAACAATAACGAAAAAACCGATTTCAGTCATTTTTGCGACATCGCCAGTTCTTAACCAACCATCCGAAGTAAACACTTTCTCTGTTTCTTGTGGTTGTTTCCAATATCCCTTCATCACTTGGGGACCTTTAATGCATAATTCTCCTTCTCGAGTAAATCCATCTTTGCTGAATTCATCAGGGATATCTTCACCAGTTTGAAGATCAATTAGTTTTGCTAGAGTATTTGGGATAGGTATTCCAATACCAATGCGCCTATATTTTTCATCAACTGGGTTGATATGAGTTACAGGTGAGGCTTCAGTTAAACCATATCCCTCAACCAATAATGCATTTGTTTTTCCTTCAAAAAGATCTAAGGTGCTCTTGTGTAAAGAGCTTCCACCAGAAATACAACCTCTAATTGATGACCAATTGTATTTTTCTACTTTTGGATGCTCAGCTAACTTTTGATATAGAATTGGTACACCCATAAAGAAGTGAATTTTATACTTCTGAATAAATTTCATTAAATCTTCTAATTTACGAGGATCAGGGACAAGAACTATCAAACCAGCAACGGATATTGGCCACAGAAAAGAAGTGGTTAAACCAAAACTATGAGAAAAGGGGATTGCTCCTAGACTTCGGTCCTTAATCCCTGGTAGTTTACCTCCAATCCATTCCATCCAATAGTCTACAGCAATTACTTGTGAAAGAAGATTATAATGAGTAAGCATTGCTCCTTTTGATGGACCTGTTGTTCCTCCGGTGTATTGTAATGTCGCCAAATCGTTCTTTGCATCTATTTCTACATCAATGCTTTTTTCTGAACCATTAGATACTAATTCTTTGTAACTTAATTCAGAAGCATTTGGTTTGGGATTTTTGCGAGCAAGAAAATTTTTGTAAAAGAACCCCTTAAGAGGTTTTAATTCATCTGCAATAGAAGTAACTATTACATGTTTTAGATTAGCACTTTTTTTAATTGGTCTAATTTTATCCAGGAACATATCTAAGGTGAAAATAGTTGCAGTTTCACTATCCTTCAATTGAAATTCAATTTCAGTAGGTGTGTAGAGAGGGCTAATGGCATTTGTTATCCCTCCAATGGAAAGAATACTCAAATAACTAATAATAAATTGAGGACAATTTGGCATGAGTAATCCAATGCAATCTCCTTTCTTAATACCAAGTTCCAGAAGTGAATTCGCTAATTTTATCACTTCCTTTCTTACTTGGCCATAGGTTTTTGTTTTGCCTTCAAAAATAAGAAATGGTTGATCAGCATTTTGTTGAACATTTTCAAAAAATAATGTTGCTAAATCCTTATTCGGAATTTCAATCTCAAGTGGAATTTTTGGATGGTAGATTGCTGCCCACCTGGTATTTTTGACTTTATCTGAGTCGTTTTTTTGTGAAACCAATTGCCTTTATCCTCATATGAGATTTTAGTATAGAAGTAATTTAGTTATTTTATAATATTTCTGTCTGATTAATCTGGAAATGTACTAAGAATAATACCGATTCCCATTATTCTACTGTAACTTCCTCAGAAATTTCTTCATTGTTTGCCTTTAGAGAATCAGTTGCTTCTGATAAGTAGAACCACTTGTGGAGAATTATTGTATAAACAAATGCTGCACAGGTGGAAAATAAAACATCAGATGCAAAATGAGCACCAACTTTTATTCTAGATACCCCCACAAAAATACCTACAAATAAAACACCTATTATTACTAATATTTTCAAAGGGTTCTTCCACTTGAGTTGTTTGACTGCAATGATTAAAGGCAAGAGCATCCAACCCATTGCCGTATGTCCTGATGGGAAGCTATTGTAATCAGTGCTAGGTCCAAGAGAGGCATACCATCTCGAGTAATTATCAAAACCAATATCTAAAAGATTTCTATATCTAATTCGTTGAGTAAGTAATTTTATTATTTGAACAAAGAATAATGGATTGAATATTGCTAAAAGAAGAATTACCCAAGAAATTTTTCTAAATTTTTTCAGATCTTTTTGATAAAATATTGGCACGAAAAATATCGGACCAATTCCCATTGCAATGAGATATTTTGCTATATCATAATTTTGGATAATTAAGAAATAGATGAGTGGTCCTAAAGAAAGCACAAAAAGGAGATAGAATGGAATTTTTTGTTTGTGCTTGTTATCAAATAAACTTCCAAATAAAATACTAATTGAAATAATTATCAAACAGAAGCCTGGTAATTCACCATACTCTGCTCCAATATTCCCCCAAATGGAATTTTGATTAACAATAAGTTGCGAAATTTCCAAATCAAACATACCAAACACTGCAGCAAAAATTCCCCATACAGCAACAATGACAAAAAGCATTATTGTTGTTATGCTTGTACTTTTCAATCTCCAATTGTTAGACATTAGAATTCACTCACATTTTAGTAAACTAACGAAAAATATTTTTTCATAGAGTCAAGCATGTTCATGAATGATATTTTGAATTGCTTTTGCAAGTTGTTGAGCACAGGAAACAGCTCTTCGGCAACCTGCTTCTTTTAATTCATCAATTGAAATGTTAACTATTTTGCGATTTTTAACAAGAATTGGAATAATCGTATTCTGACCAATACAACCCTTTTCTCCATCTATTGTTAAATTACTAATAGAAATTTCTCCGTCATCTTCTTCAATGAGATCAAAATCAAAAGAGGTTTTACAAGTATCTTCATTTTCATTGGGAGAATAAATATAACTGAATTTTTTAACCATTTTATTCACCTGAGTTGATTATTGGTTTAGTATTAATTGGCTTCTAATAAGATTAGTTATTTAGATTATGATTTTGTAAAAAATCTGAATCAAATGATTATAATTGATAAATGGATAACCTTTTCAGATATTTGAAACAAGTAGAAATTTGCTACTAATATAGATAAAAATACTAGATACATCGAATGATTTCTCTAAAATGCTTTAATAATTTCTTGAACATAGTATTATGTAAGATGTAACACCTAACACTTAATCTGGAAAGCAAAATTAATTTTATCAACTCAAGAAATGAGAGGACAAATCCTCTCCCTCTCGTTTTTTTTCATCAATTTTTATCTTGTTCTTCATTCGTGAATTTTTTCCAAGATTGATTAATCATCTTTGCATAGCGTTTTAATCCTTCAGATAATCCATCTATGTCCAATTGAGCACTTTGCCAATCAATAGAAACACTTGTACTAATGAATAAATGTTTCAATTCTTTACATTCTCTTAGTGGAGCCAAGTCAACCGAGGAGAACCGATTATTTTCAAGGGAGAATGATTGTAATTTCGTGCACTTTGAGAGGGGCAAGAGGTTGATGGAAGAGAGCTGATTGGCATAAAGTGAGATCCCTTCTAATTCTTTGCACTCAGCAAATGATGTGAGATCGATTGTTGAGAGTTGATTTTCATGAATATCGAACCAGAGTAGATTTTTGCAAGCACTCAGTGGGGAAAGGTCGATAGAAGTAAACTGATTATTATGAAAATGGAGGTAGCGTAAGTTCAAACAAGATCCAAAGGGTGAGAGGTCAATAGATGAAAGCTGATTGCCAAAAATTTCTAGTCCTTCTAATTCCTTACAATTGGCAAGTGGTGTCAAATCAATAGATGAGAGTTGATTATAAGAAAGAGCGATGTATTGTATGTTTGTGCACTTTTTGAGGGGCAAAAGATCTATAGAGGTGAGCTGATTTTTTCTAAGATAAAGCACTTGTAAGCTGGAACACTCAGCAAGTGGTGATAAGTCAATGCTAGATAACTGATTATCAGTAAGGTCTATCTTTTCTATTTCTGTGTCTATTTCTTTTTCGAATTCTTCTCCATTACTTTTCGTTCCTTTTAAGTCAATCTTCAAACTACATCAATCCATCAAGCAAATTTACAATTATACTAAGTTTAGATGATTTGTTTATTAATATTCACCAGAAAAAAAAAGAGAATTAAAAAGGTACAATGTTTACATTGTTGGTAATACAAAAGAGAATACTAAAGGAAAAGAACTGATATTACAGGAATCTGGTCCTGTTATTGGAACTTACGTGGGTTTTAATGCTATAGCATTCATGTATATCGGAAGATACAACAAACGATGTATAAAGAAGAAAAGACGAAGAAAGAAAACCCGATGAAAAAACTTTTGCCATTTTCCAAAGTGATTTATATAACAAAATAGTACTTTCGCTGCATTAATACTAATGCACCTAAGTAATGTCAATGTATTAGCTGACCAAACTTTTTCGTTTTACATTGATACTGATTTCTCTAATAATCCAGAGCAATTGACATATGAGATAGGTGAATCTTCAACAAATGATGTCTACGCTATCAATAGATCAGATTGGATAGAACATTCAATATTTCTACGAACCACTCTAGTTGACTTTTTAGTTGACACTTACTCTGAATGGTATTCTGAACCAGGGATTTCATTTTTTACTAACCCAACAATGGAATTTCTACAGACTAACTACTCTGATGAATTGAATGTCGAATTTCATTTCCTAATTGCTGAAGATACTATTTATACACTTGATCGACGAACGAATATTTTTATTATCACTCAAATACCACTTTTCATTCAGAATGGAAAAATAGCTAATTTTGTCTTTAAGATTGGTGACGCGCAAACTGTTGTTAATAATTATCAGACAATTATATCAGTTATGACTGTTGCTACACTTCTAGCAGCTGCAATGGCCGGTAGACTTGAAGAAAGGAAAATCTCTCACAAGGTTTCAGTCCTTAGAGCCGATTTCAAAAATGATGAAAATTTGATTATCGGTGAAGTTGACAAATTTAGTTTGTTAGTGATAACAGCAGCATTGATACTCGCAGTATCTGCTCTCTTATTCATCTTAGTGTTTTAGAAACTAGGTTCACCTTTACAGGTGAACAATTATCCCTTTTTTTTTTATCAATCCAATATAAGTCAAAAAAGATGAAGTATTGAATCATCATAGGTAATTTTGATTTAACTCACTGGTTGAATTTCTACACCCTCAATAGGTATTGATTCTTCTTCTTTCTCTATAACTTCAATGTCCTTTGCTGGTTCAACCCAAGATATCGGAGTTGGTTCGATAACTTTCCCTTGTACATCCATGAAATCACCGAAAATGGGTTTCTTATTTTGTTTTCTAATTTGAAAAGGTGCTTTTAATGCTAAAGAAAATAACCAATCTATTGAACCAATGAAGTGACCTTTTTCCCATGCCCATGTTATCCCGAACCACATCAAAATTTCGAGTGCTATAAGAAATATTGTCCAACCGATATTTAATCCAAAAGGTGTTCTAAATCCGGGGTCATAACTGAATATCTGAAAGATATAATACAATAATACTCTAAGGACTGCTTGAATAGAAGCTAAAGAATAAACTGTCAAAGAGAATACACCAACTCTACGGCTGAAGCGCGATTGTTTCAACCTCTTTTCCCAATTAACTTTGGAATTGAACTCATGACGAGCTAGAAATCCTAATACAACCATTAGCAACATTCCAATTGTTAAGAACGTAAACCAAGTAGGATGCACATGAAAGGTTACTAATGAAAATGGATCCTCGGGTATTTTCTCTACAACAAAGAGCCAAAATACTGAGAAAACCATACAAAAACCAGCAAAACCGAAACCCCATGAGAGAAATTTCTTTTTATTAGGAATACCTTGAGATAGAAAAATGCCAAATATGGATCCTACAGCGCTATAAGCAAAGTGCGGGAATAAGGGAGACTCTCTTCCAGTCGCTTGATTAGCAAAAAATCTAACAATATAATCCCACCAACCTTTATCGCCAATATTTTGTAAATATTCAGGAATAACTCCAAGTTCATTGTGGAAATCAATACCCCAGAAATTATTTGCCGCTTGATAAATTGCTTGTGCAGGGAAAATAAAAGCTAATCCTACCAATCCAAAAACAATTGAACTCACTACTGGTTTTCTTAACTTTTCACTTGAGGAGAGAATATAGAATATTATCGCTGAAAGAATAATGGCAAAAGCAATGTTTGCAAATTGATCTGCGTGGTAAATTTTACGCCATTCAAGATGAATTGGTTGTTGTTCAACCCAACTTTTTGATATTTGCCATTGAGCTAAGAAGACATAGAAAAACATTGCCCAAATCCAAAGAACAATTCCTTTCAATATCTCTTGGAACAGAATCACTTCTCTAGAAAGTCCACTTTTGAATTTCTTTTGCATCATATACATATGAATTGCTGCACTAATTAGCAGAAACAATCCACGCCAATGTCCAAAAACAATAACTAATGACATGAAAATGAAACCATACCAAGGTAAATTTGCTGGGTCAGTTTCCGCAATGCCTTCAATTTGTGAAACCAACATAAAAGTATGAATCATTAAATTTCCTAATATTGCCCATCCCCGAAGAATATCAAAGGAAATTATTCTGTCGGACATAATAGCATATTTGAGGAATAATCGTAAAAAAAGTTATCTGTCAAAAATTTTTTGACGATAAATGATTCTTTTATTAGTTTTCATTCACACCTATCCTTTATAATTACTATTTTTTTAGGTAGTAAACAAAATAATCAAAGACAATAAAAATGGATTATTTTGTAATGAATATCAGTGATATATAATGTCTCAAATAACTATCATATCCAAAGCAAAAGAAGAAATTCCAAAGAAATATCTAGAACAATTATTCAAGCTAATGCAAATAAATAATCAAGAGATATTAAAAATTAAACCTCCTTCAATAGGGTATTTTAAAAGAGTTTGGGTTTTAGGTTCGTCTTCTGAAGAAAAAGTCAGCTATTTACTAGCTATTAATTCTGAAGACGAAGTTATTGGATATGGTCAATGTTCTTGGAATATTAATTATGATAATTTGGATAAGGGATATGTTTGGGTTCATATTGCGAGAAAATATCGAAGAAAAGGATTTGGTACTCAATTATTCATTAAATCAATTGAAAATCTTCCAGATCAAATTACAGGATTATATATTGAAACCTTCGAAGATACAGATGGACTTCGCTTCATTGAATCTTTAGGAGTGAAGGAGGGATATAAAGAAACACTCAGTATTTCAGATTTAACAAAATTCAATCAAGATGAAGTTAAAAAAGAAGCAAAAGCACAAAGAGAAAAAGCCAATGAGAAAGGATATGAAATAATCTATATTGATGCTCTCGAGCATATTTTACATATTGATTTTCAGAAATATGCTGAAATGCTGGAAGAAATATGGAATGACATGCCTCGAGAAGAACTTACCTTTGAAGATTATAAATTGTCAGTTGAGAGAGTTCAAAAAATGAATCAGAGAAGGTATCTTACGGGAGATTACGTAATGACTTTTGTGGCTATACACAAGGAATCAGGAGATCCTATTGGATTGACTAACTCCTACATTAGTGAATATCAACCTACACTTGTAAGACAAGGTGATACCGGAATAGTAAGAGCCCACAGAGGTCATGGTTTAGGATTAGCACTCAAATATCAGATGCTTGAGAAATTGTTATTTGAGACTGAGGCTAAATTATGGAGAACAGGTAATGCTGGTAGTAATGAACATATGCTACGGATCAATCGTCTTCTCAAATATGAACCATTTACTTGTGTTCATGAATTTGAACTCAATAAAAAAGACCTTCTTGAGAGATTAAAATGAGATTTTGAATTCCTTAATTGATGTTGGCATTGAAATTGAATATGTTCATGAGTATCCTTTCTGTTTCTTCAACTTTCATCCGGATATGAAAAAGAGAGAAGATGGGTATTGGTATTTTCAAAACGAACTTTTCAACATTCCAATGATATTTTCTCTGAAAGGAAAAAAGAGGTAAAACACCAATTCTTTAGAATAGATTGGGGAAATAAGAAAATCGAAAGCTTAGCTTTTAAGCTAAACTTTCAATAAGTATTGTTAATTATTTTTTACCTTTCTTTTTTGCTGGTTTTCCTTTCTTCTTAATTACTAAGAGTAGAATTACTGTTAGTAGATACAAAACTCCCAAACCAATTATTATCCATAATCCCCATTGAGCTAGAAAAGGAATTTCTAAAAGACCACCACCAGATGTCGTTGGTGTTGGTGAAGTGGGTGTTGTTATAGCAATATCTAAACAGTAAAGAGTATTTTCAGGATGTCCAACAGGAACTATTATTTCATACTCACTATCAGCATCTAAATTGACAGCAACTGGTCTGCCAAATATATCACCACTGAAAGCGTATTTCCAAAGCTGATTTCCTTGAAAGTCAAAACAATAGAGGTGTTGATCATAAGCACCTATGAGTATTTCCTTGTGATTATCCCCGTCTAAATCCTTCACAGAAGGATGACCTAAACCACCACCAACATATGCATTCCAAAGAAGACCCCCCGTACCATTAAAGCAGTAGAGAAAACCATTGTGGGATGAGATAATAATTTCTAAATTACCATCGGAGTCCAAATCAGTAATAAGAGGTTCTCTTAATGAACCACCCGGAAAGAAAAGCCATTCACGTATACCAGGATCTCTATAAGCAGACAATGTTCCGCCGTAGCTTCCAACTATAACTTCAATCGTATTATCATTATCGATATCAGCGGCAGCAGCTTTAAATCCTGCTCCATCTCCTAGAGTATAGTCCCAAAGATAAGAACCAGAATTATCTAAACAATAGAAATTTCCATCATTTGATGCAAATAGAATCTCTTCTATATTATCATCATCTATATCAACAGGTAAAGGACTGGAATAGACAGTGCCACCTGTTAAATAATCCCATTCTTTAACACCAGTATCAGAGATACAATAGAGATTATTATCTAAACAACCGAATAAAACTTCCAAAGTACCATCGTCATCTAGATCAGCTGCAGAGGGGTAGCTAACAATAGCTGTTCCAGTATCATAACTCCAATATAAGTTTCCATCATAGGTGATGCAGTAAGCATTGTGATCTAAGGATGTAAAAATGACTTCTTTGTATCCATCATTATCAAGATCAGCTATCAAGGGTGTAGGTTCAGCAGACGCAGTTGCTGAATAATTCCACAGTTTGATACCACTTGCATTCAGACAATAGACATTGCTATCAAGAGAAGTGAAAACAATTTCTAGGTTGCCATCATCCTCTAAATCATCAACTTGTGGATTTGAATATATCCCAGCTCCAACAGCATAACTCCATTTTT
Source organism: Candidatus Heimdallarchaeota archaeon (assembly GCA_030614005.1). Taxonomy (GTDB): domain Archaea; phylum Asgardarchaeota; class Heimdallarchaeia; order JABLTI01; family JABLTI01; genus JABLTI01. The sequence continues at coordinate 118,416 of JAUWKS010000001.1, read as the reverse complement.
CACTGATTACCATTTCAGCTTTAACTGTAGGTAATTGATTAAATTGGGTTATTATACCAAAATTTAGTATAGAAAATATAATAATGAAATTTAGTGCATAAAATTTACTTTTCATTAAAAACACCTTTTTATCTTTACTTTAATCTAAATTATACTATCTTTATATCAAGCATTTAATTATTTTCCACATTTAAATGAAAAAATATTTTTGTCGGTTAATTTTACTAAATTGGTTAATAGCTAATTAATAGTTGTAACTATTAACAATACAATAGAGCTGCCGATGAATGAGAGAATAATAATTGAGTTTACTATTAAACCAATTAATCCTTTCTTTGTTTTTCTTGTAAGCACACCGCAAACCAAGCCTCCTAGTGGAAATGCTATTGCTGCAATTAAGTACAAAATGAATCTATAACCAATAATTTCGAGAACTTCCCAAATGATGAGCTGAAACAACCAAGAAAATAACAGTAATGAAATAAAACCAAAATAAAAGGAAAAATTACTTAGAGATTTAGTTTTAGCTATTCTCTCTTTTTCACCTATTTCATCTAATTCAAATTTTTGTTCTTGGTTGGGAATACTCACAGATTATACCTCTAAAGTTTATTCAAATATCGTTATGAATAATCATAAATGTTAGATAATCTTTTTATTAATTGTGGAAGAAAAATCAAAGGGGATTATTGTGCCTGAGTCGATTATTACTAATGAAGAGAGTAGAACAACTGACATTATAGTTGAAAAAAAGATTTTTCCTTATGGTTTAGTGATTTCAATTATTCTAAGTGCTATCTCAGTAGCAATTTTTACTTGGTTAATATTCTCATTTGTTGATCCAACAGAAGTTTCTAGCGAATCTTGCACCCAAGAGATTTACTTGGAGAACTTTTTCATACGATTGATCTTTACAGAAGAGGCTTTACCTGGTATATGGATAAAACCAATAATCGAATACAAACTTGGCTTTTACTTTTTGGTACCAATTGCAATGATTAGTTTTGCAATATCTGGTTTAACATTCTTGGTTAAGGGTTACAAAAAAACAAGATTACTTATTTTCTTCAATTGGGCGATCTATTTAGTACCAATAATTTCTAGTATTCTTGTTAATGAATACAATAATTCTATCCCCTGGTTTGGATTAATTCACGTTGATACAACTCCAACAACAATATTTGGGATTTATTTCTGGATAAATATTCTTTTACAAATATCTCTACTTACTTTTGAAGAGGATTTCTATCAATGGATACTTTCACCAAAAGGACCAAACAATATTGATTCAGCAAATAATCCAAGAGTGATTATTTTTATTCTATTTTATTTAGTTGCTTGGCTTTCCCCGATTATCTTAATGATTAATATCCAATATGCTGTAACGTTCATAGCCATTTTTGGACTCGGGTTAGCTTTACTTCTAATCTGGTGGTGTGTTAGTGATTCTATCAGACTAATTATTTTAATGAATAAAAACACTGAAGGATTAAGAAAGAATGTTCAACTAACCCTTAGTGCTATATCTGCCGTTCTTGGTATTTCTGTGATCATGATTTATGGTCTTATTTTATTATCACTTACTAATTACACACCAATTCTTTATACAATCAATTTTTCATTTCTAATTATTGGTGTTGGATTTGGTGCTCTAAGCTCGAAATCACTAACAGGAAAAATAGGATACGTTCTAAATACCTTGGGATTATTAGCTTTTATTATCATTCCTTTAATTGTAATCTTTGCAATGATGGGATGGGAAAACTTGTTTGTGTAAAGTAAAAGTAAATTGTTAATTAATCAATATTTAATTAAAAAAAGGAGAAAGGAAACACTGACTTCGGAGATTAATGCTGATGCAGATTGGTTAGTTTGAAAACTTGCTGCTAACTATACTCTTGAGAAGCGTCGAGAAAGCTTTATTGTAGGGAAATTCTTGCAATATCATCCAAAAGATGAAGTAATAAGAATTCTAAAAGAAAAATTGTTGACATCAGATTCCTATGAAGAAAAATTTGAAATCGTTAAAATATTTAGTTTAATTAACGATAAAGAAAATATTGAAGATAATCTTGAATTTTATTCTCTAATAGTTAACAAAATCAATCATAAAAAATTCATTGGTAAAACTCTCAAATATAAAACTCCACAATATATGGAATACCTCTTGCTACTAGTAGTATTAGAGGAATTAGCTAGATTAGAAGATGCCCGTGCCGAGAAGGTCATTTTAGAATCAATTAAGAAATTTAAGAATTCCAATCGAGTATATGACTTATTGAGTCCATGGTATAAATATAATATCAAGTCCAAGGAATTCCTGAATGAATTGATGGAAATTCTTGACAAGAGTAAAGAAAGAAAAAACAGAAGATTATATAATCACTTGCGTAAGAAGTATTTTCCAAAAGAATCAGAAAAAAACCAAGAAAAAAGCCAAGAAATAGATCTAAAAGCATTCCATAAATCTCTAAGTTCTTATGAAGAAATTGACTATCTTAGAAAGAGTGAATCCTCTAGAGATAGAAAAAAAGCTGTTGGTGTAATAAAGAAACTTCCAAGAGATCTTTCAATTCCATTGCTTTTACAAATCTTCAAAGATGATAAGGATGTAACTGTTAAACAAGCAGCTTTCAATGCTTTAACTCCTGATTCAATAGATGAAAAAATCACCTTGTTCAAGAAAACAATAATTCATGATACAAATGAGAATATTAGAGCTAGTTGTTGTCTAAAATTAGAAAGAATTCAAGGTGAGAAATTAACAGAGTTTATAGTCAATGTATTGAAAGAAGAAAAGAACACTTGGGTTAAAACAATTCAAATTAGAATTCTTGGAAGAATTAATACTACTAAAAGTATTGATGCTTTGAAGGAACTTCTTGCAGCAAAGCCTGAAATGAATATTAAGAGAGAAATTGTTTATGTTTTTGGGCTTACAAGAAAGTTAGAATTAGCAAAGTTATTACTAAAAGTAGTATTTGAAGATAAGCGAAATTTTGTGAGAACAGCTGCAATAAAGGCCATCCTCCGGATTGGAGATGAAAGCTCTGTAAAAATACTAAGAGATAATATCTCTGAATTTGAAGATAAACGATTAAAACATTACCTACAACGCATACTTAGAGAATATGATGAGATTTTCAAGCAAGGATATAAATTTGGAATCTATAGTTAAATTGAACTTTTGAGAAATTCTTTCTTCAAAAGAATCTTCTATTGGAAGTAAAACGCCCAAACCCAATCAACTGTTGTATGGAGTAAAGCAGCACCAAATAAACCTGTTTTTCGCCAAGTATATCCATAGGCAATTCCTGCAATGGTTGCAAAAAGAACGTAATAAACTATGAATTCTGGTGATGTATTATTCCAGTGAGTTGATCCAAAGGCAAAAGATACAAGCACTAAGGTTAACCATCGAATATTTGACTTTCTTCCTGTCCTTTTATCAAATTCATTTAGTATCACTCCTCTAAAAATGAATTCTTCTGGCAAAGCAATTGTTAGGTAAATTCCAATAAAGGATGCAATTTTCTCCAGAGGACTAGTTGATACATCAGGGTTCCAAGCCAAAAACCCAGAAAATAATCCAAGGGGTGTGATAAGTAGAAAGAGTATCGGCACGAAAAGCAAAGTGTATTTTATTCCTTTAAAAGTTATTTTTGAGCTAACTTGTTTATGATCTTGAAGATTAAATGGAGAATAGCAAATAAGAAGGATATTTACAATCCAGATAGTGGTTAAATTGTAGCTAAGGTCTTGAAATCCATCGAAAATAAGCAATGTGTACCGATGATCCATTCCTATCCAAAGCAATGCTACTCCAACAATAATCAAGAAAAAAGATATGCTCTTATTTTCGGGGAAAAGAATTTGCCCGAGAATCAGTAGTATTATTGGTATGCAATACCATAAAACGAACATTGCAATTACTTTGTTAGTAATATTTTCTCCAAAAACGACTACTAATAGAAAGGGAAGGAATATTGAAGCAAATGATAGTACTACATAAACTGGTTTACTTCTTCTTACAAATAATTCGAATCTATCAATTATCCGTTTTGAACTGAAAGCGACAATCAATGCAACTCCGCATAGCATCAAAGAAAAAGCAATGACGGTCTTAATTGCTGTCTCTTGGGGGAAAAAGATGATTGCCATTAATGATAGCAAATAGCCTATGATGATAGCAACTAAAAACCAAAAAAGCCTATTATTGAAAATGGTTTTTATTAAATCCTCTTCGTGCACTTGAAGTTCCATAACCAATAATCTCTCGAATATAGTTAAAATTCATTTCCCCTAAATTTCATTTGAGTTTTTGTTATTTCTTCTTATTTTTTAAGTTATTACCAGCAGAAAGAAGAAAATATTGAAAACTAGTAAGTGGATAAAAGAATATTATGTTTCAGTCTTCATTTCAAGTAATTGCACCAGGTCGAGTATTTCTCTTCGGTGAACACAGTGATTATCTGGGTTTAGAAGTAATTTCTATGGCACTAGATAAGGTTATCAAGATTGTTGTTAAACAACGAGAAGATAGGGAATTTAGAATCAATTATTTAGATCTTAATGAAACTGATTCATTTACATTGGATGATGAAATAGAATACCGTCATAAAAGAGATTATCTAAGAAGTTGTTTCAATGTTCTCAAAAGAAATGGTATTCTTTCAAAAAATGGGGCAGATTTAGTAGTTTCCGGGGAAGTACCAATTGCAGCTGGTCTTTCAAGCTCTTCAGCATTTTCTATTGCTTGTGTAATGGTTTTTAGCTCTCTAGCGAAAGTAAAAATCTCTACAGAGGAAACAGTCCGGTATGCTTTCAATGGTGAAGTAGTTGAATTTGGTGAGAGTGGTGGGATGATGGATCATTATTCTTCTGCATTTGGAGGGATAATTCATGTGGACTTTGGTCAAGAAATAAAACTAACAAGAGTACCTGCTACACTTTCTGGTTTGATAATTGGTGATTCCTTAGAAAAGAAAGAGGATACTGTAGGAGATTTGCGAATGATCAGAACTATTGTTGAAGAAGGATATCAACAATTAGGTGATTTAATTGATGGTTTTAGTCACAGAAAAACTGCTCTAAAAGAAATTGAAAACCATATAGACTCTATTTCCTCGGTAAATCGATTAATGACTTTAACATCTATACAAAATAGAGATCTTACTAGAAAAGCTTTGAAAATTCTGCAAAAAGGAGATTTTACCAAAGAACAACTGGGTAAAATGATTGATGAACATCATGCTCTAATACGTGATGGTTTCAAAAGATCTACTCCGAAAATTGAAGAAATGATTGCTGAAGCAAAAAATGCTGGAGCATTGGGTTGCAAATTAAATGGTAGTGGTGGTGGTGGAACTATGTTGGCATATGCTCCAGGTAAAGAGGAAGAAGTATCAGATGCAATAAAAGACTCAGGTGGTAAGTCTTATATTATTTCAACTGGTTTGGGTGCTCGTATCATCAGCTAATTTTTTAACAATCTGAGTTTGAACTGGTTCTTTCAGGAAAAAGAATCCAAATCCACCAAGAAATCTTACACCAGTAATAACTAGAGTAAGTACAAAAATAACTGTCCATTTCTCATACCGAGCAATGTAAAAATCTGCAATGAATCCCATTATTAAAGAACCAAGAAAAGTTGATATTCCAATAAAAAAATTATAGACTCCAGTATATGTTCCTTTTTCTTTTTCTGAAGCAGAATCTAAAATGAAACTGTTTTGACCTACCATGTAAAATGCATTACACGCACCACTAATTGAACCAGAGATAAAATAGATTCTCCAATCTGGAAACCATCTGATAGAAATAGCTAGAATCAATGGAACAATGAACATAGCAATTCGTCCTATTAAAAGCAATGGTTTTCTTCCTATTCGATTAATTAGTTTGTAAGTCGACGCTAAGATTATAATTTGGCATGCAGCAAAAACTGCCCAAATCCACGTGTTTTGAATTGTTGTTGCGTATTCTTCTCGAACAATTGGGAAAATTGGCCATCCAATTGCCATTGTAAATGACATAATACTATTAATAATAACAAATCGACGAAAATTAGGGTTTGCACGTAAAGGATCAAATGAAAAAGGTGTTTTCTCTTTAAGCTTCTCTCTAGGTGGATCATGCAAGAAAACGCTAACAATAGCTGCCAGTAGAAAAATACCCGCTGTTAGCTCTAAGATTATTGTGTATTGCATTGCTTCTGTACTGCCAATTTCTCCTGCAAAACCAACAACAATTAAACCAATAAGAGTAGCAAACGCTCCAATAATTGTAATTAAACTGATTAACCCAGCACGATTTTTCTTATTTGTAATATCTCCTTGAATAGCGGTAAATGATGGATAATACATTGAGAATCCAATTGAAAATCCTACTACTCCACCTACTAGAACCCAGCCATTCTTGATCAGTGGAAATAAAGCAATACTAACACCTGCTACAATAATACCAATGAGCATCACTATTTTCCTACCAACGCGATCGGAGATTCTCCCAAAAGTAAATTGAAATATCTGCATGGTTAGATTTCTTAAAGAGACAATGAAGGAAATTGCTAGAGCAGAGGAATCAATAAAAGCAGCATACAAACCGATAAAAATTCGACCAATGAATGTTGCTGAAGAGGATAGACCAGCAATCAAATAGAGTAAAAGTCTGGTGCTTTTTGTACCACCAATTTCATTATTCTCTTCAACATCTATTTTTTCATCAGTGTTCTCACTTATCACTAGAAATGCCTTCTGAATACTTGTTCCAAAAAACCCTTTCTTAATTAAACTCATCTATTGCTGCTAGTTTTCTTACGAACTAAGATAATAATAGGTGCAATAATAACTGAAGTTAATATAATTACAGAGGAGACCAATACAATCGTTCGTGCATAAGGATTTACTATTACAAAGATATCAGAAGGTGAACCTACTGTACCAACTGTGTAATTTGTATTCATAGTCCTGAAAGAGCATCTAACATAATACATCCCTGGTTGCAAGTAACTAATATCCCTATCTTCAAAGTACCAACTCTCCTTCTCTTCATTCCAAGACAAATCACCAAATGGAGGGTCATTTATCCAGTCGTTAGGATCAAGATCTGGCAATACACGAAATTTAGCAAACCTATTATATCCTCCATACAAGTAAAGTCTCTCATATATTTCGTAATAGTCAATTGCGTTATTATGGTAATCAACATAAGCTGTTATGTTATAAGCACTGATTGTTAGTTTTTCGGCATTAAAAATAATATCTGGTTTTGAACTAAAAGATAAATGATTTCTTATTGTGAATGTATTATTAGAATAAACACGAGCAAATGGCAAAAAATAGTCATTGGAATAGTCTCCAGCAACTATATTCCATGTACCAACAGGTACGTCAGTTAAATTAAATCGAACACAAATGAAGAAAATTTGCCTGACATGGTTGAAAACCATGCCAATATCATTTTGGTATGAAAACCATTTTTCAGTTGTTTCATTGAATAGGAGAGAACCCTGTAAAAAATTCCCCTCTGTATCTTTTGCTTGGACGCCTGTTAATTGACTATATGAGTCTCCTGTTGTATAAAGTTGCCATTCAGCAAAATTAATATCATTACTGTCAACAATACCTATCTCTGGGATATTTGGGCACGAAACAGAAATATTTTCCACAGAAAATGTCCAATCATTCCAGTTATAGTTGGCAGTGAAGTTACTAATTTCTAGTGAATAATATTCAGTATTAAATTCAGCAATAGAGATATTGCTCCATGTAGGGGGATATTCTTGAAGTTGGAAATTGTATATTATATTATAATTTGTATACGATGCTAACCCACTTATCATTTGGTTTGGAAATGACCATGCATCATCGGTAAATGTTAAATTATATCCTATTGAAGAAATACTTGGGAAGGATTGTGCACTCAGAGCATCAAAAAAAGAATCCACTAGATAGACTTTTGCTTGTATCGTCAAACTGTCATTAAGATTATAGCTAATTGTTTTTTCTCTAACTGTTACAGTAAACGCAGGAATTTCCAAATGCGCAGTTTCATTATCAAAATTGTAAATTGGATCTGGAATTGAAAGATATTTCCAATTACTCTCATTCATTGCGGATTCTAAGGCAGCATAAATTGCTTCTACTGAATAAGATAGAATCAGTTCCACAGTCTTCTTGTAGCTATTCTCCCATTCCTTAACACTGGACGTTTCGATGAAAAGATTTTGAAGTGATTCTGCAAATGGATAACATTTTTCACCTAGTGTAGTAGTTGCATCATAACCAGTTAGTTCTGCTGTGCTATTTGGATTTAATTCAAGATAATTATGTTTCCAAGTGATACTTGGATCGATGGATGAAGTAGCATCTAATCCTTCTTCAATAACTGTTTCATATTGGTTATATTTTATAAGGTCAATAGTCCCCCAAAGTGTTGTATTCCAAAGAGTGAACCAAGAGCTAGCTTGTGAGATATAATGGGTCATAGCTCCTGCATAAAATGCTGCAATTTGAAAATTGGTTTCTTCCTTTTGGAGTTCCGTAATTAATTTCGTGTATTCTACCATAGCTCGAGTGGCTAAAGAATCGTTCAAAACAGTTGAACCAGTACTGTCAAATTTTAATGTTAAATCTCCAATATCACCATAATTTTCTGATGAGATATTATCATATAACAAACAAATATCTGCATTATATGGTGCCTCAACCCCATGCCAATATTGTTGTATATTATTGCTTAACCATACGATTTTTGAGGGTGAAGAATATAGTAGTAATCCTTCATGAGCTAACCAGGAATGTGTGGAAAAACTAGCAACTGAAACATCACTCGAGTAATCTTGATTCCATCCTACACTGTCTTCCAAAAAAAATGGATAAATGGAGAAACAAGTGAGTATTATGATGATAGAACATCTAATTTTAGTTTTCATTTGTAGTATCTCCTTCATTCATCCCAAAACCCCAAAGAGTGATCTTTTTTGCATTTTCATAGCCTTTATGAGAAGTTCCGAAGAATATTCCTATTCCAATTAAGGTATTGACTATGAAAAGAATGAATCCAAAGTACCAACTAAAAGTGAATTGAAAAGGCTGTGATCCTTCAATATTTAGAAATGTTTTATACGGAATGATAAAACTTAAACCAATAATTCCAATTACTCCCGCAACAATAAAGAACGAGGCTAAAAGATAAGGTACACAATTATATCTAATTTTAGATAGTTTATGGGTAGCGAGATAAAACAAAGCTATTGAGATTAAAATTGAAATAATCACTGCAGATATTATTAAAATTGTAGTGACAGTCGGAAAATTGCTCCAACGACTCTCAGGATTTACAATGTAAGTATACCTCCACCAACTATAGTTACTTCTATCCAATACATAATCAACGTACAAATCAATTATCGTATTTATTCGAGTTTGTCTAATAAAACCACTGAAGAATATTCGTTCGATGCGAATATATTCTGTATAATAATAATCACTTTCTGAAAATTCCATATATTTAAGTTTCATTAAAGGAAAAAATAACAAAAGAACAAGACCTATTAAATTAAACCCTAAAACAAAAAATGATGTTGATATAGTTTTTTTATTTTTTTTCATTCTTTCTCGTAAAATAGTAGTATTTATTTTAAGGGATTCAAAATCTATTTTTTCTTTTAGAGACTTTATTCTTTTGATATTTAGTAATCCTAAAATAAAATATAAACAAAAGAGGATAAATGACAAATAGTACCCCAATTGCATTCTTGCATCCAAGTAACTCTCATAAGGAGTAAAATCTATCAAGAGTAAATAAATGCACGATGTAACCCCTGTTATACTACCTGCTATAGAAAGAATAGATAGTACGCATAGCTTTCTAGTAAATTTTTTCTTTGTATCTAATCTCTTATGGGTTTCGAATATTGTCCAAAGTATTGACCCAATAAGGATTAAAATGTAAGCAATTGATAGTAAGACTGTGTTAGCACTTGTAAATTGCTTATTTCTATCATTATTCCATTGTATCCAACTATCCTCTAAAATTTCTCCAGTTTCGCCTGAAACAGAAATAATCAAACGTTGACCTGTAAAATAAATAAATTGTCTATAATTATAATCTAAAGGAGCGCCCCCCCACATACTATGTGCGATTGATTCAACCCTAATAATTGGACTAAATACACAGATAGTAAGAATTAGAATTGTTATAAAACATAGAATAATCGATATACTATTCCATTTCACTGTTTTTCCTTCATCTAGTACCCTTGTATTCATTAACTCCTTTCCTTCTACCTTTCTTCAAATTTATCAATTCCTTCCAATATATATAAATGATGCGATATATTGTCTCTTCGATTTTCTCTCTAAAAATTTATTAAGAGAGAATAGCTTGCTAAAGTAGAAGAAAAAATTAGTCGTTCCACGGTGAATTAATTGACAAAAACAACGAAACCTGATCAAGACCTAGAATCGGACCAAGACCCAACAAAAACACCTGACCCTTTTGATGAGTTATTCAATCCCCAAGAAGAAATGTCGTTTGATGTAAGCTATACTTTTGAACAATATAAGTTGTATGTGCAAATGGCTGACAATGTTAGTGCTCGGAGAGCTACAACAAATAGTTTCTTTCTTACCGCTAACAGCTTTCTCTTCGTTGCTATGGGTGCACTCTTTGGTAATTCTCAATTATTCATCTTTGTTCCAACAATTCTAATTGTGGGTATTTCGTTCTGTGTTGGTTGGGTGCTTTTAATTCAATACTATAAGGGGTTGAATAGTTGCAAGTACAGAGTTATTAACGCAGTTGAAGCTAGGTTACCTGTTCAAGGATTTTTAACTGAGTGGAAACTTTGGAAAGCACAAGATACAAAACAGAAACATCGCCGTTTAACTAACATTGAGATTTGGATACCAGTAAGTTTAATCATACTTTATACATTAGGACTGATTTTAATGATAGTAATTATAGCATTAAACCCAGCATTAATATCAGGAACTTTTCCTTCAACTTAGAATAGATTTATCGTTTAGCCATAATTTTGATTATCGCTTTTCGAATAGATTTGGTGTTCCATTTTACTATTTCATCAGAGTAAGTCGAAATAATACTTGCAACCCTCTTCTGCCCACGAGGAAGAATTGCTAAAACAGCTTTGTCATAAACATTGGCAATCAAAATTTCTTTTTGAATCCACTCACTATAAGTCGGTCTCATTGTAGCCAAGACAATTAGTATATGACACCCTCGTAATTGATCACATAATTCATCTAGAAGCTTCTTGTCAGTATCTGCAGAAAGAGGATTATGCTTTGGTACGCTATAATTATAGAAGTCGAAATCTTCAATTCTTCGAAGAAAATTCACAAGATTTACGTAATCCTCAGAATAGTCCCAGGAATGACTGATGAACAATCTGACAATTTTTCTTCGTGGTTTTTTTGGCATGCTTCTCTTAAACCCTTGCTAGTAAATCTCATTCGTAAATATGTGAGTATTATTGACAAACAGTATGATATAATTAAATTTATCTGAGATGTTTGCTTATCTCTCTAAATGTTTTAATAATTGTAGGTCAATCTATTCTTCAGTAATTTGTCTATTATAAACATAGATTATAAACCAATTTAAGGGGATGTTTTCGCTGAAAAAGAGAAAAAGTCTACTGATTATTCTTTTGTGCATATTTATTCTGCCATCGATATTACCATCATTAGTTCAGGCAATTAATTTTGAGATTGAAACTTTAACAACGGAAGAAAAAATGACAATCAGTCGAGTAGTAATGCCTTTAGCAAGTTCTGATAAAAATGCCAATAAAATTCATGATAATCTTGAAAAAATTATTGCTGAAAAATCACCAAGCGAAGAAATAACCACTATAGTTACTTTTAACCGTGAGATTTCTAATGATTTTATCTCTCGAGTAGAATCTCTTGGAGGTGAAATAGTTTCTTCTTGGTCGATAATTTTTGGAGCAGCTATTCGTATACCAATTGATAGATTGTATTCATTAGCACAACAAACTGAAGTATCTTTTATAACAGAAAACTTTGAATGTAAATCACTTCTGAGTAAATCCTCTCAACAAATCAATACTCGTCCATATGTTTGGGATACCCTTGGATTGAAAGGAGATCCAGATCAAGCTATCGCTATACTTGATACAGGCATAGATGACAGCCATCCCGATTTTCAAGATAAAATAGTTTATTGGCAGGACTTTGTTGGAAGGGATGTTGATTATGAATATGATGAATATTCTTCTCCGTGCGATTATTTTGGGCATGGCACACATTGTGCTTCTATTGCTGCGGGTACTGGCGAGGTTGCGGGAAAAAATGAGTACGTGAGTTTGTCTCGAACATTGGAATTTCCACCGAATGTACCTGAAATGTATGGGTTTGCTTCATATGTTGATGTGGAACAAAATGGGACTATTTACTTTGATATTTCTTGGAATGATTTTTCTGGAAATGCTCCAGACGATACTTTGTTTATTACTTTAGATACTAATGGTGATGATGCTGCAAATGCAACAGAAGACCTACATATTTTTGGTGATTTTAGTGCAGGGTCCTTGAAATTAAATTATAGTTTTGCAATACCCGGTAGATACAGGTATCTCATTGGACAAAAAACTAGTGGGGAACTTGGTGCTTCTATCATCCAAGTTAACATTACTCGTCCTGCTGCAGATTTGAGTGATGCAAATAATAATTATCAAGGTATAGCTCCTCATTGTAAAATTGTTGGCTTGAAAATTCTAGATGATTATGGTATTGGAAATAGTTTAACATTGTTAGATGCTTTTGATTGGATTGCTAATTTTGGAACAGAATATAGTATTGTAGTAGTAAGTTGTTCGATTGGTTTCTCAGAAGAGGTAGCATCGATAGACAAAGCAATAGATAATCTGGTTGAGCAAGGGTTTGTTTGTGTAGTTGCAGCTGGAAATAGTTTTCAAGAAGGTGTTCGTATCGGTTCTCCTGGAACTGCTGATAAAGCTATTACTGTTGGGGCGATTAATTCACAAGATGATATAGCCTATTATTCATCGAATGGTGAGTATCTGGGTCCATACACCAAACCAGATGTTGTTGCTCCTGGTGGGAGTACTTTATCTCATGATAGTGGTTGGAAGATTATTGCAGCTGATACCAACGATGCAGATTTTGTAGAAGCAGATCTAATTTTTGATTTGTATGGCGTTAACAGATATTTCTCAGATGAAAAGATGTTTGATGATTATACAGAACGTATGGGGACGAGTATGTCAACTCCTCACGTTTCTGGATTAGCAGCTTTAATTATAGAAGCAATGGGTGAAGATTGGTCCTATTCTCAAAAAAATGCTCTCTTAGTGAAGAATCTAATTTGCGGAACAGCAACAGAGGTTTTTGATGGTGAAACATATGATGATATGAGTAATATTCCTGATTTAAATCGAGGAGAAAGAGACAAGATAGAAGGTTTTGGTAAAATACATTCAAATGCGGCAATTGATGCGTACCTAACGAAAATAGAAATTGGTGACAGTATATCACATTACCTTGGACCCGATCCGTTTGATGATCAAAGTTGGGCTAGAAACATAAAAGTTCCAAGAAAAACTACCCTGACTTTTAGTGTCACTTTACCTGCTACAGCTGATTATGATCTTTTTATCTATGATGCCGCTGAAGATTTTAGTGCGACAAAAGGAGGATATCTCGCCGCGAGCGCCGAAATAACTGCTGGAATTACTGAAACAATAACATATAGTACACGTACTGCAAGAGATATTTATGTGGTTGTAAAATGTGTCTCAGGAGAAGGCGAATTCACTATTACTGTGGGCACAACATCCTATCAAGGTGGAATCAATCTCAATATTTGGTTAATTATTGCTATTTTGGGTTTAACAAACTTGAGTTTCTTAAGAAGAAAACTCAAGTAGCTTTTTCACTTTCCTTTAATATGGAACCTGATTAATTATCAGTCAGTCAAACTAATTTAGGTGCTACTTGTTTGAGTCATACCCAAAAAAAACTCTCCATCATTTCTTATCTCCATCAATCAAATGAAATTTATAGTAATGATAAACATCAAACTATAATTCAAGATGCAATTATTGAAGACGATATTAACATTCTTCAGACAGAAATCGATTCAACGAAATTCTGGGAGAGAAGAATAATCGCATCCGATAAAATGGATTATACTTCAAGGAAGTTTTTTGTAGAATGGAATATATCCCACGCATTGGGTTTAATCAAGAAACCTATTTATTGTAAAATTATTACTCAAAATGCTAAAGATAGTAATCAAGAAATTACCATTGAAAAGCGTAAATTTCAAAATAGACCTGCTCAACAAAAAACAATAAATGTTGTTGATATAGAAAAAATACCCTTGGCGAATATTGATGATTCTTTTTCATTTGACGAGGCTGACTTTTCTGCTGATTCTAAGATTATTGTGAATGTCGAATTAGACATTGGTCAATCAAAAATAAAACAAGACTATGTGCTATATGCAAAATCTTTGATTGAAATCCACAAGCGGCATTTTTTAGAAATCAATGAGTTGCCAAATTGGAATCAAATTAGATACAGAGTTTTTGAGAATATTAATGATCGATTTTTATCAATTGTCCTTGAAAAAGGAATGAAAAAACCTCATTATAAAGCTTTGATCGAAGATAATTTCGGTCATTTTAAAGAATATTTTAGAAAAAAAACTCATCAGATAATTAATGAGATTTTAGCCAATACAAATAATTATCAAACATTGCTAACGGAAAATAGAAATTTGCTTTTAGCAACTGAAAAGGAATTTAGACCTCAAATCATTGCTCAACAATCTCCTAAAGCTGTTGAACTGTTGGTTAAAACAATTAACAAAAAAATTGCTTACTCGAATCTTACCCTTCTTTCTGAGGCTCTTTCAAAAATAATTCTTTCTAGTATTCCAATTAAGGAGCAATTATTAAAACACTTTAACGAATTCTTATACTTTCTAATAGTGTTCTAAGAGAGAAAGAACACTTTTTGGTATGCTTTCTAATGGAAAAACCCAAAAACATTTCAAATAAAATAACAGTATGCAGAAAATAAGTGAACGAATAGCAACAATTCTTGAGAATGGTGGATTTTCAATCCTATTCAATAATCAAGTAGAAGGTTTTCTGAGTGAACGTTGGGAAGTGAAATTTAGTGGTGAGTACGAACGATACAACATTCAAATATTCAAAACAGGAATGAAACTTCCAGGAAATGTACAAGTAGGTTTAGTGAATCCAAAATTGGAAACTCTATCGATAATGCTTCAAATTGGATTAAAAACAGAGTTTTCTATTATGAATAAAGGGTCATCAAATGGACAAGATATATATTTTAAAGTTCAAGATAAAACTGAGTTTTTCGATATCTATATTGATTTAAAATAAAAAAAATACTTTTAACAAACTTCTGCATTACTTTTCAAACAAAAAGCTAAAGAGCATTCAAATATTAAATTTGTAGGATGACAAAGATGTATGGTTGCAAAGAAGAACAGATTGTACATTATATTTGTAAACGAACTCATACTTCCATAAATATTAATGGTAACCTAGAAAAAGAAGTTTGGAAAAAAGCCCAAAAATCTTCTCCATTTGTAGATATGGTCACAGGCGAACCTGCTTTTCTGCAAACTCAAATGGCTGCATTATGGGATGAGAACAATCTATATGTTGCTTATTGGATTGAAGAACCGAACATACAAGCTAAATTGACAAAAAGAGATTCATTAATTTTTACAGAAAATGACGTTGAGTTATTTATTGCCGGTAAGGATTGCTATTATGAATTTGAAATAAATGCACTTGGAACTTGTTATGAAGTGTTTTTTGTGTGGCAAGATGCTTATAAAAAAGGTAGTCGATTCGAAATTCCCGAGTTCGATTTAATCACAAACAATGTTGATGTTCTTGGTGGTTTTCAAGATGAATCTAGATATGGTGCTCATCCCAGAGGTAAAAGGTGGGCTTTTGTGGATTGGGATTTTCCTGAACTAAAAGCAAAAGTAAAAATTCAAGGGACATTAAATGATGCTTCAGATCGGGATGAGGGTTGGACTGTGGAAATTGCTTTACCTTGGAAAGGTATGAAATCATTATTTGGTAAAGAAATAATTCCACTCGAGAATCTGGATACATTGAGAATGGATTTTTCGCGTTTCCAAAAACTAAGTTACAATGCTGTGAAAGTAACCCGACATCCAGGTTGGTCCTTAAATGCTCATGGTGTTTATGATTCTCATATCCCAAGATGCTTTAGTTATATTCATTTAAAAGAATAGTAAATTTCCCTACAATGTGTGAGATTATATTATTGTCAGTTGGACTAATAACTATCAAATCAGTTTTAATTTCCATAAAAGTATTTTATTTGGTATACCTGTAGATGTGACTTCTTGTTTAAATCCTAATTCTTGTGGGCTATGCTCAAGTTTTTCATTTATGAAACAATAAAGAAACTCATGTTTATCATTTCGTCTAATAAACTCGTTGAGTAATTCTTTTGTGTGTTTTTCAGATCCAAAAACTATTGCACTAACGGTACGAATCTTATTTGTTTTCAAGTCCCGTGTTATATATTCAAGAAGTAGAGTTTTCTTAATAGCATAAAATCGTATATCTGGTTGATTAGCAAAGAATGTTTTATCTAATGGAATATAACTCCAGCCAATAGAAACTTCTTCTTTAGGACCATCTGGAATAATTTTCAATAGTTCAAATGCTTCATCTAGTGAGATTACGTGTTGGTTGACTTGTATATTTTCTCTATCAATATTCAGATTTGCAAGTTTTATCCAGTGAGGTTTCATTTCTTCTACTAATTGAAATCCTAGTTTCTTACCTATATTGCATGAGCCTTGATTGCCTTCATCTGTTGCAAATGCAACCATTGGGTAGTTTTCTTCCTTTGCTTTCTCTACTCCATGATTGAAAAGAGCTGTACCAATACCCTTCAGTTGATTATTAGGTGCTACGCGAATTGATTCTATCCAAGCAAATTTCGATGTCTTATATTTTAGATTTCCAACACCAAGAAGATTATTCTCTTGGAACATACCAAAGTAATAGCTGTTAGGATCATCCATAAAAAATTCTGCATACTCAATTATATTTTGAAAATAGGAAGGCATATAACTAGCTATTTCAGCTATTGCCTGTATATCATTTCTTACTAATTTACGAAATAGATAGCCCATGGTTTTCTCTTGTACAATACTCTATTAAAATCATCAGATAGTTTTCCAAATCTAAAAATAATTTGTTTATTTAGTTTTGTTTCCAAAAAAATCATTCTTAAATAATGAAGAACAAGAAAAGAACCTGACAGCCCTATTTTTTAGTAAAAAAAATTATCTGTCGCTAGTATTTGAATTCTTAATAGAAAATTGACTAAAGAAGGAAATGCGAAAATTGATATTTAATTAGATATATTGTAAAATATGACTGACGCAAATAAATACAAAATTCTAGCAAAATATTACGATAAGGTCTATGAGTTGAAGGACTATGAAGGCGAATCAGAAATCCTAAAACAATTGATCAAACAATACAAGAAAAGTGATGGGAAAGAACTACTTGATATTGCTTGCGGAACTGGGGCCCATTTGACTTATTTGAAAAAGATATTTACTTGCACAGGCACTGATCTTAATGTTGAAATGATTGATGTTGCAAAGAAAAAACACCCTGAAGTTCATTTTGAAGTTGCAGATATGTCCGAATTAAATCTTGGTAAGAAATTTGATGTAATAACTTGCTTGTTCAGTTCAATTGCTTATATAATATCCAAAGAGCGGTTATCAAAAACTATCAAAGTGTTTGCTGACCACCTAAAGCCAGGAGGCATTGTGCTTATCGAACAGTGGCTTGATAAAGCTATTTTTAGAGCAGGAGAACCACACATTACTACTTACAAAAACGACGATCTCATAATTACTCGAGTGAACACCTCTGAAGTGAAAGGAGAAATATCAATATTTGATATGCATTATTTAGTTGCTGAAAGAGGGAAGGCGGTAAATCATTTTGTAGAGCATCATGAGTTAGCAATGTATCCAACTGAGTTGCTTCAATCTTTAATGGTTGAAAACAATTTAGTAACAACAATATTCCAAGACGATCCTAAATTTGATCGTGGTTTGCTAATTGGAGTGAAAAAGTAATTTCGCTACACATCGAGATAAGGTGATAACCTATAAAAAAAGTATAATTATAAAACAAGTTATAAGTAACAATCAGTTAGAGATGAAAGGCTATTGGCATATCAAGAAATTATACCTTATTTTGAAAAACTAGTTGCCCCAGAGTACGAAGACAATTTTCTAAAAATTTCACCAAAAGATCATTGATTATGCATACGTTCAATTCACTCAATGTAGTAATAATGAATTCTATTGTGAAATAGTTTCAAATAATTTCTTGCCGTATAAACGAAAATTAAACTCAAAACAAATCAGAAAGATAACTGCATTAGTTTTTGTTATGGAACCTCAAGATGTAAATTATAATCGTGTATTCAATGTTGAATCTGAGTTGTTAAGGGATGCATTGTCAAAGTTGATTTTGAAAATATTCGTTGAGATATTTGGAATAATAGTATCTGGTTTTGATATTACTTTTGATGATGAAAATGACTTTAGTTCCAACGAACTTTCATGACGAACCTAAATTTAACTGTTGTTTACTGTTCTTCTTTCTTTTTTTGGGGTTATTATTCTTCCATTTTCATATTTGATTAAATATCAGTATGTGATTAATGTGTCTCAATTGGAAATGTTAAGAAAAAGATTCGTTATTGAAATTAAAATAGTTGAAAGAGTACAAATAACAATAGATAAAGACGCCAAAATATTTCATGCTCGTTCTACAGAAATCACCACAAATGAAAAAAATATTTGAATTGAGTTTTGAATAATACTACTTTTTATCATGAAATTTATACTTGATAGTTAAAATATAAGTCAAAAATATTAAGTGTAATTATTTTCATTTATTAAACGATTGGATCTGATCTTATGCCACAAGAGCGAAACTGGAACTTTGATGAAGTAATCTATAGAGAAGGCACAAATGCAATAAAGTGGGACCAAGTGTTTATGAAAGAACATTTCAAAATTGATGGAGACTTATTACCTCTTTGGGTAGCTGATATGGATTTTCGCGCTCCTAAGGCACTTCTTGATGCTCTTAAAAAAAGAGTTGAGCACGGTGTCTTCGGGTATTCTCTACCTGGAGATACATATCATAAAGCGGTAATTGATTGGTTTCAAAGAAGACATAATTGGACCATTGAGAAAGATTGGTTACTATTTGCCCCTGGAGTAGTTCCAGCTATCCAGTTCATTATTCAAACGTATACTATACCTGGTGATAAAATAATCATCCAAGAACCGGTTTATTATCCTTTCAAATCGAGTATTCAAGAAAATGGTCGTATTGTCCTTAACAATCAATTAGTGATCAAAGACAGTCATTATGAAATCGACTTTAAGGATTTAGAGGAAAAGTGTAAAACACCTCGAGCAAAAATGCTTATTCTTTGTAGTCCTCACAATCCTGTGGCAAGAGTGTGGACAAAAGAGGAGCTCACAAAATTAGGGAAGATTTGTAATAAACATAATATTCTTGTCATAGCAGATGAGATTCATTGTGATCTGATTTTTCCTGGTCACACACACGTTCCTTATGCAACTATCTCAAAGAAATTTGCTGATAATTCTATAACCTGCACTGCTCCCTCAAAAACATTCAATACTGCTGGCTTAAAAACAAGTAACACAATAATATCTAACAAATTGTTGAGAGAAAAACTAGCTATTACAATGCAAAATGTTTCAATACGTTCACCAGGAATTTTTGGTGGGTTAGCACTCGAAACTGTTTACAACGAATGTGAGGATTGGTTGGATGATTTATTGGTATATCTTAAATCCAATTTTGATTTTCTTGTAAAATATGTTGAAGAGAAAATGCCAGAAGTGAAAGTGTTTGATTTGGAAGGTACATATTTAGCATGGGTTGATTTCCGTGCATTAGGTTTGGACCCAAAGAAGTTAGATGAAATTATCAAGAAAGAAGCTAGAGTTGGTTTGGATGATGGTGCAATGTTTGGTGAACTTGGTAGTGGATTCCAAAGGTTTAATCTGGCTTGCCCAAAATCGATTTTGGAAGAAGCTTTAGAACGAATATTGAATGCATTAGATTCTCATATTAAATGAAATCATCGTTTTTCATTACTCAAAAATAAGTATTCTGTTTTTTGATAGGGTCCAAATTAAAGTAATGAGATTACTATTTATAATGTATCAATCTTATTTACTATAAGGTATTTGGGATTTAATTATCATGGCAAAGAAAATCTGGATTGTGCTTAATCACTTAGTGGGTTCACTATTCTTACTTTTATTTCTTGGATATTTTGGAACGTCAGTTGCTGCTCTGGTAATCAATAGCAATCAGTTGGAATGGTGGGGATTACTGTTAAATGTACTAGTTTTAATATTCGAGATGGTCGGACCATTTTATGTTATTTATTTTATGGTACAATTGATAGATGGTATCCTTCAAGTAAACAAAGTAGAATATAGCCTTGAAAAATTGACCGATTTTCCAAAAGTCGCTGTATTGATTCCTGTGAGAAATGCTCATCCAAAAATATTAAAGGATACTCTAGAAGGTTTTGTAAAACAGACTTATCCAAATTACGAAATCTGGGTTGGAGATGATAATTCAGATGAAAAATATGCTGCGGATTATCAGAAATTAGCAAAAGCAATGAAAGTCAACTACTTTTATGATGATGAACGTTCATTTAAAGCTGGAATTTTAAATAAAGTAATAGATCAAGTAGATGCGAAATATATAGCAATATTTGATGTTGATCAAATCCCTAAACCAAAAATTTTAGATAAATTTGTTGCCATATTAGAGCAGAATTCTCAATATGCTTTTGTTCAAGCCAAATTCGATTTTCGTGAAGTTAAGAATCTCTTGCATACTTGGGAAATGATTTCCTATTATCAATTAGCTTGTGCGCAAAGTGGAAAAATGAGAATTAATAATGTACTCTTCCATGGATGTAATGCCTGTTTTAGAAAAGAATACTCTTATCCGCTACCTGAAGGAAAATTATCTGAAGACTATGATCATACAATTAATTTACTAAAAGAAGGTCATTATGGTTGTTGGTTGGAAGAGCTAGGTGTCACAACTTTAGCTACAGATACTTTTGATCATAAAATGTCCCAGATGTACAGATGGACAACAGGACAAATAGGTGCAGTTATTGATCATTGGAAAGATTTCCTAAAAAGCAAACTAAAGTTAAACCAAAAAATCGATCTTTATATTTCCTCAACATTAACACTTGTATTATCTTCGTTATATTTGGTAGGAGTGATTTACGCCATAATCTATGGATTACAAGTTCCCATTTTTAGGGCACTTTACTTAGATGATATTGCAATGTTAATAGTACCGTTACTAATTTTTGGTGTTTATTGTATAATGATTACCGCAACAAGCATTTATTCTATTAAAAATAGCACTTACAAATTAAACTTCTTGCAAATAATGCTTTATTTACTATTCAGTTCATTTGTTGCTCCAATACTATTTATACCAACTGTTAGGGGATTACTTAGAATGAATAAAATTACTCCAGGAAAAACGCAGTGGAATAGAAAAGTCAAATTGTATCTTGTATCAACAATCTTATCTCTCATTGGCTTAGTTTATTGTGGTTTGTCTGTGGTTTCTATTTTAGATAATTTTGATATTGTAAATTGGTATCCTGGAGTGAATCACTTTTATTCGATGTTTTTATTAGTAGCATTTATGTTAACATTTTCACTTCCCTTTACATTCTTTGCTAAAAAACGTTACAAAAAAACAGAGTATACACAAGATGAAAATGTCTATTTTTAAAATGATTTGAACTTTTTAACTGTAGAAGAAAAAATAATCGAGGAATAATAACTGGATTATTCCTTCATAAAATCTTGTAGCTGAAATGCTTCATTTGTTAATTCTTGAAGTCTCGCAACAAATCTAACTGCAGGCCCACCATCAACAATATCATGATTAAAGCTAACAGTCACATTGAGAACCTTACGTATAACGATTTTATCATTAGCAGTAACAACTGGCAATTTTAAAACTGATCCTAAAAGGAACTGAGTTGAATGAGGGGTTTTTGGAATAGCCCAACCACGCATACCCTTCCCGTACATTCCTAAAGCAGAGACACCAATAGTACCAAGATGTTTTTTCACTTTGAAAGGATTAGTCATAACTGTGTGCCAAATAATATTGCGTATGAATTTTGGAAAAGACATTATGTTTGCTTGTCTCTTTTTAATTGGTTTTTCACCTTTACGTCGCTCTTCCCTATATTTCTGAGCAACTCGAATTTCTTCTTGGATTTCTAGAAAACTTTTTTCATTTGCTTTACGGATAATGTGATGGATAGGAATTTTATTTCCAGTAGCGTCTTCTTTTTCAACCATACACTTAATATCAACATCTTCAAAGGTAATTAGCTTTTTCTTACCTTTTCTCATAGTTTGGATGAATTTATGTTCAGAAACAGCTTGAGCGATGCATTTCATTATCCAAGTTGTAAAGGATAATGGTTTGCCTTTCTTTTTTTGAGCATCAAAGACTAGCATAGCTTCAGTAACATCGAGATCAAATAGTCCAACTATGTGATTATAGTATTTTGATACATCTAATGCGTCAATCATTATTTCTCTATTTTTTGGAAAGTCACCCTTCGTATATTCGCCAACCGTAAACATGGTAACCGACTTTATTATTTGATTAAGGATTAAAAAAAGCTATTGTTTAGTGCAGTAAGATTGTTGGTCTGTAGAGCAAAAATTGGAAATTAGAAAGAATTTTATAAAAAAAAGAGAGTAATAGGTAGCAAAAAGCTAACCTATTTTAAGTGAGTTAATTCGTTGTAGTCTAAAGTGTAAATGGACCTGCGTAGTAGTCACCCTCTTGAGGAGTGTCTCCACCACCGTATGGATAATCTGCTGCTGCATAAGCAAAGGCATCTTCCATAGCGGTATCAGGATTTGAACCGAAGTGGTTGATTAAAGAGTATTCTAAGAAGAAATATGTCCAAGCGCCATTTTCATAAGTTCTGACATCCCAGCCATATCCGTCTTCAGTGCATGTAGTAGTAATGTAAAGTGCATTTCCGCAAGCAGCAAAGAATTCTGGTATTAAACCACCTGAATAGCAGTGATCCATGAAAACAAATATTTTTGAAGCAAGGGCTCCACTAAACATAGCTTCGTATTCGTAATCTTCTATTGACCCGTCTTCGCCGTTCTCACCAGATCCATAGTCCCATGCGCAATTGAATGAATTGCCGTTTCCATCTCCTCCGCCGTGGCCTGAGGAAATAAATAGGATCTCATCACAATCAAGGTTGATCAACCAATTTACATGGAATTTAATGTTGTATTCCGTAGCTAAACCATCATACTTGTCATATTGACTTGTGTGGTCACCTAAAACAATGATGTTTTCGGACTCATAGCCAACAGAAAGTAAGTAATTATACCAATCGTTAACGTCCTCATCACAGTAAGAAAGATCGCTAATTGCTTTGTAATTAGAAATACCTGCTAGTACTGCATATTTTGTAGCTGGTGTTACTGAAGTGTCAACAGTAAAGGTAACTGTATCGGTAGCATCATTTCCAGCAACATCCCATGCGCGAACATTAACTGTATGAGTTGTCTCTGCTAATCCTGTATAAGTGTGGCTTGTGCTTGTTCCTTTGTTCGTCCATGCACCACCGTCAAGTTGAATTTCGTAGAAGTCAATTCCACTGCCGGAATCTGAACCGCTCCATGTAACAGTAACATCAGTAGTGGCTATTGTGGAACCATCTCCTGGATAACCAATACTAATTGTTGGTGGTGTAGTATCTTCACCATCGTTGTTAACTGTGACGTGGATAATTTCATTTGTACGTCTATATTTGGCTCTGATTTCATGAACACCATCAGCATAACTTGTGGTATCCCATGAGTAGCTAGTACTCTTTTTAACTTTTTTAACACCGTCAATGAATATATCGGCCGCAGAAGTAGTTGTAATTGTAACTGTACCAGAAACTGTATCACCGTCTGTGGGGCTTGTAATTAAAGCCCTTGGTGTTGTTGCTCTTGCTACAGCTTTAGTCATAGAAATATTGGGAGCAAAAACTACAAAACTTGTACCAATAAATATTGATACAATAAGAATTGCGAATAACTTTGTTTTTTTCATTTTATAACTTCTCCAATATAGTCCAAGAATCTTAAATGATTCAAAGGTACAAATGGAACATATGTTAATTACTTTATAAGTATTTTTAACATCAGTTCCAAATTCTATTTGTTGAGAAAAGTAGTGTTTTGATAGAAAAAAATGAATTTCTTAAACTATTTTTTATTGAGACGTTCAAGGGGCTTATTTATCATATAATCCTTAGATGTTTTCCAGGACATAGAATCAAAATCAAAATTCTCTGGATAGAACCAATACATCATAGAGTTTTTTGTATCAAGAACGTATATTTTAGCTGAAGGTATTTCATGCCAAATCGAAAAGGCGAAACCTGATGCCTGAGAATGTGTCATATTAGCCCAAAGAAGTATTTTGTTATCATCACTAATATCTAATGCTAATCTAAATGGTGGGGGGTTGGATACTATTGTATTGAATAATTGATTTGAAAAATTTTGTTCAACTTCTTTACCAATTGCAAGATACGTTTCATTCAAATCAAATATTTCACGATCATACATAAATCGAATTTTTTCGATATAATTATCCATTACATAATTGAATTCCCTGTGTGCTTGGGTTCTGCTAAGATTTAGTTTCACTTTGATATCCGTTTGTTTTAAAGAACCATCTGCTGTTAATAATCTAAGAATTTTGAAATGACTTGGGTTAAATGTAGAATAATCTACTTTTGGATTATCGATCTTCGGAGAGGTAGCTTTTGGTTTTCGTAACTGTTTAAACCAATCTTCCCAAGAAAATTCCCAATGTGAAAATTCACTGTTAAAACGGGACAAGTTCGAGTATGATTCAACATTATGTTGGTTACTTTCTAACCATTCGTATTTTTCTATTATTCCTTCTTTTCGTAGCTTTTCAATGAATCCTTGCAATAATGTATTTGATTTTGATGGAATATTGAATTGCATAAATAGTCCAAACCCTCCACCAAATGCTCTTACACGATAGTAAGTATATGGATGTTCATCGCATGCTTTTTCTAATAGTGCAAGTTTTTCATTTGTAGAAACTTTAGCGTAAATATTGATGCGGTTCAAACCCAATGCATTGTTGTTATAGATTGCAATAGATGGTTTGATAATCCCTCTACTTTTCAAATCATCTACTCTTTTTTTAGCAGTAATCCTAGTGACACCTAGTGTTTCTGCTAGTTCTGTCATCGGCATAAATGGGTCTGATTCCAAAGCCAACATTATGGCAAAGTCTTCATATTTTAAACTCAATTACATACCTTCTCAATGAAATTAAAATGCACAGATTTCTCCGTTGCATTTTTCTCTTTTAAACAATGATTATACATGAACCTGGTTCTGTTCCAGGTGTTCCGCCAGGTGGATCAAATACTAAGTATTCTGATCCCATTCCAGTAACGAGTCCTCTATCTGCTAGAACACATGTTAAAACGATTGTATACCATCCTGGTTCTGTTGCGTGATTGTAAAGGTAAATGACCGGTGAAACACTCACACATCGTTTACAGCTCACTCGATAGCCGTAAATATAGTTTAGTCCAGAAGGTAAAATTAGCTCTACATAGAGATCGAATTTTATTCGTTCATTGGAATATTTTCTGTCATTTTTGAAAATAGTCATGTCGAAGTTCGCAACAATATCGTTTTCTATGCCGTCGTTGTCCAAAGCTGTATAGTATGCGTCTGTAATGTTTATTATCACTGTTATTTCATTATCTGTTACATATAGTTCCCCAATTACAGTACTAATTGGTAAAACTGCAAATAACATTAAGAAAGATACTAAGAGAACTTTTGTAAATTTCTTCATTTTTCTCACAAAAAGGTAGTTATTTTTGCCAATTAAAAAGGTTTGGGAGTTTTGTTTAACTCTGGTTATATTATTTTTACATTTGTTTCATAGCTATTTTGCCTCAGCTGATTCCAAGTTAATGACGAGCATAATGTTTGTGATTTGAAAAAAATCTCTAATAGCTTTCTTTGATACTTTCTTGTTCATATAACTTAGCTGAATTTTCATCAACTGTAATTGAATTTTTGTAAAAAACAATACAAACAAGAAATGATACTGCAGGAACTACAAATATCATTATGCATATTACTGTAATAACAATTTTCTCAATAATATCTACAGGAATAGCCAAAGTAATACCCGTTGTAATAGTTGCTAATGAAATAGAAAATGAAATTAAAGCCCCAAGTAACAATCCATTTGGGTGTATGTTGAATGAGTCTTTTCGTTTTGAAAAGAGCCATATCATTAGATAGGTTAGTCCAACAATACCCGCTATTCCAAATAGATTAATGCAAGCTACAAGCCAATAGTTCAATGTAATCTCTCCCAAGATTCCATTATTGGTGGCTCAAATAATGGATATTGATCTGTAGCATTCCCGCCATCTATTTGATATATACTATCTTCATTCCAAATTAAATCTGACCAATAATTCCCTTCTTTTGAATAATCATCACACCAGTAGTTTTGATAGTTATCCTCATATGGATTATCATATGCTTGTTTTTTTCCAAGTAATAAACTTTCATAATTATTATCAATGAAAGCATTGTGATGAATATAATTCCCATTAGCGTTATATTCACTAGTTATAATTGCATAGTTACTATTTGAACTAAAGTAATTGTAAGTAATATTACTGTTAATAGCATCACAATAAAGTCCGTATCTTCCATTTCCCTCAATGAGATTACCTCTGATTTGACATGAGATGACTCGTCTAATCAAGTTAAGACCACAGTGTCTATTATAACTAAGATTATTTGTAATAAAAAGCACTTTTTCGCAATACAAAGCTACCAACCCTACTCCGTTTTTAGTACATTTATTATTCATTATAAGAGATTCTTCAATTTCATCAATAAATATACCATCTGAATTATTGTAGCAGAAATTATTTACTACAGTCAAATAAAGAGATTCGAGTAGATTTATACCTCTATAAAAAAATGAGAAAGTATTATTATTAATAACAGAATAATCTGAAGACAGTACACTTAAACCCGTTCTTCCATATTCAGTTCCTTCTAGACTACATCGAAAATGATTATTCTCAATTCTTATTCCTGGTGCATTAATAATAAAAGTAAACCCATCTTCGAATGGTAAAACACAATTATGGACAAACCAGTTCCTATCATTCTCTCGAGAGTCTTTGAATTTTACCTCTTTATCTAATGTCATATCTTCAAAGAAGGTATTGTTAATTACTGTCCCAGTATTAAATCCTATATTAGAAATAAATATCGGTTGTCCATGTTTTTTAATCGAGCAATTTCTAATAACGAAATGTTTTGTTGTTCCTCTAATAACGATTGCAGTTGTATCCGGGTCATCAAGGCAATAATTCTCAATTAGATATGGATCTTCAGCAGTTCCCGAACCTGGAAAAGAATATCTTTTGGAAAAATCTCCATCATTTAGAATGACAATCTCACCTTGAGCAAATAAAGACCTTTGATACAATACTTTATCCAAAACACCATAAACCGACAATCCGATTGTTGATAGGATTATTGGCGCTAGAAAAAGAACTGCCAATGATATTTTCGTATTTCTTTTTAGCTTTCCCATTTTTCTCCTACTCCTTTGATAGCATCTTTCAATTTTTTTTCTTGTTCAAAAAACTTGTACATTATTTTCATTAACAGCTATTGAATTGATGTAAAAGGCAAGTAAGATAATAAATACTACTGTAGTTGTTGAAGCTATTAATAAACAACTTATTATTATTACAAGTTTCCATAGGAAATCTGCTGGTATAGCTGAAGTAATTCCCGTTGTAATAGTTGCTAGCGAAACAGAAAATGAAATTAATGCTCCAAGTAACATTCCATTTGGTTGTAACTTGAATGATTCTTTTCGTTTTGATATTAGCCATATCATTAGATAGGTTAATCCAACAATAGCTGATATTCCGAGTAAATTAATGCAAGCAATTAACCAAAAATTCAATTTAAATCCTCCCAAGGTTCAATTATTGGTTGTTCAAATAATGGATATTGATCTATTGCAATTCCACCATCTATAAGATATTCGCTATCTTCATTCCAAATTAAATCTGACCAATAATTCCCTTCTTTTGAATAGTCATCATACCAGAAGTTTATATGATTAATATCAGTGTTATCATCAAAAGCTTGTTTCTCATCAAGCATCACACCCTCATAATTATTATCAATGAAAGCATTGTGATGAATATAATTGCTTAAAGAGATATGTAATTCTAATACAAGTCCATAGTTACTATTTAAGCTAAAATAATTGTAGGTTATATTACTATTAAAAATCCAGCCGAAGAGTCCGAAGTTATTGCCCTCTAATAGATTACCTCTAACTTGCCAAAAATTAATTAACCCATTCATGTTAAGACCCACTGCTATGTTGTAACTAAGATTATTTGCAATAACTTTAACAATTGTGGAATAATGAGCATCTATTCCGATAGTATTTTTAGTACAAACATTATTCATAATTACAGCTTCATGAATTTCATCAATACGAATACCAATAGAATTGCTGAAAAAGAAATTATTAGCTATACTCACATATTGTGAATCATATACGTTTACACCCCATTTAAAAAAAGAAATAGTATTATTACTAATAACTGAATAATCTGAAGAGATTATACACAATCCATTACAAAAATTTGATGTTAAATTTATATTACTGTGAAAAAGATTATTCTCAATTCTTAAACCAGGAGCATTAAGAATAAAAGTAAAACCATCTTCATAGGGTTGAAGATAAGAATCTAAAATCATTCTATCTCTACTCTCTCTAACATCAAAAAATTTTGCACTTGTTTCTAATGTAGTATCTTCAATGAAGGTATTGTTAATCAAAACCCCGGTATTAAAACCGATATTAGAAATAAACAATGGTTGTCCTAGCTTTGATATCGAACAATTTCTTATAATGAAATGTTTTGTTGTATCCTTAATGACGATTGCAGTAGTATCAGGGTCATCAAAAAGATAATTCTCGATTAAAAATGGGTCTTCAGCAGTTCCTGAACCTGGGAATGAATACTTCTCGGAGAAATCATAATCATTTAGGATCACAATCTCACCTTGTGCATATAAGCTGTTTAGATATATTTTCTCATCCATAACCCCATAAATAGATAATCCAATTGTTGAAATGATTATTGGCACCAGAAAAAGAGCTGCCAATGATATTTTCGTATTTCTTTGTAACTTTCTCATTTTCCCCAAGCTCCTTCCTAGTAGTATATCTATTGATTTGAATTATAAATGTTTCAAAATGAATTGAAAAGCAAGAAAATGACTACTTGGTACGGGAAGAATAAGCAACCCTATTGTGGAGGGGTTACTATTTCGGTCTTCACGATTTCCAATTGAATGTCTTCAGCAGATATGCGTCCAGAAAAGATCACTGAATACTGATTGTCGGTTTTTTTATAGCGAACAATATTGTATTCTCCGTCTCCTTCATTAAAGTAAATGTAGAGTAAAACTTCTGCAAGGTCTTTGAAGAATGACCCTCGGAGAACTTTTGTTATATCAAACCTCGATTGAAGCGGAATCCTAACAACTAGTAGAATATCATCACCAAATGGCCTGAAATCTTTCCCTTGATTATATCGAAGATTTAGTTGTCCAAGTTCTCTGTCAC
This sequence comes from Candidatus Heimdallarchaeota archaeon, assembly GCA_030614005.1. GTDB lineage: Archaea > Asgardarchaeota > Heimdallarchaeia > JABLTI01 > JABLTI01 > JABLTI01. The sequence continues at coordinate 88,439 of JAUWKS010000001.1, read as the reverse complement.
ATCTTGGACAGAAAGGTCTCATTTGCCCTTGAACCATTCTGAATCCTACTCCTCTTTTACAGAGATAGAGAATACCATCATTTGCACAATAATATGAACCATGTAAATGCCTGCCATTATACGTGTCAATTTTGAATAATCTATTGTACGGACAGCTTACACAGGGGGAATCACAATCAAGGAATATTTCGCTCACAGCTATTATTCTCTCCGGATGGATTTGACAGGTTTTTATCTGTTCACTATTTTTAGTTTAGTAAAGTAGATTTAGCTTAATAAGGTTAGCTTATGCTGATACTAGTAATTTTTACTAATAAAGAAAAAACAAGGGCAATCTTTTTCAAATAATTATCATTTCTATTGTTAATGATGTAAAATGGTTTTTCCTGAGGTAGTTTCTATTGGCGAAGTTCTTGTTGATTTTATACCAAATGAGATAGCTAATTTGAAGGGTTTAACCTCATTCCAAAAGTGCCCAGGTGGTGCCCCTGCAAATTATATTGTGGGTATGAGTCGTCTAGGTGTTAAAACTGCTTTTGTTGGAAAGGTAGGTGATGACCCATTTGGTGATTATCTTAGGGATGTTCTTCAATCTGAAGGTGTGAATGTTGCTAATCTTGTTAAAGCGACAAATGGAGAAAGAACAACTTTAGCATTCGTCTATTATGATAATGATATGGATCGTGATTTCTTTTTCTACCGAAACAATTCAGCTGACGTCAATTTGACTGCAGAAGAAATTGATTCAAAACTTTTTCAAAAAACAAAATATCTGCATTTTGGTTCTCTTTCTTTAACAGAAGAACCAGTTAAAAGCGCAACATACAGAGCGATTGATATTTGTAAAGAAAATAATGGACAAATATGTTTTGACCCAAATATTAGAGTTGACCTATGGAAAAACGATGAAATGTTGAGAGCAGCTATAGAACAAGCTTTAGAGAAAGTGGATATTTTCTTGCCTTCCTTATCTGAACTGCAATTTCTTTACAATAAGAAGAATTTTGATGAGCAAGATGCGATAGACTACTTCTTCACTAAATTTCCACTAAAAATGATCATTTTAAAGAAAGGCAAAGAGGGTTGCATCATTAAAGAACGCAATGGCTACTTTTTGACTATTCCTTCTTTCGAAGTTGAAATTGTTGATACAACCGGAGCTGGAGATGGATTCAATGTTGGATTCATTTTTGGTTTATTAAATGAATTATCTATTGAAGAAGCGGGTATTGTTGGAAATGCAATTGGTGCTTTAGTAGTTCAGAAGAAGGGAGCAATGACCTCCTTGCCATTTAGAAACGAATTGGAAGAATTCCTACAGAAGGAAAATATACCGATAAAATTAAAACAAAAAAAAGCCTAAATTTGTTGTCGGAGATAAGAACTATGTGCCATTTAGCGATAAATGCTGCAAGTACAATCAATCTTTGAATAACTCACTTATTACTTTAACAAAAGATAAAGTTTCAATTGAGCGATTAATTTCTTCTCGAGAGATACCCAATTACAACCCTGACTTTCAAGCACTTGAAGAGCTTACCTTATAAGCAATAGATAATGGCCATAAAAATCTCCCAGCAACTCTTGTGTATTTAATGGTCCACACAGAGAAAATAGGTATGACAAGAGAGGATTTTGATCAACTCTCAACAATTGATGGATATACATTTATTCCCGTATTATTTCAGGCTTTAATGAACCTCGAAGAACAAAAGAAAATTATTATTAGGATTCATTATCGTTGGGAAGGAGGTTTTCCTTGCACTCCTCGCTATAACTTCTCTCGAGTATAGTTTTTATTTCTACGAAACCTTTTTACTAATTAGAAATTAAAGAATAAATTGGAAAAGAAATGGATGATTTGGGAATGAAAAGGCTAGATTTGGCTATATTTTCTTATAGAAAAACAAAAGAGCTTATTAGATCAAACGAAAGTCTAAAAGCTCGATTTTTGAAAGGGCATGTTTTATTCATTCCTTTTATGATTGCAGTGATTATGGTATTAGGAATCTCAGGCGTTTTTAATATTTTTTTCTTTACTTTGAGTGCGATAAAAATCACTATCATCTATTCTCTTATCTTCTCAGCAATTTATTTTCTAACTGCTAATCGTGAAACAGCAGAAAATTGGCATGACCGTTCCACAAGAAATGAAAACATAGTAGGTAAAATTTTACTATCAATAAAAGATGGAGTAATTCTATTAGTGATTTCATTTATAGTTTTTGTAATTGTACTTCTTACAGGTTTTCCTCAAAAAATGGAACAATCATATTTAGAAGAAAACGTTGGAATTGCTTATCCTTTTAGTTATATTCCATCCACAATAGAGCTATTCTATTTGCCTTGATCATTTTACTCTCGCTGATATCCATATTTACATCGATTTATTGGTTTTACTCGAGAGGAATTGTTATTACAGGATATCTTCCTGAAAAAAAGATAATGAAACCAGAAACTAATAGATTTCTTTTAAGTTGGTTTGGCAATATTCTAATTTGGATTTCATTCATTTTCTTGGATGGTATATTTCTTGATGTTAAATATCCTGACTTTTCAACAAGATATCTTTCACTAAAGGGGATTTTTGTCGGAAAAGATTATTTTATTCTACTGATACAATTAGCAATCTTGTTGATTCTAAATGCTTTTTACATAACAGATGGAATTATTGCTAATAAAAGAAGAACAAATTTCTCTGTCGCTTGGGTTATTGACTCTCAAGAACCTATTGTTCAAGAACTTACTTCTCAAGAAATTAATCCTCAAGAGCTTTCGTTAGAAATGAAAAATAACAGTATTGATACGAAGAAGGATAATTTTATTCTTGCTTCTTACAAACAAACAAGAACAATTATACGATCAGATGAAAAACTGAAATTACAAGTTATTAATAATCGATTTATGTTGTTACTATTACATATATTATTTATTATTATCTTTTCAATGATAATGGTTTCTTTCAACATCTTTTTCTTTATTATTAGCTTTCTAAAATACCTCATTTTATATTGTCTTTCAATGTCCACAATATATCTCTTAATGGTTGATCGTAAAACAGCAGAAAACTGGCAAGATCGCTCTAATCGAAATAAGAATCTAAAGGGAAAATTTTTGCATTTAGCAATAGACGGATCTCTTTTGTTTGTGGTTTCATTGTTAGTATTGGGGATAATGTACCTTACTGGAACTACTCGTAAAATGGATGATGTGGAAATAAGCTTAGGCAGTGGAGGTATATTGACTCGTACATTTATTCCACACTCTATCGAAGCTATTTTGATTGGTTCATTAATAACTATATTATTGTTATCAATATTCACAACAATTTTTTGGTTTTATAATAGATGCATGGTCATTACTAGTTATTCTACAAAAAAGAAAATGATGAATGCAGAACCCAAAAGAATGATCTTTTGTTTGGTCATTAATTGGATAATTTGGGGTATTTTATTACCAATTCTCTTAGATTTGGCTTTTCTGAATGTCAAATTTCCTTGGAATTTTCCGGTACATTTTCTCTTTGAGAAAGCTTTCGAACAAAACCCATACTACATTTTACTAATTCAACTTGTTGTCATTATTTTGTTAAATCTTTTTTATATCATCGATGGTATTGTAGCAAATAGGAAGACAAGAAAGAAAATTAATTGTCATGAGTTTTATTGATCCAACAAATGATTTAGTCTATTTTATCAAATAAATGAATAAATGTTCAGAATAAACAACACCAAATGGAAAATTTACTTTCCTTTTTGAAAGCCCAGATATCAAAAGCCAAATCTTTCTAATCTAATTTAGAAGTCTTTGAATTGTTTTTATAGGCGTTCAGCTAAATTCTTCTTGAATAGTGCAGAAACAGATTTGGGATTAATAGATTGAATCTCATACAACTAATTCTTTAAATAAGTGGTAAAAAAAATGAAGGATGATAAATATATAATAGAAACGAAGGATATATGGAAAAAATTTGGTGAAATATCTATAGTTAAAGGAGTTTCATTACATGTTCCACATGGTAGTATCTACGCCTTACTGGGTCCAAATGGTGCAGGAAAGACAACTACGATTAGAATGTTAACTGGCATACTTAAACCAACTTCCGGTGAAGTTTTCGTTCAAGGAATTGATGTTGTAAATGAACCTGAAAAAATAAGAGCAGAAGTGGGTATTCTTTCCCAATTAAGTGCTGGTTATAAAGATTTCAAAACAAGAGACAATATCTTACTATTTACTTCCATTGTAGGTGTTCCAGAAGAGGAAGCAATTGAAAAAATGACTGATATGTTAACTAAACTAGATATGTTAGATAAACTGGATTTAAAATTTGGTAAACTGTCTGGTGGTGAAAAGAGAGTAATTAGTCTTGTTCGAACTATTATTTCCAGCAAGAAATTAATCATTCTAGATGAGCCAACAACAGGATTAGATATTGCTCGAGCAAAAAAAGTACGCGATATCATTTTTGAATTGGTTAAAAATGAAGGAAAGACTGTTTTAATGTCATCTCACATAACTTCTGATTTGGAAGCTTTAGCTACACATACTGGCATTCTCAAAGATGGTGAGCTGGTATTTGAGGGAACTAAAGATGAAATCATTGTTAAGTATTCACCAAATAATGATTTTGAAGAAGCGATTATTAATGCATTTGAAAATGGAACGTTAGGTGAAAACAGATTAACAAAACCATTAGAAAATTTGGAGGGCGCTTAGATGAAAAAAGGCGAACAATTTATCCCCATCTTTAAAAAAGATCTCAAGTTAGTTTTTAATTGGAAAACTTTGATGGTAATTGTTTTTATTCCATTTATAATGATGTTTCTAATTATTGGGGTACCGATGTTATTTATCGGAACTGCGAATACCACAGTTTACATTTGCTCTGATGATCTTGGTGCAGATGTTACAAATTATGATAACATTACTTTTTCACTAAATTTAGGCAACGAGGCAATTGCCTATATTCAACTATATGCAAATAACGTTTCAAATTTAGACATCGAAATTGTTGACACTCGCTTAGATGCTTTAAACGCATCCGATGGTATTTACATTCCAGCAAATTATACCAGCGAAGTTTTTGATGGTTCTACAGCTATTGAGTATCATAGCACTGCAGGTCCAAACTCATTTCAAGGTGTTTATTTCAATGAAGTGAAACTAAGAATTCAAGAATTAGTTTTAGGTTGGTTTTTAACGTTGAATTTAGATGTTGAGTTCCCTGATTACAATGAAGTTGCTTATTTTCCTCCTGTTGGAGAACCTACAGGTGGTTGGTCTCAATCAACTCTTCTTTTAGCAAGTCCCTTTGCTTATGCTCTCTTTATAATGGTAGCTTTAATTGGCAATATGGGTCGAACTATTGGCTTCTCCAGAGAGAAAGAAGATGGCACTTTTGAAACAATGCTAACCATTACTAAGGATAGATCATTGCTTGTTCTCTCCAAGTTACTAGTTGGAGTTATTGCTTCTAGTCTAAGCATTCTCGCTTACTTTGTAGGATCTGCTCTTGCAGGATTCATGGCACAATCAATTTCAGGTGGCAGTGATGTTTCTGCGGGTTTAGAAGGGATACTAGCCTTTCCAATGAGTGATTTGCTTTCGTATAAAGGAGTTCTTTTATTAATTGGGCTTGGTTCATCGTTAGTACTAGCAATGCTTGCTCTAATGACTTTTGATACAATGTTCTCTAAGACGGTTTCAGAAAGAATTGGAACTTCCGTTGTTATGGGTCTTGGAATGCTCTTTTACTTCACAGTTGCATTTGACCCGGGAACAACAGCAATCTATGCACGAATTAATCCATTCTATTGGGTATATCATTCATTTCTTTCAATGATTGATCTTTCTTTCGGATGGCTTGATGCGATGTATCTCGTTCTCTTTGTAGGTTTATTAGTACTAATGCTATTTTTAGCAAGAAGAGCAATTGAACGAGAAAAAGTGTTATTTACTTGAAAAACTGGGTTAAGGAGTTCTTTAATCCAATCCTCTTTTTCTTCTTCTCTCTTTTAGTTCTCTTGGTGCGGTCCAACAACACATCCAGGTAAAAAAGTAGAATGTTTCTGTACCGATAAATCTCAGAATAACATATAATCCCCATCCTATCCAAAAAAACCATTCAAGCGGGTGGTAGGCGGGTCGAGATCTTTCAGGTGGACTATACCATTTCTTCCTATGTTTTTCATCTGTTTTTCGAACCATAACGGTTATTGATGGTTTAGTAGGTGAGGACTGATCATTTGTTGTTTCAGTTGAAACCGTTGGATAAGTTGGTTTTGACTCAATTTGTTCTCTACGATCCCAATTATCTTTAGGTAAATCACTTCCACACTTTCCACAAAAGAGGTCTAATTCTTCTGCAAGTTTACCACAAATAGAACATTTAATTTTCTTTGCCATTGTTCTCCCAAGCTTTCATCAGTCAATAACAAGTTGTATACAGCTGTTGCGATATATAATTATTCGCTCAGTATTTAAAAAAAGAAGACGTGATGTTGTAGCTGATGAGCTGCAATACCAATATTTGTCTTTTAGTATTTTTCACAATGAGGTTCGTAGTATTCGTGGGAATGACCACACGCGGGGCATATTTTAGGAGGTTCTTCTCCCTCATGTACGAATCCACAAACTGTGCATTTCCAGCGAATCTTTTTATCTTTCTTGAAGGTTTTTCCTTCTTCCATTACTTTCAATATTGCAAGGTATCGCTTTTCATGTTCAACTTCTACTTTAGCAATATTTTTGAATTTTAACGCAACTTCTGGAAATCCTTCTTCCTCTGCAACCTTAGCAAATCCTGGATATATAACAGTGTGTTCTTCGTGTTCGCCCATTGCAGCAAATTTAAGGTTCTCTTTGGTTGTGCCAATATCAGTTGGATAATCAGCTGTAAATTCAACCATCCCTCCTTCAAGGAATTTAAAGAATTCCTTTGCATGTCGGTATTCATTGTCTGCTGTTTCTAAAAAGAGATTTGATATTTGAACAAATCCTTCTTTTTTAGCTACTTTTGCATACATAGTATATCTGTTTCGTGCTTGAGATTCTCCTGCAAAAGATTTGAGGAGGTTTTTCTCAGTTTCAGTTCCTTTGATTGATTTTCCCATTTTTTTTCAACTCATTTTGTAGTCCAAAGACCGTGTTTATTGCAGTATTCTCGAGCTATGACGCCTTCAGCTTTAATTTTGAATTTGGCTTTTGGGTCATCACCTGGTTTCAAGAATTTTCTATAAGCTTTGCCATCTTTGATAACCTCTATCCACTCAATGTAGTGATCTTCTTCCATTGGGTGAAGAGTGCTTCCAACAACGACTTTTATGAAACCATCTTCCTTCTCTTTAATAACTGGAACGTGTTTTTCATTTTTCCAGTCTGCGGTTTGTTCTTCCATATGTTTCATAGGTTCTCCACAGCAAACTAATGCTCCGGGTCCACCATGAACTACTTCAACAATATTACCGCATTTCTCGCATTTGTAAATTTGTAAATTTTCAACCATAACGAGATCACCGATTAATACTAGTACCATTTGCTTGCTCTTAATAATTTTCCCTTAAAAAAATAAAGTGGCAACTTTAAATATAAAAAAAATTATTGGGAAAAAAATCCCAATTAATCAAATTATAGTAATTTTAATTCTCTATGCTTAGCTAAAATAGTATCAGCAAGCTTATCTAATGCCTTTCTGCCTTCATCTCTCATTTTCCCTTTAACTACTACAGGTTCCAGCACTTCAGGTTTTATTCTAGTTAGCATACCTACTATTTGTTCTACCATTTGGGATTTCCAACCAAAAGAACCAATAACCGTTGCAAATTTAGCTTTTGGTCGAAGAGCGTTTGCTAAATAAGTTGCATAAACAGCTGAGGGATGTGCGGCTGTTAGAACAGCTGGAGTACCAATAATTATTGTTGCAGTATCAACTAAAGCCATTGCTAATTCTCCAATATCCGTAACAGTTAAATTGAATGGTTTGACGACGATACCTCTTTCAATTAATGCTTCTGTTAAATACTCAACCATTTCTTTAACGGAATGATGCATTGAAACGTAAGGAATTACAACCTCATTTTTAACATCGTCTGAAATCCAATCTTTGTATGCGTTGATGATGAAATCAGGGTTTTGATGTACTGGGCCATGACTTGGAGCAATCATATCGAAATCGATTTCTTCTATCTTTTTGATATGTTTTACAATGAGCTTTCGGAAAGGCATCATTATTTCTGCATAGTATCTTTTAGCGGAAGAAAATGTCTTTGCCTCATCAACGACAAAAGTTTCGCTTTGTGCTAGATGTGTGCCAAATAAATCACAAGTAAAGATAATTTTATCTTCTTGAGCTAGGGTCATCATTGTTTCAGGCCAATGAACCCAAGGAATATTGAAAAATTGTAATGTTTTGTCTCCCAGGGAAAGTGTTTCACCATCATCCTTTACAATGAATCTATCTTCAGGAAGATGTAAATGAACCATTAAGTTCTCTTTTCCTTTTGCATTGGTTACTATCATTGCTTTTGGATAGATATCAATCAATTGTACTAGAGCTTCTGAATGGTCTTGTTCTGTATGATTTGAGACCAAGTAGTCGATAGTTTTGACTTTTGCTTTCGCAAGGTTTTCTATCAAAGCATATAACTTAGCTCCATCGACAGCATCAATTAATGCTGTTTTTTCGCTCCCAACAACTAGATAGGCATTGTAAGTTGTTCCATCCGGTAAGGGGATTAAATCATCAAACATACGTCTATCATAATGCTTTACACCTACGTAGTAGATATTTGGTTTTATTTTTGGCATTGTCATTGTTTTCACCATCTTATTCTAATGCTTGAAAGATTGCTTTTACTAAAACATCTTCAGTTACTAATCCTTCAACAGAGCCTTTTCCATTATTGATTATGGTATTTGGCACGCCAAAGATATCGAATTTTGATGCTAGCTCAGCAAATTGTGAAGCTTCAATCATTTCAGCAGAAACTTTATCGCTAGCTAGTGCTAATTTGTGTGCCCTCAAAACCATTGCTGGGCAGTAGGGACATTGTAAGGTTACAAACACTTTTAGATTAACATCTTTTTGCAATTTCTTAAGCATCTCTTTGATTTCAGGTGCTAGTATTGGATCTTTTGATGAAACTAACATAATTGATTCTATTAGTGTTGTGAATTCTTTTCCAGCAGGTACACCATAGAATCTTATTCCATAATCTTCGTCACCTTCGATAGCTAAAGCTGGATGATCTGTAATCCCGTACTTTTTCATTTCTGGATCATTTTCATTACAATCGCAATGTTTGATTGTAATTTTATCAGAGAGTTTTCCTACTTGCTCAACTAAATCAAGCATTTCATTGCATAATAAACAATGATCTTTCGTTGAGAAGACTCTGATTGTTACAGACTCTTTCATATCTGTAAATCGTTGGCTTACTTGTTGTTTTACACTTTCATCTAACATAACTGGCATATCAATTACTTCCCTTATTTGTTGTTATTAATAGTACAGATTTCTTACTCTTTTAATAAAATTATTTGTTATTTTCTAAGGGTTTTGATGACTAAAATCATATTAAATAAAATAAATTGATATTTATTTTTGGAAGAATTTTTTTAGATAAAAAGTTACAAATCAAAAGGAATTTATAGAATAAGTCTGCATTTACAGTAGAGCGAATCAGCTTTTAATGCTTTGCAAATTGAGTAAAAAAAATCGGTCGTAGGATATTGTGCAACAGACACTTGAATTAGTAACAGAAAATTTCCATTCACTAATTACACATGATTTTAATGCAGATGGTATTTCTGAAATACTTGTTGCACGAATAGTGAAAAATGGGACAGATATTAGCGTTATCCATCCCAAGCAATTATCTAACAATATTGTTAGAATAAATGAAAAAGTCAATGCAATTTGTATGGCACAAACAAGTTTAGATCGTAGTTTTGAACTTGTAACTGGAGATTATAAGGGCGTAATCCGAATAAATGCTCGAAATGGAAAACCATTCTTTACTAAAGATATCAAAGATGGCATCCGCTTACCTTCAGGTATTATGAGCTCTGCTCCTGGAGATTTAAATGGAAATAAACTTTCTGAAATAGTTGTTGGATGTCAAAACGGCGAAGTTGTAATGGTTGAAAGAATCCCAGGAAAAAAGCAAAGGTGGAATCAAATTAGAGGATTCTCTCTTGGCAGAATTTTCTCCACTGAGGTCACTCAAATGGTGACAGGTGATTTCAATGGCAACGGACAAGTTGGTTTTATTGCTGCAGCTAAAGATGGAATATTTAAAGAAATTGAATTTCGACCTCAACTTCAGAAATTTGATTTAGTAGGTGAATTTCGAGTCGAAACTGAACCAAGCTTTTGCTTTGCCGGTGATTTTGACCGAGATGGTATAACTGAAGTGATGGTTGGGGAATATTCAGGAAGATTAAGCATTTTCAAACGAAGTAGCTTAATGTCTGTCCACAATTTTGAAGGAATAATTACTAGCGGAACAGTTTCCGATGTTGACAATGATCGACAATTAGAGATTGTTGTTGGAACTTCCAAAGGAATGTTTCACATCTTGCGTTCAAATACAATCGAGAGTTATGACGGATACGGTAATATCTCGGATCTAAAAGTAGGCGATTTAAATGGAAACCGGATGAATGATTTGGTTTTCTCTATAGATAAAAGAAGGATAATTGCATTCAATATGGTTAGAGATAAGGGTAAAGAAAAACCAAATGCTGATCTCATTCCATATGGTGGAAATGAACTAGCAAGACAAAAAATGGTTGGTCAACCCTCTGGAGAATCTCAGCAACCTGATACAAGTGATGCCTATTGTCCAAATTGTCAATCCCAAGTGCGATTTATAGAACAATATCGACGATATTATTGCTATAGCTGTAGACAGTATATTGCTCCTGTTAATAAACAAAAAACAAAACCAAAACCAAAACCGAAAAAGACAATTCAACCACAAACTCATGGCAGTCCATATGAGCCTATTGGAACTCCATATGATGCTGCTTCATATCAACCATATGCCGCTCAACCTGGAATGACAAGCCAAGAACAGCAGACTGATATTGAAAAAATTAAATCAAAAGTTGGCAATTCATTAGCAGGACTCGGAGATTCACAAGAGCTTGAATGGCAAGAAGAAAAAGAAGTTTACGAGGAAACAGAAGAGGAGTATTTTATTCCCTTAGATCTTGAAACTGATTTAGATGCTGGAGCAGAATTTTTCAATGACATTTTAAAAATAAAACACGTAATTCTCATTCATTCATATTCTGGAGTCCCACTCTTTAGTCAAAGTTTTGGTAAAGAAATCGATGTTTCTTTAACAAGTGGTTTCTTAAGTGCGGTAGGAACATTTACTGAAGAAATGGCTGGAGAAACTGAAAAAAGATATGGTGTGTTCAGTGAAATTGGTAGAGAAGGATTTTGGATTATAATATATGAAGGTCATAAATCTAAAGCTGCTCTGCTAGTAGGTGAAAAATTAGGTCCAGCACTGAAGCAAAGAATCACCATTTTTATGAAGGAATTTGAGAAAAAGTATGCTGATGAATTGGAAACATTCAATGGTTTCATCTCTATTTTTTCAGGTTCAACTGATATTTTGGAAAAGCATCTTCGAATAGAGTATCTCTATCCATTGAAAATAGATGTAAAAAGAATGAGACTTACTGCAGTTTCACAACACGAGAAAATGATTGCAAAAGCTTATACTGACTTCTTGAAGACTACCGATGATGAAGTATTTTATGTTACAGAACTTATTGATGTTATTTATCAACAAGGACAAATAAATATCCCAAAAGAAGATGTCTTGAAAGTATTAATCAAATATCTTGAAAATGGAATGTTGACACCATTACCTCCTCCCCCTGAAACATCATTTTAATTAATTGTTCTACTCCTAAATGTTTATCAGTCATTTCTACTATTCCTAATAACTATAGTTTAAAAATAGTTAAGCTCTATTTATATTGAAATGTTAATGCTATCTAATCTCTAGTTTGGGGATAATATTATGTCTCAATTAATTGAAAAAGCAAAAACCTTTGAAGAAAAAGGCAAAAATAAAAACGCAGCCAATTCCTATTACGAAGCAGCTCAGAAATTCCTAGAGTCAGGAAATTCAGATGAAGCAAAGAATGCTTTTATCAAAGCAATTGACAATGCTGAAAAAGCCGTTTTGTCTTCTATGATAGTTGAATTGTGCTTTGCCCTAAGTGAAATAGGTGTTACTAAAGAAATAAAGCCTATTTTGCTAAAAGCTCTAACTCCTCTTGATAATTTAATAGCAATTTCAAAAGATAAGAAACAATATGATAATTTAATTTTAAGCTCCAAACAAAAAGTTGAGATTTTAGATCTAGTAGGACAAGATGCAGCAGAAGCTAAAAAGGATTTGGGATTAGCCTATCAAATTGTTGCAATAACCAACATCGCTCATAAAAAAGACGAGGAAAAGAAGAAAGCTGAAGGATATCTTGTCAAAGCTTCTGACATTTTAGTAGAAATAAATCAAGTAGATTTAAAACTTACAGGTGAACTTGAAGTTCAGAAAAAATTATTCGAAGCAGGTTTTCTTGCAAAAGGTCTTGAATTAATTGAAGCAATTGTTAGTTATTGTGTTTCCAACTCAGTTTACAATGAATTTGCAGTCAAATCTTTAGAAGACTTAATTCAACATGGTCGAAATGTCCTAACCTCAAAAGGTTCTAAAAAATTGATTAATGCTGCTAAAGAACTATTGAGTGAATCTGATCCAGGTGGAGCCTTACTAGATAAAGCAGTAGACAAGGCACTAGCTATTGGATCAAATGAGAAAATTATCGACATAGCGAATATTTATTCTGAAACTGCATCTGGAATGTTTTCGAAAAAGAAATATTCTTTAGCTCACATTTCTTTTGACCGGGCAATAAAACTTCATATCAAAATTAATAGTATTTCAACCGCAACAAAAATAACTGATGAAATAATCAAACTAGCAAAAAGTTTACTTGACGCAAAGGGTAAGTTTGAAACTGGATTAGAATTTTATTCTCTGATAGATCAAATTGATGCAATTGATTTAGTTTATCTTGGGGATAAATTGTCTGAAAAAGCAGATGAAATGTTCAAAAGAGGGAAGCTCAAACTTACATTAGAAAATATGTTAAAATCAGTCAATTCATATCTCTCTGCTGAAGATACCAAGAAATTTTCCAAAGCTACAAACACTATTTTTGAAATTGCTACAACATTAATTAAAAAGCAAGATTTATCGAATGCATTACTATTCGTTGAGAGCATAACTGAAATATTGGAAGGCATAGGTGCTCATGATCAAATTGGGAAAAATCTTACTTCTATTGCAATAGAACTTATCAAAACAAATCACATAAACGAGGCAGAAGATTATTCAAGTAAAGCTATTAATGCATTGATTAAAGCAGATGATAAAATTGGCGCAGCAGATTCACATAAAATTATTGGCGAGGCACTTCTGCGATTAGAAATTTACAAATCTGCATCCATTCATTTAATAGAATCTGCAAAATTATTCAAAGCAGCCAAGCAGGAAGGTCAAATTATTTCATCACTTACACCTTTGGTGATATCAGCTAAAAACCTTCTGATAAAAGGTGATGAAGAAAACTCTCGTTTACTAATATTTAATGCAGCACAATGCGCTCATGAAAAAGATTTGCTCACGGAATCAAAAATTCTCTCTGAATTTACTGACCATGCGCTGGAAAATGGTCGTTATCTTATAGCTTTTGAAACACTTTCTCAAGCACTCAAAGTTTTAGATATCTCTTATCCACATGAGTCCAAATTGCTTGCTGTAAAAGCAACTAAAATAGGTAAAAATCTGATTACTACCAATGAAGACCTGACGATAGCAAAGTCCTTTATTGATTGTTCATTAGAACTATATTCTAAATTAGAAGAATTTGTTATTGCAGCAACAATTATGATAGATATTAGTCAACTATACTATAAACAACAGCAACTTGATCTTGTTAAGAAATTGTTGACCCAAGTTTCTAAAATCTTGACAAATGAAAAATCACCCAAAGAATTCGCTGACAATGTTTCGAAAGCAGGTAAACTATTAATAGAATATTCTTTTGCTAATGAAGGCGTAGAACAGCTACGGAAGGCTGTGGGGTCGTATTTAACACAAGGAAGGAACAAACCGGTTTCTGAAATAGCCAAGTTCTGTTCTGAAGTAGCAACAAAGGAGCTTCAAAAAGATGATAGGTTATCAGCAAAGTATCTCTTCATTGCTGCAATGGAATTTAGCTCACTAGTAGACCTCGAAGCTCAAGACTTGATTCTAACTGATGCAACAACTCTATTTTTGGATTTGAAAGATTTATACAGTGTAAAAGAATTTTATGATTTTGCAAAGAATAATCTCGAGGGTGAGAAGGATTACATGAGTAAATTAGGACGACTAATAGTGGTCCAAGGAGCAGCTTTACGTGATAAAAATAAAATGCAAGTGGAAGCAGCTGAATTTATTAACGAAGGAGTTAACATCCTCAGACAGGTTGGGAAATTAGGTGAGGCAGGAGAAGCTGCTTTATCACAAGGAAATGCTTTCATTGAAATTGAAAATTTTGTGACCGGCATAGAAATGATAGAAACTGGTGCTCAAATTTTCATTGATATTAAAGATATTGAACGATCAGGAGATGCGTTTCTTTCACTCGCAGAAGTCAATATTCTCCGAAGCATGTGGAAAGATGCTTTGAGACAGGCTACATTAGCCAACAAATCCTATATTGGCTCAAAGAATATTGAGAAATTAGCAACCTCCATACAAAAAACAACTGAAATTGGTGTGAAGTCTCTAACTGCTAATCCAGCAGAAAACAGAGATTTTGCTATAAGCTGTTTTGAAATTGCTATTGAGCTTAGTAAAGAGGCTAAACTTCTCGAAGAAGAAGTAGATATTTATATACAACAAGCACGAGCGTTTGTATTAATTAAAGATTATAAAGTAGCAATCAAAATTTTCACCCAAGTAGTACAAATATTGGAACAAGAAGACGAAACAACAGTTTCTCCTGGTTTAGCGAAAGAACTTTCTGAGATGGCAAGTAAGTTACTTTTAGAGAGAACTTTTGAAATTGGATTAGAATTGGTTGATCTTGCTACAAATGTGTATATGCGACTTGGGCAACCACTAAATGCTTCTGAAGTATATATGAAATCTTGCAATTCTCTGCTCAAAGTGAATAATATTGTTGAAGGAGTAAAATTAGTTCTTCTCGCATCTGATTCACTTATGGTCGCTAATGAAAGTGTTGCTGCAGTGAAAATTTTAGAAGAAATTGGTGATTTACTCTTCAAAATGAAAGATTATGACCATGCTTCCATTGTTATTGGACAAATAGTTACTGTCTATCAAAAGACAGGCAATTTAGAGGAACAAAAGAAAGCCATAGGTACATTAGTTGATAAAGCAATTGAAGTAATAAAGAAAGGAAAAATAATGGAAGGAGAAAACCTGTGGGAACAAGTATTCAATTTCAGTGTTTCAACAAATTTGGACTTTGCAATGGAAATTCATCAGAAAAGAGTAGAAACACTCATGGCAGCGGGAATGCATAATTCCACTAATAATGCCTTTAAACAAATTCTAACCATTCTAGAAAAAGATGAAAAACAATTGACACAACTAGGAGACACTATTACAGAAATTGCTGCAAACCTGTTCTCAAAAGAAGAATTTGAATTAACAATGAATTTTATAATTACTGCTGTAGATTTCTATCGAAAAGCGAAAAATTCCGAAAAAGGGAAGAACCTTTGTATCTCTATGAGTCAGAACTTTATTGCTAAAGGTGACGAAAAAAATTGTATTGAATTAATTGACCAAGCAGCAAAAATTGCGAATGATTTAGAGGGCGCTCACGAAGCAGCTAAAACTTACCTCACATCTGGTTTTCTTTTATTAGAAGCAGGTTTCATTGAAAGTGGACATTTGGCAATAAATAAAGCAGTTGAAATTGAAAAGCAAGCTCAAAATATTGTTGGCTGTATTGAGTTAGGTGAGATTGCATATAAAAAAGGAGCTGAAACAACAAACAGTAATACTTCCTTGGCTATAGAGATCTATATAATGGCCGTTCGACTTTTTGAAAGTGCAAAAGCATTCACACGTGCAGGAGATATTTGCTCCATCGTTTCTGCAATGTCCTATAGTGCCGGGAAAATTGAAGCCTCAATTAAATATACTGAATCTGCAGTTGATTACTATCTGCAAGATAACAATCCCGATTCTGCAACTGTAACCACAAAACAATCAATTGAAACTGCACGCAAACTTATGGAACAGAATGAATTAACCAAAGCAGTACATATTCTAGAACGTGGTAGAATTCTAGTTGAACGTATAGGACAATTTGATTTACTTGCATCGATAATTACTATTTATTTGAATGCTTCAAGAAAAAATCTCCCAAACAGAAAATCATCAATTGGAATTTTCTTCTTAAACAGAGCATTTGATTTAGCAAAGAGTAGCCCAAATCCTGAGGAAAACACAAAAATAATTAATTTAAGTCTTATTCTAGCCCTAGAAACTATCAGAAACAAACACTCTCTTGCAGGGGCAAAGGTATTAGAACTAATAACAAACAATCCGATTGCAACTGAATTAATGCAAGAAAAAGTCGCTGATACATACATTGAAGCTCTCAAAGCAACAATTGTTGCAGAATGGAATATGATTGGGAAAGTTATTAGAGAAGGTTTGCAATTCTTCAAGAAAACGAATAATCCAGATAAGATTACGCAATTAGTTTCAATATTGATAAAACGAGCAAAGGCAGATATCGTGACTAATAATTCACCACTTGGTTACTTCTACTTAGATTTCGCTGTGAAAATCGCTATCGAGGAACAAATACCAGAGTTATTTTTACAGATTGGTGATGAATGTTTTGAACAAATTTCGAAATTCAGTCCAGAAACACCTTTAGATGTTAGTTATCGTATGCTTGGTTATAGCTATCAAATGTTTTTGGAAAATAATAGTATTGAGTACATCGAAAAAGTTGGTTTTGAATTCGCTAAACTTGGATCAAAAGATCTCATTAATAACTTCCATTCAATAAGAGGATATGAGGCATTGTTAACCGCTCGAGATATTTCCATTAGAACACAAAGTGATTTATTAATGGAAACAGCAACACTAGCATTGCTAGATTTTGCCAAACAGTTATTCACTGAAAACCCTCGAACGGCTCTCTCTACTCTTGAAGATATTATTGATGGTCTTGAGGCTTTCGAAGTACCAAATTCAAACAAAGCTATGGTGGCATACGAAAAAATTGGTATTTATATTGAAACGTTAACCTCTCTAGGTGAGAAATTAACCAAAAGTGATCATAATTATTCAATAGGAAAGAAAATTGTAGAACAATTATTTCGGATATTGGCTCTCTCAAGAAATGAAGCACATCTCGAAAAAGTATTAACCGATGTAGAAAAGAATGAGCAGAAATATCTCCGAAAAGGGAACAAGGATGCTTCATTTAAATTAAGGCATGTTGGTGTTACATTAATCGATTTAGCAAATAGAAATAAAGCAATTCATTATGCGGAGTCGGTTTTCAAAATTGCAAATGAACTTTTCCAGAAGAAAAAATACCATGAATCTATGGCTTTTGCAGAAGCGGCAGTTAAACTAAACAGTGAATTAGGAATAGAAGCTGAATTAAGAAACATTGGTATGTTTGCTTTGAATTCTGGTGACAAGGTCATACGGGATGGGAAAATTCAAGAAGCAATGAGTTTCTATGAAATAGCGGTCGAAGCGTTTGATCAAGCGAAAGATGAAGAAAGCTCAAGCAGACTGATAAGCACAATTTTCCAAACGCGTGAATGGGATGCAGATGTAACAATAGCCTACAAATGCTATCAAATTGCAGCTGACTCTGCGATTCGCAGGAAAACTTATCCCAAAGCACAAGATATTGCTACTAAATGTTTCAACAGAGGAATAGCCTTTATTGATCAACCACGATTTCCTCCTAATTTAACTTTCAAATTTATTACCCTTGCTGGAAAAACGCTGGAAGATATTGGAGCTGTTAAAGAAGCAGCAAATGCTTATGACAATGCATTGTTGAAATATATTCGAATAGTTACTACAAAAAAGAACATTGAACCAATAATTACAGAATTGCTTACTAAGATTGCAGTTAATAGAATGGCAAGCTGTGACATGGATTCATTGGAAACCATTTTCCTCCGGGTAATGGAACTTACAGAACTGAAAAAGTCAAAGTTCTTGAAAAGTATCGCAAAGACGCTCACGTTAATTAACAAATCAGATGTGGACGAAGCTTGGAATGTTATTGCCGCTCTACCGTATGTTTCACACGGAAGAATTAGGAGAATCATGAATTCAATAAGAAATAGAATTGTTTATGATCTCAAACTAAAGGGATTGTTTGATAGAACAATATTCTCAACAACTGATCGCTCATTACCATTATCAGACTATCTTATCCAAAGTTTGATCAATAGACGAAAAATTTCTGGTCATTTAATAAACAAAGATGCTTTTATTTCTCAACAAAAGATCAAAATCATCAGGGAATACTTTTATTCCGAATACGAACTCTGGGGTCGGATTGAAGTCGATAATCTTGTAAAAGAGTTCCAAATTCAACCAAATGATGCAGCATCTATTATCCGAAGGGAATTCAAATCATCATTTTATATGTCAGTGTTAAATAACACTCAAACAATTTTCTTCTCTATCGAACGATTGAAAGCAGAGATTTCTCTTATAGCCAAAAAAGAACGAAAGAAAGATCCAATGTTTGACCCAATGAAGATTGCTACTAAACTAGAAATTCCTCCAGACATCATCAAGGAAGTTTTAAGAGAAATTTCTTGTGAAGAAGTGGTCGAAAAAGCATTGGAATCATAATAAAATAGTGAAACTCTTAGTAGTATATTAACAAATTTACTTCCTATCAGGTTCACTGTTGATTTTTCTATTGAATAGTAATTTTTTGTTCGTTTCTTTTATAATAAGAAATGCAACAATCACTGCTACAATACCAAATGATAACGGAAAGAGGGGAATAATTAACAATTTTTGAGGAGCAATATCTGCTATGAAACAAGCTAAGAATGCACCTGCATTTGCAAAGATAATTTGTTCGAACTGAATTAAGCTCATCCCTCTTGCCCGTTCATTTTCCTCAGTGAGATCAGACATAATTGCATTGGAAGCTGGTACCTTCAAAGCGTATAACGGATAGAGATAAAGTATGAAAATTGCAATTCGAAAACTGGAGAGTGCATACATAAGGCCATAGAGGATAGGATAAGTAATAATAGAAATTAAAAACACCGGTTTCCTCCCTCTTTTATCAAGAACTTTACCCATGAATAATAGCATTATCATTCCCAGAAATGTTGCAATCACATTAGCAAGTGCAATGTCATCATATGATAGACCAACTTCAATCAAATAAACGTTACCTACAACATTAAATGGTCCAAACCCGAAATCAACAATTGCAAGCGCAATTAATAAACTTAGAACTTCTTTTCTTTTGAAAATCTGCCAGTATGTCGTAACAGGTTTCTTCTGTTTGGGTACAATTTCCTCTGCAATACGTAATTTTGTAATATCTTCTTTGGTTGAAGAAATGTCTTTATCTAACAACTCGCTTTTGAGTGATACTTCTTTCTCTATTGTTAAGTCAATTTGTTTTTGTTTCAATTCTTTGTGATTCCATGGTTTTGCTGGAGAAAACATTACAATAACACCAGCAAGAAGAGCAAATCCTGCTGCAAATCCTAGACTACCCTCAATATCAAATGATTTGAAAATAGAACTTGAAACACTACTACCAATTATCCATCCAATGCTTGCAAAAAGGACTTGAAAACTTGATACTTGTCCTCTTTTATCTGGATGACAAATTGAAGTTAATAATGCACTATGCATTGTATAAAACATCTGGGTAAATAAACCAAAGGTACCGAGAATTAACAAAACATTCAATGTGGAGTTACCAAAGAATAACAGTATAATATATTGAACCATTAATAATACTCTTGAGAGGAACATAATCTCTTTTCTGCGACCAATTTTATCTGATAATGAGCTGAAAATTGAAGTGCCTATGATAGAGACAATTGCCGGAGTTGCTAAAACGATTGCTAGTGTAAGAAATGGATAAGCTATATTAACATTATTTCTTATTAAACCATCAAGCCAAATACCAAAAAATATCCAATAAGTAGAAAGTGCAATATGATCAATTGAATAACCAAATAGTAGAGGTAAAAGATTTTTAGGGGGTAGATAGCTTACTACTCCAGAAATAAATTTTGAGCTCATAATCCTATTTCCAATGCACTTTATTTTCAACTTATTCACTAGATAGACAAAAAAAGAAAATTATTGCTGATGATTGCTATTTTCTTCTTGTTCTTTGAATTGTAACTGATAGAGACGATAGTATTCTCCTTTTCTAGCAAGAAGTTCATCATTTGTACCTTCTTCTATGATTTCTCCATCACGAATTACGACGATTCTATCAGCAGTTCTTACAGTCGATAACCGATGAGCAATAATGAATGATGTTCTATCTGCAAGAAGTTTATCTAATGCTCTTTTAATAATAATTTCCGTGTAAGGATCAACTGAGGATGTTGCTTCATCTAACACAAGAATTTTTGGGTTTGGTAATAATGCTCGAGCAAAGGAAATAAGTTGCCTTTGACCTACTGACAGTTTGCCCCCACGTTCACCTACATCAGTATTATATCCATTGGGCATTCTATCAATGAATTCATCTGCATTAACTGCATTAGCTGCTTGTTGGATAGCTTCCATAGGAACGTCCTTTAAACTATAAGCAATATTTTCTGCAATAGTTCCTGAAAATAAATAGGGGTCTTGTAATACAACACCGATTTGACGACGAAGGGAATCCAATGTGACATCTTGAATATTATGATCATCAATAGATATTGATCCTTCTTGTATCTCATAAAAACGTACAAGAAGATTGATTATTGTTGTTTTTCCGGCACCGGTTGGACCTACAATAGCTATTGTTTCTCCAGCTTGGACTTCCAAGCTAAAGCCATTGAGGACAAGTTCGTTTTCCTTGTAGCCAAAAACAACATTCTTGAATTTCACTTGACCAGTTATTTCTGGTAATTCATGTGCATTTTCTTTTTCAACAACATCTGAAACAATGTGATTCAATTCATAAACTCGCTCTGTCGCTGCCATAGTTGATTGGAAAGTATTATAGAACATTGTTAAATTGAGAATCGGCCTGAAAAAGATACCTACATATGAAGTAAAAGCTAATGCAACACCAATTGTTAGCGGAACATGCATAGAATCGAACATCATTGTCCAACCACCGTAAAAGTAAACAAATCCTGTTACTGCTACAGCTAGGAAATTGAAAAGTGGAAAAGTAGTTGCAAATACTGCAATTGCTTTCATATTAGCTTGTCTGTTTTCTTTATTTACTGCATCAAAATCTTTAATATTTTTTCCTTCTCTACTGAATGATTTCGATATTTTAACTCCGGAAATACTCTCAGAAAGATTAGCTGTAACATTCGCAATTGTCTTTCTTGTTTTGCGATACGCTTTTCGTGCTCGCTTTTTAAAAGACCAACTGATGATAAGTGTTGTTGGGATTGAAAATAGAAACACCCAGAGTGCCAATTCCCAATTCATCCAGAGTAAAACAATACTTACACCAATTAAAGTTATGAAATCTATTAGTGAGGTAATAATTCCACCACTCATAAGTTCGTTAATTTTATCGCAATCGTTTGTTACTTTGGAAATAAGTCGACCTGTTTCTTGTTGGTCAATATATTTCATTGAGAGGCTCTGAAGATGATTGAATGAATCTGTTCGAATTTTTTTAACAGTATGATATCCTATTTTGTATAGGATGAAAATCCTAAAGATATCTATAACAGAGCTAATGATCGCAACAGCAAGTAAGGATAGCGCTAAGATTAATAACCACTTATCTCTGTCTTCAGCAAATAAAAGATATTTATCTCCTAGAACACCATCTATAATATATCGCAAAATTTGTGGTGCAATAAGACTAATTACTGCACTAATTACTACAAGAATTATTGCTAGAATGACCATTCCTTTATAGTCTTTCAGATAACCAAGAATCCATTTACCCAATTTTTTATCCGAGGTTACTCGTGCTCGCTCTTTTTGTTCTTCTTCTTCAATCAAGGAATCAAAATGACCGCCTCTTCCAAAACCCATTATTTGTGCCCTCCATTATCTATTGCTGAATCAACGGAACCCTTTGGTGTTGAATTCAATTTATTGAAAGATACATTAGCATCTTGTTGATCGATTAACTGAGTTTCATAGAGATGCTTGTAGAGTCCACCTTGACTCATTAGCTCATCATGTTTGCCTAATTCAACAATTTTTCCTCTATCCATTACAACAATTTTGGTTGCAAACTTTATTGTTGACAATCTCTGAGTGACGATTAGAGTTGTTTTGTTCTTAATTAGTTCACTAACTGCAACTTGAAATTGGTTTTCAGTCTCGAAATCCAAAGCACTTGATGAATCATCCATTATTAGTAAAGGCGTCTTAAGAAGTAATGCTCGAGCAATTGTTAATCGTTGTTTCTGCCCACCTGAGAGGGTTAATCCTCGTTCACCAACTACTGTATCATAACCCTTTGGGAAAGAGGTAATAAACTCATGAGCTTGAGCGATTTTTGCCACTCGCAGAATTTCTTCTTCCGAGGCATCTGGTTTACCAAAAGCAATGTTTTCCCTGATTGTTTTAGCAAAGAGAAATGCTTCTTGCTGAACTATTGCTATTTGTCTTCTGAACGGCTCAATCTTGACATCTCGTATATCTACATCGTCAATGAGAACTGCGCCTTCGTTTGGATCATAAAATCTTGGAATTAGACTAACAATCGTACTTTTACCTGAACCGGTGGTTCCTAAGAATGCAATAGTTTCTCCAGGAGCAATTGTTAGATTAATTTTGTTTAAAACAGGTGGATCTCCTTCGGTATAAGTGAAAGTAACATCCTTAAATTCTATTTTACCTATAATTTCCGGTAGTTCTATAGCATCTTCTTTTTCAGTAATTTTCTTTTCCATATCTATTACATCAAATATCCTGTTAAGCGATGCTGTTCCTTCCTGCAAGTGCAAAATAGCAAAGGACATAAATCTCGTTGGCATTCGCATCATTATTAGATAACTATTCACAGCAACTAAAGTTCCTATTCCACCCACGAGTGTTCCAGCAAGAACGCCTCTTCCTCCAAATAATAGAATGAGAAATGAGCCTATTGTTAAAAGCAATGGAAAAATGGTATTAATATAAGCACGCAATTTTGCTAATCTTAAATTAAGTTCCAAATATTTCTCATTTTCATTTTCAAATTTCGCATTTTCGAATTTCTCTGCAGCAAACGCTCTTACAACTCTTGAACCATAAACATTTTCTGCTAGAACAGAATTCATATCACCAAATTTATTCTGAATTTGTCTCATTAATGGACGAATCCTTTTAGCATACATAAACATCGAAATAAACATTACTGGTGCAAATCCTACGAAAATGAGCATTAATTGCCAATCCATCAAACCAACAATAATAAAAATGCCAGTATACAAACAGATTGATCTTAGGAAGATTCGTAAACCGATACTAAGTAATCTTCGGATAGCTTCTACATCACTTGTTCCCCTTGAGATTAACTGCCCTGTCTCCATACGATCGAAGAAATCAATAGATTGTTTCTGAAT
Source organism: Candidatus Heimdallarchaeota archaeon (assembly GCA_030614005.1). Taxonomy (GTDB): domain Archaea; phylum Asgardarchaeota; class Heimdallarchaeia; order JABLTI01; family JABLTI01; genus JABLTI01. Next base: position 64,603 of record JAUWKS010000001.1, on the reverse strand, counting down.
TTTTGTGTACAATCTATTTCGAAGATCATAGATGACATTTTGAGAAATATATTCATTAATGTATCTTTGAACGAACCGGAAGATAGATGCTAAAAATCCAATTGCGATAAGAATAGGAATCCATAATTTTAAGGCATTGAATCTTAAAACAAAATTTTCTTCATAAAAAATGCTGTTTATTATTTCTCTAATAATATAGGGACTAACAAGAGTAAAAGCAGAATCCAATATTGCAGTAAAAATAACAACTCCTATAGCAAAGAGGGTTTTCTTTTTCATATATTTAACAATTCGTAGGAGTGGATGCATAACCAAAGATCACAACATTAGATTAATGGTCTAATTTCTAATGGTTACACATAAAACTATTTCGGTTTTGTTAATAATTCAATCAAATATGAATGTTTAATTTTTCCCACTATTTGACTCTATTCTTTCAATAGCAGTCTTCGCAGCTTTTACAACCTGCTTATAATGACTTCTTAGAGATTTTCTTAGAACAGGGAGAGCACGTTCATCACCAAAAATTCCTAAAGCATTTGCTATTTCCCTTCGTACGAACTTATTAACATCTGAGGCATATGTTTGAATTAATATAGAAACAGCTTGCTTATCACCGATTCTTCCAAGAGCTTCTGCACAAGTTCTTCGAACATAATAACAATTATCCCTCTGAATTCTCTGTGAGAGAGCCGAGATTGCTTCCTTTCTGATGTTAACTAGCTCATCAGCATTTTGCGCTATTTGTGCTTTCGATCTATCTAAAATTATTCCAATAGTAATAACAATTTGTCTTTTTGTTAATTCATTAACTTCGTTGTTTAACGCATAACAAAGTCCTGAAATCGATACTGGGTCCTTGATATTTCTCAATGCCCAAGCAGCGTTCATTCGAACGTGAGCGTTTTTGTCTTTGATTAATGCGTCAATCAAAATTTTTACTGTATTTTTATCTTTAACTATTCCTAATGCCCAAGTGATGGTTTGACGAATGAGATGACTTTTATTTGAAAAAAGCAACTCTTCAATTTCTTTAAATGGAAAAGGAGTTGTCTGTTTAAGTAATCCTTGAATGCTCCAGTACTGAATTTCAATATTCTCATCTCTAAGTCCTTTCATCAAAACATTGAAAGCAAGTAAGGAATCTCTTTTTCCCAGAGCCCAAATTGCTCTGACTTTGACAGCTCTCTTTTCTTCTATGTAAGAACGATAAATTTTAGCAAAAAATTCTATATATTCTTCAAATTGGAAATTACTAAGACCAATTATTGCGAATTCTCTAACTAAAGGATCTGGATCTGAAAGTGCTAATTTTGACAAAATGTCCACTGATTGTGAACTGGTAGTCTGTACCAAATAGTGAATAACTTGTATTCGCTTTTCACGCATATTTGATTCAAGAAGCGTTTGCAATTCATTGTTTGATAATTGTACTTGATGTTTATCAGAATTGTTAGTCATTAACCATAATCCCACGCAATAATAATCAATTTTCATTGTTAATGTATAACTATGCTTTCATTCGTATAGATTGAAAAAAAATAAAAGATTAAAGGAAAAAAACTTTTCCTTTAGTAAAAATTATTATTGAACAAGCTTTACTTGCATTTCTTCTACATTAATTTTAGTGCCTTCATTTACCCATTTCATGTATATATCATGTTGGATGAAAGTATTGCCAATTATATCATCAATTGGATGTTTAAAGAAGAAAGCGAGCTCATGAATAGGACCGAATTCGCCTCTGGATTTTGCAAACATAAGACTTCTGGCAATATCAATAACAATTGGTGCAGCTAAAATAGAATCGATGCCTAACCAGGTAAATGTTAAAGCCATTTTTTGGCCTAAAAAGCCTCGATAGCTAATGTAATCCCAAGCAACTTTGTGGTCGACAAGTGGTGGGAAGTATTTGATTTCAGTAATAGAGAAAGGAGAATAACCTATACTGCTGCTGATTGCTTTGTCTTTACTTTCAATTTTACTAGCTTTATTTGCATCTTTGCTTAGAGTGACACCATCCAAGTCGCCCAAAATATTGAATCCTGCCCATCCAAGGATTTTCAAGTTTCTCATTTTGAACATGGGAGCGAGTGTGGTTTTCATTAAAGTCTCGCCTGTTTTTCCATCATCTCCATAATATGGTACTTTTTGGTTCTGTGCTAATTCTCTTAAAGCTGGAAAAGATGCTCCATGGGACGGAGTAAAGTTTCCATAAGGAATTTTTTGTTTTAATGCGGCGTAAGCGTTGAGCATACTCGCAGTAACTTTTTCAGCTTTATTTCCATCAATTAAACCTTCAAATCCATCGAGTGTTTGATGTTCTTCAGTAAGCATAATATGAGGTTCAGTTGAAGAAGTATTCATAACACACACTTCCCCATTCTTATTCTTGAAACTTTCAAAATCCTTCATGAGTTTTTTTACAATCTCTTTTAGAGTAAGACCATCATCTTCTAATGTCTCTAGTTTTCCTATTGCCTCCACTCCGGGACCACCATTAATAGCTGTCCCTTTTTTTGCTTTTATTTTTGAAAGCTCATTCTTTGCTGCCTCGAGATATTTTCTTCGAAAATGATAATTTTCTTCCCAAATAATTTCAGATGCTTGATAAGCATTCTTATCTAGAAATCGTATTTCACTTCCACCGAGGTTTATATCTTCGATTGGAAACTTACTGCGTATTGGATCACACTCAGGTGATTCTGTGACTATTCCTGATTGAACTCTTGGAGCAGCGCCAGCTTTTATTGCTGCTATACCTGTAAAGGTAGTTGTTGATACAGCTCCATAAGCTCCTATTAACCATATTCCTGCCATTTGTATTTCAACCTGTTTTATTATTTTAAAATCATCAGCTTATTTTATGACCATATAATATAAGACTGTTTTTAATTTTTATGGTTTTTCCTTAAAAAAAAAGCGGAAATTTACCTTAAATTAGGTAAAAAAACAGAAATTAGATGCTTTTCAAATATCTAAAGAGTGATGCTCCCGCTTCATCAGCTTGCCCTTGTTTATTTTTGATTATTGCAAGCAATGCTCCTGTTTTTTGACAGATGGTTATAGCTGATGTTCGATTTACTTCTTGGTGTTCTTTGAGAAGATCAATATTTTCTTCATCTCGTAAACGCGAATCATCAACATCTCTACGTTTAGAGATATCTTCTGGATTTGTTTCAATTATTACAAGTAATTTAGGTTTTAAGGCATTTGAAACCCAACTTGGAATGCCTTGCAAGTATTTACCTGTTCTAGTTTTAATTGTATAATGAGTGTCAACGATGGTCATTTTATGCCATGAACGTTCGGTTATTCTAATAGCTGCTTCTTTTTGAATAATTTTCTGTTTATCTGAAGGCAATTTACGTAATTTATCTCTATCTTGAATATTGAATAATTCAGAAGCAATTTCCATCATAACAGAACCAAAAATAATTGTTAATATTTTCATTTTTTCTGCTTTAGCAAGCTCTAGAACTAGATTGATTACAGTGGTTTTTCCAACACCAGGAACACCACCAACAATCACGATTTTGCTTTCATTGACCATACTCAATCACTTCTAGTTCATTAAAACCCAAGATCATTTAACAAGTCAACAATCTTTTTAGAGTTTTTTTTACCAATCATTTTGTTTTCCAATAGATAGGCTAATCCTTGTCGAACTGCTCCGGCAAATTCACCTGTCGCAATATAATTTGTTGCATTCAAAGCATCAAATGATGATTTTAATCTTCGATTAAAAACTATTTCGGCAGCTAATTTGTCAGCTGTTTCTTTCCCTCCCGAAATAGCAGAATCCCTTTCAGCATTTGGATAGTCAATATGTCGACTACGAGGTTTAGCTAAAGGAGGTATTACAAAATATCTTGATTTGTCTTTATCTTGAAACTTTACCAAAAATGCTGAAATGATAATATCAGTAGGAATGTTTCCTGACTGGTTGACAGTAGCATTTTTTGCTAACTCGAAACGATTTTTGATCATTGTTTCAATTTTATTTATCATTTCGTCTGTATTTTGTTTAATAGATTCCTTTTGATCTAGAAGATTTGAAAGAGATCGATCTCTTTTAACTTGTAACTCATCGACTTGAGAGAGTGCAGAGGATTTATTTCTCTCAAAATCTTCATTTGCTTTTTGTTTATTGTTAAGATGTGTTTGCGCTATGGACATGAGAGCTTTTTCTAATTGCTTTCTTTCATTATCAACATCTTTTACCTTCGCATTAATTTTTCCAATCTGATTTTTAGCTTTCTTTAGATAAGCTGAGATATTTGCTTGGAATTTTGGTGTTTCAGTAGATGGAATATTGCGTAGAATATCTCGAGTCTCTTCTTGTAGAGGAGTAATAATTCCTGTCAATCCTAGAGTACTTCCTTCAAATCTAGAGAGTAATTTGTAAATTGCGCTATTTGCTTTTTCAAGGTCAGAATCAATATAGGTATTCAGTCGCTCTTCAAAATTTTCCACACGTTCTTCAACATCTTCCTGAGTATGGTTAATTCTATTAGCATATTCCCTTTCAATTGAATCAGTTTTATCATTAATATCTGCAAGCCAATTTTGAGTCATTTCTTGTAGTATCTCTTGAATTTCTTGTAACCTGGTGACCTCTGTTTGAGATTCAAGGAAATCAGTACTAATAGTATTTTCAAATGAGGGTAAAATCAATGGTGTGTCAATCATATCTTCACTCGATTTGTTTCTTGCTAAATCAAGTGTTGTTTTAGTGAAATGTTTATCAAAAACAGGATATTCTATTGTAGAGAGCACAAGCATATTATTTGCTTCACTAAGACTATTTGAAAATGCATTTAGTGTAGTTGCATCATCAATGGCTTTTATGTGTGCTTCAACATTTGCAAGAGGCAAATCTTGAATGCCCGTTCCACCACCATACAACCCTAATGAATCAACTAAGATTAATCGACGGGCATAGGTATCAACAGTTAAACGCCAATAAAACTTTGATACTTGAGTCAACCGTTCTTTAGCTTTTTTAAATAACCCTCCCTTTTTTATCTTATCTCCTACTACTCCAACAACAAAAGCCAACTCAGCCTCAATTGGCACTAAATTATCGCGACGAGAATCAATAATAAATGGAATAACATTTTCTTTTTGTATACTCATTCATTTCACCATTTTTTGTATACTAATTAACTATAAAACACTATTCTTAATCTATAAGATGCTTTGTGAATGAATAAAAATACCTAAATTAAACTTTTTTGCAATAGCTTACATCAATTTGATTTCTTTCTCTTTAATTGGGAAATTTTTAGTGATTGTTTTTGGAATTTTCTCTCTTCTTGTTCGAATTTACAATTAACTAGGTAATGATTTTTCAACCGCTGAAGCTGAAAATCAATATCTTCTTTCTCACTCTTACCTTGTAATTTTTCAAAATCACCATCATGAATCGAGTACAAAATTGCCAATGCTCTGAGGTTATCGAAATGTATTTTGTTAGAATAACCTTGATCCTCTTCAATTACACAGAGTTTTCTATAATGCTTGCACTTCTTTTCACAATGTAAGCAACTACTAATGTAAGCTGTAACTTGGTTTCGATAGAAATCGACCTCAAAGGAAAATTCGGATTTTGAAATACTTACAATGCCTCTTTCATTTAATTCATATCCGAGATTGCCAACTAGTTGTTGAACTTTATCAAATGATTCCTTGTTATAGAATCTGTAAATATTGGATGGAGAAACTAAGTCTGGCGTAAATGTGTGATATTGTCCTGAAGCAATATCCTCAGATATTTTATTGCCAATATCTTTGAAAATTGTTCTAATTGACTGCAAATCGGCAATATTTCGATAATTTATTATTCGTCCTTGGTTTTCAAATAATGATTCATTAGCTAGTAGGAAATTTTCTTGATCGAGGGGAATTTCATTATCATTGTTAATTTTTGCTAAAACTGTTGTAGGAACACCTGTTGGGGTCATGAGATATAATCGTTCGAAGTTGTCTAGTTCTTCTTGATCACTACATAAAACGATAGATTGTGATGCTCCTGAATAATAACCCATCCTGAATTGGGAAAATCTTTCTTCAGTATTAATTATCCAAATGGACATTGCAAGCGTTCCTAGAGGCGTTTGGATATGCTCTACTAGTGGATACATACCAATCGTATTAAGACAATTAGTGCTTACAGAATTTTCTGATAGTGGTTTGAGTTTTTCAGCAACTTCACGTGCATCTTTAGTAAATAGTAATATCTTACAAAGATATACGTTTTCCGCTTCCGAATTCCCATTGAGATTGCATTGTTCCCTTTGCATGAATACAGTCCCCTATATGTTCATTATTTTCTCACTGTATTAAACTTGTACATTATTCGAGCATACCTATAATAATTTTTTCTCCTATCAGTATTTCTGTAAAATAATTAGTTTTGCCGGTAAATATGATTCTTTTTCACTACATAGCAAAGGATTGTGGTCAAACACAACAATTAATTGTTAATTTCTTAATGAGGAACCTTGCTTTGTTATCCAAAGACTTTTTAGTGAGATAATAGCATTTGGATTAAAGTTAAATCAAAAGGAAAGTGAATAACTTAAGTCAAAAAAAATCAACGAAGCCTAAAAAAGGCGGAAATAGACGAAGAAAAAGAAGAGACGATGGAGCTGTCTATTCGAAAGCAATTCCAATCGTAGGGCCAACAGGTCAAACAGAATATATTAGAGTGAGAATGCCAAAGGTAGGCGAAAAACTCGGTATTGTTACACAGATTCTCGGCGCAGATCGTCTACAAGTACGATGTAATGATGGTCTCACAAGAGTTGTCAGAATTCCAGGTAAATATCGTAAGAGACTTTGGTGTAGACAAAATGATATTGTAAGTGTCATGCCTTGGTATGGCTTGCAAGAAGATACGAGAGCAGATTTAGTATATCGTTATAATCACAATCAAGCAAATTGGCTTGAAAAGAATGGTTATATTAAATTAGATTAATTAAATATTCTTGTTTTTCTATTATCAATGTGTTAATGTTCTTACAACTAAGGTATTTTGAGAAAGGTTTATTTCGAAAGAAGGATGTAAGAATATATGACAAACTCTTCAAAAAAACCCTCTAAAACTAAGAAGAAGAAAATCTCAACAAAAGCAGCCTCTAAAGGTAGAAAGAAAACAAAAGTAGTAGAGGAAGAGGATAATGAAGAATTTCTCGATAAACCGTTGCTAGATATTGAAGAAAATATTGAATTAGACCGTGAATTAAGAGATGCAGATAATCTGCAAATTAAATACATTGATGAACAAAGGATTAAAATAAAAGACACAGATGCTCGCAAGGTCGTAGAATCAGTATTAGATGTAGAAACACGAACGACTCTCTTCAATTTACGCAAAAGAAACATAATCGATTTTATGACAGGAGTTATCTCAACAGGAAAGGAAGCAAATGTTTACCATGGCTATTCTCCTGAAGGAGACGAATTAGCAATAAAAATCTATAGAACATCTACTAATATTTTCAAGGGATTACAAATATATATTATCGGTGATCCAAGATTTAATCGAATAAAACGTGATCAAAGATCATTTGTGTATGCCTGGGCTAAAAAAGAATTCAAGAATTTATCTCGTGCATTGAAAGCCAAAGTTACAGTTCCAAAACCCATTGCTTGTCTCAAAGATGTTGTCGTTATGGAATTCATTGGCAAGAAAGGATTGCCGTATCGAATAATGAAGGAAGAAGTGTTAGAAGACCCTCAAGCAACTTACAAAGAAGTGCTAGTAAATTTGAGAAAGCTCTACACAAAAGCTAATTTAGTGCACGCAGATTTGTCCGAATATAATATGATCTATACTCCAAAAGTTTATTTCATAGATATTTCTCAAGCGGTGTTAGTAGATCACCCATATGCAGAGATTTTTCTCTATCGAGATATTAATAATATTACTCGATACTTTTATTCGCAAGGAGCGAAAGTGCAAGATCCAGACAAATTATTTGAAAAACTAGTAGGCGAACCTCCTTCTGATCAGGTAAAAACGTTCTAGATTAATACTAAACAAAATCTTTATCCTACAAATCAATTTCATCAAAATGATTAAGAGGGAAAAAGAAAAAAAATGAATTAGGTGTAAACTCAGTGAGTTTTGACAGTGAAAATACCAGTATATATTACATCACAATACCAAAAGATAGGATAGGCGCACTCATAGGCCCGAAAGGGCGTGTGAAAAAAAGGCTCGAAGTTGATGCAGGAGTCAAAATTGTAATTGATAGCGCTTCTGGTGATGTTGAAGTAATTGCTCTCCCAAATGCAGAAGACCCTTTCCTAGCAATAAAGGCAAGAGATTTTGTGTATGCTGTAGCACGAGGCTTCAACCCCGATGCGGCATTTATTTTGTTAGATGATGATATTTATTTTGAAATAATTAATTTAAAACTAATTGTTGGAGATAATCAAAATAGACTAAAACGATTCCGAGGAAGAATTATCGGTCGGGAAGGAAGAACCCGGAAGGTAGTTGAAGAAACAACAGGAACACGTATTTCGGTTTATGGATACACCGTAGCAATAATTGGTCATTATGAACGATTGAAAGTAGCCAAGGAAGCAGTTTACATGTTGTTGGGTGGAGCAAAACATGGAACAGTTTACGCTTACTTAGAAGAGAAGGCACAGATATTTAGATTGAGTTCGAAGGATCTCTGGGATAAGGCTTCAAGAGATTCCAAAATTTAGCATTTAGTACAATATGTATGAGATGAAAAATATGCAAGTGCGACAAGCCACTTTGAAGGATTTTGACAGAATAAATGAATTGAATGGTTATTGTTACGGGTACGATGCAAATGCCGCTAAGGATCGTTTCTGGTTAAGATACGAATATACTTTTGATGAGAATTATTGTCTCGAGATAGATAATAAGGTTGTAGCAAATACTAGATGTATCCCCTTTGAACAAAATGTTCGAGGAAAATGGTTGAAAATGGGCGGAATTGCTATGGTTGTTAGCGACCCTGTAACCAGAAGAAAAGGATACGTTAGAGAAATAATGAATTATCTGCTCAAAAAAATGAGTGATGAGAAATATTCTGTATCCACTCTCTATCCGTTCAAAGATACTTTCTACGCAACTTTTGGCTATGTAAATGCTCCTCCTTTTGTAAAAATGAAAGTAAATCCAAAATATTTCAGTAAATGGAAACACCTGCCAAAAGGATACACCGTTGAAAGATTGCCTCACACAGAAGCATTTGATATATACAAGTCAATTCATACAAAAGCAGTTGAAAACATTCATGGAGCAGTCCGACGTTCAGAAAAACGATGGAAAGAATACATTGGACCATCACCAATGTGGGTTGCTGTAGCATTTAATGAAAAGAAAGAACCTGAGGGATTCATACGATACCGAAGCAAAGGATTTAGCACAGGTTTTGATTGGGCAGAAGACGGATCAATAACCATAAGTGAAATGTTTACTTTAAATCCATATGCAAGGCATGCATTGTTCAACTACCTTTTCCTGCATACTGATCAGATAATTGAGGTAGCTATTCCGATGAACCCAAACGAATCTGATCACTATACTTGGTTACAGAATTATTACACCACTAAATTAGATCCACATACAGTGTTTATGGCAAGAATAGTTGATGTAAAAGAAACATTACAAGGTATGGAAGTACCGACTGATGGTCAAATAAAACTAAGGATTACTGATAACCACATTTCAAACAATAATCAAACTTTTGAGCTAACTGCTGAAAAGAATAAAATCAAAGTTGATGGGTTGGGCGATAAACCTGCAGATACGGAAATGACTATTGAAGGGTTAACCTCATTGGTTTTTGGAATATTGCCTACAACTGATCTTGGACCATTTAATTGGATAAATAAATCAAAGAAAGCAGATATTGCTCTTTTAGATAAATGGTTCCCGATGAAGAAACCCTGGCTTACAGAAGGATTCTAAGGAGTATGTTGGAAGAAAATGTGTGGTAAATGGAAGAAACCAAACCAAGAATTGATGTCTCTTCTGGATACCATGATCCAACCTTATAATTGCACTCAAAAGAAAATGTTTGGAAGTCCAACTTTTTTCGTAAATAATAACATGTTTGCAGGAGTTCACGAAGATACTATTTTTATAAGATTATCAGAGGAAGATAGAAAAGTAATACAAGAAGAGGATCCTGATTCTGAACACTTCGAACCTCTCGAGGGGAAAAAAATGAGAGAATATATGATACTCACTGAAAGTATTTGTAGGGAAATTCCTAGATTAGAAAAATGGATAGAACGCTCCTTTACATATGCCTCATCTTTCCCACCTAAGATTCCAAAAAAGAGAAAGTAAAGAAATAATTGTTATAATTATTCATTTCTAAAACATAGAAAAACATTAAATATTTCCTAATTGGTTTTACTTAGATTGGTGATACTGATTAGCTCTTATTCTGGTTCTGTAATAACAAAGTTAGAATGTACAAATTGTGGGAAAGAATTTTCTCATAAAGAAATAAACACTCTTTGTGATGCCTGCGGTAAAGTACTATATGCACGCTATGATTTAGAAAAGGCAAAAGAAACAATTTCAAAACAATCAATTCAGTTGAGAAAAGTATACAATATTTGGCGATGGAATGAAATAATGCCAGTGATAGATCCCACCTATCGTATTACTCTGGGCGAGGGTTGGGCACCGATTATTGAAACAAACAATTTTGGAAAGAAAATTGGTTTAAATAATCTTTACATTAAAGATGAAGGACAGAACCCTACTGGTACATTCAAGAGTAGAGGTTTATGTGCAGCAGTAGCTAAAGCATTAGAATTGGGAGAAAAGGAATACGTTTTACCAAGTGCAGGAAATGCTGGAGCTGCATTAGCTGCTTACTCATCTCATGGAGGAGCAAAAGCACATATTTTTGTTCCTGTAGATACTCCAGAATTTATCAAGAAAGAAATAGAAGCAATGGGTGCAGAATTAACACTAGTTGAGGGATTAATCAGCGATGCTGGAGCCAAAGCAAAAGCTGCAGGGGAGAAACATGGCTGGTTTTCAATGTCAACCCTAAAGGAACCTTACCGTGTTGAAGGAAAAAAAACAATGGGGTTAGAGCTTGCAGAGCAATTTAACTGGGAATTACCAGAGGTGATTATCTATCCAACAGGGGGCGGAACAGGAATAGTTGGTATGTGGAAAGCATTTGATGAAATGGAACAGATGGGTCTTATTGATAGTAAGCGACCAAAAATGATTGCTGTACAACCAAGCGGGTGTCAACCAATGGTCAGAGCATTTCATCAAGGAGATAAATTTGCAAAGCTATGGGAGAATGCAAAATCATTTGCTGCAGGAATACGAGTGCCAGGAGCAATAGGCGATTATCTCATTTTGAATGCACTCCGAGAATCAAATGGAACCGCAATAGCAGTAGATGATACTGAAATTAAGGATGCAATGTTTGATTTCGCTAAAAAAGAAGGGATTATGGTTGCACCAGAAGCAGCAGCTACTATAGCAGCAGCAATAAAATTGACTGAATCAGGGTTTATAGATAAAAGTGACAAAACAGTTCTATTCATAACTGGTTCTGGACTAACAACACCTGATGATTGGTAAAACAATCATTTGATAATTACAACTTGCAGAACGACTCACTTTGTGGGTCATTTCAATTATTAAAATTTATATATCCATAATCTTAATTGATAAAGAAAGAAAACTATGATGAAGTTGAGAGGAATTGCTCGTGTATTACTTAAGTAGATTACCTACAATTTCAGCAGCTATATGTGCACCATTTTCTGATGAAATTTTTTTGCCTAGTTCTTTTGCGTTTTGTTTTATTTCCTCTGTAAGAGCAAAATTAATTGCTTGAGCTAATTTTTTCGATGAAAGCTTTTTCCTCGGTATGGGTTTCGAACCAACAGCCAATTCTTCTATTCTTAATCCCCAAGCAAATTGATCATTTGTATATGGGATTATTATACTTGGAACACCTGCATGTAAACCTGCAGCTGTTGTTCCAGCCCCTCCATGGTGGATGACCGCAGCCATTTTTGGGAATAACCATGAATGTGGTGCTCTCTCAAGAACAAAAACATTATCTGCTAAATCATCCAATTCTACCATACCTTTCTCTCCAAGGGCAATTATACCACGATAGCCTGTTTCTTGTAATGCGTCAAGTACCATTCTTGTTGTTTCTTCAGCTTTTGATTTATCCTTAATGCTGCCAAATCCAATGTATATGGGTGGATTTCCTTTTTCCAAAAAAGAAAGTAACTCTTCAGGTGGCTTCCAATCACTTTTTTCTTCTAAAAACCAATAACCGGTGATATGAACATGATCTGACCAATCAGCTGGTTTAGGGAAAACGTGTTGACTACATGAAATGATCGTAGGATTATCTTTGGAATTTTGTTCTTTGAATGGACTTGTGAAGTTCTTTGGTTTTTTACCGAATTTCTTCTTCCAAAATTGCTTTAGTGGTGCTTTGGATGCAAACCACATGATGCGTTCTAGCATTCTGTGAGAGAACAAATTAAATCTTTTACCTAAACGCGGTGCTTTGTAGAAGATTAATGAGGGGAAATCAGAAGTAGGAGTCATAGGAAAGGGTGGTGCAAATATGCTGGGAATGCCTAGTTTCTTTGCAGCGAAATAACCTATAGGCATGCCAGGATGATAGATTATTACTTCAGAACCTTGGCAAGCTTCAAAGTATTGTTCTTGCAAATCATAAACATAAGATCTCATTTTATTAAAGCTAAATAAAACCTTGATAGGATTATCTGCTTTCATTGCACTTTGCAGGTCATCACTTGAAGCAACAGCAGATACATCCCCTTTAATTGGGTAAAAATCTAAACCATATTCTTTTGCAGATTTCTCATATTTTTCAAAGGTTGCTATTCTAACTTTGTATCCTGCTTTCTTTAATGCACTACCGAGAGCTATATATGGTTCCGTGTCACCTCTAGATCCACCAGTTAGTATTGTAATGACCATGTAATTCCTCAAAGTGTTATTGTTTTTGACTTTTCTACCCAGCTTTTTTAATTTTTTTACATTAACTCTTTCACTCATTATAGTTCTCCAATGCATTCTCCGATTATATACGCGCGTCGAGTCTTCGGGCGAAATGCTCATCCAGCTTGTACTTACCACCTAAGCGTGTCATAACCGAACTGGATTTCTAGACCTTCAAGAAGAAGTGGGTGCAGTGATTCTACACTTTTGATTAATTTTTTATTTTCTTTTGTGAAAGTTAAATTAATTTGAAATTGAAAGTTTCTGCATTTTTATTTTATTTCTCAGGCTTAGACTAGGCTAGATTCGATTAAATTTGAATAAGTGTTTTTCATTTCAATAATTTGATAAACTCATCTCGTGAGAGACCACTTTGTTTTATAATAGAAAGCAAAGTTCCTTTTGGAATAGCATCTCTCATAGGAATGATGACAAGATGTGTTTTCCTTCTTTATCTCTTCTAATTAACGCTCGATGACTACCTTTCCCTCTTTTTGGAGCATCTTGAAAACCAGCTTTTAACAACTTGCGTATTAATTTAGCTGCAGAAATAGTTGGTAATTTTGTCATATGTCCATCTCAATTTGGCTTGTGAATTTTTGCTTAGTAGAAAATATTAGTGAATAATCATCAAGGAATCCTAGCTCTTTTGCATTTTCAAGCCATAACTCAATTGCTTCCTTTAAGTTTTCAAGAGCCTCTTGAGGGGTATCGCCAGCAGATGCGATTTCGATTTCGGGACATTTTGAAACATAGCTTCCTTCTTCTTCCCAAATAAGTGCTGTGAAATTTGTTTTAGACATATTTATCTCTCATATTATTATACTCATCCTTCATTTTAAAGTCTTATATTATAATCACTAATCACATATCCAAATGAACACTAAAAATCGTCACTTTGAGTCTTCGGGCGAAAGGCTTAACCTGCTTGTAATTACCACCTAAGTATGTCATTACCGAACTGGACTTCTAGTCCTGCAAGAAGAAGTGAGTGGAAGAACCATCTTGTTCTGAGCGTTTTTCTTTTCTTTCAAACCGTTTTTCTAAACGAGTGCCTTTACGTTCAACGCGTTTTGCAACACGTTCAACACGACCGTAACCCCATTTTTGAACGGTAAGCTGCCATCTGTTAGAAATCTTTTCAATTATTTTTTCATCAAGCTCATGTTTGTTTTTCTTGTATCCTTTAACGGATTCTAAATGATTGTTGAAATGTTCACAGGATTCTTCAAAATTCTCCAAGCCAAGGTTTTGGTAAATAGTTTGTAAACCTTGGATAGGATTCTGAACAAAGTCTTCATATTTAACTTCAATGAGATTCCCATCTGGTATCAGATCTTTCTCTGCGAAATATTTGATAAACATTTCTTCATATAAATCAATAATAAATTCTTGACTTTCCTGATTCGTGTAGGGATCTTGTAAGAAGAAATAAGGAAACATATCATTGTACAATTTCAAAGTAGAGAGATAAACATCGTAAGGATTACGATAAATATGGATGAATTTTGCGTTAGGATACATCTCAAGGAGAAGCCTAATTCGGAAAGTGTTTGAAGGATTCTTTAGTATGAGCTGTTTGCCATTTGAATAATAGGTTATTTTTTGAAGGAACTGCTGGAATACTTTCTTCCATTTGACTACTTTCTTTTCAGGAAGACCATCAAATGAACAGTACTTGGAATATTCGCGAAGGTTTTGAGGAAAAACCATGCCATGATAGAGAGACATATTTGTGAGATTTGCTAAAGCATATTCTTCTTCTTGAGGTTCGTAAACACCAAGTCTCATATTATCCATTCTTCGTTTTGAAGGCATAAGGCGCTTCAGAATATGCTTAAAAAACCGTCCTCCACTAATGAAAACTGAAGGCATGAATGCTTGCAAATTTGAAACATAAGCGAAATGCTGATCCTTAATCATTAACGTCTGTAAGAAAGTAGTACCACTGCGCCAGTGACCAATGATAAAAACAGGTGGTTTGGTAATCTTGGTTTGTTTAATTTTTTTGCGATAGCGAAGTTTTTCGTAGAGAGCAAAGGGTGCAGTTAAAGAAGTAATTAAACTGATAAAAAGAGCTCGAGGAAGATAACGCCAACTAATTTTGTATTTGTTATCTCGCAACAACCGAAGCCAATTAACAAGATTTGTCCCTGTAAGAGTTTGTTCTGTAACTTTTGTTATTCTCTTCATTGTGATGAGTCACCAACCTTGTTCCGTAAAGGATGTGTTGCCAAACCATGAACTCAAAGAAAGGTTCAAGGATAAAATATTAATCTGTAATCGAAACTATAAATTTTTGTAATTAAATCAAAAGAAGACTACCGACAATATTAATTATCTGCTATCAACTAAGTGAATTGGGATTCTTATGACTGAATTTGAAAAACTAAAAAAACGATAAGCACATATATTGAAGGTTCAAGAGAGTTAGATTATAAGAAAATGATTTCTGTTGTCCATCCGGATGCAAGACTATTTTTAGGCAATGTTGAAACTAGCAAGAAACTTTACGATCACTGGAAACCTGATCATGTACGCTTTCCAGATGAAAAAGCAAAGAAGGAATGGTATGATAAAGCTATTATCAAAATTCTTTCCATTCAAATAGAAGGAACAATTGCCAGTGTAAAATTACAATATGCTAATTGGTATTACGATTTTCACAATTTTGTTAAAATTAAAGGTGAATGGAAAATGGTTGATAAGGTGTCAAGTAAAATTGACTAATCTTTACTTTTCATCTCTTTTCTTCTGGAGATATCTCGGAGAACACCCAACATACCGACTACTTTATCATCATTATCACGTTGAAAAGTGACTTTGGCTTCTACTAAAACAGAAGATCCATCTTTGCAATTAAACTCAAGATCTATTATTCTTGATCTGTGAAGATCTTTGTCCTCTTCTACCTCAATTTCAAGCTCTTCTGAGAGTGTTTTAAAAGCTAACTCTAATGAATGAGGTTTAAGAAGTTCAGTCAGATTTTTTACTAATATCTCTTTATCAGTGTATCCAATTAAATTTTTAATTGCAGGATTAGCGTATGTGATTTCCCAGTTTAGATTTAGTGTAAAAATAACATCAGTGATGTTTTCAGCGAGCAATCTATATCTTCTCTCACTTTCCAGAAGTAATTTTTCATTATGTTTTCTATCAGATATGTCTTCAAAGGTTGACATAGCTCCTATAATACTTCCATCTTGATCTTTCATGGGGAATATTTTGTAAAGGAGAATGATTTCCTTACCCCATTTTGTACTATATACTCTTTCATTCTGAATCATTTCACCAGTTTTCAAACACGTTTTGAGATCTTTGGAAATTCCAAATTTGACTAACAATGGAAAGGTTAACAGATTGATCTCTTTGGTTGCTTCTTCAGAAGGTGAGCCAAGAATCTGAAGAGCTGTTTTATTAACAGATTGAATGACTCCTTTTTTATCACAAGATAAAATCCCTATAGGTGTTTCTTGAAATAAATTTCGATACTTTTCTTCACTCGTTTGTAGAGCTTTTTCTCCAAACTTTCTTTCAAGAGCAATAGCGAAGAATTTCACAAGTGTTTCAAAGATAGCTCTATCTTCTTCAAGTAGTTCTTTAGGTTTCTTTGATGAAATTTGCACCGTACCAAGTAAATTTCCTTCAGCATTTAAAATAGGCCAAGAAACAAAACCTTGTACAACAGGTGAGTGAAGTGATATCTTCTTCTGATGATACTTTTTACTTTTACTTATATCTGGGGAAAAAATCGCTTTTTTAGTTCTAGCAACTTTTGCTGTTAAACAGTCTGGATCATCCAAGGCAATTTTTTCTATTTCTTTAATGACTTTTTTAGTAATCCCATGAGTTACAACTAGCTCAAGTAATTCTTCTTCCTTATTATACAAATGAACAACGCCAAAATCAAAATATAGGTTTTCAACAAGTCCAACTAAAACTTGATTGCACAAGTCAGGTATATCTTCTGCTTGCAATGCTGCTTCAGACATAATTTGATATGCTCTTCTATCTCTTTCAAGCATCTCTTCAGCTTTTTTCCGATCAGAAATATCGATTAAAAAACCTTCTACATAACCTTCACTAGGATATAATTTTCCAGATAAATTAATCCATATAGGTGTTCCGTCTTTCTTTATTGCTCGCATCTGATATCCTAAAACGTAACCTTCATTACGGATAATTTTAAGAAATGGTTCTCTTTGTTCTTCAAAATTGCTAAAAATCTTAGCTGTATATTTTTTTAATTCATCAATTGATGCATAACCGAAAATTCTTGCCATTGTATCATTAGCATCAGTTATTTCACCAGCTTTAATATCTATTCTAAAGATTCCAATAATAGCATTTTCAAATATGTGTTGATATTTTAATTGTGATTCCTTGATTTCAGTGTTATCAATAATTATCATTGACATTGATATTAATTTTTGATCAATATCATATGCTCCAAGATTGAATTGTATCCACCAACGTACCTTGTCATCTTTACGGATTATTTTATACTCCATTACTTTCGGTACAATTCCTTGTTGCATTTTCTTGAAGTTTTCATTAAAGTATTCATGAAAATCTTGATGGATAATTTTTTGAAGAAAATTTGGTGTTTGATACCATTCATTCATTGAATAACCACTTAACTCAACAAAGTATTTGTCAACTAAAGTGAATTTTCCTGAGGGGAGATCCATCCTTAAAAAACCTCGAACACGTTCACCTATTTTCTGATACATTGCTTCGTGTTGAGTAATTTCCTCCTCCATTTTTTTTCTTTGTTCTCTTTCATTTATTTCTTGAATTACTCTTTTAATCGATGGGATCAATCTTTCTAACTTAGACTTTACAATATAATCTGTTGCTCCATGATGTAATG
This sequence comes from Candidatus Heimdallarchaeota archaeon, assembly GCA_030614005.1. GTDB lineage: Archaea > Asgardarchaeota > Heimdallarchaeia > JABLTI01 > JABLTI01 > JABLTI01. The sequence continues at coordinate 46,700 of JAUWKS010000001.1, read as the reverse complement.
CCTCAATTGCTACATCTTCACTCAAAACACCAGAGACAAAAATAAATGGAATGTCCAGTTTTATTTCTAGTAGTAAATTTAGAGCAGAGAGACCATCGAATGAGGGAAGGCTGTAATCAGCAATAATTAGATCAATTTTTTTTTCGTTCAATATTTTTAGAAAATCTTCACGATTATCTACTAGAAAAATAGTAAAATCAATTTGCTCAGACGTGAGCATTGCTTCAATTAACTCTGCATCTTTTTTATTGTCTTCAAGGTGAAGGACATTGATTTGATTATGAATTATTTCCCCCTCATATTGACTGTATTAATATTTGTAATGAGTTCTTTATATATTATACGAATCAACCCATTTTTTGGTTTGTTTAATTTCTTTAAAGTTGATTTTGAAAAACGGACATTTAGCTATCATTTACCAATTATTGATTTATATAAGCACAAAAAAAATATTTCGTATCGATTTCTCAAAAATGATGGTTGTAATCAACATTTAAAAATAACCTCTTTTCATAATCAAGCTAATTATCAACTATTTCCAACGATATGATAGAAATGGCAGCTATAGATATATTATGGATTATATTAGCCTGTATTGGGTCCTATTTACTTGGTTCGATACCTACCTCTGTTTGGTTAGGGCAATTAGTAAAAGGAAAGGATTTAAGAGATTACAATACCGGAAACCCTGGTGCAATGAATGCAGTAAGAACGTTTGGGATAACATTCGGTTATATTGTCTTGCTTCTTGATTGTTTTAAAGGAACTCTTGCAATTGCACTTATTGACCATATTTTTTCTTTAAAACATTTTATTGCTTTGGATGGATCAAACATCTACCATACCTTCATGTGTATACTTGGTCCTGGTTTATGTGTTATTGGTCATAATTATCCTATCTGGTTAAAATTTAATGGGGGACAAGGGTTAGGAGTTTTTGTAGGGACATTATTCTATTTCAACCCCTTAGTTGTGATAGCTTACAGTATATTTTTTATGTTTCTAACATTAGCATTCAAAATGCCTGTTAGATATATAGGCACTATTGTTGTTTTACTGTGTATACCTGTTGCTCTCATTCTACCCATTGGTCCACCTTGGAGTAATATTTTAATGGATTGGGTAATAGGTGCAAATGGTTTTCTACATCTAACATCGGGGCTAATTGTTTTATCGCTAGATATTGCATTATTAATAAGGCTATTAGAGAGTGTAAAGAAAAAAATCCCTATAGGAAGAGAGACAGAAACGGGATAGAAAAAAAAGAAAACGTGGCAGGAAAATGTTAGATTTTTCCTGCTTTTTGTAATTCTCTAATTTCATACCGTAAGAATAATGCCTTCTTTTTTCGGTCTTCTTCCGTTTCTCTCCAAGGGGGATGATAAGAACCATGAGACATAAGTAGATCACTCTCAAGATGTGATTCCATCTCATTAAATTGGTTAGCTTAAAGAGATACAAGAAAGTATTCCATTTAGAGCTTTAAATAGCTAAATTCCTATTACTCTACTGAAGAATGGTCTATTCTTCAAATCCCATAAACCTCTCTCTCTATAAAATAAATAACTCCCTTTTCCTGTGACGGGGGCTTCTCTCTGCTCTCGTCCTGTTTAAAAATACTCAAATCAATTTGAGCTTCAGTTACTGAGGCAAAAACACAAATATAGAACTAGAATTGCAGAGGAAGATTTCCCTCAAACTAGGTTCTATTCCGGAAGGATCAGTCAATATTTGATTCTATGTTCAGAATGGAGAAAGAGAAGTTCAGGAACATCACGCAAACGCAACTCTCGAACAACATCCTCAAGAAGAATATCAACTACATAATTGTAATACTAAACTTCTCAATTTATTAGCATTTTTTTATAAATATTTAATTTTTTACCTTTTAAAAAGAAAAGAATACTATCACAATAATAAATTTTTTTAACAGAGTTTTCGAGGATGATTGAGAAAAAAATAGAAGAAAATAATTAATTACTTCCTTCTTTTCAAATAAATAACTTGACTTGTACCTATTATTCCAATTATACCAATAAAAATTACAAGATTAATTTTTATTTGAGCTGTTACCATATTGTACAAATCTAAAATATATTTATCTTCCGTTGAATCTATCCATGTTTTCTTTATGACTGAAGTTGAAGTACCTGATATTTCTGATGTGGTACTATTGTATGTGGTAACAACCAGAACATCGACAGGTTTTGATGGAGTTGTTATCAAGGTTTGGTTGAAAGGAAAGACAAGTGAGTTTCCAACTAGACTCACAGTATTGTTCCTGGATTCAGTTAAGATAGGTGTTCCCGAACTATTACAAAGCCTAGTATATGATCCATTTGAAATACCAAAACCACTTAGTCCCCCTGCAAAACAGAGAGTAATATTTGATGTGGAGGGTACAGCAAGGTTCCAGTTCTGAATTTCTAATATATATATATAATTAAAGTTTAACACCCCATTCCAATTTATTAGTATTCTATAACCGTGAGATGGATCAAGTATTGGTATCCCATACAAATTAAGCTCTATTTGTGATGAAGTAATATTATTGTTCAAAGACTTAATATCTATAGATGGTTGAGTATTATTTATTCCTTGATACTCATCATTGATAATGTATGCTACATCCCCTTCTGAATAATCATAAAATGGGAAAGTAAAATCATGTCCATAAGAGATTACTGAAAGAATTTGAGATGTCAAAAGCAATGCTATAATTATTAAAATTTGTAATAATCTATATTCCTTTTTCAAATTAACTCACCAATTATTTTGTAATAGAAAAATAATATCTCTCCAAACAATATTTGATATTAGATATTAATATATCTTTTCGCTATTGTACTTTTCTCTTCTTTTAAGTAAATCGAGGACAAGCTTTCTCACTGGTTATTTTTTATAAGTTTAATGTGTACTTATTTAGTATACTTTACTTACGCTTCTTTTTTTTATACTGGTTCTAAATAAAGTTCAATTTTAAGCTCTGTTGAGGGATACATCAAAAAACATTAACTTTCATCAATGAGAATAAAGCTTAGATGGTGCTAGTATTTAACCAATGAAAGGTTTCTTAGTGTATGAGTCTAATTTTATGGAGCTCATGACCATTAAATAGATAATAAGTAACTTTTTATTTAAATCATTTTTTTCTCCATGTCATAAATATTTAAAGAGGGGAAAAAATAATACTAATAATTTGTCAATATCCACTTTGCGATTTCTCTAACGGCAAAAAAACTTGTTTTTGAAAGTTGATGACCTAGTCTTTAAAAAAAAGTGTTTTTTTCATGAATATATTCAATTTACAAAGAATAGATGAAAATTTTACATAATAGAAAATTCTTGAGCAAGTATACAACAAAAAAGAGAAAAAAGATATGTCTTCGATAAATAGATACAAAAACATACCTGTCTAAGATATTTGGTTAGTATTTTTTTTTCATGAAGATATCCAGCACCTAGCAATAGATTTTACGACTAATCGATTTCTTGCTTATAATGATAATATATTCAAAGGAGTCAGTGGTTTGTTAGGGAAAAACAATGAGAATGAATTCGTATTTATTTCTGAACCAAAACCAGAAGAACAAGAAATCTATTCTATCTATGACCCTTTCATAAAAGGGGACTATATCTTTTGTTTTACTGTTGATCCTAGTAGTGTTCAACCTGCTCTTCCTTTAGCCATTTGGAGAATTATCGAAAATAAAGATAACACAGTGCGAAATGCAATAATTATTGGTTCAATTGGTGCTTCATTAATCATTCCGACTTCAGTAATAATTCCAATAATAATTAAAAAAAGGAAACGTTGATGTTATTTTAAAACCAACGTTTAATAAATGAGGAAGAACTGTTAGATTTTTCCTGCTTTCTGTAATTTCTCAATTTCCTTGAATTTTGCGGGTAAATATTCATCAACAACAAAAGTAAGACTCTTTGAAGTAAGAGATTGTTGCTCTGCCTTTCGTTTAAGCTTTAGGAATTTCTTTAACTCTTCTTGAAGATAGGGCTTCTGATAACGAGGGTCACGAAGTAATTGAACCGTACGAGTTGTGTCTCCTTTAGTAAATTGATCTGTTGGAAGTTCATATCTTGTTATATCTGTGGCTGTTAATCCCATCCAAACTGCATCTGGTGTCGTTAAACCAGAAAGATGAGCTGCACTAGCACTACCAGCAGCAATGACATTGTAGATGTGAATGCCCCAGGGATCTCCGTCTACAAATGCGTAAACAGGTAATCCCATTTCTTCATTTAATCTTCTGATTATTCTTCTAGTTCCTCTTGGTGCTTGCCCTGCTAGATGGACAAGAATAGCATCAAATTTTTCATCTGCATCTTCTTCAATTAATCTCTGAAACATTCCACCTGATTCGATACAGATTACCTTTTTTGCTGATGTTTTTACAAAATCACTTCTAACCATTGTTGGACCTATTGTTTGTCCATCTGGGTTAAATGTGAGATTAATTTCGCGTTTGTTTCCAGTTTTCTTATCTTTGAAGGAAATAGTCAGGTCGCCATAAATAGTGCTTCGAGCGTCTGGAAAAATATTGAAATCCTCTCGAGCCATTCCAATAATTGATTCTACATCGGTGATAATATTGTCCGATTCAGATTGGTTTTTGAACATTTTTGCCATTGCTGATTCTGAAGAATAGTACAGATCTCTCAATGTGCTTGTTCTTCCTGGTTCTAAAAGGTCTCGAGCAGCGAACATTGCAACGAACATTGTTTGTAGAAACGGTTTCAGATGTCTAACATTTCTTGACGATCTTCTAATTTTCTTCTTCCCGAGTGAAAATTGTCTTGTTTTTTCATCATAGTAGATATTAGAGCTCGTTCTTGATGGCATATCAAATTCAGGATATTTTTCTTCTTGGAGTTGCTTGTATATTTTATTTCCAAGTGTAACTAGTTTATCAAATGATTGTTGCTTTATTTTTTCTGCACGATTTTCCGGTTTTTGTTTTGACATTTCATTTCACACCTGAATTGACTTTCTGATCTTCAGTTTTTGCTTCTCCTCCTCCTACTACAAAGTCTGTAGAGGGAATAGTTTTCTTTCCACTAAGTCTAGTGGCAAATCGAGCAATGTATGGAACATATTTTTCAAAAATGCTTGTTCGTATTGCTTGTCTATGTTCTCTATCAATTCTTGAAAGATACACTCGAAGCTTTCTAGCACAAACCTGCATAGCTAATCTCACTTCTCGTTCAATTTCCTCTCGATCGGAAATAGATTCTTTCCCTGCAGTTCTATACGGAACTTTGGTAGAAGCAACATGAGTAATGATAGCTAATTGAGCATTATCTGGAACTTTATACATTCGCCAGTTGAATGTTCGAATCACTTTGGCTGAAACGTCTGCATACTGATCATACAGTAGTGGTATTCTATTTGCAAATCGGAATAGATTTGGCTCGGAGCTTCTCTCAATTGTTTTTCCTCCATAAGCAAAAGCAATTTCAATGACGAAAGGATGACCTGAATATGCTTGTGGTCTTCTCGTAATTGCTGTAACAAAGTCAGGTTCTAATTCTTTCATTATGCCTTTAGTAAGAACATTCTCTCCAATTGGGGAAAGGCATTTTGTTTCGGGGCTGAGAAAATCTTCAAAGGAATTCATTCCTTGAACTATTCGAACAATTTCATCGTGCTCTAGTTTTTGAGGGTCTTTGTCTGGTTTAATATCAACAAATTTAAGGAAATTCTTTGCTGTTATTTCTCCTATTCGTTGGAAATTATTTTGAAGGAATTTATTCATTGATCTTTGTCTCGCGACTCTTAACAATCGAAGCATTTTTTCAGTATCGACTCCTCTTGGATGAGGTAATACTGGTTCACCTAGCTTTGGAACTTCGTCTATCACTTTATTAAATTTATAAAGCGTGCCATAGGCGTCTATGAATGTTATGTTTGCGTATGGTGCTACCATTGCTGTCGCTTTTATGTATTCTAAGATTTTTGGATGCGCTCGTCCATAATCTCCTTCGATATTCACTTCAACAGTTACGCCATGCCATTTTTTCTTGTTGGGTAATTTAGCATGATATCTGATGATTGGTTCATTTCGCTGGATATTAATCATTAAATGATATTCATCAATTTCATCGCTCCCTCTTGTACAACTTAATACTCGTGTTGGTAGATTGGTTGTAATTTGAGAATATAGGACGGTCATTGATGCTCCGAGTCCAAAGTGCCCTCTGGATTGTCGTTCAACATATTTCCCACCAAAAAGAAGCTTCGCTAGAGCATTAGGTACTTTTTTACCAGGAATACCTATTCCGTTATCACTTATGAAAATCGTGTAAACGTCTTCACTTTTCTTTTTAATTACGATAAATATATCAGGATTAATACCGCCTATTTCTGCACCGTCCAAAGAGTTTTCCAATATCTCTCTGAAAGCTGTATAGAGACTTTTTGTAGGAGTATCAAAACCAGCTAATTCCCTGTTGCGATAGAAAAAATCTGCCGGACTAAGTTGTTTAAATTCCACTTTACTCAATTGCTATCACTCAATTAATGCGCTCTAATGTTTTATCATTCTTTTAGCATTATAATTTTTTGTAAGATGGATAGAGTATTTGGTATAAAATACCACTTGCGTTATAAATTTAAACCAGTAAAATCAATTTAAATTGATTATTATTTTTCAAGAAATGCCTGAAAAATTGGTTGATACAACACCTAAAATTCTCACAGATGAAAAATCAGTTGCTGTTCTCAAAAGTATAGGAGAAATTGTTCATGAGGATTAATTTTCCTCATTCATTTTTGTAATTTTAACTTTGATCCCAAATTCTTGTAATTTTGCAAAGAATTTATCTTCAACTATACTTTCCTCTATGCAGCGACCAAAATTAATGTTGAGTTCGTTGTTGTAAGTCAATAATGAACAACTTGATTTTACGTATGGATGATTCATTGGAAGAAGTTGAATATCCTTTACTTCATTACTTAATGGCGAAGGAAGTGAGGTTACACCCAGATTTGTCATAAAAGCTGAAAAAATATTTTCACCTATGTTGCGATATATTGGTCTAATAAACCATTTTTTGATGAATCGTGGAGATATAAGTCCTATATTTCCTTCTATAGCCATATACGAAGATATCTGTTGCACAATGAATTTCTTATTTACTTGTAAATTTTTGTAATGATGGACTTGGTCAATTATTTCTTGAAAAGTAAAGTCACCTAATCGTGGATCAATTCCTGGGACAACAAAAGCGGTAAAATTCCACATTGTCTTAGAAGGTAAGTGATTACGAATATTGATTGGTACCATAATACGAATAGGGCGTTTAAGCCTCTTTTGTTGCTTTGGTGGTAAACTGAGAAGGATGTCTTGTAGAACATCAATGTAAATTGCAGCAATAAATTCAGTAAGGGTTACACCGAATTTTTTAGAGACTTTTAGAACATCTTTAACATTCATTTTTCCATTGGTAACAATGAATATACCATGATTTATCCTGTGGAATGGAAGATGGAAAGCCCTCAAAGATTTACCTACTTTTGGTATTCCTAATCGAAAGTGTTTGCGAATGGAATATTCTGTTTCTTCTTCTTTTGGTTGTTGATCCACTCTAAAAATGCCTTCCCATTCTGTTAAAAGTAATCCCCGGATGTGATAATATTCTGCAATTAGTGATTTTAAAAATATCAATGCGCCAGAGCCATCAGTCAAACTATGATTAAATTCAATGATTATTTGATTATTCTTAGCGATCACTCGAAATGGTATAGTATTTGGCTCACGGATTGGTATATATTGACAAGGATATTCTCTTTCCATTGAAACATGTACTTTTTTAGTAGTTCTTTGCCAATAAAACCAAGAAAACCCCTTCTTGAGTGTAACATGATAATAAGGAAAACGTTTCATTATATTGTCTACTGCTTTTTGTAAATCTATGACATTAACATAATCCTTCAAAGTAGCCCAAAATCGATAGACACATGGAATTTTTGGAGATGAAATAAACGAAAATAATTTTCCTGAAGTATCAACTTTGTATTTGATAATTTTTCGAGTCTCTTCTTTCTTATCATTCATCTGGTTTTTTTTACCATCATGTTTTGACTCTGAATTGCTCATATATTTCCACCAATAGTATACTGCCTTTCAAACTGGAATTTGATTAATATATTCAATCCGATTCTAACAGCACTCAAACCAATTTTAACGTTTAAATGTTTATTGAATGTTATTTAATAAGTTCTTAGCCCATTTCTTAGCTCTTTCAATTCCCTTATCAGCATAAGTTTCTAATGGGTTCTTGAAACCAATTTCATCTAAAATGATATTGTTCTTTAATTCCTTTCTTAGATGCTTCGATATTAAACCGGTTTGAACTGCAAAACAATAATATAATCCAAACATTTTATCATTAAATTTATCTAATGTGAAAAACGTTCGAATTGCAGGTGCGAATGTTCCTGCCCAAATCGGTGTACCAATAATTATTAGATCATAATCTTGTGGTTTGAACTTGTAGGGTTTCAAAATAGGAGCCGTTTTCATTAGTACTTGCTTGGGTCCGAGATATGTTTTCATGTACTCTTTTTTCTTAACTTCTCTCATCAACTTTAGTTCTAAAATATCTGCTCCGATTTCTTCTGCAATAGCATCGCCAATAATTTTGGTACCACCTTCAAATGAATAATAAACTACCAATTTTTTCATTTGTGAACACCTCATATTAAGATAACATTACTTACTTTTATCTTTGTTCTTAAAAATATATCATATAAGAGTTATAATAAAATCTTACTAGCTAAATGATATTAAGTAAAATTTTTATTTCAATAGTTGACATACATGCTAAGCAGAAATTATTGGTGGATTTACAGGTGAACGCTTCATATGATGTTATTATTGTGGGTGCAGGTACTGCAGGTTGTCTTGCTGCTTATTCCGCAGCAAAAGAAGGTTTAGGAAAAATAGCTTTAGTAGATAGAAAAACGAAGGGTCAAATTGGGAGCAAAATATGTGGAGACGGCATTGGAATAAAACATATTGAATTTTTAGAAAGTCTCGGTTATCCTCTAAGAGAAAATGAAGTAGTTAGAAATGTAATTCAAAATGCTCATATCATATCCCCAGATAGCAAAACTGATTTCTCAATTCCAATTCAAGGACAATTAGCAATAATTGATCGTCACAAATTCGGTCAAGTTCTTCTTAACGAAACAATAAATGATCAAATAACATTGTTTGATAAATCAACGCTGAACTCAATAGAGCAGAAAGGAAATACTGTTGAAGCAAAATTTACTACAAATAAAGCAGAACCATTGGTTTTATCGGCGCCATTACTTATAGATGGCTCAGGTTTCAATTCAAAAATAAGAGAAGATTTTGGTATTTTCGATGAATATGCCAAAGTGAAAGATGACGAACAGTATTACTGTTATCGTGAAATTTGCACCCTTGAAGGGAATGTACCAGAAAAATATTCTGATAGCGCTATCTTCGAATTTAGTTATGATATAACAAAAGGGGGCTATATGTGGTTTTTCAGTAGAGGTGGAAATGAATACAATATGGGGACGGGTATTCCTAAAACTTGGATAAAAAACTTATCTCCCAAAGAAATCTATCAAGCAAATATGATAAGCAGATTCCAATCAAGTACAGTACTAAATTCCGGAGGAGGATTTGTTCCTACGAGACATCCAATACCCACTCATGTTAAAGATAATATTATTCTAACTGGAGATGCAGGAGCAATTGTAAATCCATTGCACGGTGGAGGACTTGGAGCATCTTTGGCTTCTGGATATATTGCTGGAAAAATAGCCGCAAAAGTAGTTCCTGACCAAACTGTTTCTGAGGAAGGTCTTTGGATTTATAATCAGAAAATTCTAGAGAAATATTGCCAGCGATACAGTATTTTAGATTTCTATCGTATATTATTGCAAAACATTCCTGATGTTGAACTAAATCATGCATTAGCGGAAGGATATTTACCAATGGATAAAATATTCTATGCTCGAGAGTATGAACAATTGATGCACCTCTCGAGAAAGCTGGGACAAATTTGGTCGCAACTACCAAATCAGCGATTTAATCTCTTGCCAAATTACATTGAAAAAGTTCATCAAATGACAACCAAATATCCTGCTTCACCTGATGGAATAACTAATTGGCAAAAAGAATATTCTCAGATATATTCTGAGTTTCAGTCAAAAATAGCAATCAAAAAATAAGTAAATAGCGCATGCAATTTATTTTTGTTCTTTTGACTATTCAAGGTAGTAGCTAAAAGAACATTTTTTAACATCCAAAATACACTTCGTATTAATTCTATTGGTGAATTTATTTTGGAAGCTTCAGAGAAAGGAACAGATACTATCAGTGATGTTAATATCCAGAATGGAACTGAACCTGCCTCTATAATTGAAGTTTTGAAAAACGGATCATATGTTTTGCTTTTTACAGCCCAATTTGCACAGAATATTGGTGCATCAGTTGCCTGGTTAGCATTACAGTTCTACATTTTCGCTTCTACTGGAAGCGTAACTTTGATGGGTTTGCTATCGATAACATTTTGGTTACCTTATGTTCTCTTTACTCCTTTAGCTGGAGTTTACACGGATAGATTTGATCAAAGAAAAATTATGTTAATGTCTAATCTCATCAGCATGTTCGCTTCCCTTGGATTCGTTGTAATTTATTTACTTAGAAATTATTTGATTGTTGAGGAAATTTATCATTTAGAATATTCGTATGGGTTTATCACCGAATTGCACGTTTTCAATTATATTCACGTTTTATGGCCCTTGTTTATTTTGACATTTATTAATTCAACAGCTGGTGCATTCTTTTTCCCCGCAAGGAATGCCTATACAAGATTAGTTGTTAAGAAGAAAAATCTCCTAGTAGCAAATTCTATTGGTGCAACTGTTTACCAAATTGCAACAATTGTTGGGTTTGTTCTTGCAGGAATTATTGCAAGTGTAAGCTATTTAGGTAGCTTCATATTTGATGCTTCGACTTTTGCATTTTCGCTTACAATGATTATATTACTACTGGTTTTCGGGACAAAAACTCCGAAAGTTGAGAGACCTGAGAAAGCGGTAGGATTTAGCAGACAGATTAAGAGTCTTATAGATGATATTGCCATTGGTTACAGAACAATAAAACAAACACCAAAAATAGCTTATATGTTGGTTATATTTGCTTCTGCAATTTTCTCTTTTGCAACATTTAATGTACTCTTTATTGTTGTTTTACAAGGAGAGATGGGCTTAGATGAATCTTGGTATGGATATCTACAAGCTGGTATGGGCTTATCAGGAATAATAACTGCTTTGATATTGATGCGTATTGGTAAGATAAACAGAAAAATATTGATGCTAAATATGGCTCTTGCGGGTCTAACTGGTGTATTATTCTTATTTGCATTCACTAGGATTGTATGGTTGATGGTTATTATTTTAATGTTGTTTGGCATAGGAATTGTTTGTATAAATATCCCTGCTCCAACATTAATTCAAGAGCAGATACCATTTGAAAAACAAGGTCGAGTATTTGGAGCCCAACAACTCCTTCAAGGAATTGCTAGACTAACTGGTATGGGAATTGTTTCACTTATTGCAGCTTATGTCGCACCAAAGTTCATCATTCTTGCAGCAGCAATTTTCTTGACAATTGTAATGGTACTAGGGATGATTTACTCCTCGAGAAAAGGACTTACCGGTTCAGATTACAATGCTGAAGGAGAATTGTTTTCCACAGATGACTTGTCCTTTACAGGCAAAGAAGCAATTGGAAAATAGGCTCTAGATGTTTTAGAAAAAAATTTTTGAGGCTCATTTCATCTTTATTAATTTGTATTTAGCAGTTAATAAAGGACCACAACTGGATGCTTTAGCACATCCTGAACACTTCATTGGTGTGCAGTTGTCTGTCAACTCAATAATCGGAGTAACTTCTTCTAAATATCCTCTTTTAACGAGTTGATCAAGAAGCATAACGATAGTTCCTTTTTCAATATCCAGTTTTCTTGACATGGTTGAGATATTTGCATCTCCACCTTTTTTCAAATAGTTTAGTACCCTTGAAAGCATTATTCCCACCTTTTCCTCCGTCTGTGATGTCGATGTTTTCCTTTTTTATTTCTTCTTCCATAGTTATCTCCCAAATGCTTTCTTTTGTAACTATCTCGCCAATTTTTCATCTCTTTTTTAAAATGTTGAGTACTGTAGTCTTCGGGTTGCTTCTCTGAAGGAGGCAAAACAATATGCCTCACAGATAATGCTCGGAAAAGTGGAGCTGCTATCAAACCCAAAAGTACAGGATAATAGAAATAGGTATCTGGTGGATTCACTACATTTGTAGTTAGAAAGTCCACTAACCAAGAGAGGAGATCAGCGAGGATAACAAAAATATAAATAATAGCAAACAGTACTCCTAAACCAGAACTAATGACAAGATATGAGTCAGCTTTTTGTACGTTATTTTGAAAATAATGGGGAACAGACCAAAGCATAATTACTCCAATGATTATAAGTACAAAACCTGTGATAGCATTTCCTTCCCATCCGAAAATCCACATGACATCATAAATCACCCAAACATTTTGTTCTGTAAATCCAACAATTGTCAATGCACCCATCACTCCAAAATAGAGAAACAGTAATCCAAGAATAATGGAGAATACAAGAATTATATTTGTAACAATTGGAAGATTGAGTAACCAAATATGTCTTACTGGAATTTGTGATCTACGACGTTCTCTCATGTATTTTGATAATCGTGATTCTTTTTTCTTAATCTCATGTGTAAGTTCAGGATGAGCTTCTAATTCTGAAGCAGGAATGTCTTTGATTATTTTGTAATTATTGGTTTCGTTCTCATTCATTTTTCTTTACCTCCTACACACTTACAATTGCATGAACTATGAAATAGAAAATAGCTGAAAAAACGTATGCAACAATTATTGTAAACATAAGCGAAAACAGCATCCACTTCCAACTTTTTGTTTCTTGTTTTATTACTGCTAATGTAGCGATACATGGAACATAGAGGGCTATAAATACTAGAAAACCCAAACCTGCAGCGGGACCTAATAATTCAAGAGATGATCCTACCAAAGTACCCAAAGTACCAATAACTACTTCCTTTGCTACTAAACCAGATAACAAAGCAGCACCATATTCCCAACCAATTGGTGAACCATCGCTTGTTTTCATCCACCAAAATAGCAATGAAACACCTCTTCCGAGATACGTCATTATGCCTGCTTGATTTAGAAGATAAATTATCATAAGGGATACAAGAATAATTGTGCTTGCTTTTTTTAAGAATTCTTTAGTCTGATTCCACATTTTTATGAATACGCTCTTGGGTGTTGGTCTAGTAAATGGTTGAAGTTCAATAATTAAATCTGATTTTTCTCCTCTAAACAACGTTTTTCTAAAAATCCATGAAAATAATATTCCAACAAGTATGCCCAAAATATAGAGACCTAAAGTCACCAGTCCTGCAAATGTCGGAAAAATTGCCCCAGCAATGAAAATATAAACTGGTAATCTTGCTGAACAGGGCATAAAACTGTTCACTAATATTGTTGTTTTTCTATCTTTGTCGTTTCTTATTGCACGAGTCGCCATAATCGCTGGGACATTGCAACCAAAACCTAAAAGCATTGGAATAATGGACTGACCCTGTAATCCTATTCTACTCATGGGTTTATCCATTAAGTAAGCAACTCGAGATAGATATCCCGTGTCTTCTAATATTGCCATAGCAATAAAGAGTATCACAATGAAAGGAAGAAATGATAGAACTGAACCTACACCATTAATTACTGCTCCTACAATGAAATCACTAATTGGATTAAAACCATCCCCTGCACCATCTAGTAAATTGGAAAGATAATAGACAAGAACACCTAATTTGTCAAAACCCAATTCAATTAAACCAACAAGTGGAGCTCCAACAGTAAAAGTTAGCTGAAACATACCCCACATAATAGTTAGGAATATTGGAATACCAAGAAATCTATTGGTTAAGACTTCATCGAGCATATCACTAAGTGCCCATCGACGTCCGGTGTATTTTTGCTGGACATCAGTCATATAAGAATTAACTATTTCATACCTTGCATCAACCAAAGGAACTATTGCATCACCATCGAAATTTTCTTCTATTAATTTCGTTATTTTTGGTCCTAATTCCTCTCTTGAGACACCAATGTTTTCTATCAGCTCCCAAACATAATCATCTTCTTCAAGTAATGAAGTGGCTACCCACTCAAGTGGATATTTTTTTTCAATTCTTGATGTATAGGGGCTAATTGATTTCAGAATCTTCTCAATATTTTCGCCTGTTTTTTTATTCCAAACTAATGGTTTTGCAAGATTGGGTGAAGTAAGACACTCACAAATTTTCCCTTTAAGCTCATCTAATCCTATTCCTTTAGAAGCAATCGTTTCGATGACGGGTATACCAAGATTTTTTGATAAACGATTGGCATCAATATTGATACCTTTTCCTTGAGCTAAGTCCATCATATTTAGAACAATTAACAGATGAGTGTTTAATTCCATTAATTGGACCGTGAGATACAGATTTCTTTCAAGATTAGATGCATCTAGAACTACGACGACCAAATCTGGATCATCATTAATAATATACTCTCGAGATATTTGCTCATCGATGGAATGTGTTGATAAAGAATAAATCCCAGGTAAATCAATTACTTCGATTATCTGATCTTCATGTGAAAGTTCACCTTCTTTTTTCTCTACAGTGCACCCTGGAAAATTGGCTATTGTTTGATTTAATCCTGTTAGCTCATTAAAAATTACACTTTTACCAACATTTGGATTTCCAATGAGAGCTATTCTTGCCATCTATTTTGCTTATCTCCTTTGGATTTTGAATGTTATACTGTTGATATTGTTAGGTTATCCAAACTTATTATAAAGTTTGTTATATTATTCATTTCGAGGACTGAAAAAGAAAAAAATGAAAAAGAAAAATCTTCTTCAATATTCTTCAAGCGATATCCGCTACGATAAAAAGTACACCCGAAACAATTCCGAGGATTAAAGCAATACCAGGCATGAATATAGATAGAATGATCACTATAATTCCAATAACCAATCCTCTGATATCCCAGAATATCGTTCCTAATCCAATAAGTAGCACTAATGCGGAAAAAACTATAGCTAAAATTACATTGAGAACACCAGATAGGAAACTGAAGGTGCCATCCCAAAACCATGATTCACCAAGTGCGCTACTCAATAATCCGAGAACAGCAATAATGATACCTACGATTCCTGCGATAATAGCAAGGACTTCTGCAATCTGGTATATGCTATGATATCTTCTTGTTCGTCTACGTCTAGTCAAATAATCACCAATTTACGGTAGAGGATATAGCTTAAAAAGATAATGTATTGTTACTCAAAGATTAGTAACCACAACTGAAAACTCAATTTTATTTTTATATTTGATTGATATATTAATGAGCAGTTCAAAATTGAATATGAAGTGTCTGTATGAAAACATTGGAATTGCTTTCATGGAATGTTAATGGTATTAGAGCTGTCTCAAAAAAAACAATCTATAAGGATAATAATTTTTTATCTTGGTTAGATAAAACTTCACCTGATATTCTATGTCTCCAAGAAACAAAAGCTAATCCAGAACAAGTTACCGAAGAAATGATCAATCCTCCGGGATTTCAGAGCCATTGGAGTTCTGCTGAAAAGAAAGGGTATAGTGGAGTAGTAACCTATTCGAAAGAAAAGCCAACAACCATAGAACATAAAATAGGCGTAGAACGATTGGATAAAGAAGGAAGAATTGTTGCTATAGAACATTCCAATATTGTAATTTGCAATGTTTATTTTCCAAATGGGAAAAAGAATAGTGAGAGGCTAAAATATAAGATGGATTTCTATGACGCCTTCCTAAGTTTTACCGAAAAGAAAAGAGAAGAAGGGAAATCAGTTATTTTCTGTGGAGATGTGAACACCGCTCATAAGCCTATCGATCTTTCAAGACCAAAAGCAAATGAAAAAATATCTGGCTTCTTACCTATGGAAAGAGAATGGCTCGATAAAGTAGTCGAAATGGGGTACATTGATAGTTTTCGATACATCCACAAAGATGCACCAGAACAGTATTCGTGGTGGTCAGTTCGTACAAACGCTCGAGAGAGGAATATAGGTTGGAGATTAGATTATTTCTTTGTAACTGAAGATTTAAAAGATAGAATTATTGATGCGTATATTTTACCAGATGTCACTGGTTCAGATCATTGCCCTGTTGGTCTGAAATTGAAAATCTAATTGCATGAGGAAAAAACTATGAAAGAACTTACTGTTGCAATATATCAAATGGAAATCTCTCCTGCAAAGAAAGAGGAGAATCTTCAGAGAGTAAAAAATGCGATAGCAAAAAATTACCGTTCAGAAATAGACTTAGTTGTTTTACCTGAATTATTCAGCACTGGATTTGCTTATAGTCAATTTTCAAGTTTAGCAGAAGCAATTGATTCAAGTCAAACTTTGAAATTCCTTGGGAAAATTTGTGAAGAATATAATATTAATATTGCTAGTTCGATTCTGGCTACTACTCCGAAAAAGAATACTTTTCAAAATATTGGTTTCATTCTCCATCCGACTAAGGGGATGATCTATTCTTATGAAAAAATACATCTCTGGGGAAATGAAAAAGACTACTTCCAACCTGGAACTGATGTTTCTGATCCTGTAAACATCAATGACAAAGCAATGGTTGGATTATCTATCTGTTATGATTTGAGGTTTCCAGAAGTTGCTAAAAGCATGGTTATAAAAGGAGCAGAAGTGCTCATCACAGTTGCAGCATGGCCAAGTGCTCGATTACATCATTTCAATCTGTTAGCAGCAGCACGAGCTCTTGAGAATACTTCCTATCATATTGCTGTTAATAGACTAGGTGTTGATAAGGAACCGAAAGTAATTCATTATTATGGGTCTTCAAGGATTATTGATCCCCTCGGAAATATTATTGCTGGAGCAGGTCATCATGAACAAATGGTTATCGCAACTCTCCACCCGGAAATTTTAAACAAAGCTCGCTTATCAATACCCGTTCTAAAAGATCAAAGGATAAACACTCTTCAATAAACTCAAGAGTTTAGAAGAGAGTAAGAAAATGCTCGAAAAAGAAGATAAGAATTGAGAAACCAACCTTTTTTGCTCTTCTCTCTATTGTTCCCTAAATTAAAAACTAGCCTTTTGTTAAATAATTTTTTTTTAACTCTAACACAAAATGTGAACAACTTATATCAAGGAAAATTGGTGGTTATATTGAAGAAAGTAGTTAAAAGCACATTCAAAACAGGAAGCTCAAAAGAGCTTCTTGGATTCCTATTTTCAACAAGACGCTACTAAAATTTTCTGATTTTGGAAAGGAGGAGTAGGAAAATCCTATAGAATCCCTAAAACCTCTTTAATAATCTTGGAAGCAGCTAAAGCAGATATGCCAGCATAATCAAATTTTGGACAGAGCTCTACAACATCGAAAGCAAAAATATTGATGCCTTGTAAACCATGAATGAAATCAATTATCTCTCGAGTAGTTGCTCCGCCGGGTTCGGGATTACCGACACCAGGAGCGAATGCTGGATCTAATACATCCAAATCAATAGAGAGATACACTCCATCAAGATATTCTGGCAATTGAGATTTAATTTGTTGTGCTGTAGCGAATCCCCCATTGGCTTGCAAATCTTTAATCGAAATAGTATTAATTTTCAATTGTTCAGCAAGTTGTTTCTGCTCCAAAGTAGCTGAACGAATGCCTACTTGAGTTATAGTTTCAGGTTCAATATTAGTTTCATCAATTATTCGCTTT
This sequence comes from Candidatus Heimdallarchaeota archaeon, assembly GCA_030614005.1. Lineage (GTDB taxonomy): Archaea > Asgardarchaeota > Heimdallarchaeia > JABLTI01 > JABLTI01 > JABLTI01. The sequence goes on along the minus strand of JAUWKS010000001.1, from coordinate 28,815 downwards.
ACTACACAAGCATGAGAATATTGATTGCCTTTATACTGGTCATATAAATCTGGGTGAGCATCTAAGTAGATCAATCCTATCCGCACATCGTTTAATTTCTTCAGGGAATAGAAAGTAAAGTAAGTAGAGAGATGATCCCCTCCCAAGAAAAAGAACTTCATTCCATACTTGTTGTATTTCTGAATCATATTGAGTATTTTTTTCCGTGCATCCATTTCATTTGCTTCGGAAATAGGTGCATCTCCAATATCGAAGATTTGCCAAGTTTGTTTCAGATCTCGATTTGTTTCTGTGATGGAATTGTATAACGCCCCTGTAGTTGCATGACGAATATATTCTGGTCCTTGTGCTGCTCCTCTGCGAAATGATGATGAGGCATCCCAAGGAATGCCTAATACACACAAATTGGCATAATTTAGACTTTCAGTTGTTGATCCAAAAAACGGTTGATCGACTTGCACATTTTCATTCATAAGTTACTTCACTCTACAAAGCTTTTGATACATTGCTGTGAACAATAGTGATGAATGATATTTTAATGATATCCCCAATAATGAATGGAATGAATCCAATTAGAAATAAATTCACTATTGTAATTGGTGTAGAGTTGCCAATTGAAAACCAAAGATAGAGATGAATTAATCCTGGGGTATAAATGGTAATAAAATTGATCAATAGCATTAAGGTCAAAAATAACCAAGAATTGACTTTTTTTCGGGATAATTTTTCAGAAAACCAACCAGAGGCAAAACTTGCGATAAGAAAACCAAGAAGATAACCTGCAGTTGGACCAATAATTATCTCATAACCTCCTTGTTGATTCGCAAACCAAGGCATACCTAGAAAACCAATTAATAGATACAACATTTGTGAAAAGAGCCCAAAAAATTTTCCTAGAATAAGGCCACTAATAATTACTGCAGCAGTTTGCAAAGTGATTGGTATAGGTGTCCAAGGTAAGTAAATTCTAAGCTGTGAGAATAATCCTGTTAAACCAGCAAAGAATATCGATAACCAAACTTTTACTAGCAAGCTTTGATTTTGAACCCAACTTCTAACTAGTTGAACTGTTGAATAATTTGAATAATTGTCCATTTTTCTTAGTGTATAATTCATTTGTTTTCACAACAACTTCATTGAATTCAAACTCAATTCTAATGATTTTCGTACTTTTACTGTAAAAGAAGTAGTATTGATTAAGTGATTAAAACCGAAAACTATCTTGAATTATTTATCTACTTTGATTTGAAAATTAAAATCGCATATAGGCGTGTCTTTAGTAACTGATTTTTCTGTAATCCAGCAATAGACTTTTCCTTTTTCTTCGCGAAAGAATTTACATTGACTACGTACAAATTTCATTTTAATCGCAATAAAACTCGAAAAAATAACTATAAAAATATATTTGCCATTGTTGTAAAACTATTTTTTTTGTTAAAATTCAATTGAAGAATATAACATAGGTAAAACTACGTTTATATAGGTCGCTGACCATTCATATTATGAAGCAAGAGAAAGGAGTTCAATATTTCTTAATTGGTTATGGCATTAAGGCATAGCAGGATAGATGCCGCATGACCCTAGGAAGGCTGGAAAAACAGCAACTGAATGGAGAAACAGAAATTGCTTTTTATAAGCAAGTTCTGAGAAAACATCCTGAGAGAATTCATCTGTTAGATTTCCTAGCCTACGCTTTATTCAAACAAGCAGAGTATTTTGAAGCAATTCATTGCTGGAAGAAATTACTGAAAAAGAAAGGAAGAAAAGAGGAACATCTAATCTTAGCAAGAATAGCTCAATCATATGAACTTCTAGGTGAGTTAGAACACGCGTATCATTATTATCGTAAAGTGTATCAAATAACCAAAGCTAATTTAGAACTAGTTGGTAAATTTGGTGAAATAGCCTATCTTCTTGAAAATTATGCTGATTCATTGGAAGCTTTTGAAATAATCTGCGAAAAGGAACCACACAATGAAGTTGGTTGGCACAATTTATCTTTATCATATTATAATCTAGGATTGCACGATGAGGCAATAACTTCTCTTGAAAGATCTATTGCTCTAGATAAAGATTCTGTAGATTCATGGTATACACTCGCATTAGTGTATTCTGAAAATTATCTAGTAAATGAAGCATTATTCGCATTAGAAAAAGCATTAACATTGAATTCAGATTTGATCTCTCAGGCTAGAACTGAGCAATCTTTCTATTCATTAATGGACTCTAAATTATTCCAGTTCCTAATAAACAAAAAGGAAATTTAATTTTCCTCCTTTTTTTAAAAAATCTTTTAGACAAAGTATTTTGCGTTAAAGCGCTCAATATCATAATTTTTTACCACTAATTCTCATTATTTGCATTTGGTGATTCTTATAGAAGATTCTGAGATAGACTATTAAGGTAAAGTGACTGTGTGAAGAATATATCATTTCTAACTATTTGGATGGATTTATTTGATTAATGAAGATAAGAGTAAAAGCCCTTTTAGAGAATTTTTACAAGAAGTAACTCTTCTTTTACTGAGCACATTAACAGTTATGATTGGTACACCTTTATCACCAGGATTATCGAAAATCTCAGATCATTTCGTTGTAATGGAGAATGCTGAATTTCTGACGAAATTTAGTTTTACAGTTCCAGCAATAACTTTTGCTCTTTTTGCACTTATTATTGGTTTTCTTATAGATAAATGGGGAAGAAAGCCTGTTTTGATTAGTTCAATAATTCTTTATGTCATCTCTGGTTCAATAGGATTTTTCGTTGATAATTTGTATGTTATTATTGTGAGTCGAGCTTTTCTTGGTATTGCTGCAGCGGGTAATATGAATTCAATTTTAACTCTTATTGGCGATTATTACCATGGAGAGAAGCGAGATAGAATTCTTGGGTTCCAAGTTGCAATTGGAGCATTAGGATCAGTTGCTCTTGCTTTAATTGGTGGAGCTTTGTTTGATGTCAAGTGGAATTATCCATTTCTTGTGTACTTGTTACCAATATTGCTTCTTCCTACAACTATCTTTATCCTTCCTGAACCTAAAAAACATGTAAGGGAAGTAAAGGATATTGATGAAACAAAAACAATTGAGAGTTATTCTCATGAGCCTGAAAATACAGCTAATGTTAAAGGTTTAAGTTCAAAATGGATTATCACAATATGTTATGCATTGATATTTGCATTAATGTTTATCTATTATCTTGGTCCGTCTCAAATCTCCTTCTATATTGAAGATTTAGGGTTAGAAATGACTAGTTTTCAAATAGGTATTATAATGGCAGCGACAATGGTTGCAGCAGCTATAACAGGAGCAACCTATAAACTATACAAGAAATATCTGAATTTCCACATTATTTCGATTTTAGGGTTTAGCTTGTTGGGAATAGGATTTGTGATATTAGCCTTTGTTCACAGTTTTGTTGTTTTACTAATAGCAGGGATAATTGGCGGATTAGGAATTGGTTTTCTATTACCAAATTTCAGTTTGTATCTTGTGAGTAATACAACCATTGAGAATCGCGGAAAAGTTGTTAGTGGCTATAATACAATGTGGTATCTTGGTGAATCTCTTTCACCGATTATTTTTCAATTTATTATAGTAGCTACAAGTTATTCAGTAGTTTTTCTTATTGGAGGAGTCGCCTTTTTTGCTTTACTAACAATACCAATTACATTACTGATATTATTTTATACAAGGAAGAAACAGCAAACTGCAGCTAGTATGTGAATTTGTTTGTGAAAATAGCGGTTGATGTTAATTTCTATTAAAAAAACTTATTGAGAAAAAAAGTTAGAAAAGACGCAGAAGCGTCTTTCAATATTCTTAACGAGTAACTGGTTTTTTCCGTTTTCTTACCATAACTACTGTCACGATGATTGCTACAATGACCGCTAAACCACCGAAAACAATAAGGTAATGCCACCATTGCAAGTTACTAGCAGGTATTGAGACATTGATATCAATTGATGTGCTCCAACCACTAGCCAGACCATAAATGTCAACCGCTCTTACACGGAAGTAATACGTTCCATTTGTTAACCCTGTTACTGTGTATGATGTTCCTGTTGTGACGTTGAATTCATCGATTGGTATGGTAAAGGTGATTTCATCATCAATTTGTAATTCATAGGTTGCTATGCCGGCATCATCTGTACTAGTTGTCCAGGTAATTTCAACACTACTTGTGGTTACATTTCCAAGATCAGTTAGAGTAGGAATACTTGGGTATTCATTAAAGAAGTAGTCTATTGAAAGGTCGAAGATATGTACGCTTCTGTCTTTTTGACCGATAAACTCAGCTCGCCAGCGAAGATCGCTACCAAGATTGACAAATTCATGCTCAACTCCAGGGGTTACTAATTCCCAGTGAGCACCACCGTCAGCAGAGAGAAAATAGTCTACTTGTGTACCAACAGGAACGTAATCATTAACATCCAATGTTGCAAAATGAATTAATTCAGAAGCGCTATCTATTGTTGTTGATTCACCAATATAGGCACCAGCAACATAAGTGTCACCTGGACTTTCAAAGTGTCTAAGAATGACGAGTGAAGTTTTGTTTGCAACAAATGTGTAGTCACCATGAGTTGTTACTTTTAAGGCTGAAGTTGCATTTGCAAAATTGGTTCCTGGGAAGAAAGCTGGTGTAATGTCTAAAGCATCGAGGAAATGAACTCCTTCTGAGCCGCCAGCATTTATGATATTGGTCCCAAAAGTACAAGCACCGAATGAATTGATGTAATTAGTAGGGGAATCCCAATCAACATAAACTACTATAGATGGGCTAACTGGGTTTGTTACACCAAAAACCACTAACCAATCAGTATCACTGCAATAAGTCAAGTCTCCATCTACATGAATGTTGGTAAATGAACAAAAATCGCTTCTACTTCCTAAGAAATCTGGTGAAAATACATTTGGAATAATATCATGACAGTACAGACCTGGACCAGCACCACCAATATAATTAACAGAGTAAAGATGGTGTCCTTGCATATCTACAGAAGTAATATTGGTACCGAAAATGGTATTCATTTTGAAAACTGGGTTGTATGGATTTGATGCATTCAATGTAGCAATACCACCACCAGAAGAGCCGAATGAAACATACATAAGCTCACCTTCAACATCGATATCATTCAAATTTCCGCCAGGTTCAGTTGCTATACCAACAATATTCGCTGGATCGGAGACATCATAGGTATAAACACCTGTAGTAGTAACAAGGTATGCATACTGTCCTTCAACATCTAAATTACGTAAATCTGATCCTACCATAGGTTCACGATCAAGCAAAATAGGATTCAATGGGTCACGGATATTTAATGTATAGAAACCATCTGTTCCACCAGCGACATATGCTATGTCCCCTTTAACTTGCACATCCCAGCATTGATATCCATCAAAAGAACTTTGATAAGCGTCTACTCCGAAATCCATTAATCCTCCACCATCTGCTGAAGCGAGAATTGAACTGACTCCGGTATCTCTGGCGACAAAGATATAGTTACCAAAAGTATCCACGTCCCAAACATTATCTACACCGAAAATCATTTTTGTAACATAAGATGGATTAGTTGGATCTGCAACATCTAAAGTAAATAATCCTCCATCCATACAAGCAACGTATAGAGTGTTTCCTTGTTTTACTAGATTGCGTGCAAAACCATCTGTATCAATAGTTCCAATTAAAGCAATATTATGTGGATCAAAAACATCGATAACATGTATTCCTGCTTCTCCAGCTGCAACATAAGCGTATCGACCATCCACAACAACATCACTTGCAAAACCGGGTAATGGGATAAAATCGTATTCTATTGCTTGATATTTATCAGAAATATCTAGGACATAAAAACCTTCATCACTTGCAGCTACATATGCTAACTGTCCAGCAATATCTAACCCATGTGCTTTCTTATTTGCCCAAGCATTAGTTATTAGATTGGTAGTGGCTGGGTCCGCAGCATCAAGCACTCTAAGTGCTCTGTTACTGGTAGAATTATAAGCTATGAAGTAAATCAAATGACCATATGTTGCAATATCGGTTACTCCTCCATCAACAACTTGAGAATCAATGAAATTAGGTGCTGCACCTAAAGCAGTTGGATCTGTTGCATTATAGACATTGCAGCGGTTCCAACTGGTATTAACTCCGGCATATAGAATATCACCGTGAATTTTAATTGAAATCATTTCATCATAAGAAGTTCGTGAGCTCATTTGAATCATGAATGATGGGCTTGTGATATCAAGAATCTCTAAACTATCAACTGCAGTAGGATGATCCACGACAATGTATGCTTTTCTACCTTGGATGTCTATCCCTTTACAAATGCTAGATGTTGCGTAGAAATCTTGTGTTACATATGAAAAGTTTCGTTCATTTGTTAATTGACCGCCACCCCAACCCCAAGCTGTGGTTGCACCGCTTTTATAGGTTGTATCAATAAAATCTTCGAAATAGTTATCTGTACCTTTAATAAATAAAGACTGATTGTTGAATATTGGCTTACCTACAGAAACACTACTCGTTAGTAGTAATGTTATTGGAAATGAACCAAAAAGACTGAGAATAATTATGAATTTAATTTTTCTAGAATCCATTCTATAACCTCATAAAGTTCTTTTATAAAAGAAACAATAGCTATTATTAATTATAAAAATATCGCGTTTAAAAAGTAAAGACAATCATTGATAAAAAAACGAAAAAATGATTAATTTTATTGTATTACGCGTTGGAATTCTTCTTCTATTTGTCGCATTGATTTTATTTAGTCTCTTTCTTGCAGACCAAGTGCATCAATTGAGTTTTTGGCTCTATAGGTCTATCTTTTTTTTGCTTTCTAGTTTTAGCATAATAGGTGCTATTGTAACAACTTCAGTTGAAGACTCTGAACAAGCTGTTGCTGTAGCACTTAATGCTTAAGATTGATTTAAATTATAATTCAACAATCTGTAAATAAATTACAAAAATACTTGAAGTCACGATAAGTGACCTAACAATAAGTGACCTCTATGAGTGACCTCATATAGAGTCTTCATAATGTGAATTCTCCTTTTAAATGAAATTCGATGACTGTAAATTATACTTAAAAAAAGTAGGTGAAATTATTGAAGGCTTTAATTGCTGAAAACGTAAAAAAAACCTATAAGAGTAGGAAAAAAAATACTGAAGCTCTAAAAGGAGCTGACATAGATGTTGAGAAAGGAGAGATATTTGGTATTCTCGGTCCAAATGGAGCTGGAAAAACAACTTTCATCAAAATTTGTTCTACGTTGTTAAACAAAACTGAAGGGAATATCAAGGTCTTGGGTTATGATCTAGAAAAAGATGAGAAAGAAATTAGAAAACACATTGGGTACATTGGACAAGATTCTGAACGATCAACTTATGCTCGTTTAACGGGCAGGGAAAATTTGGAATTTTTCGCAACATTGTACAACGTTAGCAAAATAGATTTCTTGGAGCGATTAGAAGAATTCAAGAAAACCTATGACAATGATGAGATTTTTGACAAAGAAGTAATGAAACTCTCTGGAGGACAAAAGCAAGCAATTGTTGTGATGAGAGGTTTCCTACATAATCCTGATTTGGTTTTTGCAGATGAAATAAGCAAAGGATTAGACCCCATCGCTGCAAAAAAGATCAGAAAGTTTGTTAAAAATTATGCAAAAGAAAAAGGTAAAACTGTAATTATTACTTCTCAAATAATGTCTGAAATCGAAGAACTTTGTGACCGTGTCGCAATAATTTTTGAGGGAAAAGTTGTTGCTATAGATACTCCTCAGAATTTAATGGATGAATTGAATATGCAATTAATTGAATTGCGATTACGAACTGGAGAAATAGCTACACCAGAATTTCTGAAAAAATTAGTTGATTTAGAAACTGTATCTGCGATTGAACAAGAAAATGGTTTTATTAAATTACCAGTGACAGATAGTACAGAAGCCTTTCAAAGTATAATGAAAATCTGCAAAGATTTTGGTTTAAATCCTGTTATTTCTTATAGAACTGCAACACTTGAAGATGTTTTTCTAAAATTCTGTGATAAGAAGGTAGAGTTGGAGGCTTAGATATGGCAGTGCAAAATGTCGGGTTTGAAATTAAAGCCGGATTCCGAGTACTTGGAATTGGTATCAAAAGAGATCTCACAAATATTAGACGATACAAAGTAAGGTTAATTGGTTGGTTTTTGAGTATGGCAATTGGCATGTTTACAGGATATCTTTTCTCTGTTCTGTTTGAGTTAAATCCCGCAACAGCCGGAGAAACTGGTATATCTACTGCGACACAAGTGTTTATCTTTTTCATTGGGGGCGTAGCTCTTGGAACATTTTCTGATTCCGCTCTTTGGGCACCAATGGAGAGAATAAATCAAGACATTCACTATGGTACTTTAGAAGCAGTTTTCGTTACGCCTTCTAATAGAGTTGCATATTTACTTTCACCAACTATCTCTGATGCACTTGTGAATCTAATATTCTTTATCCCAGCTTTTATAATAATAATGACTGTAAATGGGACACTCACTAATCTTTATGTGATTGGCACTACATTACTAGTTGTTTTAGCAACCATTGTAAGTATGATGGCTTTTGGAATATTCTTTGCTATGATTGCTTTATTGATCAGAAAATCACAACCAATTGCTTTATTTCTAAGCATGTTAATGCAATTTCTCTGTGGAGCTTATGTACCAGTACAAGCATATGAGTCTATGAATCCTGTTTTTGGACCAATTCTAAAATACATTGCCTACTGTTTTCCATATACTTATTGCTACGATCTATTTCGATACTTTACTTTTGGTTCACAATATAATACACTCTTTCCTGTGTGGGTAGAATTCGTAATTCTTGGAGTGACATCTATTGCATTTGTCATTATCGCTGGTTTCTTACTAAAATTAGTAGAAAGAAAAGCAAAGAATGTAGGTTTATCAATTCTTTAAAGGAGGAAAAAAAATGAGTCTAAAAAATACCACCCAAGTAATTTTCAAAGGTATTTGGCGAGATATGATTAGTTATAAGAGATACAAAGCTAATCTATTTGGTTGGTTTCTCGAAATAGTCACTCTAACATTAGGTTTCATTGTAATAGGTGGAGCGTATAATTTCAACCCTGCATTGTATGAAATTGCTGGATTAGACGGGCAAGCAGTATTCCTTTTCTTGCTGATCGGAACAGCTGTTCAAATGTTTTCAGGAATAGCTACTTGGGGACCCTTGATGCGTGTTGAAGAAGATATTCATTTCGGTACAATAGAATCAATCTTTGTCTCCCCTGCTTCACGTTTAGGTTATTTACTCTCAACAACCATTTCACGTGCAATTGTTTCATTTATATTCTTTATACCACTCTATATCCTCTCATTAGGATTAACAGGTAATCTAACAAATTTTGCTGCGATTGGTTATACACTGTTGGTTGCTTTGTTATCAATAATTAGCTTAATATCCATTGGATTATTCTTTGGTATGATAGCTATACTTTTTAGACAAACAAGGTTGTTTGTAACTGTTCTCCACCAACTAATCCAATTCCTTTGTGGAGCATACATTCCTGTACAAGGTTTTGTTTTAATCCATCCTGTGGTTGGTTCAATTCTCAAATATATTGCAATGGCATTTCCATTTACGTACAACTTCGATCTAATGAGATATTTTATGATAGATGGCTACAAACCTCTGCTACCAATCTGGGCTGAATTTGTAATAATCCTAGGTTGCACTGTGTTTTATGTTATTCTAGCGAGGCTTGTACTAATACCTGTCGAACGAAAAGCAAAAAATCAAGGACTATCAAAATTATAATTAATATTGCCTAAATGTTTTTCACAAACCGGAAACGATATATTTGGAAAAAATTAATGCGAGAATAATTCCAAATATTCCTTTTTTTCTTTTGATTACTCTACAATATTTAGTTCATTATTATGCCTAATACTTTGACCAAATTTATTGGATTGGGCAAATCTGATATTTGACTTATGATTTTATTTAATAGCTCACACAATTAAATCAACTTCATTCGTTTATCATTTAATTTTCTACTTTTTTATAAATTGGAATATGGATTAACTTGATAAAAAAATTTGTTAAAGAAAAAAAAGTAAAAAAAAGGGAAAAAACTTCCCAAATTTTTCTTGTCATCTAAGTTGTTACCCAGAAGAACCCAAAATAGAGTAAAGCTAGTATAACATAGATTATTGTGCCAATAATTGGTATAAGTATTCCAAGCCAACCAAGTATTCGACCAATTTTCCCATTCCCATCACCTGCAGTACCTTTTGACATGCTGCCAGTTATAACAGCAATAAGAGCTCCGATACATGGTAAGATACCAATACATCCGAGAATACCAAAAATAAGCGCTACGGTTCCCATAGTTGTGTCTTGTGGATCAGTCATTTGTTTTTTTTCTCCTTGAATAATAAAACATTTAATAAATCTATTTTTAATTAATAAACCTTTTTCAGCTACAAATAAAAGGAGTAAATTGAGCGAAAAAATCACTCAATTATAGCTATTTTTCTCAATTTGATTAATCCGGCAAAAATACCAAGATAAACGAAAGTAAGAATTATTTTGAATAATGTGATTAAATAGAAAATTACTACACCAAAAACCTCTGATGGTTCAGCAATCATTCCTGTGATGTAAGTCGCAAGTAAAAGTGTAAAGAAAACTATAAGCACTATATGACCTCCAAATCTCTTTACATTTGATTGATTCTCTTCGTTAAATGCTCGAATAAATTTGTTCAAGAGGAACAATGCAACAATTAAGCAAATTGTACTTAGAATCTCAAAAACGAATCCTCCATACCCAATTCCAATAATCACTATGTAACCTGAAACGATGTTAATAAATGCGAGAAATGATCCACTGAGCCATACTGCTTCAATGTAGATAATTCGAAATATTATGAAAAACAAATAGAATACAGCAACAAGAAGTAATGGTTGTTTTGTTTCTGAGTTTCTAATTCCCAAGAAATACAACACAAATCCTGCACAGCTAATGAAAAGTACAACATATCCAATAATGGAAAGAACAATGTCTAACTGCCAAGCAGTATTACCAATAGGATAATTTTCACCGAACATATAGAAGCTAATATTTATCCTGCGCAAAGTGAATGACACGAAATGGACAATTTGAGCTAAAATTAGATAGATAGCTGAAGAAATGAAAATCCATTTACCTACAACAATTAATGATGGGTTAGTGAAAACACCATCTACAGCCTTGTCATCTAGTTTCTTATCAATTGTTGGTCCCTTTGCAGGTTTACCTGTAGCTATTGCAGCAGTATCTCCATCAAATGTTGGGGGTGGATTACTTTTCTTCATTCTGAAATCTTTAATATTTACTGTCTCTACTGGGTCAACTTTAATCACTACAGTTCCTGCAATCATATCAGCAAATCTTTGATTAATTTTACTCGAATTAATAATAAGGAGTGATAATAATCCTGGTACAATTGGTAGGAATAGAAATGCTTCAAACCATCCAATAATTGCTCTTAGAAGTAGAATTCCCATATCTCCTTCATTGATTTCACGCAATTCCATAGTGTTTTTATTGACAATCTTCATCAATCTAACACCATGTTTCATTTTATTTGGTGTATAACCACGGTTTAATGCTGGTGCATAACCATTGATGATCAATATAGCAATAATACCTAATAGTTCACAAAATGCACCTAATATTATTCCAGCTATTCCAATACCTGCTATCGGTGTTTGAACAAATGCTCCAACAAAAAATAAAATCCATGGACCAAAATAATCCATAAAGGTTGGTTTCAAACGTTCCATAAAAGTAGCGAATTGTATACTTGTTTTAGATTTACTCATTTAATTTCTTCCTCACGCCATTAAATAAAGACTACAAGTTATTTTGAATAATTAATTAAAAGGATTATGCAGAAAAGAAAAAGCCTGAAAAAGACCTGAAATTAGAATATTAATGATAAACAGGTAAGTGCTCCATCACATTTTTCGAATTCTGTGGTATTAATTGGTATAACTTCAAATCCAGCATCTTTAACAAGCTCAATGGATTTTGGTCTACTAGCTGCCATTAGAATAACTCCATTAACGGTTAAAGTATTTGCAGCATATTTTTCATCTTTAGGGACAATAATTTTTTTGAATCGTTTGAGATTTGGATGATTCTCAAATTCTGCTGTAATCAGCATTGTTTTCTTGCCTAAATACGTAACATAACTTTTGAGATGCATAATACTCGGATTGGTAATCGTTTCAACAGATGTTCCCAACCATTTCTGCATCTGCTGTATCCCTTCAAGGCTTGTTCGCTGAGTAATACCTGCTATTAAACCCCGCTCTAAACGGATTACATCACCACCTTCAATTGTTGCAGGTGCAACAGCTTGTTGAACTTTAAGGTAATTGGAAAGAGTATCTATTATTGCTACTTCCTCTCCACGACGACTTTCCTTTGACATACGGGTTATGAATGCTTTTTTACCAAAGATAATAGCAGTATCCTCTACAAAACAAGAATCTGGAAGAGAGTCATCTCGAGGCAGTAAAATTATTTGAAGACCGAGTGATGATAAAGCTTGACGATACGCCAAATGTTGACGTCTAGCTTTTCCAATATGAACGTCTCCTTTTAGAGGATGATCTGAAAGGCAATCACAGTATTTTTGTCCTGGTTCTCGTACAATAGCAAACTTCCCGTTCATAAAAAACCACTAAACATAACTAGATACTATATTATATTTGTCTTTCTCTAACTCAAAAGAAGATTTCATACCAAGATTCTTCTGAGCATTTCAAGTATTATTTTTCTAGCTACACAAATCTTTATTTTAAATACTTCTTTATCATAGTTATTACAGAATATCAGATAATTTGGTAACTATCGATTGATTATAGATTTAAGTTGTGAATTGAATGAAAAAAAGATTTGGAAAGATTTTATCTATAACCATTATTTTTTTTATAATAGTTGTTCCAAGTTTAATGCCCGGAAAAATAAACACTACGCAAAGTACTAACCCTGAACCATTTTTTAAAATTTATATCTTAGTTCCAAATTCTTATTCAACACCACGTTTATACCAGCATCTAGAAGACAACCTACCAAAAATAGGTATAGAGGTTGAAACAATTATGACTGGTTGGGTAGAAATAAGCTCTAGAACCTGGTATTTTCCCGGGCCATTTCCAATACCCAGCTATAATCAAAGTGGGTATGATATATTAGGCATAGGTTATTCTTGGGACATCGAATATGATCCTACTGGATTGTACGATTCACCAACTATCGGAACCCCCGTGGATAATTATTATCAATATGATAATCCTGAAATGGATTTAGCTATTGATAATTATGCTGAAGCTTTTAATGATTCAGCTAAAGTTGAAATAATAGACACAATTCAAAAATTATTGTATGACGACTTACCAACATTGGGATTGTATTATCCGATGAATATTTATCCTCACAAAGAAGGGTTTACTGGTTGGGATGGGTTATTATGGGCTTCTAAATATCAACCAATGGAAAATTGGTCGATTCCAGAACAAAATGATTTTGTTTATGCTACACCCTTTGATTTTGAAACGTTTCATCCATTTTTTGTTGGCTCTTATTCTCAGGACCAACAATGGTTAAACCAAATATTTAATGGCTTGATACAAAGACAAGCTGGAAATCACTTTTGGGGGAATAGAATTACTTCTTCTTACACCAGCAGTGATAACTTGAATTGGACCATTAAAATAAATCCAAATGCTGTTTGGGCAGATGGAACAGCAATTACAGCTGATGATGTGATATTTAGTTATCAATTAGCAGTACACCCAAATATCAATTCTGAAAGTTATTCTCTTTATAATTCGTGGTGGGACAATGACTCATTTACAAAGGTAAATGACAAGGAATTAAGAATAAGCTTTAAACAGCAAACTATCTTTCAAGAAATGAATTTAGCGTTACAACTACTCCCAAAACATATCTGGAGTGGAATAGCCCCAGAAAACCATAGTATTCAAGCGTTAGAATGGATGATAACTAATCCAGAGAAATTTTTTGGTGCTGGTCCCTATCAGTTGGCAGAATACAACACAACAGAAAATTATATTCTCCTCGAAAGAAATCCCTTCTTTGATGATTGGACTGGGATTACTCCAATTTTTGATTCAATAAAATTTCAATATTTTGACTCAAAACTTGCTGCTCTGGAACAACTTAGTTTTGGGCAAGTGGATCTTTTAGATGCAAATTTTTATCCTCTAATGGAAGAAATTGCCTTTGCTGGAATTAATTATTCATTTGTTAAAGAACCGACTGTTCAAGAATTTGGAATAAACATGGAGCATCCCTATTTGGGAACAGGTGAACTCTGTCCTATTGCTGGAGTAGAATCAGCAAAGCACATCAGATATGCAATAAGTCATTGTATAGATAGAGAATATTATGTAGAAAATCAAATAACTAATGGTGCTGGTACACCTGCTGCTACTTCAGTACCAAATGTTGCTATTGGATTCAATGAGAGCTATGAACCTTTTTCTTTTAATCTCTCGAAAGCAAAAGAACAAATGTTGCTTGCAGGATTTGAATACTATGATGGAAATAATAGCTATATTATTGGCTTTTCACCAGTTTTTATAGGTATTTTAATGGTGTTTGTGTTTACTATTCACAAAAAAAGAAAAAAGGTAGCAATTTAAGGAAGTTTTAGTTCTTCCTTAATTGTTTGATTCAACACTTATGTATCTCTATTTATGAATTGAGCATCGACAATTTCTGTTACTACGCCAAGTGAATCAACTTGAATAATGCCTCCTGGCAGTCTTTGAACACCAATAATATTACCCGATTCATCTAAGGTTATACCTTCAACTCCTTTTTCTGAAATAGAAGCAAAATTTTGTCTCGTACCTAAACTGTTATATTTATGAATTCTACCTTCGGTAGCCCATCCTCCAGTTCCAATATAGATTTCACCGTTATCATCAACGATCATACTATGAAATGATGCTCCTTCCTCTGGTCCATCAGCAAAATGTGTCAAAGTATCTGTAGTAATATCATATTCATAGATTGCATTCTTGAACATTTAATAATGTGGACAACTAAATATCTATTGAGTTTATTCCGAAGAGATTGAAATGAGAGATACTAAAGTAATTAGGATTTTAACAACTATTGGTGTCATGTCGTTATTTGTGGGATTAATATTATATTTCATCCAACCTGTAGGTGTGATTGAGATAAACCCTGAAGATATTAATCAGGTTCTTGTGGGTTTCACATTTGGTTTCACTGCTGTTGGAGCACTGGTTCTTTTTGTTGCTCTAATTATCTATCTAGCTTTATCAAAGCCAGGTCCCGTTCGACCTGCCAGAGCACCAGCTTCTTCTCCTGAGGAACGCGAAAGAGCTCAAGAACGTTACAAAGAAAGAGTGCAAGAAGCATTAATTATTGCTTTAGGCAAAAAGAAAGAAATAACTCCAAATGAAATTGTTTCTGCAATTGAAGCTACTTCATTCAATAAAGATGATTTTTGTATGGTTTGTAAATTGACTTTTAAAAATAAGGATGAAATCCTACAATGTCCTGTATGTGAATCGGTTTATCACAAAGAACACTTGCTGGCTTGGATACGGATTCACAAGAATTGTCCCGTGTGCACTCAAAAATTGTACGAAACAAAATCATAAGTTACAATGCTTGTAACAAAATCTTTGTTAGCTGTTCAACTGATAATTCAACTGGGTTATACCTCATACTTGATGATTTCTTTGCTTTGGCAATAATCACCTCGAAATCACTTTCTTTTATACCGAAATCCGATAGTTTTGGTATTTCAAGTATTTTGGTAATATTTCTCGTATAACCAATAATATTCGTTACTGCTTCACGCATTGTTTCGAAGGGGAATTCACTAACAATTTCACCAAGTTTTTCGTACTTTGATAGTTTCTGTGAATAAGGGACTTGAGAGAGTAATTTCAAAATATTCTGTTCAATTGTTGGGGCAAGTAATGCACCACAGATAACGCCATGCGGAACATCAAACATTCCTCCAATTGGTCCTGCAAATCCATGGACTGCTCCGAGACCTGCATTTGCTAAACAAATACCACTAAGTAAGGATGCAAATGCCATATCCTCTCGAGCATCTAGGTCATCACCTTCATCAAAGGCTCGAATTAAAGATTCGGTTGCTTTCTGTATGCCCAATATCGCTAGTGAATCAGTAATTGGTTGTGATTTATTTGAAGTATAAGCTTCAATTAGTTGCGTTAGTGCATCTAGACCACAGCTGGCAGTAATTTCCTTTGGTAAGGACACCATTAATTCTGGATCAATAATGGTTACTTTTGGAATCAATAGCGGGCTCCTAATGCTTGCTTTTAATTTATCCTCTCGAGAGAGTATGACAGCATTCTTGGTTACTTCTGTTCCTGTACCCGCAGTTGTTGGTATTGCTATAAAAGGAAGTGGCTGTTCAATGATTTTTGCTCCTTTCCCAATTACTTCCATGTAGTCTTTCGCTAATCCTGCATTAGTTACCAATCCGGCTATTGCTTTCCCTAAATCAAGTGTACTTCCTCCACCAATAGCTATAACGACTTCCACTTTCTCAGCTCTAGCTCTTTCAACACCTTGGTCAACACTTTTTGTTGTTGGCTCACCTTTTGAGAGAAAAACAGTCATGGAAATATCTTTTGTTGTAAGTTCAGTTTCTATGATGGATTTTATTTCATTATTTTTCCATATACTTTCACTAGCAACAATTAATGCATTCTGACCATACACTTTTGTGATAGAACTGATTTTGTTGATTTGTTTTCTACCGAAATAGATTTGCGGTATTGAAAGAAACTCGAATTCAATCATAAAATCGTCTCATTTTTTTTACTTAGAAATGAATGCTTTCTCATTATCCGGGTAGATATTCTTATGTTTTATACCAACTCTGTCCTTAGCCATCATTGGTGCTACTTTTTCTTTCCACCGTTTGTAATGCTCTGTTTCTTTGTGAGCAATAAATCCACTTTCATCTTTGTACACTTCATACAGGAAGAATCTATTCGGATCATCAATGCATTGTAAAACATCAAATCTTAGATTCAATGGTTCTTTCCTTGTATTTGTAGCATTATCTAATGATACTTCAATAAATTCCTCTTTACTTTCTGGTTTAACAAAAACAGTAACAGCAACGATAAACATTCATAATCCACCTCAGAATATGTTACTGTATTTACTTTTGTAATGAATCTAAAGAGTTTTTTGTAGTATGTTAGATTCAAATAACTAATAGTTTTAGTGTGAAATTTACCAACATTGTTCCAATGAATATTTCTATTCACTTTTTATTACAATTAGTGCTTATTATGCAAACTATTTTTGCTTTCTTTTCTTATCTGTCTATTCCAATTTGTTTCGAGCTCGAATAAATGCGAAAATACTTCCAATAATTGCTATTACAAGAATTCCAGGGATAATCCAAATGATTAATTCTTCAATTGAAATATTGCCTGGTGATGTCCTATACCATATATCATCTGTAGGAGTAGTTGGGTTAGATATTGGATTTGAACCTAAGTTTTTCAATATTAAATAGTAGATACTCGGTCCAATTATTTTTTCCACATGAATAACAAACCAACTAGAAGTTAACATCATAGAAAATGCTTCTTGTGAATCACTTGATGTTCGACTTATAAGTAACTTTTCAGTTGCATCATAAATATGGAGGTCGAGATTTGTTCCAGCCTCGCCTGCAATTGAAATGAACACTTCAGTATCTGAAGATAAAAAGAATTTGTAAAAATCATCTTTATCTCCATCAGGTAAATTGCAAAAAAAGGTTCCAAAAGTAATATCTGTTGCATTAATAAACGTGTTTCCAGCATCCCCTCCCGACCCTGCATCATTTTGATCCATTATGATAATTTCTTTAGCAGAAGTTTGAGCTGAACAATTTTGAAAATAGTTATTTGACTGATAAGAATTTACTCTAAATACTATTGTAGAAGTCACTACGCACCAGAAAATGATGATTAGGAAAACATTCTTTCGAACATTTCTACAGAAATTCTTATTCAACCAATATTCCCCAAGATATTTGCTATTTAGACCTAAGAAACTATTTGACATTTTACTTCTAAAAAGATATCTAAATTAAAGTGGAACTAAAATAATTTATTAATCGTTATGATACTATTTGCTCTTGAGACGCATGACGATTGATACTCAAACTCTTGATATGGAAAAGGAGTTCCTCAAAGAGTATCTGCGTTTAATAAAGGATTTAAGCAACAAAAAAAATGATTTATCTGTTTCTGAAACTAGAAAAAGAATCTTCATTATTGTTAAAGATATATTACTTTCATTTTTCGATAACCAAATTAAATCACCTGATAGACTTATTTCTTTTGCAGGTAATGCTGAATTTGAAAATAACCTGATACATCAGTTACTAAGTAAATTTCAATATAGTATTGATGAAAATGCAATTGCACCGGTAGTAACTCCTAGAATAATTTCAGATTTATTTGAAACCTCCCTCGGTGAAATTTCCAAACAAAAAGAAGGTTCCTATTATACATCGAAATTTGATGTTGTGTTTATGTGCAAAGAAGTTCTTGTTCAATATATCATAAATAAAAGTTCAATTTCAAATGCCAAAATAATA
Organism: Candidatus Heimdallarchaeota archaeon; assembly: GCA_030614005.1. Taxonomy (GTDB): domain Archaea; phylum Asgardarchaeota; class Heimdallarchaeia; order JABLTI01; family JABLTI01; genus JABLTI01. The sequence goes on along the minus strand of JAUWKS010000001.1, from coordinate 10,113 downwards.
GATATTATCTGGCAAGAAAACCCAGATTTCTCTTCATTAAGTTCAAAAGCGCTTTCAGAAATAACACAATTGCTTCAAGAAGTTACCATTTTGGATCCTGCATGTGGTTGTGGGGAATTTCTTCGAGCAATGGGTTTTTTACTACATTCAATATTGACCAAAATTCATTTTTATACTGGTGAAACCAAATCTGAGTATCAAATTTTATCAGCAATAATATCTCAAAATCTATTTGGAATAGATATAAATCAAAAAGCTCTTGATATCAGTAAAAAACGTTTGTTTTATCTCATCGCTGGGAAACAAACTGAAAATGATGTGATGCAAGCGCTTGAATATAATTTGGTTTGTAAAGATCTTTTAATTGATACAGTTGCATTTCAAAATTCTGCAGAAATCATTCATGAAAGATTTGATATTATTATTGGCAATCCCCCATTTCTAAGGCAAGAAACCTTTGGTCCGAAAATTTCTGATGATAAAGAGAACAAAAACGATCAAATAAGCTATAAAGAAAAAGTTCTTGCTGAGATAGCAAAGCTCAGTAAAGGAAAAGAGTTCCATCATAGATACCTCAAGAGTGATTTCTACATTTACTTTTTTTATAAAGCACTCAACCTTTTAGAGGAAAATGGTGTCGTTTGTTTTATTACCTCAAATTCTTGGTTAGATGCTAAATTTGGTTTTAAATTTCAAGAATACTTGTTGAATAATTTTCTTTTGAACAAAATTTACACTAATTTATCTCGGAAATCATTTTCCGCTGCAATTAACACAATTGTTACTTTAATATCAAACAAAAATCCAGCACAGAATGCAGATCTACCTGCTAAATTTATTGCTTTTAAGCTTCCAAATAGTAGTGCATTCACTTATCTCAACTTAAAGGAAATTCATAATCAAACAACTAGTTTCACCAATGAAGAATATCGACTGATTTCAATCACTCAAAAAGAGCTTATTGAAAATGGCACAGAAAGTTCAAAATACATTGGGTTGAAATGGGGTGCAACGTTTTTTAGAGCACCAGATAATTATAATCGCATTTTCAAAAGAATTGCTGATAAATTTATTTCATTGAAGGAAATAGGTAAAATTCGGTATCCAATAAAAACTGGAATAAATGATTTCTTTTTTGTAGATGAGAACACAATAGATAAATTTAATCTCGAGAAAGAATTTCTTACTCCAGTATTAAAGAGTCCCAAAATGATTTCAAAAATACAAATAAAAGAATCTGATATTCACTACTTTATCTTTAATTGTTCTTTGACAAAGCAAGAATTAGCTCAACAAAAGAAATTTGGTGCTTTAAAGTATATTAGTTGGGGGGAAGAGCAATTAACTGAGAAAAAACAGCAATCATTTGATGGAGTAAAATGGCCTGACGTTCCATCTGTTCGGAGGAATAAACCCGAGTGGTATTCGATTCAGTTAATACCACCTGCGGAAATATTTTGTACAAGATTTTTCGATAGGAGATTTTTCTTTTGTTATTCTGAAATACCTTTAATTGAGGATCAAACTTTTTATGGACTGATTTTAAAAGATTCCTTTGAAAAAGACAAAGAACTTGTTATCGCATTAGCAAATTTATCTGTAAGCTATTATCTACTCGAGATATTTGGACGAACTTCATTAGGAAAAGGAGCACTACAATACGCTATTGGTGATATGAATAGCCACAGAATTGTCAATCCTAAAATTATCCCTCAAAAAATCCAGCAAGAAATAATTTCTAAATTTAAACCAATAAGAGATAGAGAGATACAATCAATCTTCGAAGAAGTAAAAATGAACGACAGATTAGATTTTGACAAAGTCATTTTCAAATGGTTGAATTTTTCAGAAAGGGAAATTAGTGAGTTTTATAGTTCCTTCGTAGAATTGACAAAATCGCGTTTAGAGAAATCTGGGCAAAAAGTTACTCCAAAATAAAATTCACCCAAGATATTCTTTTGCTAATTCATACATTGCTTTAGTTGTTAATTCGACTGTTTTAATTCCAATCTTTTCATTTATATTGTGCGCCAAATCAGAAATATCCTCTCCTGACTCAAATAGACAAAATCCATACCCATTTCCACCATTTCGTCTAATAAATCTAAGATCTGTTGCACCATAAGATATTACTGGAACAATTGAGCTATTTGGAATTAATTTCTGAAATGTTCGTTTAATTGCATTAACAAACTCTGTATCAAGTGGACTTTCAGATCCAGCAACATCTAATGAATCTTCAATGATAGTAATTTCAACTTCTTTAGCTAACTTTTTGCCAAGTGCCTTTAGGATGTGCTTTTTAGCGTAATTGAGGTCTTGTTCTGGCAGTAATCTACAATCGATATCTACACTGCTTGAACCCGGCAAAACATTGATTTTTTGGCCACCACGAATAATTGTTGTTGCTAATGTAGTTCTACTCATGCTGTGTAATTTTCCAGCCATTACTGGATTAGTTTTCTGCAAAATTTTCAAAGCTAGGGGAAGTAATAATTTTCTAGATAATAACATCCGTTGTATAAATCCAACTCCTAAACCTTTTGCTAGATGTTTTAGATATTTGGTTGTATAGGGCATCTTGTACTTGTTAATTCGAATTATTGCTTCAGACAATTTTTCTACTGAATTGTCTTTACCATAGGGCATAGATGCATGACCACTTTGACCTTTGAAAGTTAATCGAAGTCCAATAACTCCTTTTTCAGCATAAGGAAGAATTAGCTTATTTTCGGAAATTTCCAATCCACCAAATTCTGAGACAGCATTATCTACTTTCATTTCTTCAGGATGATTATCTACCATCCATTTGCAACCATATTTTCCTCCCACCTCTTCATCTGCTACAATTGCTAATATTAGATCTCCTTTTGGTTTAAATTTCTCTTTATGAAGTATAGCAAATGCTTGACATTGAGCCGCTACCATAAAAAGCATATCAAATGAACCCCTACCCCAAATAAAACCATCCTTATTTTCACCTGAAAAAGGAGGAATAATCCATTCATCTGGTTTCTCAATAGGAACAACATCAACGTGTGAGGGTCCAAACATCATTGATGGACCATTCGCGGAACCTTTAATTCTAGCAATTAAATTACCACGATTCTCTGATGATTGGAAAATCTTACAAGAAATTCCTTTCTTGCTTAGAAATTTTTCAATAGATTTAATGCTTAATAATTCATTTCCTGGAGGGTTGACACATTCATTTCTGATGAGCTCTTGTAGAAGGGTAATTGTTTCGTCAATGTTTAGATTAGTCATATTTATTCCTCAAATAAAAGAGAAGGTGATTTCTATATAAACCAATTTTATGTATAACCAATAATAATTATTGAACCGACTTTTCTTATAGCAGAAAAAGCTTCAGGCTTCCAAATGTAGGATTGATGGTCATCTAATTTAAATCGAGAGAATTTTTCAGAAGTTCTCCCAGAAATGCGATGGACAATATATAATTCTCTGACACCACCTGAAACTGAAAAAAGTCCTTTATCCATTGCTGTTCTTCGAAGTAGAACAATTGGTAAATTAACGTTCTTCCATTCTTCTTCTGGAAAAATTTTACAAATTGTCTCGAGATCTTTCTTCGCTTTAACTTGCGGCTTGTCTTCTGAAAGTAATTCAGCAAGTGTTTTTCTTTCCGTGGGAAGATGGTCATTCATTTTTTCGATATCTAATGACCAAATAAGATCAAGCATTTTATCAGACATTTCAAGCGTTAGTTTGAAACGTATTTTACAAAAAGGTATTGTTTAGCTTTAAAAACAGTAAGCTCTACTTTAGAAAATAATAGCTACATACCTATTAGAAACTAAAGCATTAGCTTTTAAAAAAAAATAAACCTAAATAATATCATACATGAATTTAACATTCACTTAAATTTGGTGGAACAAATGACTAAGGAACTATTAGCAGAAGACTTCACAAATGGATTCAATTATTCAGTAAAAAGTGGCGAAATGAAACTAAATTTCTTTTGTGATTGTTGTGGTGATGAGGTAAAGGTATCAAAGACATTTAATCCAAATGCAGGAAAAAAACAGCATGAATTATTTGAAAGCTTGAAGAAGGAAATGTGTGGTAAATTCTATAGATGTGTTCAATGCAACATGCTTATTTGTCAAAACTGTTATGATAATAGAGAAGTTAAATGCGCGGATTGTCCAATTTGTATCACTTCCCCCGTCTAGTTTTTTCTTCTATTTCATAGAAATTAATCAATTTTTAATTTCCTTTTAAGTGAGAAATCTTTTATTTAGTATTATATTCAAGTCTATTATGTCAAAACTTTTCAGCTCTTTTAAAATTAAACATCTTGAAAGTAAAAATAGAGTAATGCGATCTGCAACTACTTCTTACTGGTCCGATGAGAATGGAATTCTACGCGAACCAATTTTAGATTATTATCGACTGCTTGCAAAGGGTGATTTAGGAATAATCATTAAAGGGCATTCCTATATTTCAAAAACAGGAAAAGCTCATACCGGTCAATCTGGATTATCTGAAGAATCTCATCTTGCTAAAATGACTGAATTAACAAAAATGGTTCATTATTATGGTGTACCAATTATTGCCCAGATAAATCACGGTGGTTTAAGCAGCAAAGCAGATAGAGTAACAGCATCAATTTATAGGACAGATGATATTGAAGCGAGGGAAGCAACACTAGAAGATATAGCAACTATAATAGAGAATTTTGCTTCTTCAGCTGAATTAGCACTTCAAGCAGGATTTGATGGCGTGCAAATTCATTCGGCTCATGGATATTTAGTCAGCCAATTTCTTTCAAAGAATATTAACAAGAGAGAAGATAAATATGGAGGGAATTTGGAAAATCGTTCTAAATTACTATTGGATGTTTTTGATGCAATTAAAAAGAAAATAGGCAATGAACCAGTTATTGGCGTAAAATTAAATTGCGATGATTTTGCTCCTAAAGATGGCATTGAAATTCAGGATTCGATACAAATTTCTAAGTGGTTAGCTGAAAGAGGAATTGACTTTATCGAAATATCTGGTGGCGGTCCAAAACAAGATACTGAAATAAGAAAAACTAGAGGCAAACCCTCTTCAGATGCCCCTTATTTTGAAGGGAATTTCTCTGGGCATGCTGAAAAAATAAGAGAAGCAGTACCAAATACTACTTTAGCTTTGGTAGATGGAATACGTACAAGATCGACAATGGATGCTCTTTTGGAGAACAATATTACTGACTTTATTTCAATGAGTAAACCATTTATCAGAGAACCGTATTTTTCAAGTAGATTAATTACTGGGAAGAAGAGATCCGATTGCATTGATTGCAGAAAGTGTCTTTCCAAAGAAAGATTTGGTAAAAGAATGTTAACTTGTGCTGTTCTTGTTCCATAAGAAAAATAGTAATAAAAGTACAATGAAATTTACAAGTTCATTGTACACCTTGAATTTTGCTTTTTGTTATTTCTTATTTATAGCCATTATTTCTTTGGATAGTGAATTAAAGGCTTCGAACCACTTCTTTTCCTCAATAGCAGTTCTAACACTAAATCCCAAACCTATAAAGAACGAAGCGATACCAATCGGTAAGAAGATCATAAAAGCACCGTTCCCCCAGATAGTATCTGGCAATAATCCTTGATTAAATTGGATTAAATAATAAATTACTAACGTAAAAGACCCAGCTAAGAGTAGTAATATTAGAACTGTCGTTATTGCGAACCCAATAAACTCTTTGCCCGATAAACAGTTGAGTCGTTTAACTTCTTCCTCCTCTCCATTTTCATTAACTTTTTTGGGAAGAGAGGGTAGATGTGGTTCCATGAAATCTATGTATTCATGGAGAATTTGATATCTTCTGTACCAAGCAACAGGTGCACCAAAAATGGACAGTATTAATAGAATGTTAACTAGAACATTGTTTTTTGTTGGTGGCACTCCTTCTGGTGTTGGATAAGCAGCTATTTTATTTAATCCTAGAAAACAAAATAGATTGAAAAAAGGTTCCCAGAGAGTTCCCGAAACAAGAAAGAGGATCAGATGTACCCTGAAATTTAACGGTTTAATAATTGGATTTGTTGATTTATTATCTGCCATTCTATTGACAACTCCGAAATTGCGTTTATTACTTCACTAGCATTTTGTTGGTAAGCATACTAGTTTATATTTCTATTTCTTAGAAAAGCAATTCTACTTGTGTAAAGTTAATATAATCTTGTAACAGATCTTTTAAAAAAACTAATTTCACAAATTCTTTCAAATTTCATTTCTCTTCACTATGGGGGACCTCCCAAATGAAGGGAGAATGTCTCATTATTTCTTTAATTATGTAGTGGATGGACATAATGCTGTTGATTCTTTCGATTATGCTTATGAGATGATACACTATCTATACAAAAAACAACTTCAATACCCAAAAATTGCTGACAATTCAAATTATGTTTGGTTTATTGATTGAAATCCTAATCATATTTGAATCGTAGATAAAAAATAAATTATATATTGATTGATTTACCTTAAACATTAGAGTTAGGTATATCATCATTCTTTTTCTTTCTGAAAATAACTCTGCCCAAAACAATAATACTCAAGGTTAATTAAAATGTTATTGTCTATTAGGTTTAATACATTTATCAATAAAATAAAAAGCAAGTTATTCAATAATTATCTACAGATAAAAAATAGGGACGATGTCAAATGAGTAGAAATGAAGTTAATGTTCTATCTCAAAGAAACCAAAGAAGACAGCTTCGCTCGATAAAAATAATCGAACGTCAAACTAGAAATAACTTTATCCTTTTTGAGCTCGGTTTTATTTTCATTATAATACCATTGTTGGTTATCGCTTTTGTTATGGGACCTATCTTGTATTATTATGCAATAACTCAAGAATTTCATCTCTGGCCATTTTACATCGTTGGTGGCATGGTTGCGTTTTTTGAAATAGTAGGCATTCAATATTTTATTAAGCGCTATTATCTTGATGCACACAATATGACATTTGGAGAGTTCTTACGCTTTAAATTCAATTCTCAATTTAGATATACTAAAGAAGAAACGGAAGGAGAGGGCCATCTTTCTTGGTATAAGGATCTCGATGAATTTATCAACAATATTCGTATAGCAAGAAAAGAAAAGACTGATCGGCTATATGCTGCTGCGTATAACCATATTGATTTTAATGATGATAGAATTCATTCATGAACTATTTTATCAGCATCTTTATTCAGTGGTAACTTTTCTAGAGAAGAATCAATTATATTTGAAAAGATCTTTTGTCTATCGGATTCACTTTCCTTATCCCAGGGTGAGACAAAGTAAGCAATTTTCCGCATAATCTCAAAAAAGCGGTTTAATTCTTTCTGTTCTTCTGTTTTCAGAACAAATATCTCTTCAAGTTTTAAGGTAATTCTAGAATCTTTATTAGGTGACTCAACATCGAGTTTGAAATATTTCTTAAGATCTTTAGCTATTTCCTTTTGTGTTCCAAAGTGCATTATTTTTGTAAAGAATGATGTGAATTCAGTTTTATCTTTCAACAAATAAAGTAAAACAACAGCAATAGGACCTGAGATTATTGCTCCACCCCAAAAACCCATGAAAAGTCCGCCGAAAATCTGAGCACCAATAGTATCTGTGTAGACCCAAGTATCTTCAATGAAGTAATTTTGGAAACTCATTAATCCTGCAAAAACTCCACCAACAATACCTCCAAGGAATGTTGCTACACAGCCACCAAATAGCGTTCTGTAAACCTCATCCTTTATTTTGATGAAAAAGTTTGCATAAGCTAACCCACCTGCAAGGTATCCTGCAAAAGCTCCACATAAAGTTCCATAAGCGATTGCAAATACTTCTTCATTTTTCCAGAAAATTGCTGTAGTTATTAATACTGTGATAGCTAATACTGGTAGGTTAAATATTTTTGAACCATAAAATCGACTATTAGGATTGCTTCTGGAAGAATCAATTATTGTAAACCCAACAAATGCTAGTTCTAAGAGTATTCCAACAAGTATAATGACCCAATTCTGAAGAGTACTATCAACATTGAATGTTTTTTGAAGTATCATTAAAAGAATCACTACTAGGTTAGCTGTTGTATAACTGGCTAAATCTATGCCAAATGTATACCACGACCATTTGTAGTTTTTATTTAGTATTGTTTTTCTAGTAGTCTCTAGTTCTTTCTGAGTCATAGATATTCTTCCTCTCGAATATTGAAGTAGCTGATTCTTAAAATGTTTTGCATTAATTTCTTATGAAGAATTGTGTACGAAAAAATTGTCGCCCTCTGTTTAAAAAGGTAAATAGTAATAAAAAAACAAAAAAAGAAAATAGTTTTTGCTATTTTCAATGATCTACTTTTCTGCTAATCCTATATGTTTCAAAAAGTGATGATATTGCTCTACAGGCATCATATTTCCAGCAGCACGTTCTACAACTTCATTGAGAGCAGGATGGATATGCATTCCTTGTAGTATTGGAATAATTGTTCTCTCTCGAGTGTACATTAGGTTAATTATCTCTTGGATTAACACTGAAGCAAAGGGACCAATAATATGTGCTCCTAAAATTTCTAGATCGTCCTTTTTCAGAATAATCTTTACAAAGAAATTCTCTAATGCCATTGCTGTGCCTTTCGCAGTATCCTGGTATCTTTGAAAACCAATGAGAATGTTTTCTTCACCAAATTCTTTGATTGCTTCATTCTCTCTCATGCCAACGCTGGCTACTTCCGGTTCACTAAATACTGCTCGAGGAATAGCGTGATAATCAACAGCGTATTTTTCTTTCTTAATAGCATTGTAGTAAACTATTTGAGACTCATAATTTGCAGCGTGTTTGAAGAGATACTTTCCATTTGCATCACCAAAAGCCCAAATGTTCTCTTGTGAAGTCTCCAAAAACTCATTGACAGTTATCCAGCCATTCTTATCTGTTTCAATGCCACTTTTCTCTGGTTTCAAGATATCTGAATTTGAACTTCTTCCTGCTGCAATCAAAATTTTATCAGTAATTGCCTCAAACTGTTCTTTTGTTTCTCTATTAATAGCTTTAGTGATTATTTTACCACCCTTTGTTTGCATTGTTTCCGTAACTTCAAAATTGGTTACTATTTTCATATGTTTCTGGAGCTCACTCAAAGCTAACGCAGAAACTTCCGGCTCTTCTTGAGGAAGGAATTGAGGATTTCTACCAATAATAGTTACTTTTGAACCCATAGCTGAAAGAAAATGACCATATTCAGCTGCAATATAACCGCCACCAACAATAGTTATGCTCTCAGGAAGTTCAGTTAATTTCAAAATGGTATCGCTTGTAAGGTAATCAATAGAATCAAGCCCTTTGATATTTGGTATTTTTGGTTTTGAACCGGTGCAAAGAAGAATCATTTTACCTTTGATTTTTTCTTTACCAACTTTTAACGTGTAAGGATCAATGAATTCAGCCACTTCTCGATAGTAGTCCAATTCCTCTGCACTACTCAAACCCTCACTAATATTGTTAATATCATGATAGATGATTTTCCTCATCCTATCCATAACAAATTTGAAGTCGACTTTCTTGATATCAACGTTAATTCCAAATAATGATGCTCGTTCAATTGTTCGTAAAACTTCAGCAGGATAAAGCAAAATCTTTGTTGGAATACATCCTTTGGTTAAACAAATCCCACCTGGTTCGTCTTTATCAATTATTGCAACCTTAAGCTCAGGGCTAGCATTCATAACCGCTGAGAGGATATTCATTGCAGATCCAGAACCTATAGCTATAATATCATATTCTTTCATAGTATCACCCATAGAATAATTACTAATTACATTTATTATTAAATGTTGGAGTTAAAAAATGAGAAAATAAAGAGAGAAATAATTATTTAATCAATTAAATCCCACTTTCCGCATCTGCTACCCCAACGGGCAATCAAGTCATCATTCTTTTTAATTTCAACTATTTCACAAATGTTAGAACAACCATCACACTCAAAACCTGATGTCTTGAAATTCATTTCAGGGATATCCCAACCATAGAAAGCTGTTTTCCTTGGTCTCTTATCGATTTCTTCTTGAGCAAGAATAGCAGCACCAATTGCGCCCATAACAGCAAAATGTTCTGGGACAATAACAT
>JAUWKS010000067.1 GCA_030614005.1 Candidatus Heimdallarchaeota archaeon | reverse complement strand
CTAGCACTATCACAGAAACGCCTTGTGGTCAGGCAACGACTCTTGAAAGATATTCGAGTCTTTCGAGAGAAGTTTTTTAGCGACATACAGCCAAACGTCAAACGAAAGTTCCTCCCTTCGGGGAGTTGGGCGGACTCGCAGAAAGTCAAAAGTTAACACTAACTCTTATTAGAGCTTGTTAACCAAGATAGACCATGAGTAAGATTTAGATGAGGTTGAACTGGATTGCAAAATCCTTTCACTCATTTTTTTAACCTTTTTTTTGATGTTTTAAAGGAAAACATACAAGAATTGAAAAGATTTATTTGTATATTATTTAACCACTTATATGAAGATGATAGTACTATGCCAAACTTATGGACAGATGTTAAACCAGGACCCAACCCTCCTGAAATAATCTACGCAGTAATTGAAACCCCCCAAGGGTCAAAGAACAAATTTGAATTTGACAAAGAAATTATGGCAATTTATCTTGATCGAGTTTTATATTCCTCTGTGGTTTTCCCGATTTCTTATGGATTCATCCCGCGTACATTAGGCGATGACAAAGATCCTCTAGATATAATGGTATTGATTACAGAACCAACTTTCCCTGGATGTCTTGTAACAGCTCGACCTATAGGTGTATTACGAATGAAAGACGAAATGGGTGATGATGATAAAATCATCGCTGTTGCACATAACGACCCTAGAATGGACGAAGCGAATTCATTGGATTGGGTGCCAAAACATCAATTGCTTGAAGTAGAAGAATTCTTTAGAGACTATAAGAAATTGGAGAAGGGAAAGAAGACCGAAGTACATGGGTGGGAAGGAAAGGAGCAAGCACTAAAAATTATTAATACCTCAATTGATTACTTCCAAGAAAAGTATTATGATATAATGAATAAAGGCAATTTATACCAATCCACTCATTAAATCCATTATTTGGTTCAAAGGGATTATGAGAATAATCGTATTCTGGAAAATCCCTTAACTAAATATAATAAGAAAAAGTGGGAGGATACTAATTGTCTATTTTTTCATTTTATAGAAATGGTCACAACAATCATGTCCTTCCATTAAGGTTTTTGAGCGGCTAAATTTTATTTCAGGATTAAACCCTTCTACCATGCCATAATCAGACATACAATAAAATTCGAAACCCCAATCTTCTTCACCCAATGCTATAGCCATATCTGCAAATGGACAACGAGTAATTTTCATTTGTATTCCCTTATCCTTTTTTTCGGAAGAAAATTCAAAAGGACCCTTTACAGGTTCCCAAAGAGTTCGGAGAAAAGCTGGTATATCATTACTACCTTCTTTCTCTGCTATTTTAGCCCACGTTTTTTTGCTGTCTTCTATAACAAATTTCCTTACAATATCTTTCACTTCTGGACCAAATCGTTCCATTAGAGCATTAAGCATTTCAACTCGCTGTTGAAAATATCCTTCTCTCATTTTTTGAATTTGTTTTTCCATTTCCTCATTTTCTGTCATTCTTCTTTCTCCATACAAATTTCATTTCCGCAATTTACTATTAATAAGCTTAAGATGTTATAAGTAAAATAAGAAACTTTCAGTTAATTATGTAATTAAGCAATTATAAGGTATTAGTAATTGAATAATCAAATCTTCATTACAGCTGCTGTAATAAACGTGTGGGGGCTTGAATATCATATTTATCCTATGTATCTGAAGGAATCTTAATAACGATAACCTTAGTTAATTTAGAAAATAGCTGTGAAAGGATTCAATAGAGAAAAATTACTCTCTGTTGGAAGTTAATTATTTCAATAAATTTAAGAATCACGTTAGAAACTAAAATAAAAAGTGACTCGAGATAATAGCTGAGACGATTACTATGAAAGTAGAATTACTTAGTGCAACAAATGAAAAATTAGCTGAAGTTGCCATTAAGATGTGCCGTGGTAAGAAAAAAGTAATTTTAAACGAACCAACAAATGAAGCAATAATCAAGCGCGTCATTGATTCTGGTCATGAATCAGTAGCAGAGCATGTTAGCTTCACTTTTAGAATTTCAGGTGTGTCTCGAGTAACAAGCCATCAGCTTGTTAGACATCGAATGGCTTCTTTCTCCCAAGAAAGCCAAAGATACTCTGATCCATTAGAAGTTGGAGAGAAAGATTGGGCAGTGATTCCAGATTCAATTCTTGAGAACTCAGAAGCACGAAAAATCGCTGAAGATTTTCTACAGCAATCAATAGATGCTCGAAAACAACTCGATGAATTAGGGATTGAATTAGAAGATTCAAGATATCTTTTACCCAATGCTACAAAAACAGCAATAGTTATGACTATGAATGCTAGATCTCTTTGGAATTTCTTCAACTTTCGCATTTGCACTCGTGCTCAATGGGAAATTCGTAGACTTGCACAAATGATATTTTATTTAGTAAATGATGCAGCACCTGCTTTGTTTAACTGGTGGACACCAAGATGTGAACGAGGATGTCCAGAGCAATGTGGAACCCCCATTTCATTAGAAATGGAAGAAGGAACTATAATAACTGGGAAAACAATAGAGTATCTCCCAAAATCAAAACGTAGTAAACAATAGTCACATCTCAAAATCTTCTTCATAAAATAACCATTCAGAACCAGTCCAGCGATTCACAGGTAATTTTCTAAACTCTTTTTGCTCTTTAGCCCTTCCTACAATAATTTGTATATTGATTGAAGAGGGTAAAAAGAAATTAATGAAGTCTACAAATTGTAAAACATTCGAATACGAAAGTGATAAAAGTAGCATTATGCCGTCGAACGTTCCCTTCACTTCTGAAAAGAAAGCATCTGGTAAATAATAACATAAAAGTTTCATTCTCTCTTTTAGTGAGGGTTCATTTTTAGTTTCTTCGATGAAGAGCATGACTTGTTCTGAATTATTGGGTAATTTAACATAAACATGTTCTGCTAGTACTTCCTCCTCTTTGAAATATCGTAGACGTTTAACAATATCATTCATATCTTTCTTCACTATTTTTTGAATACCTCGTCTAGTAAAGTTTCCAATTAAAATCTGATTAATAATTTCAATATCTATTTGATCTAATTTGTTACAAATTTTCGAAAATTGAGGGATAGTAACAATGATATTTTCTGGCTCTGATTTTGTTCCTTTTCGCTTTTCTTGTGGTATCTCTCTTAGTAAATTATAATTAATTGCTATATCGTTAATATTGAGGTTTTGAATCTTTGATTTTGTATCGAAGTGTTTGAAAGAATAACTTCTGAAGGGATTAAAAAGCTCAAATAATTGATATTCGATTGTTTGATTAGATCCCTTCAACCATTTACAGTATTTTTCTAAATGTAGATAAAATTCTTCTGTTCTAGGTCCTACAAATTGTAGTGTAATCGTGCAAGTTGTTAAACAATGGACTCTGTAAGTAAAAAGAAATGGATGTTTTGGAAAATTATTTTTCAGTTTTTCATATTGACTACGTGTGCAATTTAATAGCATGTAATAGTTTCCCAAATTAAGTCGATGAATGTTAACCTGCGTTCTGGTATTCAAAACTTGCATATCTTGTAGTTTTTTTGTTATTTTACTAATTGTACTTTTGCTTTTATCAGTATATTTTTCCAACTCTTTAGGTTTCAACGTTTGCTTTATCAGAGCTACTTTCATAATATCTACTGCACTTTCATTTATTCCGACAGATACATCGCGAACTTTTGAAACAATTAATGTAAACTCCCTCAAGTTTAGTTCTATCTGAGAGAATTTTATTTTTTCATTTCTCAGCTCTTTTTGCAATGAGAATGTTTGATGCAAGCATAATCTAAATATCTCAATAATGCCTTTTGAGCCAACTGAAAATGCTAGTTCCTTATAATCCGAAACTTCTTGGAGTTTTGGGTCAATTACTTTTCCCCATATTTCTGACCATTTTTCATAATTTTCATTTGTTTGTCGAATACTGAAAGGAAAAGTATTTGCTAAAACGCGAACCCACCATGTGTCTCTCAGATCTTTTGGAGCTAAAAACATGAAGGCTTCTCGCCAAAAAATTAAAGGTTCTAATATTGGATCAGCAAGGATTTGTTGGTTAATAAATAATGTTTCTCCCGAAAATTTGCTCCATCTATTTTCTTGATGTAATTGATATGCAACTCCTGGCTCAACTCTATTAGGCAAATAACGTGCAGAAATGCCCATTTTTTCTATAGCTTTAATCTTTTCAAAGAGTTTTTCCTCAAGTTGAGTCAATTCTTGTGCTGCCATCTCTACTTTCAACCCAAATATAGCATTTTTAGTAAATAAAAGACTATTTTTCCGCAAAAAAACGGAATAACAGTTTTTCATCTTTATGCTATAAAACAATCGATATTGTTATTTTTAACCATTTTCCTTATATCGAATAAAATAAAACAAGGCATTTACGTTCTTAAAATTCAAAAAGAAGGTCTAAAAATGTTTTTCTTGTAAACAACTCTTTCTTTAGTAATTCTATTATTCTATTGATATGTATCTTTAGTTCACAGTACTTGGAATGGTTATCTTTCTAATCCTCAAAATCAACCGTCGAATCTCTCGGGAAAAGAACCCAACAAATTATAATTAGGGGACAGTTAGCTTGGTTGGTATCACCAATCCCTGATATCAACCAAGAACTAATTTTATTTACTTTCTGCAATTTGCTGAACATGTTTAGCTCCTTTTGTTTAGTTTTTGGAGAGTTTTACCTTAATTTTTAAATAAGAAGTGTTTTAGTCTGTCCTATCAGTCAGTTAATTCAGTGATTATTATGGCTTGTATACTTTGTAATAAAGAAATAAATGGAGATCAAAAATCGTTAGAAGTGTATACTACTGACAACAAAACCATCGTTGTTCACCATGAATGCTACGAAGAATATGTTAAAAGTATGTCTATGTGTAGTAGTGGTTGTTCAAGTTGCTCTGGATGTGGATAATAACACCACCCAATTTCATTTTAGTGTTGGGGGGGTAATTGGTCCATATGAATTCTGATACTCGATGAGTATTTCATTTTTTACTTATTTTTCTTTCTAGCAAATGATTTTGAGTTTAAACAAATAATGTGTGGTGATTGGTAAAATGGAAAAGGTAATATACATACATTCATTAAGAAAACTAGAGCTTTTAGCGAGACGAAGAATAAGTTTCAAAAAATCGTTAATAATTTAAAGAGGAATATTATTTGAGCCAATCAGTTGATGTACGATTTGAAAAAGAATGCAATGTTTTACACGCACTTAATCCAGGAGTCAAATCTGTTATCGTTATTGAATCTTCTGGACTTCTTGTGCTAAAATGGTCTTTTCAAGAAGTTGATACTGAGTTTACAAGTTCTTATGTGAGAGAATTTTTATCGCTGGTAAAAATGACAACAAATCATTACGGCATTGGTGATCCTATAGGAGTTATGTTGGAAGGAAAGGACGGTTTCTTTCTTGTTTTTAGATCGGAGAGCAATAATTCAATAGTAATAATGATTAAAGAAGAAACTAGCAGATCCACATTAAGATATCGTTTAATGAAGGACTTTGCTGGAAGAGTTGAAGACATTTTAGAAAACTTCTAATTTGTCCTTTCTTTCATTATTTTCCGGAAATATTAGATACCATAGTTATATTTCTAAACTATATTTAACAATTAGTTCCTATTGTTGGTGAAATACTATTGAACATTAAATCACGAAAATATCAATTTGGTTCTGTTTCAGTTGTACCTGAAACCGTTGATGATTTATATGTTCTCTATAATCTCATTCTACCACTCGATAAAGTAAAGGCGCGAACCTATCGTAGGATTCGTATGGGTGAAACAGAAGATGGGAGAGCTGATAAAGGCGACCGTGTTTCTATGATTCTGACTCTAGAAGTTGAAGAAGTTAAATTCCACGAATTTGCTAATCGCTTACGAATAAAAGGAACAATAACTGAGGGTCCTGAGGATTTGATATCCTATGGAACTTATCATACAATCAATGTAGAAACAGGAACATTACTTACAATTGGAAAAGAAATTTGGTCTAAAATCGATAAGGATCGATTAGAGGCTGCTGTGAAAAAATCCTCAAGTGCTAAAGTACTTATTGTTGCTATAGATGACAGTGAAGCTACTCTTGCGGCTATAGGCGCTTTTTCAAGTTCTATCCTTGTTAATATTAAAGAACGAATACCAAAGAAATCGGGGAGCAAAGAAAAAATACGTGCCGAGAAAATAGCAAAATTCTATTCTTCAGTAACATTTGCAATTGAAGAAGCTTTTTCCACAAAAGTTCCAGATGCTACTGCAATGGTTCTTGCTGGGCCTGGATTCACAAAAGATAATTATTATCGTTATTTAAAAGAGAAGAAGAACATTACAACGATTCCTTTAGATAAAATAATAATTGAAACAGCGAGTAGTGGAGGGCCAAGTGCTATTGGCGAAATTATTAGTAAAAACATTCTAGGTCGGATTATTGAAGAAGAGCAAGCAAGTTCTGATGCTGTATATCTTGAAGAAGTTTTGACAAGGTTAGGTAAAAATACTGGTACTGTCGCTTATGGACACGAGGCGATTGTTAAGGCAATTGAATTTGGTGCGGTAGAAACTTTGTTACTTGTTGATAATCAGTTACGTTTGCGCGATCGAGAGAAAAGGAAGAAACTCGATCGATTCCTGCAAGACGTTCAAAAATCTGGCGGAAAAATCGTTATTATGAGTGAACACCACGCGTCAGGTAAACAAGTTGAAAAATTCGGTGGAAAAGTTGCCCTATTACGCTTTCCTGTAAGTTGATTGGTAAGTAATACTGATTATACTTTTTTCGCAAAAAAGATATTGTGTCTATTTCTGATAATTCGTGCTTTAAATTTTGTACCAATGGATATGCCTTCTGCTCCTGTAACATGTATAATTCTATTCTTTGCTACAGTGAAGATTTCATCATTTAATCTACCATGAAGAATAACTCTGCTTGAAATTATTTCCCCCACTTTTAGAGGATTTGGCAGCATCTTTGTTTTATAGGATTCAAACATTGATTGTTTTAAAACCAGGTTTGACACATCGTATTTTCTCTCAAATTCTCTCAATTGTTCATTGAACGTTTTGAAGGTTTTAGACTTGACCCCTTTCATATTTCTCCCTTGATGATGAATCAGATAATTTTGAATTCCTAAAGTAGGGAAACGCTTTTCCTCATTGTTAATTTTTTTCGAGAATTTAACTATCTCTTCGATAGCTGAATCATTTATTCCCGGTATCCAAAGCGGTGCAAGTAATAAAGAAATTTTTGAGTTTGCAATATATTCTGCCATAGTCAATATTTTCTGCAAAGGGTAATCTCCTCTCCCAGATAATCGCTTAGCATTTGATAATTCCATTGAATTTATTGAAAGATTTATCCTTGAAAGACCTGCATCAGCTAATTCATCAATAAGCTTTTCAGTCAAATACCATCCATTTGTTTGAGCCGATATTATCGCTGTATTGGGATTATTAGCTAACCCCTGCACTAAATCAACAAGATAAGAATATGCCATCGGTTCTGCTTGTCCATCCAAGTGAGCTTCTGCTTTTTTCAATTCTTTTTCTTTTACAACATGATTGTAAGTATCTACTAAATAATCTGAATCAACAATGAAATCTCTATGTTTTGTTTTAGTTGCAGGACCTTCATCAACTGAACAAAACGGGCAATTTAGAGGGCAACCAGTTAAACTTCTTATTTGTAAGAGGTTGGTTCCACGATCAATAACCCCAAAATACATTGACCCAATTAATGGTATTCCAAATAGGTTTTCAGTAATATAGGTAAATACTTTGTGAGTGTCTGCACTTTTTAACGAATACGGTAATTCATTTGCAATCATCTCGAGAATGATACTTTCTGCAACTGATGTATCAATAAAATTTTCAGAAACTAAATTAATTAAGAAGTCGTTATTATCATTTTTTGTAAAAAAAATCTCTTCATAAGCTATATCAAATCTTTGAGCAAGTTCTAGTGCTATGCTATCTAAAGAAATTTCTCCTGTGATTACTCCTTTTGTTAAGACAATTTCCTTAGCATCTTTGGAAAACTCAATAGTATAAGGAATCACCTCAGATAGATTAATAGTGAAATCTTGCTTCTGAGACGTACTAAATTTATCTGCCAAGGTTCATCACAGTTCGTTTAAATTTGTACTCAAATTCTCAATATTGCTTTTTGAGTTTATGGTAATTGCTGAGTTAATAGTAATAAAAAAGAAAGAATAATTAAAAAGAGAAATATTGAATTTCTAAATTCTTGGTCTTGATTTTAACCAGAAGAATCTAACATATTCTAAAATTCTAAAGAATTCTCCATGTTGAGTTACAGACACAAGACTGATGTCGTGCTCCTCAGGATCATAAGTAACAATGATATCCATAGGTTCGCCTTTGTAGTCAATATTTACTACTGCTTGTATTTCCTCAATAGAAATTGTATCGACCACAGTGAAGAGCTTTCTAATGGAGTTCAATGCTCTCATAAAGGAGTCACCCGTATCCATTTGTTCTAATACAATTGTTTGATTAATATACAAACCATAATCTAAGGGAGAATTGAAGTTTATTGCTAAAATATCTTTGATCCTATCTGGAATTGGAGGTAAATCGATTTGAATAAATTGAACTGTACCGATACTGTTTAGTCGTTGTAATCCTTCAGTTATTTTATAGACAAGTCTCTCTGTTACAGCGTCTAATTCTTCTGGGATTACTTTTTCTACATCAGACAATTTTAATTTTCTCCACGGTTATGTTTAGAGATTACTGTTTTCTGTTGGTTATCCAACAATAATAGCTCCAGCTATCAGAAATTTAACTGCACTTCGAAACTGAAACTTTGCTATGGTAATATAAGAGCTATTTCTTATTTCAAGTTACCTCTTCGAGCTGCTTAAAACTATAGATAACTCTGACATTAATTATTTAACTATTTGAAGAATTAAGAGATAAATTAAGAGTATAACATTTTATTTTGAAGCAATTTTCAATAAACGCTAAGAAAAAATAGCTCATCCCATAGAAAAAAATAAAAAAGGTATATCTCTCTCTTTAACTTCGGAGAATCCGATAATCCATAATTGGAGCTAGTTTACATGGCTAAGAAATATAAAATTGCATTTATGCCTGGTGATGGTATTGGTAATGATGTTTTGGAAGCAGCCAAAATGGTCATGGATGAGGGAACTGATTTTAACGCTGAATTTATTCGTGGTGACATTGGTTGGGTCTTTTGGGAAAAAGAGCAAGAAGCTCTACCCGATAGAACCGTTGAAATGATGAAGGAAACTGATGCAGCACTCTTCGGAGCAATTACATCTAAACCAAATGTTCCTGGGTATAGATCTCCTATTGTTCGATTAAGACAAACATTTGATTTGTACAGCAATATGCGCCCCTGCAAATCTTATGAAGGAAATCCGTTGAATTTCAGGGATGATCTTAATCTTGTCGTTTTCAGAGAAAATACAGAAGGGCTTTACTCTGGTTTCGATTTCTATGATGCAACTGAATTTATGCATCTAGATGCTTTCAAAAAGAAAAATTACGACCCAATGAAAACAACAGTATCATGCAGAGTTTTTACTGAAAAAGGTTGTAGACGAATAGTTAAGACTGGATTTGAATATGCTAAAAAATTCAACTATCCCAATGTGACTCTTGTTCACAAAGCAAATGTTATTCGTGCTACAGACGGAATGTTCCTGGCAGTTGCCGCTGAAGTTGCTAAAGATTATCCAGATATCGAGGTCTGGAAGCAAAACATTGATGCAATGTGCATGCAACTAGTAAAAAACCCACAGAATTTTGGCGTGATTATTGCGACTAATATGTTTGGTGATATTGTATCTGATTTAACCGCGCAATTAGTTGGTGGCTTAGGCTTTGCTGCTTCAGCATCCACTTCTGATAAATATGGTTTATTTGAACCAACTCATGGTAGTGCGCCAAAATATGCCGGTCAATATAAAGTCAATCCAATTGCAGCAATTCTTTCTGTGAAATTAATGTTCGACTGGCTTGGAGAAGTTGAGCTAGCAAAACAAGTAGAAGATGCTATTAAAATCAACCTTAAAGAAGGCAAAGTTAGAACATATGATTTAGGTGGCAGCTCCTCAACATTAGATGTTGCAAAAGATATTGTAAAAATTATGAATAGGTAAAGTAGTTAACTTTACTTTTTCTCTTTTTTTCTGGTCTATTATTTTATTTAGAATATTTAAGTGAGGAAAATAATATTCAAGATAGTATCTCGTGCACAAAGCAATCTTTTTAAAGCTAATCTTAACCACTCTGAATAAAGAGAAAAACTCAGCGTTGTGATATATTATGCCAAATTCAAAAGGATACAGACATAGTACTAGAAAATTATTCACAAAATCTCCTAGAAAAAGAGGAATACAACCTTTAGGCAGATTACTTATAAAATACAATGTTGGCGATCAAGTTGTTATTAAAATTGATTCAGCCATTCAGAAAGGAATGCCACACAGACGCTATCAAGGTAAATTTGGTGTCATTTCTGAAGTTCGCGGAAGAGCATATGTAATTAAGATTAAAGTTGGAAACATGACAAAAGATATCATTGCTAGACCCGAACACGTCTATCTTGCAATGCAGAAATAGACTTATAGTTAAGAGAATAATAACTCTAATAGGTGATTACAGTGCCCAAAGAAACTATCAATAAGACTCCCGTTTCACTCCCTGAAGTTGTAAGTATCTTCAACAAGAGAAAGAAAGAGGGAGAGCTAAATTATTTGCAAAGAATTGCATTAGAACACGCCCAAAGATCCGCACAAGTTACTGGACGTCAGGCTAAAACACTAGTTAAAAAAATAATGGCTGAATTCGAGCTGAGCGAAGATATTGCTATTACTATTGTAAACTTTTTGCCTGAAACTATTGATGAATTGCGAGTCTTTATTCAAGATGCATCTAAAGTTTTCACCACAGAAGAAGTTGGAAAATTGCTTGATTTATTGAGAGAATAGAATTATTTGGCAAATCAATAACATTTCACTTTCTTCTTATTCTATCTATCTTATCTCTTTACTACGAAAAATTCTTCAAAGTGTTAATTTGTGGATTAATTGAGTCAGAGTTTACAGAATTTTAGATAAGGAGTTAGAGAACAGTTTAAATTTATGGAACATCTATAGAATAAACAAGGAAAAAGGAATCAAATTAAAATAATAGAAATGGAAATAGTTTATTAAGAAATAACAAGCATTTCCATTGTGTGAATAACTAAGTGGTGGGTAATGATGCCCGAAAGAACAAATAAAAACCAAAATCGCTCTTACAGCAATAATAGAAATAGATCAAGCAGTCATACTCCTTCACAGGGTAAACAAGAAGCAGTCGGTGACCGACAAAGAAAATATGAAGAATTTGCTTGGGCACTTGCTTATTTATCGGAAGGCAGTCCAACTGATCCTAATCCATTTAATAGTCGAGAACCCGTTGTGCAAGCGATAGGTGAAATTTGGTTTACTTTATTGGAGTTAAGTCCAAAGAGAGCAGTACATATCAAACCTCTTTATAGAATCGGAATTGGAAAAGACAATCGCAAATTAATCACTCGAATTAAACGAAGAATCGGATTTGATGATTTAGCTAACTCTTCTGAAAAGATTCTTGATGATTGTTTAATGGAAATCGTTACAAAGCAAGAATTTCGATTTGTTAATTGGTTTAACAAAGCATCACTTGTGACTTCAAGAATGCACGCATTCAAATTGCTCCCAGGTATCGGGACAACTCATCTTGAGAATTTGATAGCAGAACGCAATCGAGTGAATTTTACCTCTTTTGAGGACATTGCTTCAAGAACAAAAGTTTCTGATCCAAAGAAATTAATTATTGCTCGAATTATGCGTGAATTAACAAATCCCGAAGAAAAATATCGTTTGTTTACTAGGAAACCATAACAGTTGGTTTCTATTTCCTTTTATCAAGTATGATATTTATTATTCCTACTAATTTTGGTGGATTTAGTAATTTGGGTATTTTTACATTGTGATGAGCAGAACGTAATGCCAATAATGGTTCAGGCAAATCCGTTGCTTCTTTCTCAAAATTGAAAATGAATATATTTGAATTGTACATCTCTTGCAAATTGTTGATTTTTCGTTCAAAATCTTCATAAGAAAAATCTGTTGCGTCTCGAGATATATTATCTCGTATTGTGGAATTATAATCAAATTGAATCAATCCGATTGGTTCATTCAAATAGGAATTTAAATCAATTAACAAATCATCAGTTATTTTTGCAAATAAACCTGGATTGGGTTGAAACCAGTGATTATTCTGGGAGTTGCTTATCTGTTCCAGTATTTTTCTTTCTGCTTTAAGGATTATAGAGGCGAAACTTCTTTCATCGGGCCCAAGATACCTTATTTTATCAGTCTGAATTTGAATTATATGTGGAACAGGTTCTTTGATTGCTAATCTAACAATTACTTTTGCTCTCAAAGAATGAGAAAGAAAAATAGCATTTGTAACCATTCGAGATAAAAAACCAATAATGATACGTTTTTGTGAGAAGGGAACATTGAGATCTTTTTTCTCATAGTTAAACTTCTGAACTTTTATTAGAAAAATTCTATACAATTCTTTCCCTCAAAAAACTTCATTTGATAAAAAATGTAAAAGAGGCAGATAGATGAACTACCTTTTCTTACCTCGAGTAATTTTTGTGGAGGGTTTACCGCCTGCTGCAGCTTGCATACCCGTTAAATCTGCCATATCAGGCATTTTGCCACCTCTGCGACCCATTCCTTTCTTCAATCCTTTCATCATTTTCTTCATTTGATTGAACTGCTTCATAAGTTGCCTTATTTCTTTAGGATCAGTACCAGAACCACGAGCAATACGCTCCATTCTAGTGCTTTTGATAACAGAAGGGTCATCAAGCTCTTCTGCAGTCATTGATTCCATCATGCACATGAATTTCTTCAAATTTTCTTCTGAAGTATCCTCAAGTCCGTCAGGTAATCCTGTTGAGAAACCTGGAAGGAAAGAGAGAATTTTTGACATAGAACCCATTTTACCAATATTTTGCATTTGAGCATACATATCTCGTAAGGTAAATTTACCTGACATGAATGCTTTTGCCATTTCTTCATCAGGTTCAATTTCAGCAGCCTGAACACTTTCAATTAGAGCTTCAATATCACCCATATTGAGTAATCTGCCAACAAAACCCGTAGGATCAAATCTTTCCAAATCACCAACTTTTTCTCCGACACCGAGATATTTTATTGGTGCTTTTGTTGCAGCACAAGCACTTAATGCTCCTCCACCTTTTGCTGAACCATCAAGTTTCGTAACTATAATACTTCCAATTTCAGTTGTTGAAGTAAAAGCGAGTGCTTGATCATATGCTTGTTGACCTAATGTTCCATCAATAACGAGGACTATTTCATCGGGTTTAACCACTTTGGCAATTTTAGCCATTTCTTTGAGCATGGCTTTCTCTTCTTTATGGCGCCCCGCAGTATCAACTAAAATAACTTCTTTCGATTTTTGGAAATGAGCAACACCATCTCGAGCAATTTTAACGGCATTTTTTTCTTTTGGTTCACCGTAGACAGGAACATTGATTTGTTCGCCAAGTTGAACAAGTTGTTCATAAGCACCAGGTCGATCTGTATCAGCACAAACCATAGCAGGCTTCATACCGCGTTTGTTCAACCAGTTGCCCAATTTCCCTACAACAGTAGTTTTTCCGGAACCTTGTATACCAACAAAAAGTAGAACATTGAGCTTACCAGGGGTTATCTTTAATTTCTGTCCTTTACCACCCATAATTTGTATTAGCTCATTATGTACAATAGATACTACATGTTTTTGACGGGGAATGCCAGGAGGAAGTTCATCTTTAAGTGCCCTTTTCTCTACTTTCTCTGTAACTTCTAAAGCAATTTCAAGTTTCACATCAGCTTCGAGGAGAGCTTTTAAGAGCTCGTTTTTTAATTCTCGAATAATGGATGCATCAACTGTTCCTGCGCCAACTATTTTCTTCAAAGCATTAGTTATTGAAGAACCTAACTTTCCTAATACCAATTTATTCACCAAATCGTTTACTTAGAGATAAGTATCTATAGCAATATTCTGATACAATTATCCAATAGCAATTTCACTTTAAATTGACTCGGTTCGCTTGGTAAAAAAAGCTTACTATAAAGGAATAATTATTGTGTGTTTAGCACAAAATTATTCTTCTTTTGATTCCTTATCTTTCCAAAATCGGAGATCAATCTTAGTTTTAAGCCAGTCTTCATCGAATTCGCCTACCCAAACAATTCCTATGGTACCAGGTCCAAGATGTGTTCCGATTACAGGACCAATTTCCCATACTACTACTTCTTTGGGAGCATTTGGTAATCCTTTCAAATATTCAGCAGCTTCTTCTGCTTTCTCAGGATTAGCACAATGACCAACTATTACTAATTCTGATAAATGGTTCTCAGCGATTTTATGAGCTACAGTTTTCATATGGTCCATAAGATTATCCACACCGCGGACTTTTCCCGGTGAAACAATTTGTCCATCATCTACAGCAATTAATGGTTTCAAATTTAACAAAGAACCTATCATATAGGAAGTTCTACTAAGGCGACCGCCTTTATGAAGATACTTCAATGTTGCAGCCCCACCAAATACTTGCGTATGAGGAATTGTCTTGTTAACGAAAGCTAATATTTCCTCTTTGGAAGCACCATCGGCTAACATTCTGGCTGCAGGTAAGAGAATTAAACTAATTGTAACTGACAAAGTGTTTGTATCAATAACAGTCACTCTTTCATCGAAAAATTGTTTTACAACCATAACAGCTGTAGAGTACGTTGCACTAAGTTTATTGCCAATACAAAAGACCAGTACTTCTTCATATTCTTCAAGTGCTTTATCAATCGCTTCTTTGAAGAATTTTGGCGCAGGTGCACCTGTTGTAGGCATTTCACCATCTATCAATCGCTGATAATATTCAGCATTAGTAATATCAAGACCTTGATATCTAACTTCATCATCAAAAATAATTTTCAATGGAACAATACCAATATTATATTTCTTAATATAATCTGGATGTAAATCACAAGTCGAATCTGCTACTATTCCTAACTTTTTTTTAGCCATAATAAATCAAAATCCTAAATTCATTCAGTTAAAAAATACTATTAAAGATTGAAATAGCAAGATTCGAATAGCTGTAATTATACAATAGGTAGTAATACTTTTCTTGAAAAGATTGAGTCTTAATATAGTTTTCTTAAGTAATAGCACTTTGAAATAACATTTCATTAAATAAATATTGATTTGAGAGGACTCTTTCAATTCAATAATTTACCATCTTTGAGCTTTACTAAACGCATATCATCATCAACTAAAGATTCATCATGGGTAACAAAAATGACTGTTAAACCTTTTTCTTGGTTTATTTTTTTGAAAAGAGTAACAATTTCTTTAGCTAGTAATGAATTTAAATTACCAGTTGGTTCATCTGCAAGAAGAATTTTTGGTTCATTGATTAATGCACGAGCAATAGCAACCCGCTGTTTTTCTCCACCACTTAGTTCATCAGGATAATTGTTAGTATAATCACTTAGTTGTAAGAAAGATAAAATTTCTTGAGCAGCAGCTCTTCGTTTATCTTTATCTATGTCATTAAATAATAGGGGTAATTCTACATTTTCTAACACTGTTAATCCAGGGTGTAAATTAAACATCTGAAAAACGATACCTATTATTTCTCTACGCATAAGACTTAATTGATCAGAGGACATTCCTACAAGAGATTGATTATCAATAATTACTTTTCCGGAAGAAGCTGATAGCAAACCAGCCAAGATATTTATCAAAGTAGTTTTGCCACTACCACTCTTACCCATAATTGCTACAAATTCTCCTTCAGTTACTTCTAGATTAATCTTTTGTAGAGCATGGATTACTTCAGAACCAAATTGGTATTCCTTAGTTAGATCTGTGCAGTGAATTATTTTTTTAACCTTTTTAGATTGTTTTACAGACATTATTTTTCGCTCCTATCATCTTTTGAATGTCTTTTTTTGGATTGATTTTTGGTAGTTTCTTCAATAGTAGTGTCACTTACAATTGCTTCTTGAATATGTGGTAGTATTTCTATCCTATCAGAAGCACTTTTGATTTTAACATAGTTTTGAATTCCAGTTTCTTTTAAGAAATGTAATGGTATTCGTAACAGACCGAACTCATCGACATAACTAACTTGTTCTTTTGAATCCGTAACTTCAAGCGATTGTGCAAGATCAATATTCAGGAGAAGACCATCTGAAATACGATAAACGACATCTGCTTTCTTTTCCACGTATCTATCATGAGAAACAATTACTATCGTTTTATCAAAATGCTTGTTTAGCTCTTTTAAGAGAGTAAGAATCTCAATGGTTGTTTCAGAATCCAGCTCACCTGTAGGTTCATCCATAAGTAGAATTTTTGGATCATTTGCAAGAGCAGCAGCAATTCCAAGTCGTTGAACTTCCCCACCAGAAAGCTGAGTTGGCTTATGATTAATTCTATGATCTAACCCAACAGATTTTAAAAGATCAAGAGCACGCTCTTTCTGTTTGTTTTTAGGTATCTTTCCACCTATTTTCATTGGAAGGAGAACGTTGTTGATAGCTTTTTCACTGGTGAGAACATTTCGTAAAGGAGCTTGCCAAACAAATCCCACCATGTTACGATGATAGTCAATGATTTGCGATTGAGTGAAGGTATTTACCAACTTTCCACCAACATGTAAGGTACCACTTGAAGGAAAGTCCAATGCACCGAGAATCTTCAATAGAGTAGATTTACCTGCTCCAGAGGGACCGACAATGGCAACTAGCTCTCCCTTTTTAACTTTCAACTCTACACCACGTAGAGCAGCCATTTTGATCTGTTTTGTTCTGTTATAGTAGATTTTTATGACATTTCGACAATCAATCATAAGACTCATTATGTAATTCCAACTCCTGAATAAAATATGCTACTTTTCGTGATGATGTACGAAAAGCTGAACCAATTACTAATATCAAATTGAAGAGAAAAATACCAAGAATTATTATACCAACAATCCAAGAAACACCTAAACTACTAATAGGGATTGGAAAATTGCTTTTCAATTGATTATTAAGGAAAATTGAACCGGGCAAACCAATGCCAATTCCGAGTAGTAACCCAGGAATTAAAACGGTTAGTTGTTCAATTAAAGACAGAAGAAAAATCTGTTTCTTTCTAATGCCTAATGCAAGGAACATACCTGTTTCCGCTTTTCGGTTATTTTCTAGTGTAATTACTGTAATAAAAATAAGAACAACAAATAATAAACTTATCAGATAGAGATTTATCACTGCAAAGGTATTCAAAATATACCAGAAAGGTTCGCTCCAAAATTGATCATAACCATCATCAATGCTGACTAGGGTCTCTTTAGAAGTAAGTACTTCGGTTTCTAAATTATTCATAACCTGAGCATAATTCTCAGTTTCAGGAATGTTTAAGAGAAGATGATTGCTGAAATTTGTCCCATTTTCTCTAAGGACATCATAGGTTTCTTTTCCAATAATAAGAGGAATACCCTCAACTTGTTGATTATCACTCATGAAAAACGGCCAAGAATTGAAGTAATCAACAACTATCAAGGAAAGTCTGTTTGTGCTACCAAGTGAGAGAGTAATGGAATAATTGTAACCAAGAGGCCATGATTTAAATTCAGCTATATCTTGTTGAGAGAGAATGGTTAAATTTTGGTCTATTTTCTCAAT
>JAUWKS010000022.1 GCA_030614005.1 Candidatus Heimdallarchaeota archaeon | reverse complement strand
ACCGTTTTTAGTACCTGTTTTATACCATTAACATCCTCTAGATACTTTTCAGTCATTGGTGATACTGTCCAACCAGGACATACTGCATTTACTCGAGCAAGAGGTGCCACTTGAATAATCTCATTCTTCAAACTTCTGGTGAAACCATAGCTAATTGCAGATTTAGCTGTAGCGTAATCAGCATGCCCTGCCTCTCCAAAAACTCCTGCTGTAGAACCTACAATAACAATATTTGCAGAATCGCCATCGAATTCCCTCAATTGCTGAACGAAGGAACGACAACAAAGAAATACACTATCGAGGTCAATCGATAATGTTTGTTTCCATCGTTTAAAGGACATTTTTTCAATTTCGACATATTCCTCAGGCCAGATTCCTGCATTACAAATTAATATATCAACTCTACCCTTTTTTTCTTTAATTGATTGAAACATATCTAAAACTTGTTTCTCGTCAGAGAGATCAGCTTGAATGGCTAGAGCATCTTCACCCAAATCTTTAGTTAATTTTTCAGCATTTGCTTGATTTTTATGATAATGAACAATTACCTCTGCTCCTTCTTTAGCAAATAATCTCGCAGAAGCTTCACCTATCCCACCTGTTGCACCAGTAATTATTACAATTTTATCTTTTAATTCTAAATCCATTAAAGTCACACACAATTACAATCTCTAGTTTATTCTCTACTTTTTTTGTTTAATAACAAATCACTGTAGGAAAGGCTTTGAATATCTTCTTCACTGA
Source organism: Candidatus Heimdallarchaeota archaeon (assembly GCA_030614005.1). Taxonomy (GTDB): domain Archaea; phylum Asgardarchaeota; class Heimdallarchaeia; order JABLTI01; family JABLTI01; genus JABLTI01. The sequence continues at coordinate 49,494 of JAUWKS010000022.1, read as the reverse complement.
TATTGAACTCTTTTAAATAATTTTCAACAACTTTTGTTAAGTTTTCAATATCATCAGGATTTTCAGTCATTGCTTCGATTTCAATAAATTTTCCTAAACCTTCAACAATATCAATATTGAATTTCACATTATCGATATAATACATCTCTCTTTGTTTAACTACTTCAACTAATACTCCAAGTGATGATCTTAAAATAGTCTCGAGAATCTCAGGTTCTTTTGAATTATACAAAGAAAAATTACTCGGCTTAATTCCTTTGATATTCTCTCGTTCATAATAAACTAAAGCTCCTTCGATATTTCCTTTCCTAAGTTTTAATCGACCATTAGTAGTTTGAAAGTAAACATCAGTTTGATAATCCACACCTTTGAAATACGCTCCTTTGCCTTGTAAGGTGGAACGGATAAAATCATGATTCTCACATTTAGCTTTGATCTCAACATCAATCATTGGTATCTTCCTAATACTGCTAAAACAAATAGAGTTATCAATATTTTGAGTAATTATCTTTCAACAAATGTTTGTTCGAAATTGAAGACGCGGGAACCGCTCAGTAGAGAAGCCCCGCGTCGAAACAGGAGATAGTCAATATTCAAAATGGCGTGCAAATGGCATTAAGCACGCTAATATAACTTAGAGCACAATCAAATATAAATGTATCTTTGTGACCCAAAATTCAAAAATGTCTAATTGACTCATTTTTAGTGTTTATTTGGACAAAAATAGTAAAATCATAGGTATGAAGAACAAAAAAATACCATTTAAACTTTATTTTTGGACACACATTTTTCTATAAAAAGAAAGCATTATAGGATTAAACTGCAATTAAAAGCTATCAGGAAGCTCATCAATAGTCTTTAACCAGAAATAAACCCCTGCAGTAACTGCAGCTAAAATTCCAACACCAAATAATATTCCAATTAAGGCTCCTCCTCCTCCAGAAAAAACGGTAACTCCTATAATAATGGCAATAACAACTCCAGCAATGCCACCAAAAGATTTTTTTGTTTTTGCTTTTTTACATTTAATGGTATCGTTTAAATTCTTCATAGTAATGAGCTCCACTAACCAATTATCCTATATACAAATTAAAAAGCTTTTTTCATATGAAATACAAAGGGAAAATCTGCTAGAAATTACCAAAAAGAAGCTACAATACTTCCAATTCAATATATTTTTAATATTGAACTTAAAAGATTCATACAGTTAATATCAATATTCGAAAAATAGGTAGTAGAAATGAGTAATGCTAAACTTACTGCTTTGCAAGATTTAATAGATAGACCAAAAGATCTCTATAAATTAAAGGTGTACGAACAGAAATTACATTCAGTTTCAACCACTCTATTATTTGATATTAGAACCATTGTAATGAACGCTCAATCATCAAGTAAATACCTAGAAGATATTTCAAGATTGATGGGTCAATTACGATTGAGAATTGACACTTTGATAGATCAATCTAGGCGAATAGAAGTGCAGATTCGACCAGGTACTTCTGATAAAAAACGAAAAACCATTTTTAATAATGCTATCCTCTATGATTTCATTATCTTTAGCAAATGTTGGGATTTAAAAATAATTTTTGGACGCATTGACTCTTTGATTATTTTTGAAGAGAAGGATGAAATAAAATCACTAGCAAAACAGATTCTAGATGACATTCAATCAATGTCTGAGTTATTTTCTAACAAAGAAAATATTGCGGTAAATATTCAATCATCAGAAGAAGTTGCTGAAACATTATTGCTTTCTTTTAATAAAGAACTTGAATTTGCAGAAAAAGCAGGTGCACTAAAAGGAATCCTGAAATTAGACAAACCGCGCTTGCTTGGCAAAGGAAAATATTATGACCAATTGGGAAATATTATTTTGAAAATAATAATGACTTTTGATTCTAGCTCTTCTACAGAACCAATTGCGATAAGAGCAATATTTTCACGCCTAAATGAAGAATATCCAAGAGTGAAAGCTGAAATCGACGATTTGCAAAAAGTACTTGCCAATTTAGATGAAACTGGCTTGCTCATCCTAAAACAAGATAGAGACGGACAATTTTGGATTCAACTACATCCTTCAGAAACTGAAACGAATATTATACTTGGACTTGCAAAAAGAAAGGGTTATATTACTCTTGAAGAACTCATTATGATTACAAATTGGTCTATAGAAGAAGCTTCAGTGGAAATGGACAAATTTGTAAAGTCTGGTTTAGCAATAAAAGATACTAGTTACTCGAGTGGAACAAAATATTATTTCCCTGGATTGGCTGAACAATAAACACTCTAGTTTTTTTTGTTAATTGTAAGCTTATTTTGAGAGGAAAAAGGTTAAAGGTAGCAATTATCTAAGAGAATTACGTAAATGCTTGTGTACGGGGAAGTAATTTGGAAGAAGATTATTATCTGAGAGATCTTACCCAAACAGATTGGGAAAATTTCCAAGCAATGGACAAACTGATTTTTCCAGATGACCTTATGTCTAGAGAAGCTTTTTTCAGCAGTTTATCAGGAATAAATGCTCTTTCAGTAGTAATGATACACAAAGAGACTAAAGATTTTATTGGTTATTATAGAATTGGTATTTACGGAAATTTGGGGCACGTAACACGAATTGGTGTCCATCCTGATCAAAGAAGAAAAGGATATGGTTCAATACTTGTTGAAAAAAGCCTTTATTATTTAGAGAAAAGAGGGTGCAAAAAATATTATTTATATATCCTCGAAAATAATACTTCTGCAATTGATTTATACAAGAAATATGGATTCACTATTGAAACTAAAAGTTATCAATACATCATTCCAAAGAAGCATTTAATAGAAAAAGTTAGAGGACGATGTAGGCATGTTGAATGGGGAGAAATTCAGATGGTTTCTTTGAGATTTAATTTGAACCCATTTCAAATACAACAATATTTTACTCGAGAGAATCAACAAGTATTGATTTATGAAGTGATGGGACAACAAATAGGATTTTGCAGATTTGATCCAGGTTATCCTGGAGCAATGCCATTCAAGTTAAAGGATTCATCCTACATTATTGATTTTATATCAATTCTGAACGGATATATTACTGATAAAACAGTTGGCGATATCAAGATTACTATCGAAGGGCAAGAAAACCTTATTAGAAAACTAAATGAGGAAAAAATTCCACTCAATCGTGAATTACTTCGAATGTCTAGACCTTCGAACCTTGAGTAATAAAAACTAATTTTTAAAGAAAAGATTCACTTAGAATCTTCTTCCTTTTGATCGTAGAAATATTCTAAGGACAAACCAGAGAATCCAGAAGATAGCTCTTATTAAGAAATACAGCACCCAACCTGTCCAGAAAAACCATTCCACAGGATGTTTTGCAGACCGTGTTCGTTTAGGTGGCTTATACCATTTACGAGATGAATCAGATGGTTCAGAACTATAACTTCCATAGGTATGTGTTGTTTGATCTGCTGATTCTGTTGTAGGACTAGCTGTGCTTCCATAACGAGTTGTGGAAGAGGAAGAACCACTAATATCAACTGCATTTCCACAACTTTCACAGAATTGGGCACCTAGTTTATTGGTAACACCACAAGTAGAACATATAGTATTACCCGCCATTTTTGTATCCTGTACTGAAGGTTGTGCTTTCTCAGTGTTTTTTCCACAGAAAAAACAGAAAATATCCGTTTTCTTGACTTGATCTCCACAATTAACACACATTTTTGTCATTGTTAAAATAACAAACTCCTTGTAACTGATAAGTCTGCAAACAATACAATAGATAAAGTTACTTCTATTAAAAAGATTGGAAACAATCAATACAAAAGAGTCCACCGATACTTTATTGGAAAAACATTTTGAAGCTTAAGTATTGGTTAATAAAAAAAATAATGAAGTGTCAAATAAAGGATTTGACATGAACCTTCTTACTTTTTAACGTAAAAATATCTTCTTCCTTTCATACGCAAAAATAGTCTGAAGACATACCAAAGGACCCACAAAATACCTCTAATCAAGACGTAGAACCCCCAACCTGTCCAGAAAAACCATTCCGCAGGATGTTTTGCAGATCGTGTTCTTTTAGGTGGCTTGTACCATTTTGTTCGTTTAGGTGGTATGTACCATTTGCGAGTTGGTTCTGTTGTTGTGCTAGTTGTACTACCATAGCTTCCTGTTGAAGATGAAGAAAAACTATCAATTGAATTCCCACAACTTTCGCAGAATACAGTACTTGCCTTATTAACAGCATAACAAGTAGAACAAACAGTAGTATCCATTTTTAGATCCTGTGTAGAAGGTTGTTCTTTGTTAATGTCTCCTCCACAGAACGGACAGAAAATATCCGTTTTCTTAACTTTTTCTCCACAATTGATACAGAATTTTGTCATTATTTAATTAATAATCTCCATTGTAATTATGTTAGTAAACAGTATTAATGTACATTAGATCACTCTTCTATTAAAAGGGTTGGAATTAACCAATGCAAAAGCTCTTAGATATTGCAGTAGAAAAACATTTTGAAGCTTAAATCTTTAAAGTAATTGTTAAATAAAAACAAGACAGTAAATAATTATCTGATAGATTGCTGATCGAAGACAAGGATGTATTGCATTGAAAAAAAATATTCTAATAACTGGGTATCCAAAATCAGGGAAAACAACTCTAATTAAGAAACTAATAGAAAATTGTTCCAAAACAATTGCTGGATTTTATACAGAAGAAATAATGAATACTAAAGGAATACGTGTTGGTTTCAGAGTAATGACTTTAAGCACAGATGAACCCGGAGTGCTCGCTCATATGAATATTAAAACCGGGTGGAAAGTAGGAAAATATTTTGTCGATGTGAACGAATTTGAGCGAATTATTTTACCAGAATTAAGCGTAGAAGCAGAGATAATAATAATAGACGAAATTGGAAAGATGGAACTTTACTCAGAAAAATTCAAAGAAAAATTATTAGAATGTTTAGAGAAAGGAAATGTAGTTGCATCAATTACAATGAAAGGCGGAGGAAACTATGTTAAAGAAATAAAAAATAGAGAGGATTCAGATTTATATTATATTACTGAAAAAAATCGTAATAAAATAACAAAGATACTACAAGCAAAACTTTGTGAGTGAAACGTAAAAACAGCTGAAAAAAGCACTACACAATCAAAAACCAAAAACAACTTTCGATTAATATTGAAACCAACCAGAGGATAAGAAAATGAAAATAATGAAATTACCAGAGGACTTGGACGAACAAAATAGCTTCAAAAGTCCAGATGGAACACTCATCGCTGAAATAGAAATTAATAAAGATTATAGTTTGGCCTATGGTGAATTAAAACGAAAAAAAAGTAACAAACAACATACAATGACAATGAAAGAATTGTACTATATCATCTCTGGGAAGGGAATAATAACAGTCAATAGTTTTGATCATTCAATAGCAAAAGGAGACGTTATAGTAATACCAGAAAATGCTGTTCAAAAAATAACTAATACAGGAAGAAGAAAATTAACATTTTTAATGATAGTAAATCCACCTTATGACCCTGAAAAGGAAGTATTGTTAGAATAATTAAAACAAATCGAAAAACAGAAGACACAATAAATGAGTAAAACTTAACAATATAATTATTCCGAAAAATGACGGAAAAATATCTAATACCCATTTCATTTCCAAAAGTTTTTTAAGGAGGGTGCACTAGAATCAACTCAAGAGTCTAAGAACTAATTCTATTATATCTTGGACTCTCCCCATAAAAACCTCTCTCCCCTATTTAAACTCCCTTTTCCCGCGACGGGGGCAGTTAGCCCTCGTCCGGTTTAATTCTTTCAAAATGATTTTGAGAAATGGTTTTCGAACAGAAACTTCATCTTAATTGAGATTGGAAAAAAGTGTTATCTTTAAATTAGTTTCTTCTTAAATATTGGTCTTCTATATAAGACACTAACATTGAAGATGAAATCAATATCTGCCAATTTGGCTAATCCTCGCAGCGTTAATATGCTTATCCCAGTCATTCTTTAGATTACTTTTCAATAAATCAAAAAACTCTTTATTTTCAACTTGTTTTTTAAGTTTGTCAGCTATTAAGATTGAGTTAGTTAATTTTGGATCCCTATCCAACAATTTCTTAGTTTTCTCTACATCTGATTTACTAAATGCTTTATTTAATTCTGCATTTTCAATAAATTCACATATTAGATGAGACTTATCTGTTAATTCATCATCAAAAAGAATTGCAGTTACTTTTGCTGATAATCGAGGATCATTTTTTTGAATGAACGAGAAATTTAGCAATAATAAATTGGATAGTAATTGATAATATTCTTTGCTTGTCTCACCCACAACCTCTACACAAGCAATTTCCAATGCTGTTTTCTCTACCATTGCTCTCTCTCTGTAACGTTTCTGTAAATCATAGGACTCTTGAAGCATTTAAATATAATTAATCCACAAAACAGAATTTTATGTGTAAACTGTTAACAATCTTTAAAGTTTATTATAATCATTATTGACTTGGGAGAAAACTATGAAAAGAAAGGGAAAAATCTTATCAATAATTTTTCTGTCATTCCTAATGCTTTTAGGAACGATATTTTATTCTGTATCAAATAATAGTTCATTATCGAAGCAATTTGTTGAAGGACAGATAGTAACAAATAACCAAAAATCGCTTGTTGAATCTGGGGATGTATCCATAACTTCAGACCAAGGTTTTATTACCTATGGATGTTCAGGAGATGGATCTAGAAATAGCCCCTACATCATTGAAAATTTAAATAATAGTGCTTTTTCTTCACATACGGGAATACTTGTTGAAGAGACAACAGCACATTTCATTATACGAAACTGTTTCATTGGACAAAAATTATTTGGTATCCATATTGAGGCAATAGCTAATGGAACGGGTAGAATTGAAAATAATTTTCTTACGTTGAATAGTAATGGGATTTACGTTGAAGAAAGTAATGGAGTAGAAATTATTTCCAATTCTGGTATAAAAAATAATAATGGAATTTACGTTTGCATTTGCTATTATGTAACTGTCAGAGATAATCACTTTATTGGGGTAGATTTAGAATATCCTTCAATTTGCCGGGGTATTACTCTTGGACATATGAGAGAGAGTATTATTTCAAACAATATTTTGACAAACTGTAATACTAGTGTCTTAGTTTACAATTGTTTATTCAATAATATAGTAAATAATACCAGTCTAAATAATTCTGGAGATGGGGCATTCCAACTCGAAAATTGTTTTTATAATAACATTATAGGTAACTATATTCATAACAATACTAATGGAGATGGCTTATTTTTAGAACAGTCATCAAATAATATAATTATTTACAATAATATTAATGATTGTTGTGATTATGGAGTCTCTCTCTCCAGTTACTATTGTTGTAATAACCTAATACATCATAATAATCTAATAGACAATGTGAGTGGTAATGCTACAATATCTCAAGGGATGGATCAAGGGTGTAATAACACTTGGTACAATGAAGATGGTGAAACAGGGAATTACTGGTCAAATTGGGATGAACTAGGAACCTATGAGATAGATGGTAATGCTCTAAGTTTAGATATCTATCCTACAAATGAAACAATAGACTATGACTTGGAATCAATTGAGATACCTTCCTTTCCATTGAATTTAGATGATAGTTTTGAACCTAACGACCAATTAGAGGAAGCAAGTTATATTGATAGATTAAATACAACCTATTTTCTAATAGGATTAGATGATGATTATTACAAAATTTATCTACAAGGAACTGATAAGCTTGAGATTACAGTCAATTTTGATTATTCGGAAGTATTTGATGTAGACCTCTATACTGAAAATAAGGCAAGAGTCGCTTACTCTGAAGGTAGTGGAAATCCTTTGGAATTAAGTTTTGTCTGTTTAAGTAGTGGCTATTACTACATTCACGTTTTCCCATGGGAAATTGGGACTTCGCAACCTGAATACAATATGACAGTAACGCTTTATACCGAAAATTTTGATGACGAATTTGAAGAAAATGATGAAATATTGGAAGCAGCAAAGATAGAAATTACTGATAATTCTTATGATTTAAAATATGCAGATAGAGATTATTTCAATATCACCCTAGAAAAAGGATATAGACTAAGGATATCAATCACTTTTAGTAATATTGTAATTGATTTAGATCTTTATTTAATTGTTTTTGAAGATTCACAAGTTGAAAGAATAATAGCGAAAAGTGAATCACAAGAATCAATTGAAGAAATTGAATTCAAAATTGCTTTGTCGGGAAATTATTACCTTCTAATACAGAATACTTTACCTGATGGAATACCCATGATTCCAACTGAATACACATTAACCATTTCACATCAGAAGCATTTAGGATTTACATATTTTATCATTTTACCAGTAATCGGAATGTTTGTCATTTATACTATTCGTAGCAAAAGAAAAACAAACTAATCTAGAAAAAATTTAATTAGTTTTATAAACATTAAAAGTACAATCTACATTGAGCTGTTTGGGGACAAAACAATTTTACAAATACTTAATTTCTTTTACCTAGTGTTAGAGGTGATTATTTTAGCGACAACTAGTTGGCCTATAGGAAGTGATCTGTTAAATCCATCGCCTGATTTTGATCAAGTGTTAAAGATTTTTCTAATTGTTGCAGCAGTTTTATTTGTTATTGGAATTATTCTTGCGATTTTATTTCCTAACGTAAGAGGTCCCCCACATAATAAATCTAGCTTATTTGATGATGATGAACCAAGTTACCATCAGAAATTTCTCAAACGTAATAGAAAACGTAGACGTGAACGTGATTGAAAACCAGATTATCTTGCTAGTAATCCAAATAATCGTTTTAAATCTTTAAACTATAAGTGAATAAGCAAAAAATGGAAACTATTTGTTAAATTACTCTGATTGTAATCTAACATTTTTTGGGTCAATCGTTTTTTGAATAATGTTTCTAATTGCAATGATTCGATCTTGATCTAAAGATCGTTTCGGTAAAAATACTGGTAAATTGATTTTGCCTGTACTAATGAAAAATTTGAAGTAATTATCAACTTCCCGAACTTTGGAAATATCTTTCCAGGTAAGAATATCTTCATTGAAATCAGAACGAATTAGAATTTGCTCGGTAGAAATCACCCAAAAATTTTCTTTTGAATGGTAATTTTTCCAGTGTTTTTTTAAATATTCTATTGAACATTAATGGTGTTGAGTACATTAACATGCTAATTACTATTAATGCTGTGATATAAGTATACAATTCTACAACTTTAAGGGTATTTCCAAATTCTTCTGGTGGAATCGAAAGAGTGGAGAATAGCATAAATATTCCACCAGAAAATAACAATGTTGCAAAAAGGTAAATAATAATCAATACTATTTTTAAGTGAAATCCTTCTATGAACATTTTTTTACTTTCTTTAAATTCTTCTGTAAAATGAACTGTAATCTTCTCTTTGTCATCAATCATTATTTTACCTATTCTTACTTTGACTTTATTGTATAAAAAGAATAACTAATTGTTACTGTTATAACAGAAAGAAAGAATCGTTGGTAGTATTTGGAAAGAATTTCTGAGAAATAATTACATCTCAGAAATGTCAATCAAGTCTTCTTTTTCTCAAAATAGTAATGAATGATGCAAGACCAAAAGCACCAATTATTATTGATAGAATGATTATTCCTATCTCTTCAGTTGTTGGTGTTGTAGTAATTGTTGGGGTACTTGTTGGTGGTGTTGTAGGGTCAGGAGGTGTTGCTGTTTGGGTAGCATATAATTCGATATAATCATAATCGTCAATACCAGATGCACCACATTCTGGATTGAAAGAATGCGTGCCAATCTCTGAAGAATAATACTTTGTTTGCCAAACATTTGTGGATATTTCAGTCCAATTGAGAGCTAATTGTCCTTCTGTTGGTGTTTCAACATATCCGCCAAAATCTGCTCCGGGACCGTGCAAATAATTGTATGTTAAGGTTATTACCCCATTTTCTTCAATAGAACTTACTCTCTCTATTCGGTGTTTTGCAGTTGCCCATCTAACTAAATTCTTGCCAAATTGATTGTTTTGCGTACCGCTTGAATACCCATCTACATAACCATCTGTATCGAGAACAAAATTAGTCGTTAAAACAATAACACGTCCTCCACTACTTGTCTGAGTGCTCGCACAAGTTGCATTTTCCGAGCCAGAATAGAGCTCAGTTAACTGAACAGCATCCCCAGAGAGTGCTAGTGATCCTCCATAGTGGGTTATCGCATTAACACCAACTGTTAGTGGATGATCTGTAACTGTATTAACGTCCACTGTTGATGATCCTGTCCAAACTGTATCACGAACATGAATACCATACAAGTCTGTAAATTCGTTAACGGCACTAATATTTGTATAGATCAATACATCTTCGCTTGGATGATTTAATTGACCCAAGAAACAGAGAAAAACCGACCCTCCATTTGCAACAAAATTAGTTAACGCATCAATTTCTCCTGCAGCCCAGTTGGGATTCGTAATTACAGTAGAATAATCTCCAGAATCACTGTCAGGATATTTGTAATTGAATGGATCTGGTAACCAAACCGCTTCATAATCTTCAAGCATAGGATTATCTAAAGTAATATTCTGTTCACTAATAACATACTCATTGTTGAGAATATCTTCAGTAAATTCCTTATATTGTCCATACATGTGGTCACTCGACCAATCAGTTGTTCGATAATTTAACAACATGCGATGACCATTGCTTTCAGTTACTGTAAGGTCTATAGCTACAGTATCTAGTGTATATGTTAAATATTTGAAAGTAAATAGACCAGTATAAGATCCTAATGAGGCATCAATAGGAATCTCGAAAGTAACTTTTGCTATTGAAGTAAATTCTTGCGGAACTTCATTGATCGTTACAAATGTTGCTGCACTTCCACTCACTTCTAAGGATAAATCTGATGTAAAAGGAGATACACAAGTAACATATTGTTCTGCAATTTGCCCTTGTAATAAAGATGTCCAGTAATACATTGGTTCTTGAACCGGGTTACAAGCTCCTACAATCGGCGTTGTCCCTTCTTTCACAGATTTTAAAATATAATTCCATGCTGCTCCAACATTTGCCACTCCTCTTCCTTGAGAGAGAATATTACTTGTTGTTATAGGGGTGATTAAAGTGGCAGTTTTCATTAAAGCACCCTTAAGTAAACCAGGATTATAATCAATACCATTATCTTTACACGCTTCAATTAGCAAGGCTATTGAACCTGTTATTTGTGGTGCAGCCATTGATGTTCCACTTTTGCTTATATATTCATCATTGTCATGTCTACATGACATGATATTGTAACCTGGAGCCATTAAATCAGGTTTCATATGATTATCAGCAGTTGGACCTCTTGAACTTGAGGAAACAATCGTAGGAGGATTATTCCAATCATTTGCATTTCCAACTGTAATTACATCATCAGTTGAACCAGGGGTACTAGCAGTATAATATCCATCATTTCCTTCATTACCTGCTGATATTGAACATAAAACATCGTTGTTTCTTACTGCGTTTCTAAAAGCAATTTCAGCAATGTCTAAACCTGTCGAGTCTGTTCCTCCATAACTAAAATTAACTACTTCCACTCCTTGAGTGAGTAGCCAATCTAAAGCTGCTATTACCGAAGGAAGAGTAGCTGATATGCCAACTTTAGCAAAGTAAATGTCACAATCAGGGGCAATGCCAATATAACTAGAATCGTTTGTTCCATCACCTGCAATTGTTCCCGATGTGTGAGAACCGTGACCGTCAGGATCTGTTGTTGTTGTATCATCTGATTCGTAACCATAAATCGTTAAAATAAAGCTTTGAGCTGCTGCAATTCTTCCAGTGAAATCAACGTGGGCATCATTTATACCAGTATCAATATTTCCAATTTTAATTCCTGTTCCATCGTAACCTAATGACCATAAGGCAGAGGCATTAATATTACCTGCATTAGCTAGAGTTTTTATTGAAAAATCATCAGAATTCTCTGGTAGAGAAGTTGCTTTGAGGAAGATATCCGTTGCATCGACGATCATACTATAGGAACCGATTTTAGCAATATCATTTTCAGCTCCTGAATAAAAAGGAATGAGAGCGCATCCTACACGCCAAAAAATCTCTGCGTTAGGATATTTCTCCAAGTTCTGCAAATCACTGAAATCATTTCCTTCAATTGCAATCATAAGCAATCTTTTTTCAGAAGTTGTAATATACGATATTTCTGTGATTTTTACTAAATCATTTAGTATCTTTCTGTTGGCAGAAATATGTACTCTTCTGCCTAAATCCCAGGAGTTTCCAAGAATTTTAGCTCCCATTTTAACCAATCTTTGCTTTTCGAGGGAAGTTATTGGTTTGTTGTATTTTAGTACAAAATCTACAACCGGGTAATTAGTATTCTTTAGCTCAAGCGATAAGATATCATCTATTTTATCATTATTCTGATCTAAAACTAACTTGCTTGAAATTACTGTATCGAAAAAGATTGTTTTATTTGAACCTTCTATTGAGATAAATGGAATAAAGCCTGTAGTCAAGAATACAAAAAGAATTATGGAACAGTATATTTTACTTTTAGTCATAGCCCTCACTCAATAATGCTTGTTGGTGATTTTTTTACAATCTTTATTGGAAAATAACATTGCGAAATTAAATACTATAATAGTAATATAGTCTCTTATTATTAAAGCAACTGTTTCTTTTGGTAAGGAGCTCGATGCTGTTTGAAAATTACTCTTTGTTCTGAGTGCTTTGTACAAGATCGACATATTTCTCATAAGTGAAGATAGTTGTATCTTCTGCACTAGCATAACATGCTTTACTGCCATACAAACTAAAAGAGGAAATTGCAATACGAAGAGGCTCTTCCTTAATCATTTTCTTTGAAACAGGATGAGGAATATGTATTTTAAAGAGGTGGGACTTTAGCAAGAAATCTACTTCGCGTATTATCAGTTCATCATCGTTAAATCTTAATTCATTTCTAGTGGAGTCAATAGATCGAATAACTAAGAAATTATTTTCAAAAGAAACTTGAGTTCTGTGTATTAGCTCTCCTGTCCAACTTCGAACGAAGAAGAAAAAATCATCGTGATAGAAGATATGCCATTTGACTTCCATTGCTGGTGCTGTATAAATTGAACCTGTATCAGCTCCTCTACAAGGATATATTAGATTACAAGTGATTGTGGAATGATTTTCTGGAAGCCGATTTTTATACTGTTCTCCATTAGATTTTGCTAGAGTGACAAAGGTTTCTGCAATTTTAGGGTCCGTGGCTGTCGTAACCATATTTTGTGTAAACGATCGAATATCAAGAAATTTCATACTAAAGATATTTTCTTTATCTTTTGCTTCATACCAAATAAAGTGATACTCATTCTCATCTTCCATAAGTGATACACCGTTATTTCTAATCTTTATATCTTTAAAGTCAAACTTGATAATCAAATGAGTAAAAGGACCTTAATGAATAGCTTCAAAATTTTTCTCCGTTAATTCACACAAAAAAATAAAATAAGCGTGAATGTTTTCACGCATAATTAGCAAATTATTGCTTTCTCTTTTTGATGACTGCACCGAGCAATCCAATAAGAGCTAAAGCAGGAACTGCAATATACAACTCGATACCAATGAAACCACTTGGGAATAGTCCGCCTGCAGGTAGATTATAACCGAGCATTTCAACTTCTTGGAGAAGGGCCAAATTTAATAATGAGCCTTCTACTGTTCCTGAGTAATCAAGATCCAATCTGTATCCTTTCACTTCTCCAGTGGTTTGGTCATAAGCATAAATGAATTCATATGTGCCTGAGAAGTCTGTGTTTGATGCTACTATTTCATATTGAGCATTTAAGCCCCATGTGAAAACTGCGATGTCAGTATCATTTTCAAATGTGCCACCAATATTGCTGTAAGTCCATTCAGTGTCTGTGAATACACTTGAAATAAATGTTGTATTTGCCATGTCATAGAAGAATTCGTTTGCAGTAGTAGGTTCAATGAAGAACATTTCCATTAAACTTGGTCCTAAATCAGATTCAGTTTGATTCCAAGTTCCTGTAAGTCCAGAGGAAAGTAATAATGGATAGAACATAACGATAATAAGTCCGAGAAAATCAAATCCGCTAGTTGCGCCTGTATCTGATTTGGTTCCAACATTGATAGTATAACCAATTTGACTTGCAGTTGCTGCATCAACAGTAACTGTGAATTGAGTGCCTTCAGCAAACTTTTGGTCTTCAAATTCATATCCTGTTCCAGTACTGGTGTGTGAACCAATTGCAAAGTCCCATGCTGAATCATTCACTTCGTAAGTATTTACTGTGCCTACTGTTACTGCGAAATCTGCTTTAACAAAAGACATTCCTATAAATAGACTAGCAAATAATATTGCTAATGAAATTTTAAGTAATTTTTTCATTTTTTATTCACCCTCAAATGTACGATAGAAATCGCCAATTGATAATTTAGCTACTTCGCTTTTTATTTAATAAGTTTACTAAATGACAATACTAATTTTGAAAAGTGTTTATTTTACATTTTATACTTGCTATTCTTTTTTTTAATCGATTGATACAAAGAAAGTTTATAGAATTGCTTTAAAACTAAGTTTTAAAAACCAATAACAATTAGCGTTAAAAGAAAGTAGTTCTTAGCTTTCAAGCGAAAGAAGAAAGTAGATAATATCTAGCAAAGCTATTATACATACCTAGAGTTAAGGATGTTCAACAATGAGCTCGAATGGTGCCAACAGAGCAGAAATAAAAATATTGATTATTGATGATGATGCAGACATTCGAGATGTTTTTGAGGAAGTTCTTAAAAGAAACAATTTTACCAACATCTGTGGTGTAGGTACAGGAGAAGAAGCAAAAAAAATCATCGCTGAAGAAACTTTCCATATTGCTATGATTGATTTGAATTTACCTGATATCTACGGTATGGATTTAGTATCGCAGTTTAGAACAATAAGCCCCGACATTGAATTTATTATTATTACTGGTTTTGGCACTATTGATTCAGCAATCAAATCTATGCAATTCGAAGTTGCAGGTTATCTTGAAAAACCTGTCAGCTCAAATAAACTAATTAGTACTCTTGATGAAGTCAATAGAAAAATCTCTCTTAAATTACAGAATCAAAAATTTCTCAAAGATATTGAGATAGCAAATAACGAGATACGATTCCTTAGTGACTTGCTTATCAATAATGTCGACGAACTCAATCAATCTTTACTTCTCACAATGGTTCAGATTGAGAAACTCAATCCTTCCTCAGAACAGACTAAAGTTCTACAATTATTCCAAGAGTCAATACGAAAAAATGCTCGACTAACTCGTAATATCCGGAAATGCGAAACAATAAAAACCGACCAACAACTGGAAAGTAAAGATTTGAATGCAACGATTTCTTCTGTTCTCAATCGATTAAAAGAAGATTATATCAACAAGAATTTTGAATGTATTTGTGATTATTCAAAGCCAAAATATGTTTACGCTAATAATAATCTCACGCATCTTATTTCAGAAATTCTATTATTGGCATTATTTAATAGTCCAAGTCCTAGAATTAAAATAAAAATTGATTTTGATGAAGTAGAGTTCAATGGAAAAGATTATTGGAAATTAACTTTTAATTCATTCCAAGCAAAATTTGTTTATGAGCAAAAGGATGTTATTCATTCTTCAGAACTGAAAGCTTCAACAACTAAACAATCATTCCAAGGTTTAGGACCCTACGTTGTAAATGAAATTCTTCGATCATATAATGGACTTGTTTCTATTCCAGAAGGAAGTACTTCAAATAATATTCTTGAAATTTCTTTACTAAAAGTAACAGAAAAATAGTTTTTTTATTTAAAAAATAAAGAATTGATTGAAGCATCCATATTAGCTTCAAACATTAAATTTAATTTAACTTAATTCTCTTCTTCTTCGAAGGAGATGTTGCAACAATCCTAAACATACTACTGCAATTAATGCAATCCCTAATATTGGAAATCCTGCTGCTGTTGTAGTATTTATGAACGTAGAAACGTAGGTTGTTGTAGTTTCATTAATAGTTGTTGTAATATTTAGCATATTCACCCAATCTTTCATTTCTGGACCATGTATTGAAGTAAACATTAAAGTCCAAAAGAGAGTAAATAATGCTAGATAGGGGAAAAAGCCACTAAACAGAAGTTCTTTCCAGTTCCATTCTAACTTGAATACTAAGAAACCTCCACCTGCAATAATTGCGTAGAGTCCAATTAATAAGATGAGCCACCATCCTGTTTGTGCACCAAAAACACCTAAAAGCATACCAGCAATTACACCGCTCAGTATTTTTATCCAATAAAGTCTTTGGAAATTTTCCATATCAATGAATGCTTTTTTTCTTCTTTGGAACCAACTTAGATCTTCATCTATCTGATCTTCTGGTGAAACAAAATCTTCAGGGAGCTCGTATTCGTCGTAATCTACTTTATCTGTTTCCTCGTATTCACTCATATCTATTTCTTCTTCAGTTGATTCAGTTTCCTTATTAGATTTTGAGGAACCTTTTTCTTTCTTTGATTTTTTATTCATAGTTGGTGACCTCGATGAAAGCATATATGACTAATTTCGATATACATGCTGTTATTGCTGAGCTTACACAGCGAATAGGTGGAAGTGAACTTAAAAACATTTTTGAACTTAACGATATATTCTTTTTTAGATTTAGAACCAAAAAAGAAGGAACGCTAGTCTTAGTTGTTGAACCGGGAAAAAGAATACACATCACCAAGTTTAAACGGAATTTTCCACCAGAACCATCTGGTCTCTGTCGAGTGTTCAGAATTCATATTAAAGGTAAATGGCTCAAAAGCGTATCTCAATATGATTTTGATCGTATTTGTGTTTTTGAATTTGAAGCACATGAACGTGTATATACGCTTATCATCGAACTTTTTGGTAAAGGTAATTTGATTTTACTCAGTCCAGAGAAACGTATCTTAGTAGCTAAGCATTATAAAAAAATGAGAGATAGAGATATCCATCCAGGTGTTGATTTTGCATTTCCCCCTTCCACTGGAAGAAATCTACTTGAAGCTGATTTAGATTGGGTAAAAAGTGAATTGAAGGATAAGAAAGATACAGACATAGTGAGTGCTTTATCCCGAACAGTGAATATCAATAAGGACTATTCTCTCGAGTTAATTTTACGAGGAAAAGTTGATCCAAAATTAAAATCATCGGAATTATCAGATGAACAATTAGAGGGTATTACAAAACAAATAAAGAAAATGCGAAGAACTCTCTCAAAAGGTGAATTTAATCCCACAACTTATCGAAAGCCAGAAACAAATGAATTGGTTGATATTACTCCTTTTCCAATGCTGAAATATAAAAATGAGACTGCAATTGAACAAGATGTTTTTAGCGATGCATTAGATGAACACTTTAGTACAATTGAGTCCAATAAAGATTCAAATGTAGAGCTTACAGCAGAGAAGAGAAGGGTTACTCAGATTGTGCAAGTAAGACGTAAACAAGAAGAACATCTGAAATCAATGAAGAAAATTGCTGAGAAAGAGAAAGCAAAAGGCGCGTTAATGTACCTCTATCTCGGTGAAATTGATGAACTCTTATCAACAATTACAACTGCTCGTCATAAGAATATCTCTTGGAAAGAAATAAAAGAAAAATTGGATGAAGCCAAGAAAAAAGAAATGAAGGGTGCAAGACTACTTGAAAAAGTTCAAGAAAAGAAGAAAACAGTAATTGTGAAATTAGATGGTGTTAAGGTCGTTCTTGATTTTCTGAAAACAGGCTCAGAGAATGCTAGTGCAATGTATAAGCAAGCGAAAAAATCTGAAAGCAAGATTCCGGGTGCACAGAAAAAAATAAATGAGCTAACTGAACGGATCAAAAAACTCGAAGAAGGATATGAAGAATTAGTTCAAAGAGAGAAAGTAATGATCGAGAAACGAAAGAAAGAATGGTTTGAAAAGTTCCATTGGTTTAAATCATCTGATGGCCATTTGGTGATTGCTGGGAAGGATCAGAGAACTAATCTTGAACTCGTGAAGCGATATTTAGACCAAGATGATCTTTTTCTTCACGCAGAAATTCATGGTGCAGCTGTAATTATTATTAAAGGCGCAGGCAAAATAATTCCACAATCTACTATTGATGAAGCAGCAACCTTTTCAGTTTGCTATTCAAGGGCATGGAAAGATGGAGTAAGTGCTGATGATACATTTTGGGTTACACCAGATCAAGTGACATTTTCTGCACCATCAGGTGAATACCTGGCAAAAGGCTCTTTTGTAATTAAAGGGTCAAAAAACATTCTAAAGAATGTACCTTTGGAATTAGCTGTCTATCCTATTGTCCAAGAAAAAAATGCTTTTGTGATCTGTGGACCACACTCAGCATTGCTTTCTAGGGAAGATATTGATAAGTCAAAAATCATTAAGGTCGTGCCAGGCGGAACAATCAAAAGTAAAATGGCGAAACAAATAGTTGAGAAATTCACAAAAAATGTTGACTTTGCATCAAAGACAAAAATAAAAGCAACTGCACTTGATGAATTAATAACTATTCTACCAGGAGATAGCTACATCAAAACAGATTAACGATTAAAAAAATAAGTTAATTGGTCGGAAGTATTCCAACCAAACAATGGTTTCCGATAAAGGAATTTCTGTGTTGTTGATCAAAGCATTTGTTGAACTTTTGTGAAACAACATATGAATTATTAATAACTAAATATCGATATTTGATTCATCGTATCCTTCAGCAGTTAACAATTTCTTAATTCGATGTCTGTGATCGCCTTGAAGTTCAATGACGCCTTCTTTTGAAGTACCACCACAAGCACACTTATTTTTAAGTTTAGTAGTTAACGCTTGAACATCAACCTCTTTCGGGTTAAGTCCTTTAATCATCGTTACTTCTCTTCCCCATTTTCGAGTTTCAATTCGAACTTTAATTCTTTGTTCTTCTTTCGCTATTGCTTGACACATGCACAGTTCTTTCGGAAGTCCACATTTTGAACAGGTTTCATCCATGATATTATATCCTCTAATTTTTTGCTTCGTAACTTTTTTATCGAAGCTAATTGTTATTTGGAGCTTGTTTTATAAATAGTTTTTCACACTATTTCGCTTTTTATTAACATAAATCTTGATTTTTAAAGATAAAATAGACAGAAGAAGCGTTCTAATGCTTTAATGACAGAGAAATATTTTATTCAATTATAGGACAAATTTATTCTAAAAAACGACTAAAAAAGAAAAAAGAAGGATTTTTATGATGTTCCATCTTCAATTATTTTAAATGCCTTATGAAGAATTTTTCGTTGAGCAATGAAGCCTATTTTCTTAATTGCTTCTTCTTTGGTGAACCATTGTCCTTGATCAAAGTGATCCGCTTCTACATGGATTTCTCCTTCATCCGTTTCATCTTCATACAAGAAGAAATGAACTTCTTTAGTGAATTTATCTTTGCTTTTTGTTCTAAACCAATAGTTTGTTTTACCAATTTTATCAACGAGTTTGATACTCTTGAGTCCTGTTTCTTCCTTGACCTCTCTAATTGATGTGTCTTCTAGAGATTCACCATCCTCTATCCGACCTTTTGGAAGAATCCAGTTGTGAGTATTTTGATCTCTGATTAAAGCAACTCTGACTTTGTTATCATCGCATTGTCGATAAACAACTCCACCAGCCGATATTTGATCAACATTTTCGGAAATATCTTTGCTTTCATTACTATTTGATCGTATTTCTGTCGTTTGTTGTTCACGTCCCTTTTTTGAATACATAGATACTAAAGCATTATAGCAATGTAGTATTTAATATTTAGTAATATTGCAATATAGATAAGATTACCTTAAAAAATTATGTTGTCATCTTAATAAAGGGAAATTTATTTTTCTTCATTCTCGCCAAAAACTTCCAAATGCAAATATAACTCTCTTCTTTCTGTTGTATTCCTTAATGGAACCATTGTATCAAACATTTTACTATATCCTTGAATATTTAATCAGAAATTGAACTACGAACAATCATATATTTTTTGAACGAAATTTTAGTAATAAAGTTTAGACTTATAACAATTTAACAACTTAAAGGTAATTACTTTTAAGTAAAAAATGTCTTGAGTAAGATAGATAATTTGAGGTAAAACTAATGAAATTAAAAAAAATCGTTTCTACTTGGTTGCATTCAACTGATCTAACTCGAACAAAAGATTTTATGACTAAATTAGGTTTATCTCCATTAGCCGAAAATGAAAAGCTGATAATATTTAGCTTTTCAGAGGGAGGACCAAATACTGCATATTATCTTTATCCTGAACCTCTCAATGACGGAGATCCTATAAGAAAAGGTGGAGTATTTGCTATAGAAGTTGATGATATTGCAAGTTTTCTTCAGCAATGCAAGGATAACGATTTAATATCTCAGGAAACCGAAATTTATGCTCAAGAACAATTTATTTCATTCCTGCTAAAAGACCCAGATGAAAATCTATTTGAAATAATTCAGCAAAATGATTGATCTTGGAACACAAGTCTACCTATCGTTGAATACTATTGGGGTGTAAAAATGATTAAAAGAATATTATCATATTCAAAAAACGATTCAATGCTGCACGAATTGGATATGGAAAAAGCATTTCAAGAGAACCTAGGTGTACTTTGGATTGATATCGTTGAGCCGTCAGTAGATGAATTAAACACTCTCCTAAAGATATTCGAATTTCATTCATTAACGATAGAGGATTGTTTAGAAGCGAACCAGCGACCTAAAATGGAAGAATATCCCAATTACTTGTTTATTATTTTAGCTGGCGTACGAAAACTTCCAGAAGAAGAAAATGAATTAGACCAATATCAAACAGCAATTTATTTGGGGAAAAATTTCGTAATTACTATTAGAGAACGAAGAGGTGGGATGAGTCTTAAATCTGTTCACAATAAAGTCCTGCTGAAAAATACTCGAATTATAGGTCGTCAAGCAGCATTTTTGGCTTACGTTATTATTGACACTTTTATTGACGGATATTTAGATTTACTCGAGGAAATAGAAGATTTAATCGAGGATATAGAAGAAATAGTTGTTCATAAACCTGAGACAGAAGTTCTAGATACTACTTTTGATTTACGAACAAATATACTAATTATTTTGAAAGCAATACGACCCCAAAGAGTGGTCTTAAGGGAATTAGCTGTTGATGATACTCCTTTAATCAGTGAAACGGCAAAAACATATTTCGCAGATGTTTACGATCACATTTTAGAAGCAAATGATCTTAGCTCTTCATATCGAGATCGTGTAAGTAGCATCGTTGAGATATATCTTTCATCAGCATCAAATCGAATGAATGATACTATGAGATTAATTGCTGTGCTAACTGCAGTGATATCTATTCCAAATCTAATTGCATCAATTGGAGGAGTGAATTTTAAGGAATTTGCTCAAGACCCAGGGCTTATCTTTACTACTGCTCCATTTTGGATATTTATGGCAACAATAGTGGTCGTAACAATAGCTATAGCCATTATTATCAGAAAAATGAAACTATGAGAATTTAGCTCCTTTATTTTCAAACTGTAAAAATTCAAATACTAGTTATTCGTACTCAATTTAGTGACTATCGTGTCAGACATTACCACCTATAGCAATAATCGATTCAAATTAGTGAAAGGTTTCATTGGTGCAATTAGATTAATACATTTTCTCCCTGTAATTATAGGAACCATTATTGGCGTATGTGTAGCTATTTTGACGCTGAAAGGCGACGATACTTTTAGTACATTATTTCAAAATATCTCAAATGGAACGATTCCAATAGCTCCTTTGATTTTTTTCACACTAGCTATTTTCTTTCAGCAAGCTTTTTTAGGAATACAGAATGATTACATTGACAGAGAAATTGATTCATTATATAATAAAAGTAAAGCTATTAATGATGGTTGGGTAACCGCAACCTTTGCATTTTGGTTTGGAGTAGCTTGTTTTATATTATCTATAGGATTTTCCATTGGAGTGGGATTCTGGTCGATAACAAGCTTTTGGGGGGTTCTCTTTATTCAAGCAGGAAATCTAGTAGGTATTTTTTACAATGTATATGCCAAACATAAACCGATAAGTGTTATTCCCTATATGTTTGGGTTTCCTTTAATTCCCACCTACGTTTGGATAACCTTTGGTGGATTTGATTTGAAACTTTTGTGGGTCATGCCAATAGTAGTCTTAGTAAGCTTTCCCGCGCACATAGCAAATGAGTTGCCTGATTTTGAACATGATGTTAAACACGGAAGAATAAATTTCGCTGTCTTTCTTGGAAAGAAGCTTGCAACAATATTTTACTGGATAAGTATTTTGCTGATTGAAGGTTTATTACTAACAGTTTTCTTATTGTATGATCTCAATATTTGGGCATCTATGATAACAATCGGTTTATCATTGTTAATAGGTTTAGGTGCTTTCATACTGCTGTGGAAGAAAAACTGGGAAACCGATATACTAGTGTTTAACATTGTTTCAACATGTATAGGAGTTGAAGTAATAGGCTTCTTCATTATGTTTTGGGTTTAACAAAATATATAAAAAAAATAAAAAGAAAAAAGAGAAATTAAAGTGACTGATGTTTAAAGTAGGTTTCATAGAGATCAGCATATTTTCCTTTCTTTTTGAGGAGCTGGTCATGATTACCCATTTCAACAATTTCACCATTCTCTATCATTATGATTTTGTCTACATTTTTTATTGTTGATAATCTATGTGCAATAACAATTGAAGTTCGATTCTCCATAATGGTTTCAAGAGCATCTTGGATCATTGCTTCTGTATAGGCATCAACGCTAGCTGTTGCTTCGTCTAATATCAAAATCTTTGAATCCGCGAGCAATGCTCGAGCGAAGGTCACTAACTGTCTTTGTCCAGTAGACAATCTTTTACCACGTTCAAGAACATCAGTTTCATAACCCTCAGGGAAGTCTTCGATAAATTCAGTTGCTTGTACTGCTTCCGCAGCAGCAAAGATTTCTTTATCAGTGGGGTCATCCCAAATTCTGCCAAATTTGATATTTTCTTTTATAGAGCCAGAAAACAAAAAGCTATCTTGAAGGACAAGAGCAACTTGTTGACGATACCACTGAATGTGTAAATTACGCATATCCACTCCATCGATTAAGATTTGACCTCCTTTAATCTCGTAGAATCGAGCAATAAGAGATGCCAGAGTAGTCTTGCCTGCCCCTGTTTGCCCTACAATAGCTATTTTTTCTCCTGCTTTTATTTTGAGGGAGAAATTCTTGAACACCGGTTCTTTCTCATTGTACCAGAAATCCATATTTTTGAATTCAATTTCCCCTTTAAATTCGGGTAAGATTATTGGTTCATTAATTTGCTTCACTTCTGACTCGATTTCCATTAAGCCAAATATTCTTCCCATTGCTGCTAATCCAGCTTGATATTGTGAATAAAAGTTTGCTACTTGAGTTAGTGGGAAGAAAAATCTCCATAGGTAGAGCGTGAACGCATAAAGCTGTCCTGAGGTCAATTCTAATCCCATTATTGAAAGGTGCCCACCATATGTTAAAAGTGCTATAAGAACTATTACTTGTAAGAATCCAATAATTGGCCACATTGTTGCAAAGGTTAGCGCACGCATATATGAAGCTTTAAAGTTTTCTTCGTTGATTTTCTTAAAATCTTCAAGGTTCTTCTTCTCTCGAGAGAATGATTTGCTTACAGAGATTCCAGCAATACTTTCGCCCATAGCAGCGTTTACTGCTGCAACGGTTTTTCTCCAGTTGAGCATAGTTCTTCTTACTATTCTCCGATAAATAGCCATAACTAAGAATACTACGGGAGTCATTGCTAATGAAACCAAAGCAAGTTTCCAATTAAGATAAAGTAGTATTCCTGCAGATGCGAAGATTAGGAGAACATTTCCAATTAATTGTGTGATAAATGACAGTGTATCTCGAAGTGTGTCGGTATCATTCATTACTCGAGACATAATCTTACCCGTTATATGAGTGTCATAGAATCTAAAGTCATGATTCTGCAATTTTTGAAACATATCCATACGTAAATTCCTTGTTGATTTGCTAACAGTTTTGATTGTAATAACAACTCTAAGATATTCTCCTAATAACCACAGAAGAATATTGAGTACAATATTTGTCCCGACTAAACCAATTATTATCCATGCATCTTGATTTACTCCTTCCATTACTGCTCTATCAAGTAATAAACTGATAATCAATGGAGGTAAAAGGCTTAGAACTGTATTAATAACAATAATAATTGTTGTAACAATAATTGCTTTCTTGTAAGGAGAAATATACTTGAACATTTTCACAGTTAGTTCTCTATCTGAGAATATTGTTTCATCTTCCTCTTCACTTCTTCCGACACCGAACCAAGACATTATTTTGTTCCTCCTGCAGCTAACTCCTCTGTAGTAATTGCTTCAATTGGTGGAAGATCTAAATGACGACCAAACACTCGACGATAATCTTCGCTTGTTTTCAGGAGTTGATTGTGACTTCCTTGAGAAACAATTTGTCCTTTTCTCATAACGATAATTTTGTTTGCCCGTTTTATTGTAGAAAGACGGTGTGTTATTATAAACACAGTTCGGTTTTGCAGGAGATTGTCCATTGCAATTTGAATTTTCTCTTCTGTTTCAGCATCAATAGCTGATGCAGAATCATCGAGAATGAGTATTCTAGGATCTGCTAAAAAGGCCCGTGCAATAGCAATCCGCTGTTTTTGCCCACCAGAGAGAGTTACACCTCTTTCTCCGATAAGAGTATCATAACCATCGTCAAATGAGAGAATGAATTCATGAGCTTGCGCAGCTTTAGCAAATTCAATTACTTCTTCATCTGAGACATCTCTATTTACACCGTAAGCAATATTCTCTTTTATAGTAGTTGAAAAGAGAAAGACATCTTGTTCTATTACACCGATGTTTTTCCGTAATGATTCAATTGTAACATCTTTTATATTATTTCCATCAATTAATATTTCACCAGAATCTGGGTCGTACATTCTAGCTAATAATTTAGTGATAGTTGATTTTCCACAACCTGTCGGACCTAAAATTGCTATGATTTCTCCTGGTTCTGCAGAGAAAGTAATTTCTTGCAAAGTATTTCTAACTTTTTTCATCTTTTCTTTAATTTTATTATTATCAGCTTTCTTTCTAAGCTTGTGATAACTGAAACTTACATTATGATATTCAACTTTACCAGTTACATTCTCTACTTCTTTGGCATCAGGTTTTTCCAGTATTATTGTTTCTTCTTTCATTGTTCCTAATATTCTTTTAGCGCCAGCAAGACCCATATTTGTTAAATAAACAACCCAAGAAAGCATAAATGTAGGTTCATATAATTGAATGAGAGAACCATTGATTGCTATTGCATTTCCTACGGTCATTTGTCCTTGCCGAATAAAAAGAACACTCAACCCTAGGGAAATGGAAATAGTTATTGAGAGAACGAGAGGTGCAAGATAGAGAGCTTGTCGTTTTCCTCTGTTGATAATATCATCTCTGAGTGTATCAATTTCTTTTGAAAATCGTTTATATTCATATTTTTCAGCTGTAAATGCTCTGACAACTCTTATGCCTGAAACATTTTCTAGTAAGAGAGCATTACTAATACCAAATTGGGTTTGAACCTTTTCAGTTAGCGGTTTTATATTTCTTGAGTAATTTCTGACAGCCCAAATATAGAACGGTAACATTGCAATTAGAACTAAACCAATTTTCCAACTGTAATAGAAAGTCAAGCTTATAGCAATACTTGCAGTTAAAAATGCTTGAGTAATCATACGCAAACCTGGAGAAATTGTTACATTGATCATTCTTACATCAAAAGTTGCTTGTGACATAAGTTCTCCAACTTTAGTTGTATTATGGAATGCCATGGATTTGCTTTGCACAGACGCAAAAAAATCATTACGAATATCTCTTTCAGTCCTCTGGGCAACTCGTTCATTTAGTATTCCAAGTGAAATATTTATTGTAAAAGCAATTATCCCTAAAATTAAAATTAATGACATGTAAATGACTATTTCACCATTTAACCAAATTTTAGAAAGGTATAATGTTAATGGTGGGTCAATACCAAATTCTGCATGATAATCGTACCAATAATCTAGCTTGTCGAAGAGGAAACCCATTAGTATAGGGCGAGTCATGTTTAAACAAATAGACAGAATAGATGCAACAATAACATAAATAGTGCTGAATTTTTGCTTGAATATTTGTTGAATTAACCATTTAATATGCGAATCAGGAATATCTCTTATTTCTTTCTGTTGTTTAGTCAGTGTAGTATCCTGTTGAGTGGTTTTTCTTTCAGTTACTGTGATATTGTCCACCTCGAAAAGCAATTCATTTCTACTTTAACTTTTAATTCAGATTGAACGTTTTTAATGTTTGGATATACTAATTAAAAAATCACTTGTAACAGTCAAAAAAAACTGTGTTTAATTGAGAAAAATTCTTGTTAATATTTGAAACTTAATTTGGTTTCAAAGATTCTTCATTATTTAAAGCTAATTTACCATTGGTATTCTTTATGGTTGGATTTTTATCAAAAGCATCAAAATAATATAAAATCCAGATACCAAGCATCATCGTTGAGTAGATTGAGGTAAAAACTGAAAGTCCAACAAGATCTTGAAAGATAGCCATAAAGATGACATAAATTGGTATAAGAGCAGTTGCTAGTATTAATACTTTCAATAACTGTTTCTTTTTATTTGTCATAAATGGCATCGGTAAAAATTCCCCTTTTATTTATTCAAGATAAAGACAACTGTAATCCAATATAAAGATGTCTTTACATGCTAGAATTATTTTAAGCAGACAAATACCATTAAAGAAAAAAAGGCGTTTATTGAGAAAAGTATTTCTCAATAATTATTTAACTAGTTTTTAATTTGATAAATAACATCTAAAACAGATCCATCTCGGTACTCAATTATTGCAACAATACGATCTGTTACTTTTGGTTTCTTTGGCTTTCCACCAATGAGTTTTTCTGCTTCCTTCTTCAAATCTTCAATGCTTTTAATATTGAGATTCTTAGCCTTTGTCAGTAATTCAAAATATTGAGACTCTGGATTAACTGCAATTCCTCTTTCTGTAACAACAACATCGATGTTTTCTCCGGGAGAATTAACTGAAACTACATCATCAACGACTATTGGAATTCTTCCTCTAAGTAAAGGAGCTGCTATAATTGTTAATTTTGCTCCTTCTGAAGTATCTTGATGCCCGCCCATGCCATGCATAATTCTTCCATCTGATTCTGTGGAAGTATTTACATTGAATTTGGTATCAATTTCAGTACAACCTAAAATTACTGTATCAAGCAAATTAACAGCGCAACCTGAAGATAAAGGATTTGCATATTGACTTGCTCCCATCTCTATATGTTTTGGATTATTCAATAATGATTGAACTGCATAGGTGTCAAAACTTTGGACATCTAATACTGCTTCAAAAAGTCCATCTTCCAACATTTTCACAAGAGCTTCAGTTGCGCCACCCATTCCAAAAGAACCTTTTATTCCCTTAGCTTTCATATATTCACTTAAATATTGAGTAGCTGCAAGAGCAGTTCCTCCTGCTCCACTTTGATATGAAAGCCCTTCTTTAAGCAACCCCGATGCCTTAATCACTTCAATACTATCTCGAGCAATTTTGAGATTTTTTGGGTTGCGAGTAACGCGCAGAGTTGTAGAAACAATACCTGCTGGATCTCCAATTGGTTTTTTTAATAGAACAATGCAATCCACATGATCTTGAGTTATACTTATTGGGTTGTTTGGAAATGGAACAAGAGTGTTGGTAACAGCTACAACAAAGTTTGCAAAATGGGCATCAGGCATCGCGTATCCCAAAGAACCGCAAGCATATTTACCGTGAACTCCATTGATATTTCCGTATTCATCACTTGTAGGTGAAGCAATAAAAGCAATGTCAATTTCCACATCACCATTTTCAATTGACCTTGCACGACCTCCATGCGATCTAATTGTTAATAACCCATCCATCTTCCCTCGAGATATTGCATCAGCTATTTTTCCTGACGTTCCACAATTAATGTGAGTGATAATTCCTTTTTCGAGATATGGTAAGAGTTCATTGTTTATAGGTTGAATTGATGATGGCACTAATCTTATATCTTTTAAACCCATTTTAGCAATTTCATGACAAACCATGTTTAACAAAAAATCGCCATTTCTGAAGTGGTGATGAAATGAAATTGTTCCTCCATTTGTTAACCCACCTTTTTTGATTGCTTCTCGTAAAGATTTTAGTACTTTACCATCTCCCGGTGATGTTCTCCTTATTTTAGGAGCATATTTTCTCTCTTTATACGGACCTTTCCCTTTACCAGTAAAAGGTATTAATTTCTTGCCATTCAATTCTTCTGGAATAGACCTTCCAACTTTATTTTTAACGAATTTCAATTTTAATCCCTCATATTGTTTAGATTTTATGTTGGCTTGCTTCTGCCCATTTGAGAATTTTCTCAGAGCGTCTGACTACCGGAAGGTCAACCATTCGACCATCAACTGAGACAACACCAAGTCCCTTTTTCTTTGCATCTTTGTATGCCTTTACTATTCTTAGTGCTCTTTCAATTTCCTCTTGAGACGGAGAAAAAGCTCTATGCACATGTTCAATTTGACTTGGATGGATTACACTCTTTCCTTGGAATCCTAGTTCAATTGCTCGTAAAGTTGCTTCGTAAAGTCCTTCTGTATCATTAACATCAGTGAATACTGTATCTATTGCTTGAATTTTACTTACTGCACAAGCTAAAATAATTTTAGCTGAAATATAATCTAATTCTCTACCAAGCTTGGTCCTTTTCGCGCCAATATCTGCTACTAAATCTTCTCCACCTAATCCTAGTGCAATAACTCGAGGTGCTTCAGCAATTTTTTCTGCATTGAGTACTCCTTTCGCTGATTCGATTATTGGCATTAATTTTACCGTACCAATTGGGATATCATATTTCTCCTCAATATCCGAAATGAGATTGTCTACTCGAATTAATTCATCAAAAGACTGTGTTTTTGGTAAGAGTAGTCCATCAGGTTTTGCAGGAACAACTGCTTCCAAATCTTTGATAAAATATTCTGTATCTAACGAATTAACCCTTACTGTTACTTCACAATCTTCAAAGTCTAAAGTGAGGAGAGCATTGCTTATCAAATGTCTTGCTGAATCTTTTTCGTCAAGTGAAATTGAATCCTCTAAATCAAAAATAAGTGAATCTGCACCATAAACTACTGCATTTTGAACCATTGCTGGATTATTTCCAGGTATATATAATCTCGTTCTTCTTAAGCGATTCACTGGAGTATCATCAATTCTTTTTGTTGATTTCTTGGACATCTATTTTTACTCTCCTGCTCCTCTTCTCAATGCTGTTTCTGCTCTTGCTTTTATACAATAGCCGAGAGCCCCTTTATCGATAGCAGTGATTTTTACATCTGTAATTTCAAGTCTGTCTGCTACTTCCTTAATCTCTGAAAGAATTAAATCACCAAATTGTGTTTTTGCTGGGGATTCGAGATTGATTTTAATACCCGAGCCCTCCTTGGCAGGATCAACAGAGATCAATATATCACAAGATTCCAATGAGCCTGCTTGTGCTGATTTTACTATTTTCACGGTTCTAACTCCTGTTTGAATATACATACTGGTTACAAATATACTGTTCTTGTGTACTATAATATATCATTTTTTATTTTTACCAATAATACCATCATTGGATAAATTTAACTTACTTGAACAAATGTTTCTACATTTAATAGAGAATTGGTTGTAATTAACCATTTTTGCAAAAATAGAATACAAATTTTCGTTCATAAAAAAAAAAAATAACTAAAAATATGTAATAGCACAATTATTTTAAAAGACCATTTCCCGTTTATCTCTTGTATAAGAGATGTTTAAATTATGGCAATGAAAAATTTTCCACCAAAATATTATATTATTTTTACTGATTCTCCGGATAATCCTATTCATCGTAACAAAATTATTGGTGGGTTAAGAGTTGCTCTTACTCTATTAATGGAAGAATTTGATGTTTTCATTCTATTATTGCAAGAATCTGTCAAAATAGCAAAAAAACCAGATGAAGATACACCTGAAAAAGAGGAATCTGATGATATTAATTTCACTCCAGAGGAACTTCTTGATGGGTTGATTTCTTTCGGTGGAAACGTTATGTCTTGTAAAAGCTCTCTAACAATGGTAGGAATGAAAAATGAGGATTTAGTTCCTGGAATTGAAATAGTTTCACTACATACTGCTTTAGTAAAAATGTCTGAATGTAATAATACTTTAACTTTTTAGAACAGACAGAGAAAAGTTATTTCAGATGCAGTTTTTCTTCTATTATCTTTGCCTTAACGTGAAGACCTAATGTATTATAGATACTGGTTAGAATATCCCAGGAAATTTCCCAATCTTTAGGATTATTGTCAATAATTCTTTCAAATATTTCTAATGATTCTTCATGTCTATCTTGCAGAAATAAGATTGTTGCATAAGTATCCCAGTAAACATTGCTTGTACTACAAAGTTCAATTGCTTTCTTTATTATATTCATAGCATCATTAAGATCGCCAATTTCAGATAAAATGAAAGCCAGATTATTCATTATGGCATGATTTATTGGATCTATTGTTAATGCTCTCTTCAAAGGTGTTAATGATTTGAAAGGTTCGTCTAAATAATAATAACAGAGACCAACTCCCTCAAATGAAACAACATCATTTTGATCTAGTGAAATTGCCTCCTGAAACTTTTGTAAAGCATCACGAACATTTCCTTGTTGAAAAGAAGTCTCTCCAAAATCTCGCCAAACTCTATTAACGGTGATATCTATATCTACTGCTTTTTTAAGAAATATTTGCCTTCGATCTACATTACCAGCAATTTTAAAGAGTATACTTAAAGCAAGAAATCCTTTGTAGCAGTCTTTATCTTTACTGATACTTTTTTCACACAATGAAATATCATCAAAAAATTCCCATTCACTTATATCAAACGAATTAGTATTTGTTATGCTATAAACAGGATAGTTTTTAGTGATAACCTTATCACAAATAGCTATTGCTTCGTCATATTCGCCAATTTTGATTTTTTCAAGAGCCAATCTGAAAAAATCGTTTGTAGATTTGTTCATTACCTTTACCTGTAAAGAATTTTACATCTCAAGATGAGTCTAGATATGCTTTCAATCATATATTAAATTACATATACAATTGTTTTTAAAAGAAATAGTACAAGTCTAATTATTATTTTTTAAATATTAAATGATTATTTCTTTTTGAATCCCAAATTTTTTGTTCTAATAATATATAATTCAATATTCTGTTCTTTACAAGCATCAGCAATTTGACCTGTAATACTTAAAGTTACTATTCCTCTGCGAATTTTTTCTTTAGAAAGAGCAAATTTTTCCGAATAGCGGTCAAGATTATATCTTGTAACTTGTCCAATTGTCTTATCTGTAGCATTCAGTTTGAATTCCAATAAAAGATGTCGATTTTTCTTATCAATAAGAACTAAATCTATTCGAGAAGATTCAATTTCAACTTCAATATCTAAATACGCTAATCCATCCTCAATAATTCCAGGAGTGCTCTTTATTAGATTTCGCAGATCATTTTCTGAAAATGTTTGATCTTGAAATACTTCAGTAACTGCTCTATTTACTTTTAGAAAAGTGAGCAAGAAATCGATGGTTGTCCATCTACTTTCTTTAGAACCTGGATCCCCTCGAGGAAAAACTTCAATTATTTTGTTATGTTTTCTAACAACTAAAATTGGTCCATGTTGGTAGTTTAATTTCTTATTCCCTGAGATAACTAAAGCTCCGCCACCTTTAGTAACAACTTTGTATTTCCATCGTCCAGCAGCAATACGGATTTCATCTTTCAAATCGTTCTCTTGCTCTGCACTTAGCTCATTGATTATCTTGTAATTAAATCCTTTTTTTGTTTTAATTTCGTCAAGTAATTTAACAGCTTGATTTAGATTATCATTTGGAGTTATTAATTCTTTATAATAAAGCTCGAAAACAATTTTACGCTGAAGATTTTTACTCAATATTTAAACACCTTTTGTCATTAGAAACGCAATTCTTATCCAAAAAGTTTTCCCACTCAATCATTTTAGTAAAAAATATCTTAAGTAAGAAAGAGAATTCCTTTTTATCTGAATCTAATAAATACTTAAAAGGAAAAAGAGTTGAAAGAGATTATAAGAAAAATTTATCAACTCTTAACAAAACCAATAAAGTAAGTGAAAGTAATAACATAAGAACCGAACCGAAATTGCGCAAAAAACGGTGTGAAGATTATGAAGAAAAAAATAAACGTATTATTTACTTTGGGAGTTCTTGCTTTAATATTTCTATCCTCTACCTACTTTTCACAAAGTGCTAGAGGGGGATTTGACGCTAACCTCTCATCAACAGATGATTTAGAAGAAAGTGCTTTCGACCTATTACCACCGGATTATTCAATAAATTCACTTTCTGATGGACTCACAAAAATTGGTCAATTAGATGTCGATTTTGGAAATGCTTACCGTGTAACAAAAGTATCATCAGACCTCCAATTTATTTCAGGATTAAGTGGTGGTGTAACCTTTATGGATGTATCAAATAACTCTAATCCATTTGTTTTAGGAAACTTCTGGGACGGCGGAGAAATTCACAACGCCATAAGCAAGGATGGCTTATGTTATACAGCAAATGTCGGCACCGGTGTTGAAGTACTAGATTATAGCAATTTTGATGATATAGAAAAGATTGGTGGATTTTACGATGGTGGGGAAGCAAGTGATATCGCTTTTATCGGATTTACTACTCTCTATGTAGCCGATGGTTCGGATGGTTTAGAAATCTTCACATTGAAAGAGGGTCCTATAAATTTCACAAAAGTAAAAGCAGATACATTTGGTATTCCAGGACTAAAAGTTCTTTCCATTAGAGCAGATCCTTTGAATAATCTCTGTTTTCTAATGTGTGGAACAGATGGTGTTTTAGTTTTGGATATTATTAGACCTACATCACCATTACTTATAGATGTTCTAAAAGACGGTCCAACAAATTCCTTATCTGCTGATGCAAGTGCCTTTAGGCTTTACGTTGCTGACGGTGTTAATGGTCTAAAAGTATACAATTACTCAGACCCATCAAATATTAATTTGATAAGTCAAATGTCTATTGATTCCGGTTCTGCTGAATTCATTGATTGGGATGTTGCAAAGAAAGCTTATTTGACGACAGGAGCAGGAGGGCATTTGTATCAATTAAACATTACAAACCTTTCTGATATCAATTATTTATGGCGATTACAATATTCTCCAGGTGAAGCAAATGGAATACTATCAGTCACAAGTGCACTCTATTTGTGTAATGATTTTGATTTTAAAGTAATAGATATTTCAAATAAATCTGTTCCAATATTGACGGGAGAAGTTACCTTTGCAGGAGAACCTAGTGCAACAGCTGTGTCGGGAAATATTGCAGTATTGGCGGAGGGATTAACAGGAATAGACATTATTGACATAACCAATCCGCTGAACCCTGTTCTACTCTCGAAATATGAAGACGAAGAAAACTACTACATTGATGTTGATATTAAAGGTAATAATGTCTATTGTGCAACAAATGACGGATTAAAAATAATCGATATTAGCGATTTATTAAATCCAACACTAATACGTTCAGTAGCGGTAGGTGCTACAGATAAATTAGCTATAGATGGTAACTATGTTTACTTATCTGTTACAGGGAAAGATCTTTGTATTGTTGATATTTCAACACCAGCAACTGCTTTTGAAGAAACAACACTAGACACTGCAGAAAAACCAAACGATATAGCTATCGATGGTACATATGCATATGTCGCAGTTGGTGCTTCTGGTTTTCAAGTAATTGATATATCCGATCCAACAAATCCATCAATTGAAGCAACACAAGCAACAACTTCGGCAGAAGGTATAGATGCTTCAGGCGATCTAGTAGCAATTGCCGATGGAACTGCTGGACTGAAACTATATAATATTTCAAATTTGGTTGCAATAGTTCTTGCAGACACAGAACTTACAACGGGTTATGATGCAACTAAACTAAAATTAGATGGAAATGATCTTTTCGTTGCAGTCAAAGATAATGGTGTTGTACTGATAAATATTACAACAGCAAATAATATCACTAAACTAGCTCACTTTGATGATGGTGGGGAAGCTCTTGATGTAACTCTAGCAAATTCATTAGTATTTATAGCTGATGCACTTGATTCATTGGAAATTATTGGCAGAGATACAGATCTTGATGATGTAGCAGATTATAGTGAAATAAACATCTGGGGAACGGATCCACTTATTGCAGATACGGATGGAGATGGAATACTAGATGGCGATGAAATTGAATATTGGTTAGATAGAGAAGTTGATCCATTATCCGATTTCGATGGAGATACTTTCGCAAATCTATTAGATATCGATTCTGATGATGACACTATAATAGATGGCGATGAAGTTTATTTTTATGGTTCTGACCCAATCAATTTGGATTCAGATGATGATTTCATTCCTGATGAAGAAGAAGTGATTCTGGGAACCGATGGTTTTATCACTCACCCAGCAAATGCAGATACGGATTACGATGGAGTCATAGATGGTAATGAAACACTCGGATACTATTCTCCAACCAATCCAGGAGCAAATGCTTCTGGTTATATCGTTGGTTTAGATCCTACTAATAATGATACAGATGGTGATACTCCCTGGGATGGCTGGGAAATATTCTATGGATTTAATCCATTAGCAGCTGACTCGGGAACAGACTCAGATACAGATGGTTTGACAGAGGCAGAAGAATTCCTTGCAGGAACTGACCCATTTAATGATGATACCGACGGCGATGGTTTGACCGATGGCGATGAAGTTAACATCTATCTAACTGATCCTACCAAAGAGGATACAGACGATGACTTTATTCCTGATAAATGGGAAATTGATAATTTATTAGACCCTCTTGATGGTTCTGATGGAGCAGTAGACAGTGATGGAGATTCCTTGACTAATTACGAAGAGTATTTCTGGGATACTGACCCATTCAATAATGATACCGATGACGATGGCCTTCCAGATAACTGGGAAGTTTGGTATGGACTAGATCCAAATAATGGCGCTGATGCTACTTTGGACCTTGACCACGATGGGTTAACAAATGAGGAAGAATACGCACTCGGAACATTGCCTAATGACCCAGATACTGATGACGACGGTTTCAATGACTTCTTTGAAGTAGAACATGGTACAGATCCATTAGACCCTGAAGATTACCCAGTTACACCAACCACTACAGGACCAACTGGAATTGGTACATTTGTAACGCTTTCCATTCTTGGCCTTGCTGGTGCTTCATTCGTCATCTACAGACGATTTACTCGTAGAAAATAAGTAAAAAATGACTTGAATGTCTCACAAAGTGAGATTTTCAATCCTATTTTTTCTTTTTTTAATTGATTTTTTTCCCTTTTTTAGCTCATTTTTCTCGTTCTTTTATTTCTTTTTTCTCCGGATTTTTTCTTATTGGTGTTTGAGTTTTTTTACTAGAACCGTTTGAAATATTTATCACTTTTTTGAAGCAACTACTTGCTTTTTCATATTCCTTTATTGAATCAAAATAAATACCTAACTCTCTCCATGAATCAAGATTTTCAGGTTCCTTTTTTGTTATAATTTCTAATTGTTCTATTGCTTCAGAAATTTTTCCAATTTGGTGTAATGATTCTGCAAATAGAAATCTCGTTTCATTATTTTCTGGGTCCAATTCTGCAGCGTGTTGATAATTTTCACAAGCTTTTTCGTTTTCTTTTAATTCTTCAAATGCATATGCTAGACTAATGTAAGTATCTGGGTTTAACGTTCCAAATTCTATTGCTTTGTTAAAAGTGTCAACTGCTTTTTCATATTCCCTGAGAAAATAATAAGCATAACCAAGATTATGCAACGCATCAACAAATTCAATATCTATTTCCAATGCTTTTTTAAAATACATTATAGCAATTTCATATTCCCCTGCTAATTCATAAGCCCAACCTAAATTATTATAATAACTTGCGTTGGCAGGTTCCAAGTCAATTGCTTTCCGATAATTTTCAATTGCTTTATCATATTCTTCAGAACAACCATAGCTACTTCCTAATCCATCAAATGCTTGAACAAAATCTGGATCAAGGTCAATAGTTAAGTGATAGTAGCGAATTGCTTCTTGAAAATCATCATTATTATAAAATTCACAAGCCAGATTGTAAAGATTCGTTGGAGTTTCTTCTAATTCAACGATTTTCTTGTAACTCTGAATTGCTTTTTCAAACTGCTCTAAATTTGAATAGACTTTTGCTAAATTATACCAGCAGTTAACTGAAAGAGGATCCAAGTTAATTGCTTTTTCGAGTAACTTTTGAGCTTCTTCATAATTCCCATCATAGAGAGCTTTAATTCCATCTTGCAGTAAATCATAAAATTTAGGTTCGTCACTTTGCATAATGAAATCGATATCTCCTGGTAATTTTCAAGCGAATTTTTTGCTAGTGAATTTCTGACTCAGACGTTCCTCTAATTAATACTTGTTTGTTGTTTTAATTTATCTTTTTAAAGAGGTAAATAATTGTTGGTGTTGTAAAGTTTAAAAATTGGGTCGTTTAATTATGACTACAGCTTACAAAAATATTATTTCTCAATCAAGATGAACTGATATGGTTACCTTTAATGATATACTCACATCTCTTTCAGAAAGAAAACCCAAAAAATTAGCTGATGATGGCTCTAAGAGGGGAGCTGTTATTATGCCAATCTTTGAGAAAGATAATCACCTGTTTATACTATTTACTAAAAGAACAGAAGGACTGAGAACGCATAAAGGTCAAATTTCTTTTCCCGGAGGGAAAATAGATGAAGAGGATGATTCATTATTGCAATGTGCTCTGCGTGAAGCAGAGGAAGAAATAGGTATTTTACCATCAAAATTTAAGATAATAGGTGAGTTAGATCAAACAAAAACGAATAGCTCGAATATACTTCTTTCTACATTTGTCGCTAAATTGGATTATCCATTTACCATAATAAAAAATATAGAAGAAGTAGATGAAATTATTGAAGTCCCACTGAGCGAACTTTGTGATTCTTCTAAATGGACGAAAAAAATCGTCTTAATAGAAGATGATGAAGAAGTTGAAACTTGGTTTTTCTATTATAATGAAAGAATAATTTGGGGTGCAACAGCACAATTGGTAAAGCAATTACTGAATTATTTGCAGTGCTAAAATAAGCTTTTTTTTCAGAATTGTATTCAGAGAGATGAAGAAACTCTATTAGGAAGATTTTTGTTTATCAAAAATGTGTATTAGTGTTGTAGCAGTTAACCTTATAATCTTTGAAAAAGTAATAATTCAACATTATTATCGTAAACTCTAAATAAGTTAGTAATAGTAAACATTTGATAAACATAGGAAGGACAGGATGTTGCGAAAAAGTACAATCTCTAAAGCGATCTTTTTTGTGGTAGCAATAGCATTTTTAGTTGTATGGAATGTTGGATGTTATCATGTAGTAGCAAATAGGGGTATTGATTTTATTACACCGGCATTAAACAATGCACCTGGAGACGCTAATCTTGATACGAATGTTAATCGTGTTATCGATCCTCCATTAGGAAATGCTACTCGACCAGGAATAGGAGCTATGTTTTCTATGATGGCTCTTGTTTTGCCAACTGAAATTACTTTAATATTCATTGCAGAAGTTCTTCTAGGTACAACGATGGGTCTTGATCCTAAGAAGAAATCATTAACAAGATTGGGTATAATGTTGGGTTCAGCAGGTGCGATTTCAGTTATTAGTGGTATTGTTCACTATCTGTTAGTATATCCAGCAATTCATGATATTCCCATACACAGAAAGACATTTCTAGAACCAGGAACAGGTGTAGAAGTTGAAGGTGTGTGGATTCCAGAAGTTTGGTTACCTCAATATGGTGATGCAGCAACATTCAATAGTTTGGGATTGAACATATTCTTCCTAATATTAGCATCAATAATTATTATTGGTATTCATTATCCAGCTTTAAGATATATACAAGGGATGAAGAATAGTGTTTCAATAGCATCACTTGCACTTCCACTTATAGCTTATCCGTTAATTTGGTCTACTTTAATTAAACAAGACACTGTAAAAGCATTCTTTGAGTCAACAGGAAGTATTTGGACTTTCACAATTCTTCTCGCAAGCGGCTTCACTTTGTTTTTTGTTTTATTATTGATATGGAAATTAACTCTATTAGGAACTGCACCCAAAGAGGAGAAAGATACAATGGCTCCTCAAGTTGAGAAAATGACTCAAAATTAGATTATTCCAGGATTTCTAAGCAGAAATCCGCTTCCTCTTTCTTTTTTTCAATCCATTTGTTTCTTATTCGATAATATGCGGAATATTTTACTAGATTAGAGGAATAGATTTTCCAGAATGCCTTTTAATATTACTAACATAGTAATAATTGTAAATACCTCAATCCCTCGGTATTCAACAAGGGAACCTTAAAAGCGCGGACATTCCTTTTGCAGGAATGTCTTTAAAACCCTTCCACAAAAGTAAAAGCGAAATCTTGAGATTCCTAAACAACGAGTGAAGCATAATCAATTGCGGGGGGAAAATTGCGTCACACTTGTTTTCAAAGGCACCCACTCGTTAAACGGACGGGGATTTAATTCCTCGTCCTCAATTTCCTTTCTCTCTAATTTTAGAACATTTCATCGTTTATTTTTGAAACTAAAGAACGAACATTATTTTGAAGTATTTTGGTAATCTCATCAGTATGAAATCCTGTTCCTAGGAGTACTTTTTCCCCTTGAGAATAAGTTAGCATATCAGTTGGTTTATGAGCGTCTGTATTTTGAATGAACTTTACATTCTCTTCTAAACCTACTTTTGCAATATGTCCATTTGTCATTGAATGTGAGGAACTAGAAGTAATTTCAATAAAAATATTATTTTGTTTGCATAGTTTTGCTTCCTCTCGAGTGAGCAATCCGGGATGTGCAAGAATATCAACATTTGCTAATTTCGATGTGATCAAATTTGTTCCTGGTTCTACAGGTTCAGAGGTTGTCTCACCATGAACGACAATAACAAAAGCGCCCATCTCCCTTGCTTTTTCTGCCACTTCTTCAATAGCGTTTGCAGGAACATGGGTTAATTCAACGCCAGGTAAAGCTAATATTCCCCAATGTTTTATAGCAAGCTCGCAGTCTTTCGCTAGTTTAGGAATAATATCTAAGTTTGATGCACTAGCATGATCTGTGATAGCATATGCCTCATGACCAATAACCGTAGCTCGACGTAATTGTTCCATTGGAAGAAGTACACCGTCACTAAAAAAAGAATGCGTATGGAAATCGCATCTGCCAAATCTTTCTTTCGAAAGAAAATCTTCTATTGCTTTTTTGAACACTTTCATCAGCATCGATTATTCATAATACCAATAACACTATAAAATTAATGTAAAAACTCAAAAATCGCCTTCATATTTTGGAATATCTTTTGTTCGCCAACAAGCAACAAAATGATTATTATCAATTTCTTCTAATTTTGGTTGATCAATTGAACATTTCTCAATTGCGTATTCACATCGAGGATGAAAATGACAACCAGTAGGATATTTTCTAGCATCGGGTTCTTCTCCTGGAATAGGTTTCAGTTTTCCTCGAGGTGCTATACTAGGTGAGGCGTAAAATAATCCTTGTGTAAATGGATGTCTAGGATTGTAATACATTGTTTCCACATCACTAATTTCAATGATTTTGCCTGCATACATAATCGCTACTTTATCTGAAAGTTCAGCAATCACACCGAGATTATGGGCAATAAGAATCATTGTTAGATTGAATTTTTCTTTCATTTCTGTAAGTAAATTCATAATCATTCGTGCAACTGTGGAATCTAAATTTGAAACTGGTTCATCAGCAATTAATAGTGTAGGATTGTTCATCAAAGCAGCAGCTATTTTCACCCTCTGGTTTTCTCCACCACTCATTTGATGAGCAAATTTGTCTGATGTTTTATAGGGTTCAGGTAGAGATACTTTACCTAATTGACTTACAACCAGAGCCTTTATTTCGTCTTTCTCTGGTTCATCTTCAGCATGAACTTTGTAAGGTTGGCCTGTTGTATGAGTCATATCTCTTAGTGGATCCATACCACCTCTAGTATTTTGCATAACTAATCCAATTTCCCTACCTCGCAAATCATCAAAACTCTCTTCATCCAATTTGAAGAGGTTCGTACCTTTGAAGTATACCTCGCCTCCTTCTATTTTTCCCGGATATCTTATTAGTTTTAAAATGGAGAGTGCAAGAACGGATTTTCCAACTCCTGAAGGTCCCAATATGCCAAGAGTTTCCCCTTTATATAATTTAAAATTAATACCCTCTAATATTTTCCACACAATATCATCTTCACCATAGAAGTAAGTTCGAAGGTCTTTTACTTCAAGTATTAGTTCTTTTTCTGTTTTAGTTTCATCAGTCAAAGAAAACCATTCCTATCATTTTACCATTTATCTTTAGTCCAAGGTTCATTTAGAAATATCCATTCGTCTGGATTGTCTATAAAAGACAAATAAAATGGCTGATTAACTATTTTTTCTGGTTCTCTCTTGAGAATGTTTATTTCTTCGCT
Source organism: Candidatus Heimdallarchaeota archaeon (assembly GCA_030614005.1). GTDB lineage: Archaea > Asgardarchaeota > Heimdallarchaeia > JABLTI01 > JABLTI01 > JABLTI01. Next base: position 8,675 of record JAUWKS010000022.1, on the reverse strand, counting down.
ATATTGGTCGTTTTTAATCCAAATACCATCAACCAATAAAAGATAAGCTGCACCTTGTTTTTCTTTGATGGAACCATATATAGAACTGAATGCTGAACTTACTAAATTGTTCATAACTAACGTTTCTGTTTTAGATGGATTAATCGTTATATGCCCGTATCCCGGAGGAATTAATATTTGATCCCCTGCTTTTGCTTTCACAATAATAATTTCAATAGTATTATTTTCAATTGAATCCTTTTGTAAAAGATAAATACCTTCTCCGTACATTAATTCATACACTTCAGGATAACTAATTCCCTCTTTAGCATCCGGATGAAAATGTCCTGCAGTTTTAACTAGTTCTTTTCCTAAAGTTTGTGGAGGTATAACAGTAACATCAAATCTAACATTATTTTCTTGATAGATTGTTTTGTCTTGAATTCGCGTTAAATCTCGATACATATAATATAGATCAAAATTATCCTCTTGTTGGTTCACCCATTTTTGATCGTAAATAACCTCTTTCATATCGAATAATTTTCTGACAGCGAAATCTAATTCAATATCTCCTGCCTTTCCAAGTTTCTTTGAATTATTATCTAAGAGCAATTCAAAGGGAACAAATTTTGAAAGATCTGTGTTTGGTATCATAATCAATACTAAATACTTTGATTAATATCAGTTTTTTGTATTTTATTGAAAAGAGATTATAATCTAAAATACAAAGAGAATAAAATTTACTTTTATTTATAAAAATGTTTAAGAGCTAGAGCTAATAAATACAAATTAGGCTAATCGTTTTAATGAGGCATAGACTCAAACTTGAATAAAAATTATACAACTGAAGAAAATGGTTCAGATTTTACGATTGAGGATGGAGAAGTTAACCAAGATTTAAAAGAAATCTCATTTGAAGATGAGAAACTAAAAATCGGATTTCAAGAGGTTGACTTGGATCAATTAGAAGCAGATGAAGCTTTAGGTGAATTGTTTGAAAAAATAAGCCCTTTAACAATTCCCTCAGTTATTATTGGAGTTATTTTACTAATAATCAGTTTTACCAATGTTTTAGCAAGTTATCCAATATGGACGATTTTGTTTGGTTTTGCTGGTGGCCTATCCTTTATCTTTGGTTGTTCAGAGTTAATTATTTTTGGTGTGAAGAGTATCGGAAGGAAATTAGATTGGTCTGAATATTTTATGGGAATCATTGCTGCATTAGGTGCAGATTCAAGTGATATTATAGTCGTGTCAATTCTACTTCTGAGAGCAAAAACACTCACACAAGAGGGTAATGTTGAATTAGCTAATAGATTAGCTCTAACAAGTATTACATTCATCTTAACAACTGTGCTAATTAATATTCTAGTTCTAGGAGTAACAATGATTATTGTTTCAAAAAAGAAACCATTTAAATTGCCCAATGAATTGACTCAAACAGAAGCAAACTTAGTACTAGCGATGACAATCTTTTCTTTTATAATGATGTCTTTTGGTTTTACACATGATGCAATTGAAGTAGCTCAATTTGACCGTTTATTTGAAGGAGTTATTGGAGTGGCTCTTTTGTTATTTTATTTAATGTTCATTTTCTTTCTCATCGGTGATGCAAAACAAAAGAGAACAGAAAATATCGGTCCACAAACACTTATCTCAGAATTTTTCCCTGAAGATGATGATGAAATAGAAGTATTTGATCAAGAGAAAAATGGTTATGTTATGAAAGAGAAGAGCACGTTCAGAAAGATACGAGAATCTATCTTTAAGAAAAATGATGATGAAGATGAAGAAGGTGAGCAATTTATAGCTCTTAGAAGATTTCCTTTATATTTACTTATAATTGCCTTTGTTATTGGTTTAGCAGGAATGTTTCTCGGAGGAAGTCTAATATCCAAGTCAATTGAAACTGGTATAGAATTTTATGACGTTCCGATTCTGGTCTATTGCGTCGTTGTGGGGTTTGTTTCATCTGCACCTGAAACTACCATAACTATGAGAGCATTATTTGATCCAGAGAAAGAAGACACGCAAATAGGATTAGTTCATCAAGTGTCCTCTATTAATCAAACATTCTTTCTACTCTTTGGTTTCCCATTTCTACTAGCTTCACTAATTAATGTTGCAATCCCAGTTGCTTTTGACACGACACTAGTCTTTGCAGGGATATTTGCTCTTTCATTATCTCTCCATCTAACGATTATTGATGACAACCATTTCGATCGTGTTGAAGGAGCTCTAATAGTAATTACTTCAATAGCGAGTTTAATTGCTTTAGGTATAATGGGGACTCTGCTTAACTAAGAAGATGTACAAAGTTGATAGAATATCAAAATCAAATGGTATTCTTTTTTTTAGTAAATTGGACATTAAAACTTTTATTCCATGAATTTCATCTAATTGTTATCTATAGGAGTTAGTTTCGATTGGCATCAAAAAACTTAGAACAAGTAAAAAATGAAATAATAGCTAAATATGAAGCCAAAACACCTTCTTCGAAAAAACATTTCAATAAAGCTCAAAAATGGTTGCCCGGAGGAGGAACGAGGAATATTGCCTATTTTTATCCGTATCCTTTCTACATCATAAAAGGAGAAGGTTGCTTTTTAGAAGATGTTGATGGCAATCGCTATATTGACATCCTAAACAATATGACTGTTTTAATTCATGGACATGCACACCCAAAAATGACAGAAAAGATCGAAGAACAACTCAGAAAAGGTACCGCTCATGCTGCTCCAATGGAGGTTCAGTATAAACTTGCTAAAATTATTTGCGAAAGAACACCATCTGTAGAAGAATTAAGATTTTGCAATTCTGGAACCGAAGCAACGATGTTTGCAATACGAGCTGCTCGTTATCACACAAAGAAGAATAAAATAATCAAAATTGATGGTGGATATCATGGTTCACATGATTATGTAGAAGTAAACATTAATTCAGATTTATTTTCAGAAGGATATCCTGTTCCAACAGTTGAAAAGGGTGTACCTGAAACATTGCTCAAAGATGTTTTTGTTGTTCCATACAATGATTTGGAAGCAGCTGAAATTATAATGAAAAAACATCATAAGGAAATTGCAGCAATGATTTTAGAACCTTTAATGGGTTCCGCAGGTGGAATAGTTGCTACTACTGAATACCTCAAAGGATTACGAAAACTAACTAAAAAATATGATATTTTATTGATATTTGATGAAGTAATTACCTATCGTCTAACGACCGGAGGAATGCAAAAACTAGTTGGCGTTACTCCTGACCTTACTGCTTTTGGTAAAACTATAGGTGGAGGATTCCCAGTTGGAGCTTTTGGTGGGAAAAGAGAATTGATAGAGCAGTTTAATCCTATCAACAAAAATTACATCACTCATTCTGGAACATTCAGTGGTAACGCTATGACAATGGTCGCTGGCAAAATCGCTCTCGAATTATACGATGAAGCTGAAGTAAAAAGATTAGATCAATTAGGGAAACGATTACAGAAGGGACTAATGAAAGCATTGGATTCAATGGGCGTAAGATGCTCTGTGGGTTGTATGCAATCTTTAGTATACGTCCATTTCACAGAAGAATTACCTGTAAATGCAAAGAAATTATCATTCGATACAATACCATTCTTAGAACTAGGAAAATACTTGCAAGTTGCACTGGTTATAAATGGTCTCTATACAGTATCTCGAGGTGTTACCGCTTTCATTCTCTCAACTCCTATGGATGAAAAGATTATTGATGAAATTGTTGAACGGTTTAAGAAATCAATGGAAATGGTTCTTCCAATTTATGAAGATGTAAGACAATACGATGGATTCGCTGCAATAATTTACGTGATGTTAAAGTCACTTAATCTCAAGAAAGAATTTTCAAGCAAGTTCAAAGAGGATAATTATTCTCTGTTACTAGTTGCAAAGGATGACCCATTTGCAATGAAGGTATCTTTTGCTGAAGGAAAAGTAATTTTTACTCAAATTGAAAATTCTCCAGCAAAAATTAAGGCTCAGAAGAAAGAATGCGATGGTTCTATTGTCACTACAAAACCGACCTTCTTGGGATTTGGTTTAGGCAAGATTAGTCCTGTAAAAGCAATCATAACAGGTAAATTGAAGGTTCGTGGAATTAAATATATCTTGAAATTCTCCAAATATTTTGAGCTATTAAAATGAATGGGTCAATTTTTGCTTTTTTACTAATTTTCTTAGTTTAGCTTTGCATCAAAATAAAAAAAATGAAACGAAAACAAATCATTTAAAAGCAATCATTACCTTTTTCACATCAGATACTCGGATTTGAACTATTTATTAGTAGTTCCCTACAGAGGTAATCAATAACAGATGAATAAGAACGACGAGGGAAGCGAACCCCCGCCTACAAAAGAAGAAATTAACGGCTATCAGGAACCCGAAGATTGGGATATGCCAACAACTATTTTTGAAGAAGATGATTCACCGGAAATTCTGGAAGATGTAGAACCCGAAGAAGCAATTGGTACTCTCTTTTCCAATTTGCATTTAACTACATTCATCTCTCTAATACTTGGAGTTGTATTTATGATCGCATTCTATGTAATAGGTGCGGTGATGAAAGATGCATTAGAACATTCTGTTGCTTGGGGCTTAGTTTATATGATTATTGGCTTTGTCGCTGGTGTTCTGATTGTTTTTGGAGCAGCTGAATTGATTATTATGGGTGTTAAGGGTATTCAAGATAAAATGAATTGGAATCCATACCTTACAGGCATTATCCAAGCAGTTGGAGCTGCATTGGCAGAACTCGTTGTTGTTATTATCTTGTTAGTAAATTCAAAAACACACAATAATGAAGATTTGGCAACAACTGCAATAGTATTAATTCTTACTGGTGTAATAATCAATATCTTCTTTCTTGGCATTTCAATGATTTATGTATCAAGAAAAGAACCTTTTGATTTGCCAAAAGAACTAACATTTTATGAAACAAACCTGATACAAGGAATGGTTGTATTCTCTTTCGTAGTAATGATCTATGGATTTTATTTTGAGTTTAAAAGCGCACAAAATCCTACTACAGAATCATTAACATATCAAACTCCCTTTGAAATAATCATTGGAATAGCACTTATTTTAGTTTATTTCTTCTTTATTTTCTTACTAATTAGACGATTAGGTAAAAAAACATCAACACCGCAAACTTTGATATCTGAATTCTTTCCAGATGAAGATGATGTAATAGTAGTTGATTCTGAAACACCACCACAACAATTACGATTAATTGAAATAGATTCTGAAAATGGCAATGGTAATATTTCAGCAGGATCTTCTGAAAAACCTGACTCTTCCAAGAAGAAAGATAGAAACAACAGAGGGGAAGAACATGCTTTTGATACAATGAGAAGATGGCCATGGACCATTATTATTGCTCTCTTTCTTTTCGGAGTAGGAGGAATCATCACCGGTGGCTTTATGCTGGCATCAGCAATCGAACAGGGTTTGGAAACATTCGAATTAATCTTTAATGAAGTTCCAGTTTTAGCTTATGCTGTGGTGGTAGGCATTGTATCTTCTTCACCAGAACTGGTAGTAACTTTCAGAGGATTATTGAGTAAAGATAAAGAATTGCAAGAAGTTGGTTTAGTACACCAGGTTTCTGCAATTAATCAAACATTTTACATTCTTTTTGGAGTGCCATTTTTACTAAGTGGATTATTTGCAATAGGTATTCCAATAACATTAGAAGTAACTCTTGTTACAGGTGGTATCTTTGTTATGTCATTAATTGTTCAAACAATGATAGCAGATGATAACAAATTTGATTTGCTTGAAGGTGTGGTTGTTACAGTAATGTCAATTGTTAGCCTACTATTTCTAGTATTTATTGGCAGTAATTGGTAGCCTTATAATGAAAAGAAAAAATTAAAGCCACATAATGTGGCTAACATCATTTTTTAGAATAAATATTCTTCATTCATGTCGTAAACTAATTCACCATCAATGAAAACTTTGGCTGGTTTTGATTGAACATCTAAAGGTTCTCCAGTAAAGAGTGAAAAGTCAGCATCTTTGCCTACTTCTAAGGAACCGACTCTATCATCGATACCTAAGATTTTTGCACCATTGATAGTAAGAACTTCATAAGCACCTTGCAGAGGTAAACCTTCACGATGAGCTAAAGCTGCATAGATCGTTTGAAATTGTAGCGGGACTACAGGGTGATCGGCGGTAAGAGAAACGAGAATGCCTGCTTTATACAATTCACCTATGGTTTTCCAACTCATATCATTCAATTCGATTTTTGTTCTAAATCCAAAAGTAGGGCCAACAATTGCTGGCACTTTGTTTTCTACCAGAAAGTCAATTATTTGGTGACCGTGAGTACAATGTTCAATACAGATATCAACATCAAATTCTTTTGCTAAACGAACTGCAGTGATGATATCATTAGCTTGGTGAGCATGAGCACGTAAAGGAATCTCTTTCTTGAAAACTGGAACCATTGCTTCAAACTTGATATTTTTATCTGGTTTGGTTGGTTCTTGAGGTTTCTTAAGGTCTTTTTCTTTTTTAGCTTCTTTTACTTTGTATTCTTTCAAGTCTTCTTTATACTGTTTTTGCTTTTTCGCATAGTCATCCCATTTGTTCATATAATTCTGGGTTTCGACCATAAGCTCTCTAAAAAGACCTAAGTTTCCCATTCGAGTTTGAGGCATAACATTGCGACTGCCATAAACTCTCTTTGGATTTTCTCCAAAAGCACATTTCATACCAGCGGTTTCTTGTATGACCATATCGTCAACAATTTTACCATGTGCTTTAATTGTGGTCATTTGACCACCAACAACATTAGCACTGCCGGGAGAAATGCACAAACAAGTTATTCCACCACTAATAGCTCGGCGCAATCCTTTTTCCATTGGATTGATTGCATCAAGCACTCGTATTTGAGGTGTTATTGGGTCGGTCATTTCATTGCCATCTTGAAGACTCATACCGATTTCTTCTTCCCAAACAGTTGCGTGACAATGCACATCGATAATACCTGGAAAAGCAACTAGGTCTTTTCCATCAATGATTTCTGCATCTTTGGGAACATCAAAACCTTTGCCAATTTTTTTGATTTTCCCTTTATCATCAATAAGAATGTGACCATTTTCAATGGGTTCTTTTGTTACTGGAATAATTTTTCCACAGAGTATAGCTTTCATAAAAAATCACAACTTTCTTTTTACTTCAGAATTATTAAGGATTTTGTAAACTTCAAAATTATTTGAACCTTCAAAAGAAACTGATTACTTTTGCTCATAATTACCCATTTATTTTTGATTCTCGTTGAAAGAAAAGTAAAAAAAAGTGAATTATTAATGCTAAAAATAATATAAGGAAAGAAGAATTACCTTCTTTCGAATTTTTTTCTAACTTTTAGCTGTTACTTTATTAGCATTGAATTTTAACGATTTGATTATGAATCCAATGAATATTCCCATCATAGTAAACAAGGCAACCCAAACAGATATTTTGTGAAGGTAGTATATCGTTGCTCCAAAACCCAAATCTGGTACAGCAGCTACACCAATGATAAAGAGAACTAATCTGAAAACTATAATTGGTATCAAAATGAATTGACCAATGAATTTTGGTAGATTTTGATTATGTTCTTCATTTACTTGTTTGATGTATTTATTGAAGAAGGATAATGATAGAATCAATGCAATCATAGCTAATATCCAGAATATAACATTTCCAATAGCAATACTAACTGGATTGCCATTAAGAAACAAGTAGGGCACATAAGCCCAATTAGCTTCATATAATATGATCCAAAAAATGGTAAATCCACCAAATAGACCACTTGAAACTAACAAATTTGTTCTTGCTTTATCTGAATATTGAAGGGCTAGCACAATTAGTACCCCTGTCATTATGAAGAAACAAATATAGCTTACTATTCTAAAACCATTAGTTGTTTTCCAAAACCAGTATCCACTAAAAGGCCAAAAACCACCCCAAGCATTAATACTGAAACTTACTGTTACTAATACACTGTGTATAAAACTTAGAAAGAGAGTAATTATTGGTAATACTGAACCACCCAAAAGAACAAATTTGCTTATCAAAGCAGGAGTATTTGTTTCACCTTCTTGGGTTGGAGTTGTTTTCTTTGTTGTAGTTGTTTTTTTACTACTAGTTACCTCAGAACCACATTTTGAGCAGAAATTTTTCCCTTTCTTATATGGCGTACCACAATTATTACAATTATTGCTTTCTTTTTCTTCTCCTTTCTTTTCCACTTCATACTCTGCTGGATCGATTTGCACAACAACTGTACCAAAAAGACGATCAGTTAATGTTTGGTTATTATTACTACTGCTAATCATAAGATATGAAACTACAGTAGGTATGATGAAGAAAACTTCTATCCAATTAACAATTGCTCTACCAATTATTAATCCAATATCACCTTCACCAAGTTCAGCTAATTTCCATTTGTCTTTATCAACAATTTTCTTTACGGTGATTTTTTGTCTAATTTTGCCATTTGATTGACCTCTTCTTTTGTAAGGGAGGTAAATGAAGGTTCCAATAAATACAATCAATGCTGCTAATTGACAAACAACACCACCCACAATCGTAAAGACATCAGAGGCTATTCCTATGAGAATACCACCACAAACCATTAGAATAACCGGAACCAAAAAATCTGGAACCAGTCCAGCTAAAGCTCTTTGT
>JAUWKS010000011.1 GCA_030614005.1 Candidatus Heimdallarchaeota archaeon | reverse complement strand
TTTTTTAGCGACATACAGCCAAACGTCAAACGAAAGTTCCTCCCTTCGGGGAGTTGGGCGGACTCGCAGAAAGTCAAAAGTTAACTCTAACTCTTATTAGAGCTCGTTAACCAAGATAGACCATGACTAGTCTATAATAAACAATTAGAGCACAAAAAGTAAATTTCCGCTTGTAAATAAAAAGAAAAATAAAAGAGAAATAAAAGCAAATTATTTGCTTCTATTTTATTATTAGGCAGGTAAGCCTTCATCAACAACCAGATGAATACTTGCATGCAACGTTAGCAATGTATCCCCGATTAGAGGACCTATTGCTCCATGAGATCCGGGTAAAATTGTAGCATAATCTATTAGGACTTGTTTGATACTTCCAATGGCTACTTTGAATGGTTCCATGAACGCTTTGAATATAGCTATTGGAGTACCTGGATTAGCATCTGCAAGTGCGATACCATCATCGAGTTCAGCTTCAGCTTCAGCTAATACTAAATTAGCATTAACCTCATCATCTTTAGAGATATAATATATTGCTGCAAAAGTACCATTTACGGCTTTGGTTATATAATCCATCTCCAAGGCGAATTCTACGGGTTGGAAAGCACTACTGATTGTTTCAGCTAATGTTGTAGCCGCTTCGCTCATTATTGAATAACCTGAGCTGTTAGCTTTATTTCCTATATGAATTAAAACTGCCGAGGCTTCTGCTCCTGCAGCAATACCTGCTGTGCTATTTGAAATCGAATAACTCATATTTGCAAATACTTGATCATATTCCATTGTTGGCGAATAGATATCTTTTGTTGTATTAGTTCCTTCATCATGGAATACATCTAGAGCATTAATGATATTTCCAACAGTACCACCGATATACCCTTCTTCAGCAATAATTGGTGTAAGCAATGAGAGAGTATCATTGACAAAGTCAAAGAATCCTAAAGCAGTAGATGATTCTTCAACTTCAACTCTTCTTGCGGGAGTGAATATTGCTTGTACAAAACTCAGTTCTGCAGAGGCATTTGTAAGATATGTTTGACTTTGGATGAATTGATAACCCATTATTAATCGTACATTTCCTACTAACATATTGAACATTGCACGAAGTAGGTTAGGAGTTGAATCAATCAGATCTAGTAAGAGAGGAACGAGAACACGATATTCATCTGTTACGTTCATCACCATATCTAAGCCATCTGCTACCTGATTCAATACTTCGGCTACTTGGGCATTTCCTGGGATATCACGCATATCTTCAGGGTCAATAGTACTAAGAATTGCATCAGCTGTCAAGATGTGGGCAAATATATCATCAAAATATTCATCAAGTAAATACTCAATATCATTGATTATTCCTCCAACTTGAACTTCAGCTGCATCGAGTTCAGTTTCACTTGGTTTCATTCCTGAAGACATATTGAACATTCCTGAGAATGTATCATATACTTCCATAAATTCATTGTATTGATAATAGAAGCCATCTACTTCCACATCTGAATTATTTGAATTATCAAAGAAACCATGTCCTAATGGTCCAAGAGCTTGTAAAAGCTCGAAACCGGCAAATATCGTTGCATTGAATATATCAACCACAAAACCATATTGCATTGAAGCAGCTTTCATTAAACGTAAAAATTGCAGTCGATTTAATCCGCCGTAATTATTACGAGCTATTTCAAACCAGTAATCTGCTCGATCCAATTGAGCCAATATTGCCTCTGTATCAAGATTTTCAAAACCAGTTGCATTGCCATCAACAAATGGCATTGCTATTTCTGCAACATTAGCTGCGCCAGCTGCTAATGAACCACCAATTTGAATTCCACTAGACGTACACAATAGTAGCCACGGGATGACCACAAGATTAAGTATTATAACCATAGCTTGACCTGGTAATAAACACCAGGTCCAAAAGCTCTTTGCTTTTTGAGTGAATAAATTGGAGAATAACCAAGAACTTGCAATAACTAGTGAAATCATTATTCCAAACATTATCAGTAAATCAAATACCCAAACGAAAGTAGCCCAACCTGCATATTGGTCGTATGCATCAATAAATGTTTGATCTATTGGTACAAAGCTAAATCCAAAAACATCATCTAAACCCATCATAATTAAACTAAGTGCATTTAGAAAAATTAAGTACGGTGAAAAGAACAAAGTAGGATTTTGTCCACCAGCGTAAAAGACAATTAATGGTATAAAGAATTGTAAACCAAAAATCATCATCCCACCGAGAATACCTTTACCAACCTTTCTAACAAACAATCCAGGTAGAGTGCAACAAATCAATAAGAAAACAATTTCAAGATAAGCTAAACCGGGATGACTGGATGTGCCAACAAAGTTGAAAATAAGCATTATAACGACTGATGCGCCTATTGCAATAAGAACGCCAATCCAAAACCATGGACGCTCTTCTTTTGGTGGTTCTCTGCCAGAACGACCTTCAACTTGATAATCTTGGTAGTAACTATCCCCATAATACTCTTCTTGGGGTGGTTTTGCTTCTTGTTGGCTTGTTTGATAAGGTTCTTGTGATTGATATGTGTCAGATTGATATGGATCACTTCCATTTGGATCCGGCTGTTTTTCAGGAGGAGTTTCACTTCCCCAAGAATATTCTTCTTGTTTCTTTGGGGGTTCTTCATCATCTTCCTCTTTATTAAGGATGTCAATATAATAGTCTTCTTCGGACATAGGCGCCAACCTTTTATAAAATCTATACTATTTTATTTTACTATTTTCTGTGATAAAAACGTTTCAATTATGGCAATTGAAACGAATGTCAAGTAATTATATTAGATAACCTTCTTATTCAAAAAGCATTCTAATTAACAATTAATTTTCTCAATTAGATTAAAAAATGAGTACTTTTTCTTGTTCCTCTTGTAATAATTGTTGTTCACGTTCTCTGTTTCGAGCAATTCTCTTCTTTGCAGTTTTAACAATGAAGAATATTCCAGTAGCAATTAATACAATGCCAATTGATGAAGTAGCTATTAGTCGTTTTATTTTCCTAGTATACGGATTGTCTTTTTCATTTAGTGGATCTGTGCCATAAATAACTTCTAAGCCATCTTCAAAATCATCTCGATCGGTATCATCATCTCTGGGATCTGTACCAATAAGATATTCCTCATAATTTGATAGATGATCATTATCTATGTCTTCTTGGCTATCATCAAATAAAGGATCCAAACGATTTTCAGCTTCAAAACCATCGGGCATTCCATCTTGGTCTGTATCTTCTTCAAAAGGATTAGTCAATAGCTCACTCTCTTCCGCATTGGTTAATCCATCTTGATCAGGGTCTTGACTTCCATCTGTTGGATCAAGTGGATCCAGTCCATAGAGTATTTCGAAATCGTCAGATGCTCCATCCGAATCGGTATCTGAATTATAGGGGTTGGTTCCATAAATGTTGATTTCATCGATATCTGAAATTGAGTCTCGATCGGAATCTAAAGCAAGAATTAATACGCCATCAAAACCTATGCCTCCAATAATATATTGATCAAAATGCTTCACGCCATAGAAGCTATGTTTGGTATATTTCCCAGCAAATATTGGGTTTTGGAGATCACTTACATTGAAAACCTTCAGACCATAATATCCATCTGCAACAAATAGCATATTTCCAAATAATGAAATCTCATACGCATATCCTTCTGTATCCATTTCAGCTATCAGTGCTAATTCTGTACCTGAAGTATTATAGATTTTGAAACCATTACCTCCTACTGCTGCGAACAAGAGATTATCTTTTTTATAAATATCTCGAATTTGGTGGGTGCTTGCAATATCATCAATTTTTGTAATAGCAGAAACATCAGAAACATTCAAACTGTATAATCCAAGAAAAGTTGTTCCTGCATATAGAATATCATCTTCGTATAACAAGCTGTATACATATGGGTATGGGATTGGAAAATCATAGGTTCCTTCTACAGATAAATTTGCTATATCGCTGACATTGAGTGCAACTACTGTTCTATTCAAACCAGCAACAAATACAATGTCTTCATTTATTGCTGTACAATGAACTCTACTGCCATCATAATAGGAATTTACTAAAAATGGATTTTCAGGGTCAGCTATATTTACAAAAAGTACGCCATCCTCATATGCTGAAATAATCGCGATATCTCCACTTAAGGTTAAATCGAAGGCGTAGATCTCATCATCGTTATTGTTATCAAAGTAACCTATTTTGTAAGGTTCTGAGGGGTCAGAAATATCATAGATTTCTAATCCTTTGTAATAATCAACAATATAAGCTAACTCATCTCGAATTACTACTCTTGTTGCTTTACCAAAACCGAGAAATTGTGAAAGCATTATTGGATTTGCTGGAGTTGAAATGCTTAATATTTGGATTCCATCTTCCTCATCAGCAATTACTGCAATATCTCCACTTCTTGCTGCATCTAAGCAAAAACCAGGAGTATCGTAAACACTTAATTCAACGGGATTTTCCAGGTCAGAAATATCTAATATTACTAATCCATAATTTTTACAACTTAAGAAAGCATATGAATCTACAACAGTGACATCTATTACATTACTAAATGTATACTCTGCTATTTTTTCAGGTGTTTTCGGGTTTGTAAAATTTAGTATTATCAGACCACCTAAACCATAAGCCAAAAAAGCATATTTACAATCGTCAATTGCAATCGAATCTACACCAAAAGCTATTCCAGAAGAATCATTCCATGAACCCACCAAATATGGATCAGCAGGAAATGTTTGATCAACAATTTCAAGCCCACCCTCTTTAGCAGCTAAACAATTGTATTTTGTTATTACTGAACTACCTGATAATTCATTATTACCTTTCCATCTACTAATAAACAGAGGGTTAGAAGGATTACTGACTTCATACAGATTTAACCCATTATTTGCTGTTGCAATCCGGAGAATATTTGCATGAATGGATACTTCTAGTGCATCTCCACCAGGCGTTATTGTACTTTTCAGAACTGGAGTAGCAGGATTTGAGATGTTAATTAACGCAACACCATAGAATTTTTGAGACACATAAGCCATAGTTCCGTAGATTAAAACATCTACAGCATCACCTTGTGTTAAAATATTAGCGATTTTTCTAGGCTTGGTTGGATTCGAGATGTTGATAATTTCTAGTCCCTGATTTCCATTTGCAACGTAGACAATTTCACCACCAATTGCTACACCTGCTGAACTTCCGCCAGATCCATCATATGCACCATATTCCATAAAGCCAATCTCTACGTCATCAGTGACTATATCATAATTTCCAGGTTGAATACTAGTAATTTTAGTTACTAACTGATTGTCTATTAAACACAAAGCTGGAGAACTAATTTGAGAACTCAAAACAAGAGTAAAGACGAATAACACTAGAAACATAAATCCAAGTTTTCTCTTGTTCATTTTTTCATCTCTCAAATTTTAGTGAAATAGTTTTGAACTTATTAACTACTAAAGTGTATAATATAAGAAGGTCTTATACTATATTTATTCTTCTTTCTTTTAGAAATAAATATATCTATTTTTTAGTGAAAAACGTATTTGAATACTTTTACAAACCTAAAGGATTATAAAATGCCTTTAAAAGAGAATATTGTGAGAAGATTAAGGAAGACTGTAAATGTCAGAAAGAATAGCGTATGATAACACTACTCGGATTAAATATATGAAAGGTATGATAATCCAACCTATATCATTCAATATTGGAGCAAATATCACAAAAGCAATTTTACTCGAATCTATTTGCACCCCAAAACCAGGTTTAGTAGACAGAAACAATTCTGGTGCACACAAAGATATGGACATTAGCACGTTCATGCTGAGCTCTGCTACAATATCACATTTTATGGTTATTGCTGCACAGATAGCTATTGATCATCGAGGAGAGCTGTGCGACCTTTTACCCAAATTACGTTCTGTAGGATTGTCAGCTGAAGAAGAGATGTTTTTGTCAACAAAAAACATCAATACACAAAAAGGGCTAATTTTTAGTGGTATGATTATTGCTGCTGCAGCAGGATACCTTGCAACACGTGAAACAGGTTCATTAAAGATTAATAGAATTCTCTCTGTTGTCCAAGAAATCACAAAAGGCATTGTTGAGCGAGAGTTAATGCGTATGCCAAAAGATGAGGAGAAAATTACTTCAGGCGAGTGGATTTTTCTAGATGTAGGTATAACAGGTATTAGAGGAGAAGCAGAAAAAGGATTTCCAAATGCAGATGCAGCGTATCAAGTAATAAAAAAAGCGCTTGAGTCTGGCATAGTTATTGAGCGAGGAATGATTATGGCACTATTATTTTTAATGACTCGAGTAGATGATACAAATATTTTATCTCGGCATGGCTCCGACGTTCTCACTTGGGTTAGACAAGAAGCAAATAATTTGGTTCTGAGTGAGGATGCATATTCTGATGAGTGGCTCGAGAGAGTAAGAGATTTAGATGCAGAATTTATAAATCAAAACATCAGTCCAGGTGGTTGCGCGGATCTATTAGCAGTCAGTTTAATGTTATACTATTTAACAAATGATAAGTGAAAAAAATCACTTACTTCTCTTCATTTTAGTGACGAGATGAAGAGCTAACAATTTTATCTCTAATTGACTTTGCTTCCTTCGATATTAGAAAACTGTATGTTGTCGGGGGAACCAAATCGATAATTTCAACCATTCTTTCTTCTCTGATCAATGCACGCACTTTGGAAGCGCTAATTGGCACTCCATTCACATCTTTTCTAGGAATTATTTCTAATTCTATCCCCTTTGGAATTAATATTTCTTTCATAGCTTGATTATATGCGTTGGTTACTAAATCAAATGGTTCTTCCCCGACATATCTCTTTTTTATCCCGAGTGCGGGAGCAATGTGCTCTCCAAAAATTGTTACATCCAATCTTGCTTGCCTCAAAGATATATCAGCAAATTCTTTCATAAAATATCTTGGAAAAGTGGCTGGCGAGATAATATAATCTCCTCCCTTCAAAACGACAACATTGTCAAGATGTTTTGTTCCTGCTTTAACTAATTGATATCGAACTTCGGTTGGAAACAAAGAACGATCTTCTGTGACTACAAAAACAATTAGATAAGAGCACTCTTTTGCTGCTGTTTCAATAAGAAACTGATGCCCTAAAGTAAAAGGATTGCAGTTAACTACGATCGACCCGATAGGGTTTTTCTCTGTTTCTGTAATGCCTCTCGTTTGAAATTTTAAATCATCAAGATATTCTTCAATGGAGTTTGAACCCATTTCCAAGAGAACAATATCATCTGTTTTACTCACTACTCGGAAACCGGCAAAAACATTTCCGGCTGTTTCTTCAATATTCTTTGGATTTGTAAAAACAAAGATATGACTATTGCCTCTTTTGTACTGTTCTTTAACTAGTTGAGATAGAATATGAGCCGATAGTCCTTCACCTCTCCTTGTAGGGTCTATTGCAATGCATTTCAGAACTTTTCCATCAATACTTCCGGTACCTACCATTTCTCCAGTTGCGTTATCAATTACTTTCAGAGTAAAGTCTACATCTTCCTCATATTCTAGATTCTGTTTGTCAAGAAAAGCATGAAACACTTTTTTCTGCCTAGCTGTAGGTTTCTCATGAAATTCATCCAAATATGTTAATGTCATTGTTTTTCTACCCTTCAACATTATTACTTTGAAAAAACCATTGTTAACTATTTCTTGAAATATTCCTTGAATGTAGGATTTTTATCAATGCATTTTATGTTACTAGTTGCTAGAAACGATAATGCTGCTCCTCCACTTAATATTAGATCTATTGCGTCACCAAAGCCACTCGTTCGCAAATAAGCTGCTGAATCGCCACCTAGAATAGTTATGTGTATATCTTTTTTCAGAAGTCTAGCTATAAATGGTAAGGTATTCAAACCATATTCATCAATTTTTCCAAATGGTCCTGCAAGTATAAAGAGCCAATCATAGTCTATTGTTCCGTTACTATTGTTTAATAAAGGACCAATTGGTGTGGATAAATATGATAGAATAATATCATTGATAAAATAATTTATTGTGTGATCACCGACATCAAGAATAATACCATCTTTATATTTTTTAACATCGGATACGCTCAAAGTTCTTATTGTTCGTCCTCTTTCACCTATTTTTACAGTGAAATCAATTGGTAGATAACAAGCAGCACCTTGCTCCATGACTTCTAGAAGCTCTTTAGCTACATCGACTCCTTTGTTATCAAGAAAATCATTATTGGCCTTCCCAAGTGAATGACCAGAAGCACGAATAAGAAGTTGGGCAGGAATTCCTCCAAAAAAAGCAACGACATTTTTCCGTTCGAGAATTTTCTTCATATTATCCAATTTATCAAATTTAGCTCCACCAAAACCAAACATAATTGGTTGGGAAGAATATAATCTTCTTCGCACTTTACTTATTTCAGCAAATTCTTGTATAAACTCAGGACCAAAAACCACAGGAGTGGTATCAAAAATAGGTGCCATTGTAGTAGTTTCTCTATGAGAAGTTGGAAATGCATCTATAATGTAATAATCTAGAATTGAATCGAATACTTTATTGAACTCTTTTCTCCCTTCTGTCAAATCTGATTCCAGAAATTTACCATTTGAGAGTTTCTCAGTTCGAGTATTTTCTAAAACAATAGCATCACCAGGAGCAAAACCAATAAAGTCATATTCTGTTAAACTTAAAATAGGGTCATCTTGAAAATGAACATTAATATTGTACAACATTCCATCAAGCATATCTGCGTGGGATTTCAATGAAATACAAGCCTCATCAGGACCTTCTTTGGTCATTCGTCCTTGATGAGCAAAAATAATTGGCACATAACCCATTTTTGTTAAGCGAATAATCGTCTCTGCGCAGACATTCATTCTTGGACTCTTAACAACCCTTTTGTAATCTTTCCCTTCAAAATGATCAACACTTAATGGGCTATTAATATCTACACGAACCCCAACAAAACCTTTCTTATTAATCTTCATATCCTCATAGCTATTTTCTTGAATTATTTTATCGTAGACAGCTGGCTTCATAGAAGATTTCTCTCCATATGTGATTTTAGACAAATGATATTTTATGAATATAAAATAATCTCTGAGATTATAAAATTTGCTTTAGTGAAAAAAATTCCACTTCTAAGCTGATTCAAAACTCATAATTCTCACCAATACCAGTACTTTGTATGGTGCTAAATTAATTAAAAAGGTATTTAAAAAAAATTGGAATGAAAGATATCAGATGTAAATGAATTTACCAGTTACTAATATCCTTCAATTTTTTGTTTTAACTCTTCGATTTCAATTTTCAATGTTTTTGATTCATCCTTTTTCTGTTCCAAATGAGTTTCAGATTCTTTCAATTTAACCAAGTATTCGTTCTTCAGATTCTCATCTTCTTTTATTACTACAAGATTATCTCTGATTCGCTTCTGATTTTTGAATTGATGCTGAATAGCATTGGTTAGGGCAATATAGTCACGTTCTTTCTTCTTTACCAATTTTATTAGCTCAATTATTTTTTCAGCTTTTCTTTTATCAGACGGCGATATTAATCCTGTTTCAAAGTATGTGTTAAATTGTATTTCATTTAGATTTGCAATCCTTACAGATTCAGATGTTACCCTGCGGAATGTGAGAGTCTTAACAGAATTTCCAGGTTTTAGAAGTAAATTGTATTGATAATAATCTCTTGTTTCAGCATCAGGATCATCATCTACTTGATAAGAACTCAATTTCGTTATTTCTAGAATTGTTGGCAAGCTTTCTTTGTTTCTATTGATGAATTTGAAAGTATATTCTAGCTCAGTAACTCTTTTGACAGAGAGATAGGCATCTTTCAACTCAATAGCTTCAATTCTTGTTTGAGAGGTTGTTTCCTTCATTGCAGAAATATCTTGATTCAATCGGAAGGCAATAAATTCAGTGCCTGTTATTATCATAGAATCTCCTGCGTAGTTTCCATCCAAGTAAATTGTTGCAGCACCTTTCTCAACATCAATTGGTTTTTTGAGTTTGATTGCATCCATAGCTTCGGTTAATCTATCATCTCTAAGAATAACGCAAAGCTCACCACTTACTTTTTCAGTAAAAATAGGTATTAGAGCACTTTGGGATCTATTTATAGTAATAGGATAATTAACCACATATGCAATTGCTGAACCTATCTCTTGTATCTGAGTCTCAATAATTGGTTTAACGTCAATTTCTCGTAATACTGAAGGCATGCCTTTTGCTTGAGATTTCATAAGCATTTTAGCTCTTTTTGGAGCTGCACCCGGAGGGGGAGCCATTACTCCCAATGCTTTTCCTCCGTAACCCACTAAGCCTTCAGAATATTCCATCGAAGGTTCTTCCATTTCATCATCAAAATCATCAAACATACCACCTGCTTCAGATACCATTGGTGCAACACCTTTGACATCCCGTATAATAACAGGTCGCTTGATATGGAGAGGGGTAAAAAGATCATATTGAAAACTAACAGGTTTACCTGTCACAATCCTCAGAACAACTTGTTCCCAATCTATAGAAGTGGTATTATCGATAATCGAAATTCCGACCATCTCAAGTTCTTTCTTAGCAATATCGAAGAAAACACGATAAGATAAACGCCAAGATGAAATAGGCATTACCCACGAAGCCCAAGAATTAGCCTTCGCATCGACTTGGAGATTAACCACACCTGCCTTTCTTTTATTTGCTAGAAGATTTAGGAAAGTATCAATATCCTTTTGCAAAGTAGAATCGAGAATCTCAAGTTTCTTGATATCTTTTAAGGGGAAGTTTTGAATTTCATTTCCAATCTTCAAAACCAATACTTCATTCGTATTGATCAGTGTTTCTTCTGTTTCAGAGCAATCATCAATTTCATCTACTCCTAAAACAGTTCCTGTGTAGCTTTTATCAATTGTTATTTTTACTTCCAATCCTACGAGATGGCTACACAAAGAAAGCAATGCTCCGTCAACTTCGAGATCGATGCCAATTTTATCTAGGATCTTATCAATTTCTTCTGCTGAATTAAATCTCACAGAAGTTAATCCATTTACTGATAAAGATTTTAGAACATCATTGATGTCACCTTCATTAACAGGTAAAGTGAAATTTTTCTTTGGACAATCAGCCAGGAAGAAACCTACACCACTTTGATACAAAGTTACTTCTTTAATATTTAAGGTCATTTTCTTGTCCTCCAACTATATCTTCAATTTCAATTTCTTAATCTCTACAGTGAGTTTTTTCTTCTCACTCTCGAGATCTTCGAGATGCTTTTCAGAAATTTTTAATCGTTCTATATAGCTATCTCGTTCAGCAGCTTGCAAAATTTTCTGCAAAACTATGATATTATCTCTCAAACGTTCTTGGTTAGAATATTCCCAATCAATTTCGTTTTCAATAGTATTTAGTTCATTTTCCTTTTGAGTGATTTTTCGTAGATTAGCAAATATCTTCAACACTAATCGTTCATTTTTATCGTCAAGAACACCTTCTTTTATCATATCTTTGACAACATCCTCAGAAAGGTTACGAACATAAAGACTTGTTAAGACAATTTTTGTGAAAGTAAATATTTTTTCAGAACTTCCCGGTTCAAGATCAAATTTATAGCGATAGTAATTTGCTGTTTCTTTAATTGGTTTGGTTTTTGGTTTATACTCGTCCAATTTTCCTATCTCAAAAACAATGGGCATTTTTTTATCAGCAATGTTTAGAAACTTGAAATTATAGGTAGCTATTTCCGAATGTTTTTGATACATTAGATTTTTCTTCACTGACACACTGACGATTTTACTTGTTTGTTCTACGGATTTAATAGTATTAATGTCTTGATTAATCCTAAAAGCAATGTAATCTGTTCCCCGAACAATCATTGCATCTCCTGCAAAAATATCATCAATATGTATAGTTGCTACACCTTTTTCCAAATCCAAGTCCTTGCTAAATAGAATTGCATCCATTCCATCCTCAATTCTATCGTCACGAATGACAACACATAATTCACCTTTCATTGATTTATTAAATAGAGGAATTAAAGAACTTTCAGAACGGTTGATAGTAACAGGTTTCGTTACTTGATAAGTAACTGTTGCTGCTAATTCTTCTTGTGAGGCAGCTGAAACCGTTTTCATAACATCTCGAGAAATATCCCAACCTAATCGCCCTTCTAAACTCATACCAGAAGTTGTCGAAGCTTTTGGTAAAGGTTCCCTACGTCCGCGTCCATATTGGTCAGATTTTTTTCTCAGATCACTTCTCTTTACAGATGCTTGTGCTAATAAAGGAGAAATTCCCGTTTCTTCTCGTGAAATCCAAGGTCTATCAACATAGTGAGGGGTATGCAAGTCATGTTTAAAACTAACAGGACGACCTGTTACTAGTTGAAGTTTAATTTTTTCCCAATCTATTCCAGTGGTATTGTCAACGATAGCGATTCCAGTAAAATCAGTGCTGCTTTTCTCTTGAGAATACTGAACTCTATATGATAATCTCCAAGCAGATACTGGAGCAACCCATTGGATACTTGCATCTTCCTTAGTTGTAAGGACAGTTAGATTTGTAACACCGATTTTTCTTGTAGAAGCTTCTAAATCTAAAAATACCTCTAAGTCTTTTTGTATGGTATCATCCAATATTTTTATTCGTTTTATCCTACTTATCGGCAAATGCAGAATGGTGTTTTTGTCTTGAATTATTAAAACATCGATCCCATCTTCTTCATCTTCTAAATCATCTATCAACAAGAAATCAATACCAATGACTTTTCCCTTGTATATTTTATCAGTTTCAATTTCAACTGTTAAACCTATCAGGTGTTTACTAAAAGAAATGAAAGCGGATTCTGCATCAATATTTATTCCGATTTTTTCTTTGATACTATCTTTCCCTTCTGAAGCACTAAAAGTCACAGATTTTAATCCATCAACTGAAAGTGATTTAAGAATATCATCGATATCATTTTCATTAACGGGTAAAATAAATTCTTTCTTGGTGCATTTTCCTGTAAAATAGCCTATACCAGATTTGTAAAGAGTAATGTTATTTATTTGAAAGGTCAAAAATCTACCTCCTAATACATGAAGAGAAATAATAATTAATTCTCTGATTTTTTATACTATCTTTATCATTCAGATAATGCTTATATTCTTTTTTGAGTTAGAAATGCAAAGAAGAATGCACTAGAAGTGTGATAATGAAAAAAAGATTATTGAGCTGAACTCAATAAATGATTCAGCTGTTTATTTAGAATGCTTTTTAATAAGCGCGTCTGCACTTGTTCCTTCAATTTTTGCAATTTTCGTAAGTGCTCTCTTACAAACAATCTTTAAGGTCTCGGTATTATTACCATTGATTATTTCAACCAAACTTGGAATAGATTTATGTGAAGCGATTACTTCTAATGCTTCAGCAATATTAAATCGAAGGATTTCATTGTGTTCAAACTTTAAATATTGTTCTAAAATTTCTAAAGCTGATTCATCAGCAACATCACACATTGCATTTACGATTTCTCCTTTGACCATTTCATCAATATCTACATTGTACTGGTCAATTAAGACACGTCCAAGACTTTTATCACCAATTCGTTTTGAAATTCCACCAATTGCAAAAGCTGCATTGGCACGATTCAGTGGATTCTCATTGCTTAACAACTCTATTAGCTGAGCTAAATCATCTTCTGTTCCATTTGAAATTAACCAGTAAGCTGCTCTCTGTCGTTCAGCTTCATTTTTAATACCTAATTTTTTAATGGCTTTTTCTGAGCTCATTTTTACTCGTTCATATCTAGTAACATTTTCAACAACACCGTATGTTATTAATCCGGTAATAATAAGAGATGGAATAACAATCCAGAGCCACCAGAGAATGTGCTGATGTTCGACCTTAATTGAAGAAGATAATTCCTCACCATTTAAATTAAGGAATATCATAGTCCATGGATTCCAATCAGGAATAACAATATTTTCCCCTACCAATGTAACAAGAACAGTTTTGTCATCAATATCAAAATATACTTTCTCCACAGATTCGTTATAAAGGAAATTTTCAGCTGGAATATCGCTAATACCTAAAGAAGCGTTATCTCGTATACGAAACCAATCATCACGTGGTACAACAAAAACATAAACTATAGAATTGTTTGAGACAGTTTCTTCCAGAGTAATTTCTATCGTAAATCTTTGATTCTTATAATTTTCAACGGTATGAGTAAAAGCTTCTTTATAACCATCTTGTAATTGTTTTGACTGATCAAAATCTGTAAGACCCATGACTAAGGTCGTGGAAATAATTGAGGTCGCTAATAATAATATAAACGCTAAAATACTTATTCGTAAGACTTTCATCGTCAGTCCAGTGCTCATAGATTGATATCCTCCTAAACGAGTAGCATAACTCTCTAGCTATTATCTAGCACAATAATTCTAACTACTTAAGAACATTTCCAAAAATAGAAAATATCAGTTTCCCCGCTTCTTTCCTTCTATTAATTTATTTAAATTGAAACATGAAATAGCATTGAAAGCTACGTTGGATTTGTTCTTTTCCGAGTAACAACTGAATATCCAATTAATACAAATAACGTTATACAGATATGTGAAACAGCAACTAAACCAGTTGATTCTGGAGTAGTAGAGATATTTTCTGCAACTGTCAGAGATTTTGAAATCGAACCACCTTCGCTGCAATAGGCTTTTACATTCAAGATATCACCTATTGAACAATTAATACTGTAAAGCTGTATGAAGATATTTGCGTATTGACTTGTATATTCATGAGTTTGATTGAGAACAGAATTCTTCCTTACCTCAATTAAATCAATATAATGTGAATCTCCAGATACAAAATGAGTTATGGTTGCGCTTAATTCTCCAGTATTAATATCATATTCAATGATCATTCCAGAAGGTGAATGTCCTGCAGAAAGAAGCACATTTGAAGTCAAAATAATTACAAATAACCCGAGAACTAGAATAGAAATTTTGCTGCCAAATATTGATTTTAATGATGTGTTTTTCACAATTCTTCACCAAATTAGCCTTTTCATATTTTATAAAAGAACCTTCAAATAAATCTATCAGTGATTTAGAAAATAAAAAAATGATTGAGTAGATTATACTCAATTATTACTGCTTATTTTATGCTTTTACAGGAGGGAGAGAAGAAACTTTCTTTGGTTCTTTGGAAAGTTTGACACCTTCCTCAATATAAATTTCATTTGTATACAAAATCTCTCCAGAGACTCTTGTTCCTTCTTCAATAGATATATCTTCGCCATAGATGTTTCTGATTCTACAATTTTCTTCTATACGAATATCTTTACCATAAAGATTTCTAGTTGTTGCACGGTCAGAGATAACAATTTTATCAGAATTGACTGTACCAATTATTTCTCCTCTTCTGCCGATTTTAACGTACTTGCCATTAATTAATAATGCTTGTAGTTTTCCACCGACTTCTATTTGATTGCCAGTCAATACCTTTTCTACAGAACAAGTGCCACCAACAGAAATATTTCCTGAGCAAGTTAGATTTTTATAGCAAACAAGGGTACCACCTACTTTTACTTCTTCTCCTTCAGCATTGCCTTCGATCTTAATTGAACCACCAACATCTAATAATCCAAATTCTAAATCTGAAAGAGCTCTAAAAGTGCCACCAACATCAATATCTTGTATTTTTGATGATGCCAAAAGTTTAACAGTACCGCCAACATCGATAACTTGAATGTCAACTTTTTCATATGCTTTGTAAGTACCACCTACTTTAATTGTGCCAAAAACACCGCTTGAGGTCTTTAAAGTACCACCAACATCTATTGAATCAACTTTAGCATTGGCATTGAATTTTGCAGTACCACCAACAGAAACAGAACCAATATCAGATTCTCCTAAAATCTTCAAAGTACCACCAACTCTAACAGACTCAATAGAAGTTTCCCCTTCGAATTTCGCTGTTCCACCAACAGTTACAGAACTGATTTTTGTAGTGGATTCTACAATCAAAGTTCTACCGACTGAAACCTCAGGGCATACAAAAGAACCACTAACATCGAGTTTTTTATCAACAGTTACTATTTGTTCTATTTCTAGATTACCAAAAATTTCAGCTGAACCGTTCTTTACTTTTAAAGACCTTGCTTGTAAATTACCTTCACAATCAAAAGATCCTCTTGAATTAATAGAACCATTAACAGTTATTGTCCCATCCTCTGCAATGAGTGTTGCTTCTTTCCCTATCCGGAGGTTTCCATCAACAACACCTAGTTTTTTTACTTGACCTTTTTCTACTCTTATTTCGGACATTTTTTCATCACCAAGACATATTCTTTCTAATTATAGATTAACTATTTTTAGTATATAAAGGAAATTCACATTTTGTACACACAATTTGAGGTCACAATTTGTTACTCAAAATAAAAAGTTTAGCTATTCTCTCGCGAGAATAGCTTGAAAAAAAGGTGATCAAATCTTATGCTGTGGAAGTTTAGCCACTTTTTTTGGCTCTTTGCGAATCTTTGCACCAGCTTCCACTTCAATAGAATCAGTGTATTCTAGGTTGCCGGTTATTCTTGCACCATCTTCAATTATTAACCGTTCAACATAGACATTTTTTGCTCTACTTTTCTCCATCATCTCGAGATCTAGAGCAATAATGTTTTTAGCTCTTACTCGTTCTCTTAGAATAACTTCATCCGCTGAGACATCAGCTAAGAGCCTTCCTTTTTTGCCAATAGTTATCTTGCGTGCTTTAACGAATTTTGCAATAATAGTTCTTCCTACAGAAAGTTCATCACAAGTAATTTCTTTAGATGTTTTAACTTTCATACCAGCAGAAACCTTTCCTTGCACTGTTAACTCTTTTGCAAAAAGACTCATACCAACGCTTATTTGTTCTCCAACAGCTTTACCCTGTATTTTAACGGACATACCTGCAGATACACTTTCAAAAGTTAAATCATTAAAAGCCTTAATACTCATACCAGCACTTGCTTTGCCAAGCTCTGCTATGTCCTTGAGTTTCAAACTTATTCCAGCACTAACAGAATCCATTTTTATAGGTCCTTTTGTAATAATACTCATACCAGCACTTGCACTTCCAATATCGCCACTAGAAGCTTTGATACTCATACCAGCACTCAAAGATTCATATTTACCTGAACCATTTAATATAAGACTCATACCAGCTGAAATTTTATCAATTTGGTTTTCTTTTCCATTTAGGATAACCTTCATACCAGCACTTAGTTTTTCAGCTTTTGAACTTCCGTTAAGGATAATTTTCATACCAGCGCTGATTTTTTCTACTTCAACAGCATCTGTTATCTTAGCGGTCATACCTACTGAGACATTATGTGCAGTCAAGGTTCCATTTACAGTAAGCTTCTTGTCGACATTGATATCTCTGTCAACCTCTAAATTACCAAAAATTGTTACTGAACCTTTTTCGCTTTGAATGCTTCTGACTTGTAAATTGCCTTTGCATTTAAAGCCACCTTTATTCTTAATTTTACCATTGACAACAATTGTATCTTTTTCTGCAATAATTGTTGCGCCTTTACCTATTTTCAAGTCCCCTTCGACTACAGTGAGTTTCGTCCGGGTTCTCTTTTTTAGTTTCATTATTTGTTTCATCGTCATTGAATATCCTCCAATGTTTTACTGGATTTCCTTATTAGTCCCTATGTTTACTGAGTCTATTTTTATTTAAAAAGAAAATTCACATTATGTAGACTCAATTTGAGGTCACTCTTCGTGAGGTCACGATACGTGACTTCAAGGAAAAAAGTGAAAAAACTGTTCTGTTCTAAACAAATATCTGCTTAAATAATACTTTTTCATTTAAATTTAAATTCGATAATTTCTTTCAATAGTTTTGGATTATCCGAGAAAATACCGTCAACACCCCATTCTAATAATCTAAACATATCTCCAGGCTCGTTTACTGTCCAGACATGAATTGCCATATTTAGCAAATGAGATATTTGGAAGAATCTTGAACTTTTAAAGATTTTTAGTAAAAGTATTCTTTCAGGAATCTGTAAAGCAAAATATGGTAAAGTGTATCCTAAAATTTCTTCTTGTTCTAGTGATTTAATATCCCCAAGAGGTTTAGTGACATTCTTTTTCATCCATTTTTTCACTCTTTGCCGAAAATGCCACACTTCTGAGGGACCCGCACTTGTTGGAGCTCCTGATATTTCTCTAAATCTTTCAAGCTGTTTTGTGTGAAATGAACCCACCATTACTCGATCTTCTACATCAAATTTTTTAAGTTTATTTGCCAATATTATTGGTGCTTTAGGGTCTCTATCTTTTATATCCATATTGAATCTCATTTTTGGGAATAATGTAAGAATATCATCAACTGACTGAATTTTAAAACCTGCACCTCTGAATGGGAAAGTTTTATTGAATTCACCTTCACCTTGGAAATTATATCCTTGTTCAAACATTTTGAGTTCTTTAAGAATGTAGGACCTAACAAAACCTCGTCCATTTGTTGTCCGATTTATAGTAGCATCATGAAAGAAGACAATCTCATCGTCTTTAGTAATACGAAGATCTGCTTCTATAACATCCACTTTTAAATCAAAAGCATCTTTGACTGCTTGGAAAGTATTTTCAGGAACATTTGCACTGTCACCTCTATGGGCCATAACAAGAGGTCTCTTCCCTTTTAAGAATGGTACAGGACTTTTTTTCCACATGATTATTATCTAAAGAAAAAGTAAGCAAAAAACCTTTCGGAGACTAGAGAGACAAAAAATCGAGTTGAGATATTATCTGTGAATTATTAGCGAGTTAGATAAACTTATAATATAAAAGCAATCGAGGTTTATACAGAACCAAACTAAATATTCATCTTGGTGGTATGAAAAATTGGCAGACTTTTTTATTGGCGAAGCTCTTCAAGGTAAAGGTCATGAGTTAGCCCATATAGATTTAATGATCGGGGATAAGGATGGACCGGTTGGTATTGCATTTGCTAATGGGATGACTCAATTATCGAAAGGACACACACCCCTTTTAGCATTAATAAAACCAAACTTACAACCACATCCTAGAACACTCATTGTACCAAAAGTTACAATCGAAAATTTAGACCAAGCAGGGAAAATTTTCGGTCCGGCACAAATGGCTGTAGCAAAAGCTGTTGCAGATGCAGCAGCAGAAGGAGATATACCCAAAGATAAGCTCATGAATTATGTAGTAATTGTGAGTGTGTATATTCATCCTAAAGCTGAAAGTGAGTCTAAAATTTACTATTATAACTATGGTGCAACACGATTAGCTTTAAAACGAGCTCTCAGTAACTATCCACCAATGAAAAAACTCATCGCAGAAAAGGATCGTGCGAGACACCCAGTAATGAAATTCAAACCTCAGACACTCTGGAACCCTCCTTATGTCCAAGTAGCTTTAGATGTTGGGTCGTTATCAGCAGCAATCAAGATTGTTGAGCAACTTCCAAAATCTGATAGAATGATTATCGAAATCGGTACACCATACATCAAGAAATATGGTATCGAAGAAACTGTTGGCAGAATGAGAGAATTGAAACCAGGTGGTTATATTATAGCCGATATGAAAACACTTGATGTTGGTAGAGCAGAAGTAAATGCAGCAGCAGATGCAACTGCAAATGCTTGTGTTGTCTCAGGTATTGCTCCGATAGACACCGTAAAAGAATTCATTCGTGCTTGTAATAAAAGAGGCATTCATGCTTGGATTGATTCCCTAAACACTAATCAAGTTAAATTTATCGCTATGCTTGATGCACTTCCAGAAAAACCAAAAGTAGTCATTCTACACAGAGGTATTGATCAAGAAGTTGCTCAAAAAGAAGGAACAGCAACGAAAGAAGGAACTTCTGCGTCGCGCTCTGTTTGGGGTGATATCAAGAAAATCAAGAAAATCACTGGTGGTTTAGTAGCAGTGGCAGGTGGATTGAAACCTGGAAAACCATTGGCAGAAGCACTTCGCGCCGGAGCAGATATTATCATAGTTGGAAGATACATTTACCGGTCAAGTGATCCCAATAGAGCAGCAATGCGATTCCTTGATGATATGGAAATCGAACCTGACACTATGAGACTCTTCGATAAACTTGACTATTAGGAAGACTTTTTTTCTTCCTTCATCTTATTTTTTTCAAAAATTTGCTACTCGTTTTCCTTTTCTTCAACAACTAAAATTTTTGATTTATCTTTAATATTATATTGACAACTCAAGGCACTAATACTTTTTCTAAATTGGAAGAATCGTATTGTTCCAATTATTAGTGTTATAATACCAATTACAATTAGAATCCAACCAAGGGTAACCAAAGCTATTGTAGTTTCAATCAGTTTAATTAATCCAAATCCAACAGCACCGAAAGCTAATCCGGATCTAACATACGCTTGGAACGTTCTTTCATTTGCTAAAGAAGTTCTATCTACTGCGAGATGATCCCTCATTATTAATTCGTCTGTATGCACACTATATATTGATTTAGTTTCCTTTTTCTTTCTGTTGGGTTTCTTCATATCAATTGACCTACCATAGTTATATTAACGTGAACATTAAAAATTGTTACTTTATATTTGATGTGAAACAATCACTTCGATGGTTTTGTGATAGTATCTTAGAAAAAGCATTCATTGGAAGTAGAGATTAGTTGGTTTTTAACTGTTTCATGTTAATTTTTCAGTTAAAAAGGATTGTTTGAGAATAAAAGTTTCTTCTTAGCTGTTATTAAAACCTATTTTAAAGATAATGCCTATAATTTAATTGGCGAAGAAAAAGCCTCCGAAAAAGACTAACAATATCTTTAGGATTGAGATAGATATTGGTTAGGATTTCCGAAGGATAAAGACCACGATAGAATATTGCAAAACTCTCAATCTATTGAGATTGCAAGACGCTTGAAATGGTCCCTTTTTCGCCATTTTTTATGTACAAATTATTGATGAAATATTATACTAAATAACGGATTATTAATTTTTTAGCAAGCAGAAAAAAAATTCAATCTAATTTTCTTAGCAGCTCTTTAGAGGTCAGAGTATTCAATATATTCTTCTTTTCGCACCAGGCTCTTCGAGCGATGTTTAATCCATAACCCATATTTTTTAGCTGTTGATGTTGATGACTGTCTGTTCCAATGAAGAATTCAATTTTATTTTTGAAATCAAATACAACATTATCATCTACATCCAATCGATTCGGATAAGCATTTATTTCTAGAAATGTCTTTGATTCAATGCATTTTTCAATTATTTTTGAGAAATTTATTGAATATCCTCCTCTTTTCCCTAATTGTCTTCCAGTAGGATGACCGATACCATGTACAAATTCATTATCCATTGCGGTAATAATTCTCGAAGTCATTTCTTCTTCAGGCATATCAAAAATCGAATGAATGGATGCAATAACAAAATCCAAGTCTTTCATTAATTTGTTTGAAATGCTAAGAGAGCCGTCCTTCAGGATATCACATTCAACCCCTTGCAATATTTCTACTGAAGAACTTTGGGCTATTTGTTCAATAGCTTTTCTTTGTTTCGTTAATTTTTCTTCGTTCATTGGTTTGTAGATCGGATTCTTACCGAAGTGGTCTGTAATAATGATATATTCATAATTCCTTTCTGCTGCTGCATCTGCCATTTCATGAATTACAGATTTCCCATCAGACCAATTTGTATGTACATGAAAATCAGCTTTAATATCTTCTAGGTTAATTAAATCCGGCAGAGAATTCTTCTGTGCCAGCTCAATTTCTCCACGATCTTCTCTAATATCCGGAGGAATATAACTCATCCCCATTGCCTTGTAAACTTCTTCTTCGGTTTCACTAGCAATGAGTGTTTTCCCCTCTCCATCAAATAAACCGTACTCATTCAGAAGCAGATTATTCCTATCTGCAATTGTTCGTAATTTTACGGTATGATTTCTAGAACCCGTAGAATGAATTAGACCAGATCCATTGGAATGCTCTTCCAAGACTCGAAGATCTACGTTTATTCCAGTCATAAGTTTAACAGTTGTTTTAAGTGGACCCTTGACAACAATGTCCTCTACATCATCCATTTGAGAGAAAATATCCATAATTTGCTCAAAATCTTTTTCTTTTCCAATTGCATGTAAATCAATATCTCGTATTGTTGATTTTCTTCTTCGAATGGAACCACCAATTTCCACAGATTGAATGAGATCTATCCCTTCCAAGAATTTCTTCAAATTTAATGCTATTGGAATCATTTTGAAAAGAGGTCTCCGTTCCGATTTTACAAAAGTCAATGCTCGAGTGATTTTTGCTATTTTCTTTTCAGTGAATCCAGAAAGTTTAGCTAACAGGCCATTTTCGATTGCCTCTTCAAGACCAGTAATAGATTTAATACCTAATTCTTTGTATAATCTACCAGCAGTTTTTCCGCCTATACCTTCAACTTTCATTAAGCTAGTAACTTCTACAGGTATTTCTTGAGTTAATTTATCCAAGTAGGTTGTTTTTCCATTTACAACTATCTCTTTGATTTT
Organism: Candidatus Heimdallarchaeota archaeon; assembly: GCA_030614005.1. Classification (GTDB taxonomy): domain Archaea; phylum Asgardarchaeota; class Heimdallarchaeia; order JABLTI01; family JABLTI01; genus JABLTI01. The sequence continues at coordinate 43,967 of JAUWKS010000011.1, read as the reverse complement.
CTCACCTATTGCATCACCGATGCCTGGTAATTCCTTTACTCGTTTTTCTTGAACAATAACTTCAATATCCTCAGCAGTTTGCTGTAAAGAATCAACAGCTTTACGATAAGCCCTTATTTTATAGACACTTTCACCAATAATCTCCAAAAGATCAGCTATTTGAGTTAGCTGTTCTATTACCAGTTCATTTTTCATTGATACAAATCACAGCTCCACTTTTCGAGAAAAGCCATTTCTCATAAAACATTGAAATACAAATATTAAAAGATAGTGTATTTAAAAATTAAAAATAAATTTCAAAAAGAAATTGTAATGGGTTAGAAAGAAGCAAGAAAAATGAAATTACTTTTCTTTATTTCTTTGCGTAAGATTTCCAACCACCAACTACCTTAACTAATCTTTGGATTTCGTTAATTTCTCCAACAATATCAATCAAAACTTTCTGCCAACTACCGTACTTTTTTATATTAATTTTATCTGTGCTTGGTGGTAAGTTTAACACGTAAATAATTGCCTCGTCATGATTGTTAAAATGCTTAACTTCTTCTTTGTATGTGATGGAATATCTATCAACAGCGGTCATTGTGATCACTTCTATACTATTAATAGTGGAATGGTATATTGTCCTTCTCCTAAATGAAGATTGCTATTAAATTTAAGAGTGCTTCGCTCATATTCAAAATCACATAGAAATACAGCTATTTTTGAAAAATTAACAATAAAGACTCGAATGGATAAAGATAATTAACAAAAGAATAACAAATTGATTAATATGAACGCTGAAGAACTATCCGAAGTAAAATCAGAGGCAAGCATTGCAACAGAAGAAGTATTTAGTCCATATATGTCAGAAGAAGTTGAGCTTAAGAAGAGAACTCCTTTTCATGCAATGTGGTTGATCTTTAAAATACGTGCTTGGAAAGTTCTAGGGCATCACCCAGCTTGCAGCAGATATGAAAATCATTATTTTAAAATCGGCTCGTTTATTTTCTGTATAGGTTGTACGAGTATCTATTCTGCGATATTGTTGTACCTTATTTTATTCTTGGCTGTTCCCTCAGTTTTCAGATACAATATCTATGTAATAAGCATCCTTCCTTTTGCCGGTTTTGGTTTGTCAATTAGTCATCTCTTCCTAAGAGTCAAGAACAAATGGTTGAAATCAATCTTTCGATTTTCAGCTGGGTTTGGCATAGGAGCATTTGGAGCGATTATTGTTGCTGTCTTCAAATATTATTGGTGGTTAAGCATTATACTTTCTATGCTGTTATTAGCAGGTAATCAATTATATGGTATGAGTAGAGGACATAATGCAAATAGACAAGAATGTATCGATTGTCCTTTAGCTAATAGTGATCCACCTTGTGAACCAATACGAAATACAAACATTCGAATTCGAAAAGTGCATGAAATAGTAGATGAAGAACTACAAAAAGCACAGAAACAAGCTCAAACTAAGGGCAAAAAAACAACCTAAATCATCACAGCTAATCTTTTTACTGTATTTATACAAAATAATTATTAATTGTTAACCAATGAAGATTAACAATTAGCAGTTAACATATTTGAGTTTATAAAATTACAATTTATAGGATTGCAAAAAATGTCTAAAGAAGATCAATTTGATAATCCTTTTGATGATACTGAGGAGAAATTACCAGATACCTCAGAGGAACAGTTCACTCCCCCACCAATAGAACACCAAGGATTTGGTGGAGAAAGCGAAATTATCGAAAGCGAAGATCTAATGAAGAAGAAAAAACGCAGGAAAATATGGTTAATTATCATTTTTGCAATCATTTTACCTATACTTCTTGTTGTTGGAGTTGTCGTAATTATAGTATTAGCAGCTATTGGTATGATGGAAAGCTGTTGTACCTCATGTGGTGAGAACTGTTGTAACTCATGTGGTGACAGCTGTTCTGAAAGCTGTTCAAATAGTTGTGATAATGCTTGTCAAAGTTCATGTGATAATTGCACCTGTGATTGTAACAATAGCATTGCAACAATATCTCTAAAAGAAACAATTAATGCGCAACTGAAACTTGTAAAATGGATTTTTAGTTATTTATTAGGGATTTTTAGATTCTAAAATCCCTTTCAGATTTGTTTACTATCGTTAGTAAAACTTTTTTAATAATTGGCGCTTTCATTCTCTTTAGTTATTATTAGGGTAAAAAAAATGCCTGAAGATTTAAATCCAGAATTAAAAAAGAAGCGAAAGAAAAGAATTCTCATAATTATCTTTGCTATTATTTTACCAATTGTAGTTGTAGTTACAATTATTGTTTTAGTTGTGCTTGCAATAACTGGTGCAATTCAAGGATGTTGTACAAGTTGTGGCACTTCTTGTGGTGAGTCATGTAGTGAATCTTGTAGCGATTCTTGCTCTTCAAGTTGCAATAATTCAATTGAAATTTCAATAAAAGAAACTATTCATAATTATTTTAAGAACATTAAGTGGTTCTATTATTACCTTGTGAATAGATGATTTAGCAATAAATCATCATTTTTGATTTTTAGTTGAAAAAGCGAGCATTTATTTAATTTAATCAGAAAGTTAAATTAAAGAAGAGTCTGTTTGATTTAATGGTGGTTAATTCATTGCCAGAACCTGCAAAAAAAATTGGATTTGTCTTAGGTGTTTCATCTGATCAAGAACGGATAATTGTGCGTTTAGATGAAAATGTAGAACATGAAGACATCGTTGAGGGAAATTTCGTTAGTATTCCATTAGCTAATGGAAATACTTTGATTGGTAGGATAATCACTATTCGTGCTGAGAATCCTCAATTGAGTGATGAACGGTATGCAAAATTCTGGATGGATAGACTTCGACGCTCCCTTGAGTCGAGATCAATGTTGGAATTTACTGAATTCCATGTTGTTGAAGTAATTCTAGTTTCAAATATTTCCCATGATGGAGACCTTTCAACTCCAAATGCTTGGGTTAGTCCGGGTTCAATGGTATTTGAATGCAGAGATGATTTACTAAAGTTGGCAGTATTTGGAAAAGAAAAAGGTGCAATGGACATCGGTTTCTTTGCTGAACACTCGGGAGAAATGGATGTTAAGTTAAATCCAAACACTTTGGGTTCAGATGGTTTAGCCATTTTTGGTTCTAGAGGCAGTGGAAAATCTTATGCTGCTGGAGTAATCATTGAAGAGTTTTCAGAGTTTGGTTTACCTACTTTAATTGTTGACCCTCATGGTGAATATTGGGGACTTTCTCATACTAAAGGACCAAAAGGGGCAGCATCTTTGCCGAAATATTTCGTCAAAGTATTATATCCAAATCGTTATCACCCCAGGTATTTCAGCTCCATGGAAAAAATGTCTAAGAAACTAGCTAGCAATTTTACTTTTGAACCTGTTACTATGCTTTTTTCAGAGATATCTACTTCTGAAATGTTTAATTTTATGTACGATTTAACTAGTCCTCAAAAAGAAAAGCTTGAAAATACTTGGTATGGCATTAGAGATACTTTCGGATTTGGAATATGTTATGACATAGACGGCTTCTTGGGATTCGGGATAGAGAACAATATTATTGATGGTAGCAGTCGAAAACCAATTATCCGAAAGCTTGAAGTGTTTAGAAAAATGGGCTTTTTCACCGAATTGAATGGGGCCATCTGTCATCTTTCAGGTTCAATCATACAAGAATACGATGCAAGGTACCGCCGAGTAGAAAGCCAAGATAAAAAGAAAGATTTGAGTAATTTATCCAGCGTAAAGAATAATTTCTCTGCAGAACAAATAACAATTTTAGATGTTAGTCAACCAGGCATGGATGAGCGTGCGAGAAGGATTTTCGTCTCGAGTTACTTAAATCGGTTGAGAAGAACAATGGAAAGCAAGGAAATTCAAAGAGTCTTTCTATTAATTGAAGAAGCACATCGTTTTATTCCAATAGGAGAATCAATAACAAAACGTTCCATTGAATGGTTCGCTCGAGAAGGACGAAAAATGGGTGCTGGTTTGGGTATTGTAAGTCAAAGACCTAGTGGTCTAGATAGAGACATTCTTTCACAATGTAACTCTAAACTTATTCTAAGAATTACTGAACAATCAGATATCCTAGTTGCTAAAGATATTCTTGCTGGATTTGCTGAACGGTATGTTGGATTATTACCTTATCTTGAGAGAGGAACAGGCGTTCTTTCAGGTGCTGCACTCCGAATCCCAATTTTAGTGCAATTTAGAGAGAGAAAATCATCTTCAAAATATGGTGAAACTGTAGCTCTAGTATCAGATCCGGAAAACAAAGTAAAATCAAGAGATACTGAAAAGAAATTCTGGGATAAATAGACTTTCTTTTCCCTCTTCTCAACTTTTGAGAATGTTCAAATACACATTTAACTTTGCCTCTTTTTTACTGTGTCAAACCAGAAAATAACTATATTTTTTTAAGGAGCAATGGAATGTAAGTTAGTGATTAACAATGTTAATTGAATTTCCAGCTAAAAATCAAACTACCCTCATCCCTTTATTCGAACAGAATGCTTATCTGTTCATTGTTTCAAAAACCGTTTTAAGAGAAGGGAATGGCAGGATATTAGTTGATGATATTAAAAACCCACAAGTTGCCTTAATGTCCTATAAGGTCTTTGAAATTGTAACGGGTAATGTTAAATCCATTCACGCAAAAGCAATATTAGAAAATATACGAGAAAATCGTTTGGTTATTTTTCCAAATGAAGAATGGGCAAAATTTGCAATGAGTCAGATAAATCTCACTCCGTATCCACGGATCAAGTTTTCTTCTTCAAAATTAAACATAGAACATTTGAACAAATTACTTGAAAAAGAACTTGCAGATGGGTTTACTTTACACAAAGTAGATGTTGAAACAGTCTATAATTTGAATATCAAACTTGCGGCGGCATTTCTACCTTGGTTTGACTCTCCAGAAGCTTTCGTTCATCGAGGTTTGGCTTATTGTATTAAAGAAGGAGAAAAAGTAGTTTGTATTGTAGCGGCTGCAATGCCTATTTTTGATGATGAGTTTGAAATCCAGGTATTAACAGATGATGACCCAAAATATCGTCGAAAAGGATTTGCTACTATTGCTTCCGCAGCTTTACTCAAAGAAAGCCTAGAAAGAGGATTGACACCACATTGGGATGCAGATAATGAAATCTCAGCAAAATTAGCTCTAAAGCTAGGTTTCACAAAACCAAAACATTACAATGCTTTTATCTGTACAGATGTTCAATCAAGTAAAAATGGAAAATAAAATTTATGAAGTGGAATTTGAAACCACTTCTTCTTTTCACTTTTAGCAAATCTTATAGTTCTATGAATTCTTCAACGTCTTGGAATACTTTGACTCTTTTTTCAGGCAATTCATTAAAGAGTTCATGCCAATAATCTTCGTAGATATTTAGTTTCATTTTATCTTTTTGATCAATGGTTTCGAATTTCTTCATAGTATAGTAAGAATCAACAATACGATCATCTGTTCCTATCAGGAATAAAGTTGGAACATCTAAACGATGAATGTTTTTATCAGCATCCTTTTGAAACCTAATTAACTCGCGACCCCATCGACTAGTAAATCTTCTATAAATAAGTTCATCTCGAAATCGATTTTCAAGTATATCGGAATCTTTTACTAATTCTTCAGGTTTAATAACTGTAGGCAAAGTTAGTTTTGGCGCTATTGTTCCCAAAAAGCTAACTGCTGTTTTTTGAATAAACATGGCAAAATCATTTCCAACCAATTTTATACTTGGAGATGAGAGAATTAGCTTATCAATTATTTCAGGAAATCTTGTTGCAGCAATAATTGCATATGCTCCTCCATTGCTGTGGGCAATAAGATAGATTTTTTCGGCTTCTTCTTTTTCCTTAACAAAATTGATGAATGCTTTAATGTCTTCAACAACATAATTGTAATCTTTGACATACATTCGATCATTTTTCTCACAATGTCCATGCCCTCTACGATCAAAAGCATAAAAGGGATAACCTTTACTTGAAAAGTACTCAGCAACAGTTCTCAAGGTTTGAGCGTGTGTTTCTCCACCATGAATTCCAACAAAAACTGCTTTTGTTTTCTTTTCTTCAGATTCTGTTGGTAGCCAACAATGATAATACATCTCCATACTATCAAAGGTTTGAAAATAACCATTCTGTTCAGTAATTTCAACCATCGTGTAACCATCTTGAGTGTTATGCTAAATTATAAATCATTTATTCTTAATAATCTAAGTGTAAGAATGTGGTTTTGAAAAGAGAAATTTATAGCAGCAATTTTTTTAATTGTTATTGGTGATTAGTTAATGGTTAGAGAAAATAATTTGAGAGTATCTTTGAATGAAGCTATTCAGTCAAAGTAAGATTATGAAATGAATTTTCCGGAGAAATGTAAATAGTGAGTAAAAAGAACCAAGCTGATCAAGAAAGTGCTGAAGTAATAATTATACCAAGTACACATTGGGACAGAGAGTGGTATTTGCCATTTCAACACTTTAGATACAAACTCGTTAAATTAATTGATGAATTACTCGAGATAATGGAGAAGAAAGAGTATTATTTTATGCTTGATGGGCAAACAATTGTTCTTGAAGATTACTTCGAAATACGACCTGAAAATAGAGAAAGACTCCTCAAATTAATACGTGAAAAAAAGATTTCTGTTGGACCTTGGTACATTCTTCCAGATGAATGGTTAGTAGGTCAAGAAAGTTTAATCCGCAATCTTGAAGTGAGTTTTGATCTAGCAAGTAGTTTAGATATCCCTCAGATGCAAGTCGGTTATTTACCAGACCAATTCGGTCATACTCGAGCCATTCCACAGCTTTTATCGGATTTAACTAATTTTACAGCAACAGTTATGTGGAGAGGTGTTGGTCCTGAAATTACAAAAGTTCCTTTTATTTGGAAAAGTCACCCAAAATCAAAGAGTCAAATTTTAGGCAACTATCTTCCCTTTAGCTATGGCAATTTTGCAGGCTTATCTGATAATATTGAATTAGTAAAGGAGCTAATTGATGAGAAAATAAAAGAGTTGAAACCTTATTCACCATTTCCTTATTATCTTCTAATGAATGGTACAGATCACCAGTTACCTCAAACGTTTTTGATTGAACAAATACCAAAATTATCAAATGACAAATTGAAGCTAAGAATAGGTCTAATGGAAGAGTATATACTCAAACTACAAGATTTGATTGCTTGTGAAAAATACTCACCAGCAATTTATTATGGGGAGTTTCGCTCATCAGTTAAAGCACCCTTATTACAGGATACATATTCTGCAAGAATGTGGATAAAACAATGGGATACAAAAATTGAAGATTTGTTGATCCATCATGGAGAACCAATAAGCGCAATTTTACATTTTTATCTGGCTAAAGAATATCCAACTTCATATTTGAATCTCGCTTGGAAATGGTTACTAAAAAATCAACCACATGATTCTATATGTGGATGTTCAGTCGATAAAACACACGATGAGATGAAATCGCGCTATTCATGGGCAGAAGGTATCGTTGAATCTGTAATTCAGGATTCACTTGAAATGATACAAAAAATGGAAACAAAGAAAAGTGATTCTTCAGGTTTGCTCTTCAATCCAACTAATAATGCAAAGATACCAATGTGTGTGGAATTTTCTTTGGATGACAATGAAATCAAATCAATCGAAACACCAACGGGAGAGAAATACAACATTCAAGCTATAACTTCATCAGAAGATATCTTTTTTGAAAGCACTATGAGTCCATTAATCACTCGAGCAGGTTTGAAAATGCTACCCGGTAGAAGGCTAATGGATATTTACATTAATGAAGTATCATTTGCTCCAAGATATACTGATCCTACAGTGTTAGATATTTCATTGATTTGTGGTAAGGAACCAATTGGAGAATTTGATGTTAAAGCAATGCAGCATCAAGCGATTGAAATATTAGATAGGAAGGAATTCAAAAAGTTTCATGTCAAAGTATCTTTAGGAAGTAAACAATCTTACATAGCTTTGTTACCTTTGAATCCTTGGTCATTTTCAAAAGTAACTTTGAAAAGAGAAGCTAAAAAAGCTGATACAAATCCGATAACAATAACTAAAAATTCTGTAAGCAATCAATTCTTTGATGTTACATTTAATAAAAATGGCTCGTTGAATTTGTACGATAAAGGATTAGAAAGAGAATTTAGCAATCTCCATTATTTTGAAGATTGGGGTGATCGTGGAGATGAGTACACATTTGGACGTCTAGGCCCACTTGTCACGAAAGTATCAAAGGTTAAAAGGAGAATTACATTGAAAGGAGCACTCGTAAGTGAAATAACTCAAGAATTAATTTTTAATACCTTTAAGAAAGTTAACGAAAAACGAGAAAAGAGAATAGGTAAAACAAAAGTAATCATTACAACAGTATTCCGATTTTATAGAGATTTACCAAGAATAGATATCACTACCAAACTTGTCAATACAGCAAAGGACCACAGATTTAGAATTTGTTTTCCGATGCCTTTTGAAACGACAAATACCTTAACATCAACACATTTTGGTTACACAGAGAGACTTGGAAAAGCTATTGAAAACAAAGATGCAGTTGAGCAGCCATCGGGGATACAACCACAAAAACGATTCATTCGAGTGGAATCAGAAGAAAAAGACCAGACTGCATTTACGCTAATAAACAAAGGATTACCAGAAGTTGAATTGGTAGATAAATCGATTTTAGCTTTAACTCTTATTCGTTCTATTGGGTTTCTCTCGAGATCAGATTTCCCAGAGAGACCAATACATGCAGGTCCATATTTAGAAACACCAGGAGCACAAGAATTAGGACAAGAGTATCAATTTAGATACAGCTTCTTGTGTCATTCAAAGGAGAAGCCAATAACGTTCAGTGCAGATCACTCTGAAGCATTCTGTCTGGAAACGCAAAATGTTGTTTTTAAAGACAGCATGCCTTTAAAAGATTTAACAAAACCATTAATTGAAATTGAAAACCAGAATTTAAGATTGTCTTCAATGAGAATTCGTGATGGAAAACTTCAAGTGTTAATTTTCAATTTGTCTTCTGAGAGTATACAATCTGGAATAAAATTTCATAAACAGTTTAGTAAATTCATTGATGTAAAAATTGACGGGACAATAAAACAAAGTTCTGAAATTTCAAAGAACATGTGTACATTAACATTCAATCCCTTCGAAATTAAATTATTACGAATTGACTGATTTTCAATACACTTTGAAATTTTATTTTTTTTTATTTTTTGCACCTATTTTTGGTGGTCACTATTTCTCACTTAATTATTATAATGTGACCACTACAGTAGTAATTGAACTTAAGATAAAGTTCACAGAAAAAAAATTAAGGTGAAAGAAAAAATGATAACTCAGAAAGAAAAAGTACGAAAACAAGTAAAGAAAGACTTAGAAAAAATACGAAATGAATTATTATTGACACTTGGTATCTAATATCTATATACATCTATAACTAAGGTTTGAATAAAAATGACTGATAAAATAAGCACAATAAAAATCTATGAACCGTCTATGGCTAAAGCGGCAGCGGAGATGTTCAATTCATTCAAAGAGCTTTGGCCAGGTGGCTTCGGTGGTAGTATTCCTTACACAGAACAGAGAGTTAAAGATTGGTTAGATAAAACATCTGCGTATGCAGATTTGTTTGCAGTAGATGAAGAAGGAACTTTAGCAGGATATTGTGGATTGTATCCACATTGGCGAGATAAAGAAGCTGCTTACATTTCTATCTTAGGTGTAACTCCAAAAGCAAAAGGTAAGAAATTCGGAAAAAGGTTATTGTTAAAAGCTCTTGAGATAGCTTTGGCAAATGGTTTAACACGAGTAGATCTCAACACATGGTCAGGGAATCTTGAAGCTGTACCACTTTACAAGAAAATTGGTTTGTTTTGGGTACCTGATACTGAAGTATACATGCAAGATTTTATACCTGGGATATTGCAATTACCTTTGGCTAAAGATTATTTTGAAAAACATCCAGACTGGTATGGCAGTTTTAAACGAGAGTTGACTCAAGTCCCAGATGAGCAAACAGTAGAGAATATGGAAATTTATTCTTATGTTTTCGAAAATGGAGAGGATAGACTTGAAGCAGAAGTTGATCGTTATGGCTGGGGTTTCTGTAGCTTTGAAAGAGTTTTGGATGGAAAGAAAATCTCAATCAAAACACGAATGAAATCACATAAAATATTCATTGGTATTCCAAATGCTATGACTATTCGAATACGAAATGATAATGGTCAAGATGTTAAAGTAAAAATGAATGTAGAAGCTTTTGAAGGATTGATATGGAAAGAACCCTTCCCCAAGTCATTTGAGCTTAAGAAAGGAGAAATTCTAGATATTACTCGAGAGTTTACGGTTGACAATACTACAACAGTATTCAAAGATAATAATAGAAGTTGTGAAAGAATAAAATCAACAATATCCATTGAAAATAATGCCATTGAGCTTGTTACTAGCGGTAAAATACAATCTGCAATTGATCTCAGATCAATTAATGAAAATCGATTCATGTTTGTTCCTATTGGTAAAGAATCAGTTATTTCAATGGACCTCATTAATCATACTGATTTAGAATTAAAAGGAGAAATCAATATCAATATCCCTGGTCTTGAGAATAGTAAACAAATAATTAATTATTCAATCAAACCTAATAATATCTCTGGAATTCAAGTACCAATTACTTTTCCAACAAATCAAAAGAAGAATAAGCTCACAATTGAAGCAAAATCATCTTTTACTTTCAATAATAAAAAGGAAGAAATGCCCTGTTTCTATCATCCAATAATTGCTAAGAAAAACAATATTGTTGAATTGCTTGAATTTGAAGACACAAAAACACTCTACTTAGTAACAGATAAACTGACAGCACGAGCAAGCCTTGAAGGAGGTAACATCCGAGTTTACCAACAAGACAATCAAGGATCTGTTCAATTAAATCATCAAGCGGGTCCACCTTTCGGACTTTCATTAGATAGAACACTTTTACACACATACGAACTTCAGCAAGATGGACACTATACAACACTTATTCTTAGTGCTGAAAGTCTACAAGTCTTAGGATTACAAGTCAAGAAATATCTCAGAGTAGTTCCTGGTTCAAATGAAGTGGAATATTGGGTTGAATATTCTAATAAACTCCAGAAAGGTTCCATTCATGTTTGTGGAAGAACTTCAACAGCTAGTGGAGGAATTACTCTTAGCCCAATGGCAGCAAAAGGAAAATCCTTTACTCCAATAAAAGGAAAAATCGTTGAATGTGACTCGGTTGCAGACTTTCTTACTAGTCCATTGCTAACCGAAAATCCGAAGGATTGGTACGAAACTTGGACAGCCACTGAAGGTTTAATCTATAAAGATTTATCAACATGGATTTGGAAGCCTGACAATATTGAAAAAGTTAATGTTATGAAAGGATCACTCTCAAGGCTTGATAGTGTAACCAAAGAGGTGAATCCTGGAGAAATTTTCAAGCCAGTTCATTTATGGTACAGTTTTGGTATGGTTTCTCTCCAAGAAGTTAGAAATCGTTGGAATCAGCTTGTAGGTAATACTACATTTAGTTATCAAGAAAACTTTTTGGGTCCAAAAACAGTGAAGCTAATTGAAGCGGAAATTGTAGATGGGAACATTGTTCACTCTGGAAAAACACATACCAAAACAATAACATTGAATTTCAGCTCTTCGTACCCACTACAAGGTGCGCTAACTTTGAAAGCACCCAAAGGATGGCAAATCAAATTCATAGTTGAAAAAGAAAGAAAAGAAACTATTCAACTACCAAAATATGAGCCATTTATACCACTTCCAATACAAGTAGAAATAATTGTCCCAGAAAAAACCAAAGCATCTATAGAAACATTACAATTACACCTCAGTTCTGAATTTGAGCTCGATTTTGATTTGCCTGTACTCATTGCATCAGCTGATACAGTTAAAATTACAGAATCAGCTATCGGAGAAAGAAAGATCTACGAAATCTCAAACGGTTCGCTTTCATTTGTTGTTCCTAAAGATATCGGTGGAAATTTACTCAAACTAAAGGATTCAAAAGGGAAAACATTCCTCATTGATAATTTCCCTGAATTGCAACCTAGATTCTTCTTCACTCATAATATTGGTGGTATGCAACCTGCAGTTATCCATTTCGGAGCAAACAATCCATTTTACAAACCAGAAGATACAACAACTGAAATAGTTGATGAAGGATTATGGAAGGGAATTAAATCATCTTGGATTATCACCAATGACAAAGAATACCTTAAAGGATTAAATGTTGAAATGACTTATTTAACCCTACCAGGAAGTTCCATCATTAGAGCGATAATCACTCTGGACAACAAAACAGCAAGAAAAATGCCTTGTGGTTCAGGGTTAATGGTTGACATAGGCTTAGATGGTTCCAGAGAAAATAATGTAATTGAAGCTACTAGTGGCAGTGGTTTGTGGACACGTAATCCAGTTAAAAATCAATTTGTTGCAAACAGCTCTTTTGATGAACCTTATTGTCGAGTAACAAAAGGAAAACAATCACTAGCAATAATTATTCCAGATGGATACCCAGGATCGGCTATCTCTGTTGATCTTGTGATGATGCTATTAAATTGGATAATCAACTATACTTACGTTGAACCAAACGCAAAAACCACAACAGAAATGGCAATAATGATAAATCAACCTCGAGAGAAAATGGAAGAAGTGAGAATGGCTCTCAGGAAAAAGTAATTTTTTGAAGGGATTTTCCCTTTCATCTCTTTTTTTATCTAATATTCCTAAATCTAAAGTCTTTTTAATTGTTTTATAGAGTTAGATATTGTCGATATAATTACTTTAAAGTATTTTATTAAAGTTTAAACTTAAAGGACAACCCCCCAATGCCTATAAATCCCCATTTTCATATTAGTAAATTTAAGAAGGGTAGTATTAAATTATTCTTGATAGTACTATTAACTGCTTCATTATTTATCGCAATCTATAATTTCAATTATACACCAATTAGAGGACATTCACCTCTTGCATATCCAAAAGAAATCTATTCGCTCTATAATAGTACGATTCTACCGAACCTAGATGGCAAAATAGAATTCAATGGTACAGATGCTTCAATTGAATGGGCTTCAGCAGCTGTTTATGATATGTATGATAATTTGGAAAGTCCTAGAGGTAAAGTTTTCCTACAAAATGATGATTCATATCTCTATATTGGATTCGATATGATTGACTATGAAGTTGAAGATCCAGCTACTGCTTGGGGAGCAGGAATAGTCTTTGACTTAAATCATAATGGTATTTTAGACACAAGTGATAGATATGTTTCTGTCATGAATGAGGTAAATGATACTTTACATGTTGATATTTATAGAGGATTAAGTAATGGGCAATGGGATTTGTTAGCTACAGATACAACTGGTGTGGAAATTCCAACTTACAATGTCACTGTAGACATGGATTATTCAAAATCATTTTTTGACTCAACAAACTCTCACAGACAATATGAATTCAAAATTGATCTTGACACCCTGAATAAAAATCCAGGTGATCTTTTCGGAATTGGTTTTGCTGCTACGAATATATATTCTTCTGGTACGGGGAGTATTACTTGGCCCTATACTGATGATTCTTCAACTATTTTTAGGACAACAGCGAATTGCTGGGGAGATATTTATCTTGGTGAAAACGGTGTTTACACCAAATATGTTATTGAAGATAATTTTAACATAAAAGATGGAGCCATTGGCACCAATAACGGTACCTTTCTATCATCAGGTGATATTAACGGAGATGGTGATTTAGAATTAATTGTCAGCTCAAATCGAACTGTTTCAGTGGACACTAATTTAATTGCTATTTATGATACTGTCGATGGAGAAATAACTCAAATTTGGAACTCATGGACTTCAACCCATAAGGATAGCCTCTTTCTAACACAAGGCATTGCTTGTTATGACTTCACAGGTGATGGAGAAGATGAAATATATATGGCAAGCACAGAAGATTCTCGAATATTGAGATTAAAAGATTGGAATGATGTTTCCGGAGACTTCGACACACTAGATTTAGCATTTGATAATGTTTACAATACAATGGGGTATATTGCTATAGGTGATGCTACCAATGATGGTAATGCTAATATTCTCATTGGCGATAGCGATACAACTTTTACTATTCTTGAATATGATAAAGAATTCAAACCATTTACGCAATGGAATGATGCTTGGTATATTGCACCAGATATCAATAGCTCATCAATTACAAAAATTCATGCAGTAGAAATTGCTGAGTCGGATCATGATAGCTGGAACGTAAATGAAATTCTACTGTTATCCCAGTTTTCAGCTGATGATTCAGTCTCATCAACTGGTTTACAGATTTTTGAACTTACAGGCACATCAATTTATGATAATCCAACTGCAGACCCAACATATGGATATGAAGATGATTTACCAATAAGTTCACATTCAAATACCTTTGATAGTTTTGGTCATACGATTATTGTTGCTGATGTTGACAATGATGGAATACATGAAACAATTATTGTCGGAAAAGACTACTTGAAAATTTTCGGTCATGACACATTTAATGATACAACAATTCCATTAGTGCTTGATATCAATGATGAAACATATCCATCTATGGGTGGAGGTGCAGGAGTTTTTGATATTGATGGCGATTCGTATAATGAATTAATTGTTGGTTGTAATAATGGAACTACCTTTGTATATCAAATCGTTGATTTAAATCCTGATGATGCTATTGAAGATTTATTTGTTATCACTGAATGGAAAGGTGATTTAGGTACCATGCCTGGTAAAAGAGGTTCAATCATTGGCTTGGATATTGATGGAGATGGAGCAGAAGAGGCGTTTATTGGTGACCAATTTGGTCAAATAATTGTTCTTGGTTTGGGTGAATTACCCTCCTTTTCAATTACTTCTCCAATTGAAGGTTATACTACCGGTCAAAATACCATTTTATTTGAGTGGGAAACCTCAAATGACTCTTTGCCTATAGTTTTCTATGATATTTACATTAATGCCAAACTTTCTTTAAGAGTTGGTGGAGCACAAACTGGCGCGGTGATTCCTTTAGAATCAGGAAGTAATGTTGTTAATATTGTTTGTACAGACATTCGAGGTGAAACTGATTCAGACAGTCGATCAGTGATATACAATGCCGGTGCACCAACAATAGATATAACAAGTCCTGAAAATGGTTTTTTGACAGATCTATCATCTATTACAATCTATTGGGATGCATACGACCCTCAATCAGATGATCTTACTTTTGAAGTATATGCTAACGGTACAGATAAAGGAACAACTTCACTACTGCAACATACTTTTAGTTTTGATTCAGAAGGTACTTGGAACATTACTGTAATTGCTACAGATGGAAGTGATAGAGTAAAAGATATGATTTATGTTACATATGATAATACAGGTCCAGTCATTGCTATTACTTCTCCAGCAGATAATTCTTTTGTAAGTAGCAGTTTGATCCAACTCAAATGGTCAGCATACGATGAACATAGCTCTATTGATTATTATGAAATCTATCGTGATGGAGAACTGCAAGGAAATACTACAACCAAATATTATGATGTTGATCTTCCCTTTGAAAAAGAATATACCTTGGTAGTTTTAGCCTATGATATTTTAGGCAAAACAGGTTCAGATTCAATTCAGGTTACTCGAGATACTATTGACCCTTCAGTTTCATTAGAGTCTTTAAGTTATCCAGTGAATGATGATGGTTGGTTTGTTACTGATTTAGCAGATGTATTCATTGAATGGAATGGCAATGATACTGCAAGTGGAAGTGGTATAGACTATTTTGAAGTTTTAATAAATGGTGAACAATTTAGTAACTATACTTCTACTGAAGTAGATGATACGATTACTCTAACTGAAGAAGGAGGAAATAACGTTAAAATAGTTGCTTATGATATGGCTGGAAACTTTGCCAGTGATTATTTCATTATTGCTTATGATGTATCTAACCCTCAAGTAACTATTACTTCTCCAGAGAACAATTATTTAACTAGTGCAGAAAATGTCACTGTTTTCTGGGATGCATCAGATATAGGTTCAGGAATAAAAGAAATTGTTGTTATTGTTGATAGTTTTACTGTAGCAACATTTACAGATCCAACAATTAACTCATATTTTGTCGATATTTCCGAAACAAAAATTTATACAATAACTATTCGAGTTACTGATTTTCTAGATAATTTTGCAGAAGACACTATCAATGTTGAGCATGATCCTATTTCACCAATATTAATTATAACCAATCCATTAGCTGAATCTAGCTATATCAACTCAACATTTGTAGAAGTGACTTGGGAAACAATAAATATCAATCCAGATTCGTTCATCGTTTTCATTAATGGAACTGATTATCCATATACAAATACTACTTTTGATACTATTATCAATTTAGAAGACGTATTTGGTTTAATTGATGAAAACACCTATCCAATAGCGAATATTACCGTTGTCGCAGTTATTGGAGGACAATACCAATTTTTTGATACAAAATATGTTATTGTTGATTTAAAGAACCCAGTAGTAGCCATTATTTCTCCTTTAAATTTTGCAACAATTTCTGATGATTCGGTTGTGATAACTTGGTCAGGAAGCGATATTGGTTCAGACATTAGTAGCTATACACTATGGGTCAACGATACGTTAATTGACAGCTGGGATAAAACGATTACTGTGAGAGAGATTGATGTTGAAAGCTATACAGATGGAGTATATATGATAATATTAGAAGGACGAGATTTCGCTGGTAATGCAATAAATTCTACCATTTACATCAATCTTTTCCCTTCTGAGCCTGAATTTACTCTTGATATTTCTGCTTCAGTGATAACTAATGATCCAAATTTCCCGGTTACAATATCAATTACTAATCCTAGTTCCGGGATACAAGAAGTATTTGTTTTAGCTGATAATTCAGAAATAGTTTATTATATCAATTATAATGAAAGTTATCGAGTTGATCCTTTTGATGTTATAGTCAATGTAGAAGAAGTGGACTTTGTTGCGCCTTCAAATGAACACAATTTAACGATAACAATATACGACCGCGGTGGTCGAAGTGCTACTACAACAGTTGATATTATTATAGATAAGGAAAATCCATATCTGTTCAATCCAATAATTGATAGCACTCTATTAGGTCCATCAGGATATAATATTGAAATTTCAGAAAATAGAACTGATGTACATAATTTTACTGTGTCAACAACTGATAATAGTGGAATCCAGCAAGTCAATTTACTCATTTCTAATGAAAATCACACTTTCTCCTATCAAATGGCATTCAATGCTGAGCATTCAACTTCTACTGTCTTTGTGTTTGACATCTCTGTTAATTTTGATGACTATTCTGCAGGAATTTACAGTATACAATTTTTGATTACAGATAATGCAGGCAATACTTTGTCACAATCTTTTTCGCTAGTAGTTTCTATTGAACAACAGCAAATTATCACAACACCACCTCCAACTACACCAGGTGGATCTAGTCAATGGTTAATGGATAATCTCTTTACTATTGTTATTCCAAGTGCAGCGGGATTACTACTAATGCTCATATTAGCGACAATCATAACAGTTGTTGCCCGTAAGAGAGGAGGAAATCGCGGTTGGCGTGATGTTATTAAAGCTGTTGCTTATGTTACCAAAACAGGATTAACTGTTGCATATATTCAATACGCTGAAGATTTATACGCCGATGAGCAGTTATTTGGAGGTGCCTTAACAGGTATTGTAGGCATTCTCGGAGAGATAACAGGTGAAGAAGAAGTTACAATGAAAGTTCAAACAATAGAATATGGAGGAAAACGCCTTCTTGTTTGTTCTGGAATTTTTGGAAATGCTATCCTATTGGTAAGTGAAGCGAAGCCTATTTTGAAAGATTTGCTTAAAAATTTCATTCTTGAATTTGAATTGACCTATAAGCATACTCTAGCACAAGATATGCTTAATCTGAATGATTATGATGCTGCTCCCCTAATGGTTGAAAGTTACTTTGGTGCGAGAAGTGAAGATTTTAGAAATAGTCGAGAAACTCCCTCTACAGAGGAATCGGCTGATCAAAATGCTAATGATTTTACCTTTACAGAGGAACCAGTCAGAGAACACTCTGAAGAATTATCAACTAACGCTGAGCATCCAACTGAAACCTTAGCTGAAACTATTCCTACAGAAGAAGTAGAACATGTTGAATCCTATGAAAACGACTATGATTCACTCAATGATAGCATTGATAATAGTGAAGAGTAAATGAAATATAAAACATATTTCATTTTACTTTATTTCTTTTTTGAGAAAAATTAGATATCAGACCATTTTTCAGCTATGTCATCAAACCAAATTCTAGTTGAATTTTCGATTGCTTGTCTTAGTCTAGTTGTATCATTTTGCCGACCAGCATCAATAGCTACCCTTATTTCATTGGTTATTGTTCTCATATTTTCGATGAATAGCTGCAACTCAAAATTCGTTCTTTCTAGTTGACGTAATAGTTCAATATCCATAATTACAGATTGTAAATGAGTCTCTGCTTCATCAAAATTCTGTTCAGCTAATGCAATTATTATTGCAGGAGTAGTAGTTATTATTTTTGTAAGACTTCTATTTGATTCTCGAGATAATTGTTTTACTAAATGATCTATAGGAGAATCGCTTTCATGAATTAAATCTGATTCTTTCTTATCTTTTTCAATTATACTGATTACTTCTGGTTTAATATCATCGATTATAGTTTGCAATTGATTTGCAATTCCAGATTCTGGAGTAATCTCCTTCACTGGACCAAAGATTTTTTCAACAAGTTTTTCACTACCAAGAAAAGAAGTGCTATCTACAAAGAATAGATTTTCTAATGCTACAGAATATTTCTTAACAAATTTGTCATTGAATTTCTTTAGCAATTTCTTATGAATTGGTTTAACTTGATTAACCATTAAAACACTGATCCCATATTCACCTAAGAAAAGAAACATGGTTCTATCACCTAGTTCCATAGTTTCAATCGTTCCTTTCAATTTACTTCCTGAAATTTCAGTAAGCATACTTTGGATTGCTATCATTGCTCCACCAATTAATTGTTCTTCCTGAATTAATTGCTGAACATAATTAACACTAACACAAGTTAATCCTGTCTTCTTAACAAAAAGAACAGCAATAATTTCTTCTTTCCAATCTTTATTTGCAATGGGTCCTTTTGTAGCGCCTATAGCTAACATTGTTGATATAAGTAGTAATCCACCAATCCCTATGGATAGGTAGATAGCATTATTTCCTTGTTGGAACCACGGGATTTCTACTATAGGAATAATAGCCAAATTATATGATAAACTTTGATTATTACCTGCAAGATCAAATGTAGTGAAAATAATTGTATATTCACCTATTTCAAAATCAGCTATGCTTAAATTTAGAGAGTAATGTACAACTTGAAGTCCTTCTTCTGTTTCAGCAATCATATCGTATGTTGCAGTCGAATCTTCACTTACAACAGTTAAAGTGACTCTATCTATACCAAAATTGTCTGTAACAGTTACCAAGAACAAGAGACTCTCTTTGCTACCATTTACTAATTCTAATCCATCTGCAGTTAGTAATTCAGAATCAACTGTTATTGTTGGAAGAATTGTTGGGTTTTGTGTATCAATATTAATAATATATAATTGAATCAATTCACGATTATAAAAGTCAAGTATTGCGACTTCAAGTTCATGACTATCATCTAATGCAGTAAATGATGATTCATTAAAGTCATATGAAAGAGTAAATGATTCATTTCTAATTGCTAATTCATAGTTCTCATTCACTATTTCATCATCATCTAACAACATAATTAAACCCTTTACACCAGATTGCGTGTCTGTCACCGTAAAATCAAATTGGAAGTCACCATCTTGTGTATAATAAATGGTAGGAATATTTGCTTGATATTCAGGCAGTAAGATATTCAAAAGAAGTGTAATGTTGCTTGTAGCTCTATTGGAAGCAAAATCGAATACTTCAATGGTTATTAATTGCTCTCCATCCTCTTCATTGAATATTAGATAATAATAATTTTTATCGTAAGAGCAGAATTCAAGGTATTGACCATTTACTAGAATTTTATAATTATACACACCTGATCCCTGATCGTTGGCTGTCCACTGAATATAGATTATATCTTGATAATAAGTAGTATAATTTGCCGGAGTGATTATTGTAACTGAAGGTATAGATTGATCAACAATGATCCATTTTGTATCTGAAATATTGTTACTTAGGGTCTGAACAACAATAGTTAGATTAAAGAGTGGATATTCATTTATCGGAATAGCTCCCAAATCAATAATAGTATTCTTTGTTGAAATATCGCTAATAGTTTGATTAAGCGTCTCATTAACATATATGAAGTATGAAATGAAATCTTGAATATTTGCTACATCCCATTCAATGGAAATTAATGAGTCAGAGATGTAAGAGAAATTCGCTTGCGGTGTAATAAGTGCAATTGAGGGGAGAGTGGAATCTTGAGTAACAGAAATAGTATCATTAAATACATAACCGTAAACATCAACTACACTAATTATTATCGAGGAAGTGTGATCAAGGGTCAATGGTACTATTGTAGTAGTTACTAATGGATCACTTATCGTTTCTATTAATACATTGTCAACATAGATATTGTATTCAGCTATTCCTGAACCAGTATCATTGCTGTACCAATTAGCGATAAAATAATCCAAACCAGTTATGAAGCCGGTTTCTGGTGAAAGAATTTCGAGATAAGGAACAGTACTATCCACATAAACAATGATGTGATCTGTATCAATATTTCCCGCTTTATCATATGTTGTAACGATGATATCTTTTACACCTTCATCCTCAACTGAAAAGGTAGCTGTTGTTGCACCTGTACTGGAATATTTTGTTTGCTGATTGACAATTACTTCAGTATGATGAATACCCGTGCCACCGATATTATCTTCTGATTCCCAATTTATTGTTAATTGATCTGAAGAGGTTGTATAACCATCAATTGGATCGGTGATTAAAACGGTTGGTTTTGCTGTATCCTTCACTATTGTGATAGAATCTATTCTTGAATTTCCTAATTGATCGTAAGCAGTAACTTGTAGATCATAAATTTTATCTGAATCCAATGACACTAATTGTGAAAGTGCTGATGTGGTTGCATAAACAAAACCATCTTTTTTCACAACAAAATGTGATAATCCACTTAGAGCATCCGATGCAGTCCATTGCAGCTCAATTGTTGTCAGTTTCATTGCTGAACCGCTTATTGGATTAGTAATTGTCAATAAGGGTGCAGTTGTATCAACTGTAACAAATATTGAGCTTTTTCCTCTATTTAACTTAGAATCAATACCAACTACAGTTATGTTATGTTCACCATCGGTATTCAAAGTTAAATCTACGAAAGTAGTAGATGGAGCATAATCTCCACCAAATTGAGCTTCATCAATCCATACTTCATAATGATCAAAATCATCATTTGGATCAGAATAATCGAATTCTATTCTAATGTCATTAGAAGCTGTTTGGTAATAATTTTCAGGGCTTGTAATGTAAATTTGTGGTGCAGTTGTAGATTGACTAACAATAATTGAATCAGAAGCACTCTTACCGTTAACATCGTAGCAAATAATTTCAATTGTATTACTTGATGATGGCAAAGAAACAATAAAAGCAGTTTGACTGCCATTTACTCTACCTTGGATACTGCCTTCAACAAAAATATCATAATGGTGAATAGCAAAATCATCTAATCCTTCCCAAGTAATTAGAACAGATGATGTTGAAACAGTTGAACCTGATGATGGTGAGAGAATTCTTATTTCCGGAATAGCTGATTTACCTAAAGTCATTATTTGACCAAAGTTATCACCGAATATTATTTCTGTTTCTGTATCCTCATCCAAATCATAAGCGAGTATTGACTTTCTTTTCCCTGAGGAAGAGCCAATATCACTTGACCACTTTATATTGTAAGATAATGAGTTGCTTCCTGAATCTGTAATATTGATTACAAATAAAGTGCCGTTATTACAACTAAAAACCAATTCATTATATGAGTCATCATCCACATCATAGACTAATGCACCACCACCCATGAATGGAGAATTTACTTCATCATTAATTTTAAATTCTAAATGTGGTTCAGCATCTAGGAAAGAATTTGCACTCAATATTCTCAAATAATTTTGTCCTACTAAAACTATTTCTGATTCCAAGTCATTATCAACATCAGCAACAATGATTGTATGACCAAAATTATCTTCAGTTAAAATAGATGAAGCTGATGGCAAATCATCTTCTATGTTTTCCAGGTATTTCGCTATAGTTCTCTCATAGATCTGTAACCGAGTTGTTGAAATTGAATCGTCTGAAGTTATTTGTAAATTCATTAATATTTCATATCTACCGTCAGCATCTACATCGGCAATTTCTACTGCATGAATTTTTTCAACAGTATAACCAGAAACAATTGGAGTAATAGGTGATTTTTTATCTTTTTCAAAAAGACCTGTTGCATTAATATATTCCAAGACATTGACTTTTCCATTTTGATCTCCAAATACTAAATTCATTACACCCATATTTGTTGCCTCTCCAATTGCAAGATATCCTGTTAAACTTGAAGTATGAGTAACAGCATAATCTGATTTATCAAAATCATTTATCTCTTCATCCCATTCTGTTAACCTTAGAATTCTACTATCTTCACCTGCAAGATATAATTCATCTTGTCCGTTTTCATCGAAATCGTAAGCAACAATTTGCTTCACTAAAAACATCTTATTCTGATGAACAGAAAACCACGAAGACCATATTTTAACTAATTCTCCATCGATTGTATCATAAATCGCTAATAAATTATTATCAGAAGAAACAGTTCGGTTTGAACTAATAATCAGCTCTAAATCTCCATCTCCATTAATATCAGCAGTAGTCATAAAGGTACCATTATTTGGACCGATTGCAGAATCTTTAATGTTAAAATTGTCTTCGATAGAATATTTAGTGTAATAATCACCAGAATTTTTCCCAATGAATAAATCGCCCCAAAGACCAGCATTTAATCTTATATCTCTTGGTGTTGTTTCAATAAATGGCCAAGTATTTTCCTCGTCATCACCAAATAAATTTTCAAAAACCTCGAAAGCAATGCCAGTTATTTGCCCGGGGGCTACTTGCATTAATGATAATGGGATAACTATTTCATATTGTCTATGAGGTTGCTCTTCGAAAACTGAGTCCTTGAAATCAGTATCTATTACAACGTGCGAGGATGTGAGGTTGTCCTCAAGATAACCAGTTTCTATTTCTTTCCAAAAATTGTTCTGAGCGCTATATTGATAGATTATTACTAGCTCATCTGTTGCATTTGATTTAAAATATATTGCTCGGTCATTTTGACTTAGCAGTCCGTTATGATCACGATCCAGGTATACGCCCATTCCCCATGTACTTGCAGGCGATTCTGTTGTATAGCTTATACAATCTATTCCAACATAGAGATTAGTGTCATCATTTTTTAAAAGCAATTTTGAGGATGGATCTTGATCAGTATTAAATAAATCATAAATTGCTGCTGTTGTCCATTCACTAGCTGAGCTTGTAGAATTGAAATCAACAAAACCATCAATCAAGGGAATAGTATCATTCCATAAGGAGAATATTTCCATTGGACTCGATACAGGTGAATGGGCTGAAGTATAATTGTTCGAATATTGATTATTTAGTACTAATGGGATAAGTATCAAACAAATTATTAGAAATGATTCTTTTGATTTTAATATTACTTTCAATTTATTTTTAGATTTTGAGCTCATTTAGTTACTTCCCTTGTTCTTCAATTAAAAATGATTATTATATCCCTCTCCTTAGATCCTTAAACTAAATTAACATTTTATTACTACTATTTAATTGATTAGTTTTCGACAAATTAACGCATTTTGGAGTTTTTTTCGGTTAAATTTAAAACTGATAATATCAAAACAGTATCAAATCATTGCGGAGATAAGTTAATTGAAAATCATTTGTAACCCAAATACGTATGCAGGGAAAGCTCGTAAGAAATGGCCGAAATATATCAAAGCCTTCAAAGAAGCAGGTCTTGATTTTGAAGTAGAATGGACCAAAGGCGTTAATGATGCTATTAGAATAACCAAAGAGTCAGTTAAGGATCATAAAATAATTGGTGTCTACGGTGGCGATGGCACTGTTAACGAAGTTGTTACTGGTATTGGTCAAACAGGATTCGAAAATACTATGGCAATATTACCTGTTGGAAGAGGGAATGATAGTGCTTATGCTTTACATCTCACCTTAGAAATGGAAGATATGGTTGAGATGCTTGTTAAGAAGGAAGTTAGAAAAGTTGATTGCACAGAGGTAAATGATGGAGAGCGATATGTCTTTTCTTTAGTCGGAATTGGAATCAGTGGTGCTGTGGCAGAAGGTGCAATTGGTGCTAAAACCTCTTTTACCTATACAAAAAATCTTCTCGCAAATATTTTCAAGTTCAAAACAAATCATATGAAAGTTGATATTGACGATGGCAAAATAGTTCGTGAAATGAACTTTTTAGATATTGCAATTGGAAATGGTGTTTGTGCAGGAAACAAAAAGATTCTCTGTCCTGGGGCAGTGATTGATGATGGTTTACTTGACATTACACTCATCGGTGATGTTAATTTTATCCAAAAATTGTATATTCTAGGAAATTTGGACACAGGAAAACATGTCAAGCATAAGAAAGTTGAACAACTTCTTGGAAAGAAAGTTGTCGTAGAAAACTTGTCAAGCAATAGAGTTCCCAACCATTTTATGGGTGAGATGTTTGGCGACTACCCCTACAAATTTGTTTGTAAACACAAAGTTCTATCCACATTAAAAATGCCGGACCACATTACAGAGAAAATAAAATGGCGCTAATTTGAATAATAGCGACACTATTCTCTCTTACTTTTTTATTATTCAATTTTTTTATGCACTAAGAAAAAGAGATTTATTGATGTTTACTGATAAGTTGATAAGCAAAATGGGATTCATAATCCTCTGTGTTTTATATTAGGTGAATACCTCAATGTCAAAGGAACTTAAACAGCTGAAAAAAAGCTATCTACTGATGTCTAAAGAAGATATCTTTGCATATATTCTACAATGCAGAAGTAAAATTGACTTGAAAGAAGACACTAAGAAAACAGAGGAATTTGCTAATATTCTCTTTGAAATAATGGAATCATTTAGTGAACAGGGTGATGTTACCTCTGAACGAGTTATTTTGAATCAGTTGGTTGAAATTGCCTGGTGGTCCAAAGAATTTAGTGAGTTAGTAAATATTCTCTCTCGAGCAATTTACAAGCTTCTAATTGATAGCTACAACATTCGTGATACAAGACGAATTGATCTTTTTACTGACTTTATTGATATTATCGTTAAAATACCCGAAAATAAAACCATTTACGATGCGATATCTCGAGCATCCATAGAACTTATTCGTTGGGGAAAAGATGATGAAATACTAGAAATTATCTCTATGATAAAAGAGAAATGGGCTCTCCATCCTCTAATTGATGCCATTCAATTGCTAAATGCGAAAGTATACTTGAATGCACTATTCTATCTTGATGAGCAGGATTGCTCAACAATAAAAAATCTTTATCAGAAGTTTATAGGCTTCTCAATTAGTGGCCACAAATGTGAAAGCACAGAAAATCAAAATAGTAATGGACTACGTTTAATTTTAGGAGAAGATATAGATGACATTTTTCAAGAGGGAGTCATCAACGCAGTTCTAAATATGGCGCGTATAAATAATCAAACAGAGAAACCTTGTGAGGATTGTATTGCCGGAATCAGAGAGATACTTCAAGACTCGGAGAAATTATTGAGAAAAGATAAGAGTGAATTTTACAGGGATGTATATCGATTAAGCATTACATTGGATAAATATAATCTTTGGGAGACATTAGCTGATCTTCCTATTGTAATCGATTTACGTGTAGAACGAGACAAGAATCAGCAATATAAAATTGCTGAAGGAAAGCTGCTTGCAATTCAAAAAATGATGCGAATAGAGGAATATGATGCTCTGAAAATAGGTCGAAGAGGGCTTAAGCTTTCTTATGATATTAATGATATTGAGGATATTGAAAAATTAACCAAGGAACTACACACAAAATTAGAAAAGAACAAACCATTCAGCATCGTTGAGGAAATTGATGCAGTAATTGATTATAATAATGATATTAAAGAACATTTGCGGGAAACAGGACAAATACCTGCTGACAGAAAAACTATTGATGAAATTCAAGATGAAACGTCTAGAGATGACGATTTAACTTTAGCCGCTACAAAAGAAGAAAGAATTTTAGAGCAATTGGAATTTTTAAAGCAACTTGAGCTTAATGATAATAGATTTCTTATTAATCAATTATTGCATACAAAAGCACTCATTTTTTCTGTAGGCATGCATGGTTACAATAGTGCTAAATTGAACATTTCTCAAGAAGAAATATTTGATCACGTCTCAAATATGTCTGAGAAAAAACTCATTGTGGAATTAGTAAACCCACTTATTCGAGCAACAACACTTAGAGCAGCAAGATTGGATGGAGTTGGAACAGTATTCTTTTTAGAAATCATCAATAAGATGGGATTGAAATTTCTCTCTAAATATTATAAACAGTTTAATTTTGTAAGTAATATTACACGTCTTATTAGCTTCTTAGCCAGACGAGGGGAAACAATTCTTCTTGAACAATTAAAGATTGAAATTGAAACAGCAAATAGATTAAGCCTCAGAGACGAAAAAATTCCTTTGAAAATTGCTCGAGCAATAAATGAAGGGATTCTTGCATTTACTTCAACAGTCGAAATGAGAAAGTTAGAACTACTAGAAATTTTGAAAAGCATAGCAAATAGATATTCCTTTGATGAAAATATACAAGTAAAATTAGCAGAAGGCTATTCTTTTCTAATTCTAACCACTAATTCAGATGATTGGAAATCAGTTATAAAATTCGCTGATGAATTAGTTCTTTTCAGTAAAGAGTATAGTAACAATCAACAAATTGAAGAAAAAGCAGCTTTAGGGTTATTATGGGCTCAGCTAATTTTACACCATAAGAAGCAACGCATTAAAGAATCTCAATATAAAAAAGAGATTGTTAAAAAATCTTCAAACCATCTCGAGAGTGATTATTTACAGAAAATTAAATCTATCAGTAAAAATTTCTCTAAATCCTAAAGGAGCTTTTTTCTTTGGTGAGATGTTTACTCAATTTGAAATATTCTTCAATACACTTATTAATTTGAGGTTAAATTTCTTTATTCGGACACAGGCATTCAAATTGTCCAAGCTTGAAAAAGCACCTTGGATATTTCATCTATTACTAGTTATTGAAATTAAATCTATATTTCAATTAAATTACTGGAGATTGTCAATAATGATTAACCCACACGGTAATAAGCTAACTGATAAAGTCTTACCAGAAAAAGATAAAGCTCGAATTGAATCGGAATTTCAATCTATGCCAAAACTAGAGGTAAACAATGAAGTCATTGAGGATCTTTATAACATCGCACACGGTGTTTTTAGTCCTCTCGAAGGTTTTATGGTGGAAGAGGATGTTCAATCCATCATCAAAAATGACAGACTTGTTAATGATTTAGCATGGACCATTCCTATTACATTCGATGTCAATGATGTTACTGCAAAAAACTATTCAGAAGGTGATGATATTGCCTTAACGAATAGTGAAGGAAAAATTATTGCTGTTTTACATCTAGAACAAATCTATAAGCACGAGAAGAAAGCTATCGCAGAAAGTTCTTTTCAAACCCTCGATGCAGCTCATCCTGGTGTAGAAAAAGTACTTAATTCCAATGATAATTTATTTGCAGGTAAAATTGATCTTGTAAACACTTTTATCACTGATTTTAAAGAATACACTTTCTATCCACAACAAACAAGGGCTCTGTTTGAGAAAAAGGGTTGGAAGACTGTTGTAGGTTTTCAAACTAGAAATGTTCCTCATTTAGGGCATGAATACGTACAGAAAGCCGCACTAACAATGGTAGATGGATTATTTGTTAACCCAATCATTGGTAAAAAGAAAACAAATGATTTCACTGATCCAGTTATTTTAGGTGCCTACAATGTTCTTATGGACAACTATTATCGCAAAGATAGAACAATGATGGGTATTCTCAGAACGAGAATGAGATACGGTGGACCAAAAGAAGCAATTTTCCACTCTATTATGAGAAAGAATTTTGGTTGCAGTCATTTCATCGTCGGAAGAGACCATGCAGGTGTTGGTAGCTATTATGGTCCATTTGATGCACACGCTATTTTTGATAAATTCCCTGATTTGGAAATTAAACCAATTTGCTTCCGTTCATTCTTCAAATGTGATAAATGTGGTGGAGTAGTGAATGATTACACTTGTCCACATGATGGCACTGAATATCAAAAAATGATTAGCGGTAAAAAAATCAGAAAAATGATTGTCGATAAACAACTTGACGGGTTAACTGAATATATGCGTCCTGAAGTTGCTGAATACCTCTTAAAACAAAAGGAGTTATTTGTAAAGTAAAATGAAATTAAAAAATTATTGAGAGTGAAAATTAATGAACGACCCAGGTTTTGTATTATGGTTTACCGGCCTATCCGGTTCGGGCAAAACAACAATTGCTGTTGAATTAGAAAAAGTGCTCCTTGAAAGAGATTTGCGAGTGCAAAGGCTTGATGGAGATATCGTTAGAAAGACCTTTACAAGAGATCTCGGCTTTTCAGTAGATGATCGAAATTTGAATATTGAAAGAATAACCTTTGTTACGACATTGTTAGCAAAACATGGAGTAGCAACTCTAGTATCTTTCATTTCTCCATTTATTGCTGCAAGAGAAACTGCTCGTAAAGAAGCAAATGGAGAAAATGCTCCCTTCATTGAAGTTTTCGTAAATGCTTCTGTAGAAGAATGTGCTCGAAGAGATGTTAAAGGATTGTACGAAAAAGCTTTTGCTGGCATAATAAAGGATTTCACAGGTGTAAGCCATCCTTACGAAGCTCCACCTAATCCTCAAATCATCTGTAATACTGAAGATGAAACAGTAGAAGAAAGCATTAAGATAATCATTGCTTATCTCGAAAAAGAAAAATTGATTCCCAACTCAAGCTAAGAGTAGGAATTATTTCTTTCTTCTTTTTCTAAATGGCACTTCAATTTTGGAAAAAAATTTAATGTCTTTCTAAAAATATTTTTTTATAAATTCAAATCCTTTGTTATAAAAAGTAAATCAAAAGCTGTGTATCTTTTGTTATGCATTCCTCAAAATCTATTATACTCGATAAATTACTCAATTGTTAGATTTATCAGAATATTTGATGCATTAAAATCATAATGAGTTAT
Organism: Candidatus Heimdallarchaeota archaeon; assembly: GCA_030614005.1. Taxonomy (GTDB): domain Archaea; phylum Asgardarchaeota; class Heimdallarchaeia; order JABLTI01; family JABLTI01; genus JABLTI01. Next base: position 14,493 of record JAUWKS010000011.1, on the reverse strand, counting down.
CACAAAACAGTTTCAATTTGAAAAACTTGATATCAAAAATCTATTTCAAGCAAATAATCTTTTTCAATGCTAGTTTCTTCCCCTAATCAACCAATAATTTCAATAATAGTTTCCATCTTTTCAATTTTAAAATTATTTCTTTCAATATTTTTAAAAAAAACAGAAATATTGTAGAGAACGGACTTTTTTTAGCAAAACAATTATATTCATTCTAAAGTTACTAGGGATGAATTGGCATTCAATCTATTTTAGAAATTAAGGTGGACTCATTTTTGAAAGATCATTGGATAATTAACAGATGCCCACTAGGCGGTGGGTCGACAAGTAACCTTTTACGTTTACTTTGGACAAATAAATTTAGGGTTCATATAAAATATTGGCCTAGACTTTGGTATGCATTTACATTGACTCTAATTACAGCTCCTCTGCGTTTTGTTGAAAGAGTAAGATTTAATCGCAAAGTTAACAATTACAAATTAGCCGAAGATCCTATTTTTATTGTAGGACATTGGAGAAGTGGCACAACACTTATGCATTATCTTTTTACTCAAGATAAAAGCAAAGGATTAGTATCAAACATTGAAGTGTATGCTCCTCAGTTCTTTTTGGCATTTCCAAATTTTACTCGAAAATTGATTATTGCTTCTCTTCCGGAAACAAGACCGATGGATGAGATAAAAATCAATGCTGATTTACCTGGAGAAGAAGAACATTCTTTGGGTGCGTATGATAAATACGGATACTTTCATAGCATGATTTTTCCAAGAAATTTCAAAACATATGCAAGTTACAAATCTTTTGATGATGCTAAGCCCAAAGATTTGAAACGCTGGAAAAAGCGTTATGAATTCTTTATCAAAAAAGTTGCTTTAAGGAATAATAATAAAAGAATGGTTTTAAAAAACCCTGCTAATTCCTATCGGATGGAACATTTGAATAAAATGTATCCAAAAGCAAAGTATATTCATTTATATCGTAATCCGTATGAAGTCTTTGCTTCTTCAATAAAATTCCATTTAGATACTTCACGTATTTTTTCACTTCAAACATGGAATGAAGAAGAATACAAAAACAATATTCTGGGTATTTACAAAGAACTTTTTGAAAAAATAGATGATGATGTAAAAGATATATCTAAAGAAAATATTTTGTATATTCGCTACGAGGACTTTATTATCAAACCTCTCGAAACTATGGAAAAAGTGTATTCTGATTTGAAAATTAAAGGATTTTTAGAAGCAAAAGAAGGCATGCAAAAATATCTCGAAACAGATAAGGATTACAAACCTAGAAAGTATAATTTTTCAGATGAATTAATTGCCAAAGTGAATAAAGAATGTAGTTTTATTTTTGACAGATTCGGTTATGAAAAGCTTGAGCCTAAAAGCTCAGCTTGATTCTTTTTTCTCTCTTATTACAGTAGTAAGACATAAAATTAATATTTGCAAACGTTTTCATTCTCCTAGGTTTGGCAACCTATTAACCATTACGGATAGAAACAGGTGGATTTGTCACAATGAATGAAAATAAATACATACACTTAGTAGTTAAAGAGGAACCTCTCGCAGGTTTTACATTGTCCAATATTTTCCGTGTTTTATGGCAAAACAAATTTAGAATACATATTAAATATTGGCCCAGATTTTGGTATGCAATAACTTTGGCTTGGTTAACAGCTCCTTTAGGATGGATTGAGAAAATACGTTTTAACCGGAAAATCAAAAAAACGGTTGTTAAAACAGATCCATTATTTATTATTGGTCACTATCGTACTGGCACAACCTTTCTTATCACTACTCTCGCTCATGACAAGAGCAAAGGTTACGTTTCCAACTTGGAAGCTTATGCCCCTCATTATTTCTTAGCATTTGAGAAATTTACTAAAGGACTTTTGGATTACTCATTACCAGAAAGCAGACCTATGGATGATGTAATCATGGGTAGCGATGAACCAACAGAAGAAGAATACGCCATTGGCGCTACAGATAAATTTGGATTTTATAATGGATTCATCTTTCCAAAGAACTTCAAACTGTATTCTCAATATAATTCCTTTGACAAATGTCCCTCAAAGGATTTGGTGAATTGGAGAAAAAGATATGATTATTTTGTTAAAAAGATGACCTTGAAGTACGATGGAAAAATGCTTTTCCTTAAAAATCCTGCAAACACTTACAGATTGAAAACAATTTTGGATATGTATCCAAATGCAAAATTCATTCATATCTATCGTGATCCTTACGAAATGTATTCCTCAACACTAAGATTTTTCAGAGAAGTGTTTGCTATCTATGCTTTACAGACTTGGAAAGATGAAGATTTACAAGAAGGAATTTTGGAAAATTACAAAGAGATGTATGAAAAATTCAATGTAGATCGAAAATTAATTCCTAAAGAGAATCTCGTAGAAATTCAATATGAAGAATTTCTTAAAAAACCAATGTACTTCATAGAGAAAGTTTACAAAGATTTACGAATTGATGGATTTGAAGATTCAAAAGACAGGTTCATCAAATACGTTGAATCGCAAGCATCATTCAAACCAAATAAGCACACTATATCTGATGATATCATTACTCGAGTTAACAAATATTGGGATTTCATCAGAGAGCAACATGGTTATAAGAAATTAGAACCAAACAGTCAGGAATAAAAATCTGAAGAATTCTTCAGTATCAAAAAAAGAATAGAAAGGAAAGAAAAATTACTTTTCTTTCTTAAGTTCTTTTATTTTCTCATTGAGCTGTTCAAAAGCTTCTTTCTTTAATTTTTCAGTTGCTTTCTTCTGCTCTTCTATTGATTTGTATTTTTCTGGTTGACAATATTTATCAAACCATTCAATAATTTTCTCCAATCTATCAAGGCGTCTAGTTGGTTGCCCTGAACGGGATAGTTCATGTCCTTCACTGGGGTACCTAATTAACTCAACATCTAATTCAGGATGAGAGCGTTTTATCCCTTGGTACAGCATTTCAGCATCGGGAATAGGTGCACGATAGTCTTGTTCACCATGAATTATTCTTATTGGTGTTGTGATATTTTCTGCAAAAGCAGCTGGTGATCGTTCCCACAGAAATGGATTGTCTTCAAGCGGAGATACTCCAAATTCATCATCAATGAGCACTCGAGCATTATCTGTGGTTGCCCAGAAACTTGATAAGAAGTATACACCTCTTTGGCTAACTGCTGCCGCAAAACGATTATCATGACCTACTATCCAAGCGGTCATAAATCCAGCATAGGAGCCACCGGTAATACCCATTCGTTTTTCATCGATGTAACCTTTTTTAACAACAAGATCTACACCATTGAGGATATCTTGTGAATCATCATCTCCCCAAGCTTTCTCAATTGCCTGATAAAATTCTTGACCGTAGCCATCACTTCCACGAGGATTGCAATAAAAGACGACATATCCTGCAGCAGCTAATAATTGAAATTCATGGAACATTGGGATAGCTTGGTGATTTGACCACATAACGTGAGGTCCGCCATGCATATTCAAAGCTAGTGGATGTTTCTTATTTGAATCAAATTCGGGTGGAGTTAAGATCCAGCCTTGGATTTTGTAGTCGGCATTATTTCCATAATACCACACCTCTTCTGTTTTTCCGAGTGCCTTTTTCTTGAGGAATTTTTGATTTGGAGCATCAAGTAATTCTTCTTTATTTGTTGGTAGGTGATATCGATAGAGCTTTGATGGATCATTTACATGAAAAGCATGATAAGTTAACCACTCTTCATCTTTTGATATATCAAAACCTGCAATGACTTTTTTTCCCCCAACTATTTTCTCTGTTTCATCTGTAGTAACATTTACTCTCCAAATTGCAGCCAGTCCTTTTTCTGGAACTGTGAAATAGATGTATTGATCATCTTCAGACCAAATAGCATTATTTTTGTGATTATCGATTTCTTCAGCTAAGAGTGTTCTCGTTCCGTCTGAAAGGTCATACACACATAATTTATCTTGAGCTAATGTTCCAAGGTTTTCATCGCTGATAGAGGATACTGCTTTTGAACCGTCTGAAGATAACTCAAAATACAACCCCCACCCGTAGTGATCTTTGACTAGTACTGTAACCTTTCCTTTTGGAGAAATCTTCACTAATTCCCAATTTCGTGTTTCATCACCTTCTCCGGGTTTTTGACGGGCAGTTACAACGTTAGAATTATCAGGTAAAAGATAGGCAAAATAATAGTCATCTTCAATAGTATTTGTCCATCTCTTTACTTTTTTACTTTCAAGATCAATGATGTGAATTTGCCCTTTTCTATCATCTTTATACGAAGTTCCAGAACGATATTCAGTTCTAGTTATTACCCTTGGCTCTGTTTTCTTTTCCTCTAGCTTCTTCTTACTCATTTTCATCAGAGCGATTTCCTCTGGGAGCATTTCCTTTTGTTCTTCATCAGAAGGTGCTTCTAGCTCATCCTTATTAAATTTGGAAATGAAAACGATTTTTGTACCATCTAAACTCCACTCAAAATTACTCACACCATTTGGTAATTTTGTTAACTGGATAGCTTCTCCTCCATCAAAAGGAATCAAGTAAATCTGCGGTTTTGGTGGTTCGCTTTCCGCACTTGGTTTGCTACTCTGAACTCCTCGTACAGAGATAAATGCAAGCAATTTTCCATCGGGTGACCATTTAATGTTACTATCGCTTGGTAATCCTTGAGTAAATTGTTGTGGTGTATCAGCTATTTTCCAAATAGCATTTCTGTACCCATTATCGTCTTTATTGGCTTGATTTATCGAATAATAAACTTCGTTTGTATTGGGTCGAAAAGTTGGATTAGATATTTGTTTTAACTGATAGAGATCTTCTACAGAAATAAAATTCTTTTTTGTTCCACTATCTTGTATCGTCATAATTATGACTTGAATTCTCTTGTTTATTTTAGTTGTGATATATGAAAGTTAGAAAATAAAAACAAGGGTTCAGAATAAATAGTTGAGCAAACTATTTTTTCTTTATCTTGAATAGTTTAATAAGTTCTGCAGTATCGCTACAACCAAACTTTTCTGATAATTTCTCAAGAGCAGTTGTTGCAGCTTGTCGGACTTGCATACTTTTATCTTCAACTCTTGCTTTCTCAAGTACGATAACTACTTCGCTGGCAGAATCACTCATTGATTGGAGTACAATAGCTGCTCGTTCTCTTACTTTTTCGCTCTGATCTTCTCTCAATGCTTTACATAAAGATGGCGCTGCCTGTGATGCTTTTGCACCAATCCATTGTAAGGAAATAGCTGCTTCTACTCTAACGTTCTCACTTTTATCAATTAGGAGAGCCTTAATTAGTTCAGGGACAGCTTCTTCAGCAACATCTGTACCAATCCAACCTAAATCTCGAGCTGCTTCAACACGGGTACTTTCTCCCCAACCTTCTCGAAGCTGCCAGATCATTTTATCTAGCTTTTTCTTATCTGGTCCGCTCATTCTTGCAAATCCTTTAGCTTTAATCAGAATTATTGTTCGTTTTAAATGCTTCATTTAATCGAACGATGTAAATAAAGACAAAAACCCCCTAATAAGTCTAATTGTTTATCTAAATGCTAGGTAGATATTCTTAAAACCTATTTTAAAGGGATTTATACGCGTTTCTTGATACGGTTGACGAACGATAGTAATGGTTTATATGTTTTGGCATAGATATCTTACGTATTAGTTTAAGCAAATTCAATTATCAAAACTAGAGACTATCTACAACTATAAATCATATTTGGTGCATCTCCCTTGAAATTGCGAATGATAATCACTAGAAAAATATTGGTTGTTATTACATTCATAGTAATCTGCAACATATTTGTGCCAGAAAATAAAAATGGATTTTCATTAGCAAATATTAGTAACCAAACAATAGGTTTTGATGAAATATTACAAAATCCAGGTTTTGCTGATATTCATTATCTTTTTGGGAAAACAACCACTTTTCGCGAATCCTTTGAAATTGAAGGACGTTCGATTGTTTTTGATGAGCAAGGGAACAGCTACTTTACTGGAACTATTTTAACTAACTTTTTTGGTGAATCAGATATTATCGTAGGAAAACTAAATTCAACGGGATCACTTGTATGGATAGCTATTTACGACTATAATTCTACAGATGTAGCCTATGATCTTTGTTTTAATGAAGCTACAGATCTAATTTATATTGTTGGTTCTACAGCAAACATCTCTCGAATAACCTATACAGATTTTTTAATTGGTTGTTATGATGCAACTTCTGGAATTGAAATTTGGAATAACACCTTTGGAATTGAGGATTATTCCGAAGTTGGTTATTCAATTGAAATTTTTGAAAACAAATTATTCATTGCGGGTATTGAAACAGAATTTATTGATATTGACACAAATCCCAATATAATTTTAGCTTGTTTTGATTCTTTTACAGGACTAGATATCTGGGTGAAAAAATTTCCAAGCGAAATTTATGAATATGCACCCAAATTAATTTTGGATACCGCCAATGAAGAAATGTATTTTGTTTTCAATAGCAAAAATAGTCAAACTTCAACAGATACCAACCAATATTCCGTTCAGAAACTAACCTTGGAAGGAAATATAATCTGGGAGATTAATTCACTTTTAGCTGATAATATAATACTCAATGATTTTTTTATTGAAATATCAAATAATTCTTTAGTTATCGTAGGGGAATTTACAAATTCAGAAATTAGCAATTTTAAAGATACTATAATTATTTTTTACGATTTAACTGGAACTGAGAAAAAGCGGATTACCTTTGGTACAAATGAACTTGATGAAGTTGGTTTGACCGTGGCAATTGTTGAATCTGGAAATTTTATTATTGCAGGATATTCAACTTCTGATTTCTTTAACCAAAATGTTGCTTTTATGACAAAGTTTGATTCTGCCGGAAAAGTTATTTGGTCTGGAAAAAACGAAAAATATCTTCAAAGTAGAATAAATAGTTTAGCAATTAATGATCTAGGATTTATTGTTACTACTGGATTTGCAGAAGGGAGATATGATTATATTTTCCAAAGACTCTTTATCGGTTTTACCATTGATGAAGATGACGATAACCTGAGCACTTATTGGGAAAATGAAATAGGAACAGATCCTACTTTATTTGATTCTGATCAAGATGGTTTTTCCGATGGGCAAGAATTTCTACATAATACTGATCCTTTAGATAGATTTAGCAATTCTACCAATAGAAGAATTTTGTTTAACTTTAGCATCATATTCGCTTTTCTACTAATATTCCTTTTTGTAATAATTAATTTCTTTGTCAAAAATACAAGCAATGAAGAAACTTCTGCAATAGTGAAAATTTATCATAAAATCATTTCAAAACTGAAAAGAAAAAAAAGAACAGAACAAGATTAATTTTGTAATTTTTGGATGCAAAAAGAATTGGTTTTTTTGTAAAAATTTAAGAATGGAAATCTTTCCTTGAACAATTAAGTGTTGATTATCTATGCCTATTTGCCCAAATTGTAATTCCGCTATTGATGACGATGTATTTGTTTGCCCTTTTTGTGAGATGACAATAGAGCAAGAAAATAAGCAAGATGACAACAAAGAGCTATCCTCAGATTACACTATTAAATTGGATGATTCTGATTCACCAAATTTAATAATTGAAAAACAAAAGGCATCTCCGCAACCTGAAGGAGATTCAGTAAGTAGTGAGGAACTAATTTTTCATTCCCCCGATATTGAAGAAATAGAAATGGAAGAATTCCAAAATCAAAATATACCAGTTTCCTTATCACAGGTGCCAGAACGAAATTATCTTATTTGGTTTCTTTTAGGCATTGCTACAGTTGGTGTTTGTTTTCTAATTTACCTTTATCTCAATTTCGAGGATTTAGAGAAACATTCACATTATCCTCTTGAATTAAAGGCAAAGCCTATCAAAGTAAACACTTCTTCACTTCTGATACTTTTCTTTATTTCAATCTGTTTTCTTTTCATACCCATTTTGTGGTATATGTATTATCTTAAATATGCAAGTCTAGCGAATCATATCAGAGAGCAGAAAATAGATACAGCACCAATAAAACTACTCCATCCGACATATTACATGATTCCTTTGGTACTTTCTCATATTTTAGCAGTAGTCCCATCAATTATTTATTTTACATCAACAATAGACATTCGAGCTTCTTTTCCAGGACTGTTTTGGTCAATTTTTGCTTCAATCATTGTTCTAACCTTGATAACATCTATTATGGATTATTATTGGCAAAAAGCGTTCAATAGTCACTGTAAAATTGCAATGGTAAATTTGAATGTCATAAAAAGTTCTTGAAAAAATGGATAATTACAGCATAAAAAAATTGGTATTTTAATAGTTCGTTTCAAACATATTGATATGTATCTCAATATAGAACGTCCTTGTTGCCAAAATTGTGAGCATTTAAGAATTGATAATTTTTGTTTGGTAAAAGGAAAATATATTCTTACCAAAAATGCCTATAAAATTCGTGAATGTGAAGATTTCTCATTAATTTTATTGAATACCGTCATTCCAGAAACTAGGCAACAATCAAAAGAAATTATTGCCAAATTACTGAATGATGAGTAAATGAAATCGCGGTTTTTCTTTATACAAAGACCAGTTTAACTGAAGTAACATAGACATGAACGCCAGAGTAACTGAAATCATCTAATTGGTTATTCCATTCCCATAGTTCAAAAATTATTTTGTATCCTGTAGAGCTAGTTCCGAGCTTATCCAAAATAGCCGAAGTAAATTGAAATTTAAATTCAGTTTCTGATGAAGGAGTCCATTGTTCTCCTACAGCAAGTACTTTTTGCTTCCAATGAGCTTCATGGAAATAGGTTGTATCATTTGTTCCATAGACATCTTGATTTATTAGCACGGATTGGAGACCGATTTTTAATCTTACTTCGAAGAATTTTGCTCGTTCATAATGGTTACCTAAGAGAATATACAAAGAGATATTTTCAGATACACCTTCTGTATTATCGTACAATAAATTTGTGGGGTAATTTTCTGCTTCATATTTATCTTCTGAGGCATTATAGGTTAGTAATCCTAATTCAGCATATTCTTCTCCACTTATCGGAGGAGTAAAGATCAGAACTGTGGAAACAAGAATACCAATTACAGTTAAAACTAAAACAATTTTTGCTGCTAACTCAAAGTCGACTTCTCGTTTTGCTCGAGTATTACTTTTTTTCTTAGTCATAATTATTCACCTTCTTCAGCAGCTGATTGGTCAATTCCTTCTTCAGGAGTAGCTGTTTCATAGACTATTTCTAAGTCTAGGTATTCTTCATCACGCCTTCTTCTAAACCAACCTAAAATATTTCTACCAAAAAAGACTACAATCGCAGCAATTAAAACGATATTTACAGGTACAATTACATAAGGAAATATTTTACCCCACCTAGCACTATTAATTATCTCAGTAACTTCTTCCTTAACAGTTTCAGCAATAGAATATGCTTCATCAAACAACCCATTATGATATTTCTCCAAAGCAATATTTAGATCATCAATATAACTTTGAACAGTAATCCCTTCCAAAGTAGCTTGCTCTATTTTCTCAAAAGCGCTTATTATTGAATCGAAGGCTTCTTCTTCAGTTGCAGCAGTAACTTGTGAAATTGTATTGAAATCCGATAAATTTGCTGATTGAATAATCACAAGTAAAATTATAAAACTAAACAATAATTTTCTTGTTTGGAAAGTATTTCCAGTTTTACTATCTAATCGTTTCATTTTTCAGCAACCTCAAAAATCAATGTTTTATCTTCTTTTTTCTTGAAAATATAACCATCTCGACCGAGTTTAATTCGTAAACCAATTGAGATCGCCGAGCAGACTAGTATAAAAATTGACAAGCTCAACGCTATTGATTTCGTAGTAAATCTAAACGTGTAATTCAAAAATAAACCATCTAATACTAAAACCACAATACTTAATCCAATTGCAGTAGCCACTCTCTCCAGAAAACGAAGATTATCATCTAATTCAGGAAACATCGCAGATGTTAATGCCCAACCAGAGAGAATTAACATAAAGAAACAGACAACAATATATCTGACATAGAAGAAGAATCCAGAGCGAACGTCAACTAATACTAAAGTTAAAACTAACATTATTGTTGTTAAAGTTATCCAAGTTTCATAGGAGAAATAATTTTTAGCAAAAAAATAGTCTTTCAATTTCTTGGGTGGATCTATTGGTTCAAAAATTGGTTCCTGTAATACTAATTCCTTCTTTTGCTCCATTTCACGAATAACAGGAAGAATTTTCTCTTGCGTTAAATCAGAATCAGTTCCAAGAGATTCAACTAAAGATCTTACATCAAATGGTTTCCGCTTCTCCAAAACAGCTTTTATTTTTTCTTCGATAGCTTGTTTATCTTTCTCCCTTTCTTGACGTTCTTTGAATTTTTGCTTTCTTTTCTCATCTTTAGTTGACATAATCATCACCTATTATTAGAGATTCAAGAGAAAATTAGTTCGTTTCCTTCTTTCTCTTGTTTGTCTTTCACTTCACTAGATTCTTTTTCTCCTTCAATTGCATCACTAAAGATTTCATCCTTATCATGACTTTTACGAATACCAACAAGTTGAAGGAAAACAAAATATAATTTATGAAGCCAAGCAAAGATTAGATAAAATGCTTTGATATCGAGAGCGTGATAAATTACCATTAATAAAGTAAAACCTAGCAACCAGATTACAGCTGGTAAATTGGAAACAAGAATATCTGCAAAATTAACATAAAGTAACGGATGATTAGTTCTAAATGCATCATTAGAGGCTAAAGAATACACCCAATATTTCTGCAAACCAAGAGTAAAGATATGTAATGGGAAAATTGTAATGAAAGTTATGAGTGTTGCCCATAATTTCTTTATCCATTCTCCGGGTGTAGCAACTATTAAACCAATCATAAAAGCAACAAGACCTAAGCCAGTACCAAATAATCCAACTTTGAAATTTGCGTTACGGGCATTTGTGAAAACTGAAATCCACCAATAGTTTACTTGTTCAAAGGATTCTCTTGATGCACCAAACCAATTGATAGCAACCGTATCAGAAGAACCAGCAATAAGTTTACTAAATCCTGGAATAAAACCAAGCATCAATATAGCACCAGATACAATAGCAAAAATACCAAAGGTTTTACCAACAAATTTCCATTTATTCTTGTTTATTTCCTTGGTAGGATAGAAAAATATTTTTTCAATATTTGATTTGGGCACTTCACTTTGTTCTATCTCATCGACAACAATAAGCTTTTCAGAATTAGAAGTATCAATGGTTTTCAATCTCGAATAAAATGATCGTCCTTCGATTTTCCATGATAAACGTTTTACTCCCTCACCTATTGCGTCCATCCATGCACCAAAGGTTGAAACAATTTTAACACCCGTTCGTTCAATTACCAAAGTAAATATTACTATGCCAACAAAACCGAACACCTTGCTTAGCATATCGTGTGCCCAGAAGAATGCAGTATGAGCATCCATACCTCCCTTGAAGAGGTAATTTGTAAACCAGAAGTGAAATGCAACTCTGAAAGTATTACCAATGTGCATCATTAGTAAATTAACTACTTGAGCTATTGCTTTTTTATGCCACTTTGCTGGTGTAACTAAAATCAGAGCCATAAGAAGTGCTCCTGCTTCCATACCTGTACAAGCTCGTATAATTAGAAGAGTAATTGGATATCCTTTCAAAATCATTCCGGGAAAATCTTCGCCGAATCGGACTATACCATTATTTAAGATGTCGTCATCTATTCTTTCAAAATATCCTCTAGTAAACTCATCATAGCTCATCCCAAATATAACATTCATTAGCCATGCTGAATTTTCTCTAACCAATAATTCAAGGAATTCAAAGGCTCCAAGCCAATCAAGTCCGAAATATAGAAAGGCTACTAGTGCAATAAAGATTGGAAAACTTCTCAGGAAAAAGTTCATCCTGCTTCTTGGGTTAGAGGGATACCATGATACTTGTGACATCTATATATTCAACCATCTTTAGGTTTACAATAGTGATTCAAAAATATTTGCTTTAATTTTCTTAGGCAATCTGTCCGCATGAACATTAATATTTGGTATTTATGTCATTCATTTCGAATTTTCAAAAAATTGTTAATAATAATTAACTGAGGTTCAGAATAAGATAGTGAATGAGAATATATTTAATAATAGATTAAAATTGCTAGGTTAGCAGTTTATTGATTATTTTTTTCTAACCATTTTTTGATTGTTTGTTGACCATAACCAGTTATTTTCCAGAAGGATTTTCTTGCAATAATGAATTTTTCGACTACTTCTTCGTCAAACATGCTTTTAAGATGATAATTCACAGTTTGATAACTTAGACCAGTATTATCTGCTATTTGAGCTGTTGGAACACGCATATCTGAAATGTCGTATAAATACATGAGAATTTTATTTCGCATTTGAAGTCCTTTTTTAGTATTTCTTTTTTTACGAAGAATTGCTTCGGAACGATCAATCTTTTCTTTTGACAAGTTACTTCAACCTCAAAAATAACTGTTTGTGGTAAGTATCACACAAGGTCTCAAATTCATCATTGGGTTCAATGTTTAAAAAGAAGTTGGTTCTAATAGTATACTTTTTAAGGAATTTCTTAGAGATGAGGTAATTATTTTAAAAATGCTTTTGTGATGAAAAATGACTCCAATAAAAGATTCAAAAGATCAGATTATAATAACTAAAGGAAGCGGTGGGATTCAATTTGAAAAGAAAATTCGTTTCGCCTCTATCAAAAGTCCTCTAGAGAATTTCGAAACAGTAGAACAAAAAATAGAATTCAGAAAAGATCCACTACTCAACCATTGGTCAAGAGTTAATACTCTTAGAGCTGAACGTGTTAAACAAGCAGCAAGTCCTAATGAGAGTTTTCAAACAAATTTAGATGATTTAGTCAATAAATCTGGTCAAAAGTGCTTTTTTTGCCCCGAAAAAGTTCTAAAGTCCACACCAAAATTCCCAGATAAATTAGGATTGGGAGAACGCATTATTGTTGATGATTTCACTTTATTCCCAAATCTATTTGTATTTTCTGAATTTCATGCTGTTGGAACATTAGGTGGTCAACATTTTACACCAATGAATAAAATCTCTGCGAAAACTTGGAAAAATGCTGTTCAAGGTTCTATCAAATATTTTAAAGCAGTCTACAATTCAGACAAACAAGTAAAATATCCATCGTTCAATTTTAACTTCCTACCACCATCTGCATCATCAATTCTACATCCCCATATTCAAATAATACAAGACATAAAACCAACCAAAATAACTGAAGACTTAGTACTAAAATCTGAGCAATATTTCAAAGAAAATGGTAGCAATTATTGGTTGGATCTAATTAATTCTGAAAGAACGTTAAAAGATCGTTTCATTTCTGATAATGATTTTATGAGCTGGGTTGCAACATATTCTCCATTTGGCAAAAATGAATTAACAGGAATAGTGAAATTGGATAAAACAGACTTAACAGAATTCACTGAAAAAGAAACAGAACTCTTCGGATTGGAAATTGCAAAAGCATTAGCCGCATTATTTAACGGAAGAAATGCCAGGTCTGTTAACATGGCTGTTTTCTTAGGACCAATTGGAGAAAATCTTTCAAACCACTTTAGAATTAATATTAAGATTGTAACTAGACCGATATTGGTTCCTAATTATACCGCTGACGTTGGATTTATGGAGTTACTTCACAATGAACCAATTGCTGAAGCTGCTCCAGAAGATATTGCCAAATCTGTGAAGCAGTTCTTCTAGAAAAAGCTCTGGTTGATAAGGATAACTAAGGCATTAGATAGCACAATAAAAATAACTGATAAGGAAGAATCATTTTTTCTTCCTTCTTGTAATTTTTATTACAATTACAACAACGGATAATCCAATGGGTACAAGCCAGATATTAAATCCGGGAAGTGCCTTGACTCTGAAATCCACAACATTTCTAATTACTTCCAAACCATACCCAGAACTTCGAAGTCAATGTAATAATTGCCTTTTTCTGTGCCAGTAAAATTTCCAGTATAGATATTATCTTGACTTAGATTAGTTAGAAGAACATAATCAGGTTCTAAATCTGAACCTTCTAAGTAAACATAAGCACTAACTTTGAAGATAACCATAGATGTATTACCACTAAATGTTTCGTTTAAATTAGTAGTTTCAACAGAAATTGTATAGGTTGTATTCTTACCACCTTGTGTAAGCGATATTGATGTTTTTGATACAGCAGAATAGCTTTAAACTTCCTTTGCAATAGCTACGCAGAATGGATGGACATTAATATTCATTGAATCAAAAATTCCTGTTCCAGCAGTAACAATTCTCTTGTCTGAAACAACACCTAATCCAAAAGAGATAATACCAGCTGTTTGGAAGATACCTAAAATCAACCCTTTGTTTATTCCATGATTATGGAAATGAGCGTGAATGCCGAACCGCATTCCTTGTCCTCGAGTAAAACTGAA
>JAUWKS010000021.1 GCA_030614005.1 Candidatus Heimdallarchaeota archaeon | reverse complement strand
TGTAGAAGAAAAACTACTCGTTAATTTTAATAGCTTTCCTTTTGGAGTGGACAATAACTCCTAATGATAATAAAATTAACGCCCCACTTATAACAAGAAAACCAGCAGCAGGAGTTTTACCCGTTACAAGCACTTCATACCACCAATGAACAGTGGCATTGGTTAATCCATCTGTAACTGCAGCTTGAAAGCCTACTTCCGCGAGACGAGATGTTAAACCCGTTTGTAGAGTAAAGGTACCTTCAAAAAATTCCCCTGGAGCAAGAATACAATTTTGGGGTATTGGTGACCATATGGTAAAATTGTGCTCATCATAGTAATAACGAAATGAAACGCTTGAATTTGATTGAGGAAGGACGGTATAGTTAACTTTAATTGTAGAACCTTCAGGAAGTAAATACGTACCTAAAGGTGTATATACATGATCGATGAAAGCCTCTTGGTGTATTTTCTCATTTATTCTTAATTTGTTATCTGGATAATAATTCATACTCCCTAAGCTTTGAGATACATTGGCAAACAGTATACTCAAAATCAAAAACATTAATCCCATGTTAGAAAAAATCTTGGTTAATTGTGCTTTACTTCTTTGTTTCGTTCTTTTTCCTTTTAACATTATAATTTTCCTCCAATATGTTATTGTAGAACGAGTATATGATAGTTATATACTCATTTTACAATTAAAATTTGTTTATGGATAATAAAAATCAAATCTATCCCAATTAGTATCAAATATAGTTTGGCAATGATCACACCAATTAGGAGTTTGTTTTTTTATAAAAGCATTATAGCACATCTCATAGATGCAATTTTTCCACCAATTGTAAAACATTATACAATCGGTCTTAGGATGACCATCAGGCGGATTATAATCTAAGCACCCAAAAAGATGCGAAACTTCATGTTGAGCTAAACCATCAATATTTTTTTTCCAATCAATATTTAGGGTTGCAGGACCCGACTTACAAACAATTGCAGTATTTTCCGGACCTAATCCAGCCGCATATGTAGCACTTCTTCCAGCTGCCATTAATAGAATATCGAATCCGCAATTTCGACTTTTTAAATAATAGGTACTTCCTAACCAAGTATTTCCAACTATATTTAGAACGTTCGCTACATGATTCTTTCCATTGGTTAAAATATTTCGACTATCAGAAAGCGTTGAGGGAATATCCCACGTTGGATCATCAACACAGATGATCATATTGAATCGAACTGGAATATTACTATCATAGGTGTTAAATCGCCACAAACCTGCAGAAACAGAACCGTCACCATTACCATCAATTATCCATGGCAGGGGATTTGTTCCACCCCAATCGTCTCCTGATCCTCCTGAATTCCACATGTAATAAACGAATACTGGATGTGGTTGCATACTTTTTGGTCTTTTATGTATTCTATAATTTGGATCACTTATATGTTGATTGAAATCTGAGTCTCCTTCATCTACAGTATCATGAGCGTTGCCAGCATCAACGTATACTTGAGCAATTTTCCATTCACCAATATTCATTGCCCCATTAGAGTAGCCTGAAAAGTCAATTTTAAACCGTATTAGTTTAGTCTCTAATGGTTGAATTGTAACCGAAAACGTTTTGGTATCGGTTAATTCTAAAGGCGTTAGACCACCATCATAAATTTCATATTCATCACCTGTTTCTCCTGCTTCAATTGATCTGATTTTCACTTGGATAGTTACATAGCCACTTGTAGCATAATAGCTTCTTACGTTCTTAATGTACATATTTATCGGAACTTGATACCCTTTGTAATAATCTCCGGGACTACTAATGCTGAGAATATCAATTTCAGTTTGAAATGTAGTTACGACAAACTCTATTGTTTTACTATATTCAAGTTCATCATTCGGATTGATGGATGTTAATTCCAATATAAAAGTTATTTTTTCTGGAATATTGTTCAACCCTTCTATAATAAATGGTGAGATAGTCGTTTTTGATTCTTTAGTGTTCATATCTGCCCAAACACCAAAATCATTTGTTATGGATAAATTCCTATTTAACCGATAACCATTTGCCATTCCATAATCTCGCAAGTCATCTTTGAACGATAAAGTACCATTCACATTTGCAGCCATCCGTTTTGTCGCCAGTAATTCGACATCAAGATAATAAATTGCATCTGTAACAGTATCATTAGCAGATAATTTTTGCATCTCTTCAGGTACCCTTAGCTGAGAAGATACATGTTCAATTGACGGGTCGCCCATTTTAACTGCTTCAGCTATAACTGAAGTAATGGGTATCAATGTGAAAATTGTGAGCATAAATATCATAAGCACAATCTTCTTTCCTTTCGTATGTCTCAAAATAATACATCCTTTTTCTTTCTTAGATTTTCTCTCTCTCCAGAGAAAAGTAATCAGAATTACGAAACTGATGATATTATTTAACCATTTCCCAAAAAAACTGTTTGTGTCGGGGGACAAAAGTCATGTGTTTGACATTTTTCCTATTCCTTGTTTTGCTTCACTTGAAAGGTTAAATATTAAGAAATGGACACTTAGAATTGGGAGTATGAAAGCATTTTTTGTTATTGAAATTTTTTTGTATTAACATGATTTTTATCGCTATAAAAAAAGAAAGGGAAGAATGAACTCAAGTTCGACCGAAATAGTCGATAAGTTCACTCATACATAGGAAACTAAATATTTCCTCAAGTTCACATCTGGTAAGTGTTCTGTCTATGGTGGATTTTTTTTGAACTGAGCGGAAATTATATCGTATGATATAGTCCACTTTTATCCACGCATTTGTTGGAAAATAGAAATTGATTTTCTCTTTTACAACATTGATAAGACATTCTTCTTGCCGGAAATAGACTTTAGAGCTTGTAATAGCTTGTCTATAGGAGAGAATCAAGGAGTTACATAGATCCATTTCTCTTTCGCGAAGAGCTTCCTGTAAGAGTGCTTCTTCTTCAGGATCCTTCACAATTTCTATAGCTTGTATCATGTTAATGTTCCTCAAATTTCAATGATTAATGCTTTCAAACTTGCTAAGAAGTGTAATTCAAACTATAAAAAGATAGAAAATGAGCGACGTACCGATGTTCAAGTTATGTTTTGAGGAACATTAACCTTTTTGGTACATCGGTGTCGCTGCAAGCAAGTATTAATTGATGTTATTAAACGAAGCGTTTTCTTTTTCTCTTCGTTCGAAGTATATATATTAGTGTTATGGATACCAGAGTTACTACTATTATTGAGTTCTTATTTGACAAGTCAAATGAGGGGAAGATGTTGTTCGTAAGAGGATAATCGGGATCACTAAGATAGCTTTCAGTTAGATCATCTATGAAATCATTGTCAGAATCCATCCACCCGGTATGGAGAATAGAACCTCTGAAACAATACCAAGGGTTATCCCCTGATTGAGAAACACCTGTTAGAGATAAGGAATAAACGAAATTGTCTGTAGAACAGATGATTATTTCCGACAAATCATCATTATTAATATCAGCAATTAAAGGGCTGGAAAAAATCATATTATCTGTTTTATACGACCAAATTTCTTTACCCAAATAATCCAAACAATAAAGATAATTGTCATCAGAACCACAAAGAATTTCCATAAATCCATCATTCTCTAAATCAGTAACAGAGGGAGAGGAGAAAATTAGATTATCAGTGGCAAATTTCCAAGACAAAGAACCATCATAATTTAAACAGTAGATGTTTTTATCATAAGAACCGATTAAAATTTCCTTATAGCCATCTTTATCTAAATCATATATTGCCGGTGAAGAAAATATCCAATCATCTGTACTATATGACCATTGTTTTTTCCCTTGACTGTTTAGACAGATTATATTGCTATTTTCAGAACCGAAAATTATCTCTATTTCACCGTCGTTATATAAATCTGCAATAATTACATTCGCTGTGAAAAAAGGTTATTCTGATGTTGAAAAATTTGCTTATCCATACTATGAAGCAATAAAACAAAAGAAAAAACAAATTAGTTATAAAATAATCTTAGATATTCTTTTGAAGGTTACTCCTAATATTCCTATGCTCTTACCTCGTATCGTTGAATTATCTTCTGTTCCAAAGGAAATCGTTGAAGAGCTAATCAAGGAAATTCTTGAAGAAAAACCTGAATTAGGTGAGTATAAACCATATGAACAAGTTTTCATTAAGAAAGAGAAAACTGATGGCATTATTCAAGATTTAATTAAAAAGCCAATTTCAACCATTAGAATATATTCTTGTAATTCTTGTGGAAATATTATTGATAATTTTGCTTCGAAAAAATGCTCCAGCTGCCAAAAGGAAATACTTACATGCTCTGTATGCAAACTTCCAATCTCCTTTGCTGAAGAAATTGGTAAATGCTCTTTATGTGAAGCAAAGAGCCATCTGAAACATCTACAAGAGTAGGTGAAAACACAAGGTACATGTCCAAACTGTTTACAAAATATGCCATTGGAAGGTATAGTGCCAATTATTGAAGAAATCAAGAAATAGTTTGACTTTTTATAAATCTATTTTTTTGTGGTTGTTTTCTTGTTATTAAATATTCAAGATCTATATTCTCTACTCTTTTCTATCTTACAGATACGTATGAAAATACAACCCCAACAAGAGCTTTTATCTAAAAAGAATTCATTATTAAGAATTTTTTCCAATGACTTAACAAAAATTCTTTCAAATGCTAAAATGTTTACTTCTTTCAAATTATAGACCTTTCTTACACCCATTTCATAATAATAACAACCAACCTCCAAAACATCAAAATCATATTCTCCTTCATCTTTATTCTCTAAGCGATATTCGTTGAATAAACTTGCATAAAACAGCAATAGAAGATGATCATTGGAATCAAATGTTGGTTTATAATCTATAATCCTAAAACCATTCCTTTTTTCACATAATTCTATACAATCTATCACCCCTCTTTTCTTTTCAGTCATTAATCGAATTTCTTTATCAATTGGATACCAGTAACAATCCTCTTTTGCTGTAAAGTAGTTTTTCTGTTGTTCAGTCCAGTAAAGTAATTTTACATTGTCCTTGCATACTTCATCTGGGGGTATTGTTTGACTGATTACATTTGCATACTTTCTATGAAATGTTTCAAAGAAATTATGATAATCGATACCATCACTCTTCTTTCCCTGGTATCCTCGCATTTTGTAAGAAGATAATGACCTTCTACTACTCAAGAAATTTTCTTTGTATGGTAAAGGATTAAGGATACGATAAATTCTGAATTTCTGGGGGCAATCTAGAAAATATAGAAATTCTGTTGCACTAAGATTTAATTCGTACTCCCTGACTACCAAATCTACTCAACCTTCCTTATTGAATATAGCAATAATGGGTATTGCTTCAAAAAGTCTAATAGATTCAATCTTAGATCTTCTTCTTTGGATATATTGATTATTTTGGTTATAGTCTCGATGAATTTTTCAACTGTAGATAATGGGGCTTGCTTAATCTGAGAACTCAGATCATTCATTTTATAGTTCATACAAAACCATTCATTCAATTTTGTATTATACTTGGCAAATTCCTTTCTTGCTTCTGAAATAGTATTTAGTGAGTGTGTTTCATTTCTTTTAGAAAACTTGAGCAAATTATCTATCTGCTTTGCTCTAGACTCACTTTCAATTGTTAAGGTGCAAATTTTTCTTCCTTGAGAATCACGTGAATATTGTACAATACCTTCTTCTTCTAAAGAATCAAAGTACTCTCGAGTCGTATCCCAGGACCAAGGTAGTTTATCCATTATCTCATGAAACGTTAGAGAAGTTGTTTCCCCATTTTCAAATAATTCTATTAGCCAATTAGTAACTATCTCATGTGTACGAATGAATCCTTTAGAAACAACTTTGTGTAAAACAGATCTATAGTTGAGCCTATTTTCCATTATTCGAATTCTTGAATCACCATCTACCAGTATAAGAGCAATAACTCTATTCAAATCTCTTAGAGAATCATATATTGTTATGGTTGCATGTTTTTTTGTCATTTTCTCATCATCCTACTGAATCTCAGCAATTGTATAAGGTTCAAAAGAAAATTCTTCTCGGAAGAAATGTTGAACATGTTTTTGTAACATTTGATATTCTTTGGCAGTCAAGTAGTTCTTGTTGTTTGTTTCTTGTAGTTTCTTCCAGATGGTCTTTACAGGACCATTTATTCTGTTTTCTGTAAATAATTCAACAGTAGAGTTAGAAAGTCGATTTAAGAGTTGTTTTAATTGAGTAACAGATTTCTCTATCATCTGTTTCATTGTAAGCTCCGAGCCAGTAGTAAGAGTAAATCTTGTGCAGAGAATTTGATTGCTTACTCGTTTCACAACTTCGTGTGCATGAGAATTAGGTTTAATATAATAGAATTTCTCAAACCTTTTTCCTCGCTCTATCTTAAAATCATTCGGAGTGATCTCTTTATTTCTAATAGCTTCATTTATCCATAATGGTGCAACTGCTCTAGGTGGTTCAATATAATCCAGAAACAAACCAAAGGAGTATTTTCTATGGCACCATCCTCGCAAATCATTCCACGGAACAGAAAGATCATTATAGATTTTTTCCTTAATGTATCTATCAGTTACTTTATTCACACCATTTTCAAAACTCGCTTTAGGTGCTCGAGCAGTGAATAATCCATAATGCATGAAAGGTTCCCCTCGGACCATCCTAGATTTCTCTCTCGAAAGATTCTCGAATCCATATTTCTCAGCTTCTTGTTTGAATGGAGTGTCCATTAGGCTAGCAAAACCACCTTCATTCTGTTGCCATTCTCGAGAGGAAATGTTCCAAGGAGTGCGATATTTCTTGATATTCCTATCAAAACGTGCTAGAGCGCTTTTGAAATCACTTCGAAATTCAGTATCTGTCATATCAACCATTTTCTTTTTAAGAACTGCTCTCCGGTCAAGAATATTGGAGAAAAACATCGGAAAGAATATTGCTCCTGTTGCGATTAGAATCTCATTACCACCGATTTCCTTTAATGACGGTTCTGTACTCTCAATTGGTTTACTTGAGTGTAAAAGCTCAATATTATAATAGAGAGATTTATTTGTCGCAGGATCAATTTCATGCAATTTGTCTCTTAGATAGAGATAATCATCAGCATCCTTTACCGCTATGTAATCCAATTGATTCAAAGAAAAATAAGCAAGATCTTTTGAATCTATAAACTCAGTAGGGGTTAATTCATTTCCAATATAGATAGTTTCATTATTCTCTAAATCAAGATGAAAACTCTCTTCTTTTACAAGAGAAAAACCATGGGAACGATCTGAAACATACCTACTCTCAAGATCCATACCTGTGATCAGTTTATAATCTCGTTGCATAATATCAAAACGACTATCATAGTATTGAACATTGTATCTCCCTAAACTATGGTTGAAGGTGAAATTGATAGGAGAACCACAATGAGGACAATACAAAGTGTTCGCACCTATGTTCTTTTTTTCTAGAGAAATACTGAGCTCATCAATGACTTCACGGCATCGATCTATAGGGCAACGAACTTCAAAGGTAACAGGATCAGTATTAGTGTTGAGAAAATCCTTCATCGTTTTACACTTACACTGACCTTTTTGTCTAGGATCATGAAAGTCACAACCTTCAACACCTAACAAACTAATTGCATTTGCACGTGCTTTTAAGTCATCACGTAAAGCCCAAGCAGCTGTTTCTTTTACTAATCTAAGCAAAATACATTTCTCTAAACCAGATAGTCTTTGGCAGTTATTACAAAGCCTTTCGGGAGCTTCATCAATTACTTCAAAAGATGGTGAAAAGTAAACGAAAACTTTTGGATCAACACCACGTTTAATCTTCTTGCGTGATAACCTGCCAGCATCAGCTAATCCCTTCAATACTTGATTGGTATCCTTCGATTCCTTGCCAATTAGTTCTGAAACTTCTCTGTTAGAGAGACCAACCATGCCGATCTCATCCTGAGTGAAAAGTGAGAAAATTCGTTCTCTGAGCTCGTTTTTTGTATAACTCACAACAAATCCTCCTATATGTGAGTCCAAATATTACACCTTCCACTTACAGCATCATTTGACCAAGGAGGAATTTTTTGAAATTCTGAAACAATCTCATTAACGATTTCAGATAATTCTTGAAATGTTAGATCAGCAGTTTGTTGCATTTTTTTATATTTTATCGCACATACAATTTTATCGATAAATAATAAAATTGGATTGTCATCAACAGTATCATCAGTAGAGTGAGTAATTTTCGCTAATCTTTCCAATTCCTCAATTTTATTAACCCAATCAAACAAGTGTTGGTAATCATCCACCAACAAAACCAAACGCTCAGTTTCGTTTTGAAACATTGTCATGGTTCGCTCAAAATCAAGTATTGGATAAAAACCAAAGAGCATTTGCTTCAATTTCTTGCATTTCATACTCGTAAAATCAGTTATTCCAAAGAATCTTGCAGTAACGCTTTTCAGGAAATCATTTTCTAGATGTAGTTCGACGGTTCTAAATCTACCATCTCGATAATAAGCTAGTAGCTCCAACTGTTCAAGAGATTTTAAGGCAGAGCCAATAGCATTTTGGGAACGATCAAGTACACCTATCAAATCATTCACCACATTTGTAAATTTTGATTCACCACTTAGGATGAAGAAAGTTAAGAGTGTGTACAGCACTTCTTCCATTACAGAAGTGAATTTAACCTTAGAGTTAAATTCAGGTAATGAATACTTCGAACTTGTTTTTAGAATCAATGGATCATGAATCGACATAAATATCCCTTGTTCATTTACTTGACAAAATTACCATTTAAAGTACTAAATCACAAAAAAGTCCAAAAAGCTCACAGATTACTCACAAAAAAATCATAAAACTTACCGAGGAATAACTAGAATATGAGAAAAAACCACTTCTCGCAAAAAAGTCTGAAAGCATAAATCAAAGGTCGATTCTAAGTGCTTTAAAACAGCAAGAAAGTCATTTTAAAGCCCAAAAATGCCTCGAAATACCCCTCTTGTACATTAGGTAAATTTGAAGTTCAGTTTATTCCTATTTTTTCTAATATTTTATCAGAATTTTAGAAAAGTTTTGTCTCACAAAAAGTAGAAAAGAATAGTAAAAGTAATTTGTTGGTTATTTGATTGTTTTTTATAGTTACTTGAAAATAAGCTTTTAGTTCTTTAGCAAGTTTATCGCTACTATTCGGAATTTTGAGACATTTCTTGTAAAAGAGTAATGATTTCAGTAGAGATGCGAGCTGTGTGTTCGGTTGTGTAGCGAGTTTCACAGGTGTTGAACTTCGAATGTGATAAAGACTTGCTTCTTGTTGAGAGAGAAAAGACATCAGCAGTTGGTTTCTTTGTTTTAATATTTCATCTAAAAGCAGAATGTTTATACTCATTTTCCCTTTTTCTATATTTTGTAATGCTCTTTCACTAATAGATACTTTTTCGATAAAAGCTTTTCTTGATTGTTTTCCTCGGAATTGACGAATTGTGTCTCCTAAATTAGCTACACTTAGATTACCTATAAGTCTGAAATTGAAATAACCATTGACTAGAGTTGATTTTTTGAATCCCGCAAAAAAAGTTGCTGAGCGATAGGGAGTTATTTTCAATTTATTAAACTCGTGTTTCTTTTCTGGGTGTAAACAAGTCAACAATTTCGATAACTGTGTATAGAATCTAGCTGGGATGTACAAGATAACTGTATTATCCTCTCTCTCAGTCAATTTAGAGTCTATTTTATTTTCAAAAAGAAATTTTTTGAAATCTTTTACGTACTTTATAGAAGCACTTACAAATTTAACATTCCTATTCCTGTAACTCCCATCTGCATCCATCACTCCAGACCAGTAATAGGAACGATAAAGCTCTTGTTTGAAGATCAATGGTTCACCTAGATGGGCATACTTCTTCATTACAATTGGTTGTCCTGTTAAGAATGAGAATAACCTTACCACCCAGAGATTCGTTATCACTACTTCCGGACTGTTGGGTGTTTTAAAGAGAATGTTCCCTGTTTGTGCGAAATAATCCTGGAACATCTTTTGGAGCTGCTTGATATTCGTAATGGAAAAGTCGACGATTCGTAGAGTATATTTTTGCAAGTTACCATCACCATTGACCATCCCCGCAAGATAGGCAAGCTCTTTCGTTAATGTGGTCGGCATCTTGAACTCTTCTCCACGAGCACTTGTGAAGTGAAGAGAGGTCTTATTATACATAGAAAAAAAACTTGGTTCTAATTCGAAGAAACTCCTTACTATTGGATAAGGAATTGCTCCTCGCTTTAGATATCTTAGAATGTCCTCTTTCCATTGAAGAATTGATTTATTGATAGATTTGTAAAAGTAGTCTCGAGTTAATTCAGAGAGAAGAAGGATCTTATCCATGATTCGTTCTTGACTTTCCTCGCTAATTTCCATGAATGGAAATCGAGCCATGATTCGGTCAGAAGATTTCAACCGAACAAAATCATTCCTACGAACCATTATAGGATAGAGATGTAACTGTTGACTTTCTGGGAGAAAAATCTCTTTACTCCGGTTCTGTTGAATAAGCTCATTAGCATTTATCCACTTATTAACTGGAGAAGGTTCACTATCAAATAATAATGGGTCATTTGTCCAAGAAAGTGGCTTTAGCAAAATTATTCTCTCTTACAGGTTAATATCAGTATTGTACTAATTTTTTCCTTACTTAAGTGCCCCTTAGTTTGAGTTCTTAGAAAGTGTTATAATCTCTTCCGACTGCAACTTTTTTTGACAAGTGGGGCATTTTCCCTTTATTTTCACCCATTCTTGAAGATGGCTCAAATGAGACTTAGATTTACAATGTTTACATATACCTATTTCTTCTCCAAAGGAAATTGGCAGTTTGCAAACATTACATTTGAGGATTTCTTCTTTACAGGTTGAACAAGTTTGATCCTCATGCTTAATAGAGGAACCACAATTGTTGCACAAATATTTCTTAGCAATTTTGGATGAAGTCAAGGAAAACTTTATTTCTTTGCCTTTTTTGACAAAAACTTGCTCCAATTCAAAATACTCTCCTTTGATATCTTCGTTTTGAACAAGTTCCTTTATTGTCGCCTCATGGAGTTCTTTGGTATAATCAAGGTTAGTTAATTCAGCTCTTTTGGGGATTTTACCATGTTCTTGTATTAGAGGAGTTGTTAATTCCATAATTCTAGTTAACTGCACTTGGATTTCAGGTTGGATTTTGACAAGAATTTCATACATAACTTTGTATAATAATTCCTTCTGGAATAATTTTCGTTCAGCTGATTTATCGGGAGAGATTTTTTCAAGAGTAACATAGGCAGGTTGAGCATCTTCTTCAGTTTTAGCCTCTCGGACTAAATTACGGAGAATTAGTAACCAATCCTTCTCAAGTTGAATTCTTGAAACAGAACCTAGATATTCGTTTCCTGAACGACCTGAGCTTTCCCGATATTTTCGAATCATTGCTAAACCTAGTATTCTATGATTATGGTTATTCGATTGTAGCATCTCAAGAAGTATTTCTTTGATATCAAGATAAGAATCTGGAAAATTAAATAATTTCTCACCTACCGCCCAACTTAATTCATTCTCCATCTCTCCAAGCTTAAAAATCTCAAGCAACTCTTTGTAGATACCATCATAGATTGGCATATCACCTAAAGATTTTGCAGCAATTTTGCGTAAACCAATATCAGCATCAGTTTTCATTATCTCAATAAGTTTTGGGATAATTGGTTTAATTAGTCCTTTTACTCTCAATGCTTCTCTTACTGTATAATTTCTAGCATTTAAAATTCGAGGAAATGTATGAATTGCCTCTTGTCTTTTATGTCGATCTTCTTCGAAGAGATTTTCTTCCGCTAGTTTAATCTGTCCTAAAATATTGTCAATAGACATAATTACTCCTCTTTAGTTATAATAAAACGTTTATTTGCAATATCAATTGCTATTGTTAGATCTTCCCCTTCTTCAAACCCAAATCCTTTCACAAAATCAACTGGTAAAGTTATTTTGAATGAATTTCCTACTTTAGTAAGTTTGTATTTTTTCTTCAGAAAGGTTTCTGAATCTTGATCTTTGTTCATAATAATAAATTATTGACTTATATATTATTAAAAGCTGCTTATTAGGTACGTTTATATGTTATCTTTTGTATATATTTTTGTATATACGGAATGATTATTATGAAAAACGAGTTCAACAGAATATCAGTAAAAGTTCAAGCGTGGTGGGCGAAACCACTGAATAGTAGTAGTGGAAAAAGCTCTTACTTGATGAGAGGAGGAGAAATACCCTACCAATATATTGGAAAGACCAATGTTAAAGTAGCAGAATTAGAGGATTTCTTGAGACAAAACAAAGATAGTATCTTTGATGATTTCAATGATTTGCGAGTAAAAGCAGAAGGGAAAAAAGCTGATGCGAAAGTCCAACTAACAATCCTCAAAGATGATAAAGGAGTCTCTCGAGTGGTTAAAGGAATACGTGGTGCTATTCGTCATAGTATAATGAATATTCTTCACCAGAAAGGAATTGATTATTGTTCTCCAACTTTAAAGGAAAGATTTCAAGGAACTGGTAAATCGACTCTTCTTGAACACGAACATCTCATGGGTGCTTGTGGAGAAAATCCTTGTGCCATTAGACAATTATTCGGAATGTTAGGTGAAGAATCCCCTATTAGAGTCTGGAGCGATGCTATCATTCAGACAGACAAACCATTGGACAAAATAACCAAACAAACCGGTCTTTCATTTGTGTATATTTCAACAGAGAATCGCCACTCATCCAGAAGAGACAAAAAACCACTTCAGGATTTCTCTGAACAATATTTCTCCGGAGAGTTTCAATTCTATGTGGAATTCTCTAAAGAATTACCGCAATGGTTGCTAGGATTACTCGTAAAAGGAATTTTCGGAATAACTCATTTAGGAAGAGGCGGAAAAAGCGGGTATGGTCGTCTTGAGATGAGAGACATTTCTTTTGAAAGGGTTGTTTTTGAGAGAAAGTTGGGACAAGAGAATGGTAATGGAAAAATCGCTATCATTGAGGAAGAAAGAGCGGAGAACTTGAACGAAGAATTAAGCAAGGTGAGAAAGGCTTGGCAGAACCACAATTAAAGAAAAAGGTTACATTAATTGGTCGCTTAGATACACCAATCATCCTTTCCAAACCACTCGTGAAGAAAGGAGCTTGTTGGATAAAGGTAATAGGAGATCGTAACGGAGAAAAAAAACCACTATTGACTTCCTTTAGCAAATTGGTGAAAGGGGAATCAAGAGCACCGACCGTTTTACATGCCTATCGAGGATTTGTGCAAGTGAGCTGTGTAGGGTATAATACAGAGAAGCTTCTTACCAAAATTTCTTCCTTTATGACCAATCGTTTTCTTGGCAGTTATTCCTCTGAAGGTTTCGGTCGAGTGAAATGGCTTGAATGTAAAATTGAGTCCTTTATTCATACGAAAGCGAACCAAAGAAAGGAATTCAAAATTAGGAAAGGATTAGGGGTAAATTATCCTGAAAAATTGTTAAAATTACTTAAAGTATTAATGCTTCACGATTTCGTTCATACAGAGCGACATCCAAGTAAAATCTATCAAGAGTTACAAATCGAAGATGAAGAAATTAGAACTGCTTGTGTGAATCATCATAATGGTGCAGAACATACAAATGCTCTCTTGCCAATTTTGCAGTATTACGATAGACTTGCATCTTCAATCAGTAGAAAGAAGCGATTCAAAGTTCCAAGTCGATATAATCGGGAGAATGGAGAAATAGATTTCAAACTTTTAAAACAAGACCTTGAGCAAGTTCAACATTCTCCATATAGATTATATAATTACATCTATCATTCAAAAGAATTAGAGCGAATAGTGGAATCAATGGATTATGGAATTAGTAGTTTAAGAAACCATTTGTTGCTAATGGTAAATCTGGCAATAAATGATTACTATAAGAAAAGATTAAAAATATCAAAAGGAACTATCTCACTATCGGCAAGTAAAAGAGAAGAACTTGATACTGCTATGGATGCTGAGATGCATTCTTCTTTGACCATGAGCAATGCTGACTCTGAGAGGGCAACCACCTCGAAGAAGAGAAGGCTCGGAACATAGGCAGAGTATATCAATTGTAGTTTAACAATTGAATGTTATTAAGATAATTTGCTTGAACGGTAAAGTATTAAAGAACCCTTTGAAATGAGAAAGTGAAATAATGAAGGACGAAATTTGAGCGGATTCAACAGCAATAAGTTTAAGAAATTAAATTTAGTATTTGAATCAAAACTCGCTCTTAATTCACTCTTTCAGAGGCATCTGAAATAAGAAAATAATCCCTAGGTGGAAGGGATTCCCGGGTGGATGTAGAGAAGGACATAGTGTCAAGCTTGTCCTTTTAGTAAAAATTAAGGTGGCTAGTAGGTTCATTAGAAATGATAGCGCGTGAGAAAATAATAGAAAGGTCTGCTGCAGAATTCTTTGAAGCAAATAAAGCAATTGCAGGATTTGATAATCCTACCAGATCTACTTATACAAGCATAAGAGAACTAGTCGAAAATGCATTAGATGCTGCTGAAAAAGGGGGAATTCTACCTGATATCAATATTCTAATCGAATTGATGTCTGCAGAAGAAATCGGCGAGTTAATGGGTATTGAAGATTACAGACACGACGAGGAATCTGGTAATGAATTCATTCGATTGTCTGTACGAGATAATGGAATTGGCATTCGTCATGCTGACATTCCAAAATTATTTGGAAGAGTACTTACTGGTTCCAATTATGGAGAACGACAATCACGCGGTCGCTTCGGCTTAGGAGCAAAAATGGTTTTAATTTATTCTCAATCAACTATTCGAGTTCCATTTGAAATTAAATCACGATTAGCTCTTTCTAAGAAAAAATCAGCTGAATTTACCAGTCATTACAAATTGTTTATTGATATTGTTAAGAACGCTCCTGAAATCGTTGATTCAACAAAATATTCTGGTAAATCAAAGAACCAACTAAAAGTACATGGAACAGAAGTTACTTGTTGTTTTGCAGGCACTTGGAGACGCTCCAAAAGATATATCTTTGAATACTTAGAAGAAATGGCTGTTATAACACCATATGCTTCATTCACTATTACTACTCCTGACAATCCCGATGAACCTATCTTTCATACTAGAACTGTTGATGAAATTCCTGAACCACCAATTGAAGTACCACTGCATCCAATTGGTACAGATATTAATCAAATAAAAAGCGAGATTTCTAGAACAAAATGTAAAGATATGAAGAATTTTTTGAAAACCCATTTTCAGAGAATCGGTGATAAAACTGCAGCCCAAGTTCTAAAAGTATCTAAAATTAAGGCAAGTAAAAACCCCCTGAATTTAGATGAAATGGAGCTTCGAAGATTAATTCATGAAGGATTTACCAAGGTTAAATTTTTCCCACCCGATGGTAAATGTTTGTCACCATTAGGGCATGAAAATTTAGCAGCCGGTTTGGAAGATGTTTACCAACCCGAATTCAGCTGTTCAGAAGGCAGACCACCTTCAAGCTACAGTGGACATGCTTTTCAGGTTGAAGTTGCTATAGGATATGGTGGAGAAAACATTAGTGCACCATACAAATTAATGCGTTTTGCAAACAGAATACCTTTACTATTTGGTGAAGGAAATGATTTGATAAAGAAAACAATTGAGGGTATTAATTGGTCCAACTATAAAACCAATCTCAATAATGATCCAATAATATTTGCCGTGTCATTAGTTAGTACAAAAATACCCTTCCCTGAAACAAGCAAGGAATATATTGCTGAAGTAGATGAGATTAGAAGAGAACTTAGGTTATGTTTACAAAAAGCCGGAAGGAAACTAATGAGTTTCCAAAGAGCTTTGAAGAAAAAAGAACAAGCAGCTAGAAGAATGAAAATCTTTGATAAATACGCCCCTACTGTTTCATCAATTGTTGGACAAATGCTTGGAAAAATGGATGAAGATGAATTTCCATTTATGTTCAGTTCCACACAATTTAGTAATTGTTTAAAACAAAGAGATGGTTCGATTTTTCTCCCAAAGAACCCCATCCCAGTTGAAGCTCTACCTATAGATTCAATTGAGGGTGTTAATCTTGATAGATACGATATTCAGACTCTGCAAGACCTCATTTTAATCGATGATGAACAAATGCAAGAATTAATTTCTCTTGGATTATCTGAAGAAGCATTAGATCAAGCAGAACAAATTCTAGTTGCTATTCTTGAGTTACCTGAGCTAGCAAAAGATGAATTGGTTGAATCTGTGAGTGCTAAAGCACTGGATGAATTTGCTCGAGATAGAGGAATAATTGATGGTATGGACCTTTACGAAGGAATGGATTCAGTGACAACTCTCCCTGGTGTTGGTCCGGCAACTCAGAAATCACTTCGTGCTCGTGGTGTTAAAACAATTAAAGATTTCTTCTTAATGGAAAATGAGGAACTTACCAAAAGCAGTTTGAATATTGTTATAATAGCTGAACTAAAATCCAAATGTAATGTTGATGTTTTACCAAATATTACTCAAAAAACTGTGGAGGAATTGCATAGTAACAAAGTCTATAGTATACTTGAATTTCTTGAAGCAGATGAAGAAGAGCTAAGCAAATTGCATGGCTTATCAGAAGAACGGGTTACTATCTTATTTGAATTGATCAAAGCATTACTTGATTTAGATATTGAAAATCTTAGAGAAGAAAGCTCTGAAATAGAAATTGATGAATCAATGGATGATGAAGGCATTATCACTCAACCCACTAAGGTCAAAATGCCCACTCCACCTCCGGACTTCCTTGAAGCAGATGCTGAAGTTGAAGAATTGGGTGGTGTAGGAAAAACGATGGCTGCGAGATTATCAGCTAAAGGTATTGAAACAGTAGCCAAATTCTATATGGTTGCCAACAGTCGCTTACTAAAGATTAAAGGCCTCGGAGCAAAAACAATAGCTGACAATCGTGGGAATACAGATGTTATAGTGTTGCCAAGAATTAATTTTGAAGGAAAAAGTGATTTGAATCTAATGGGTATATTTACTGTTCAACAATTTTTCGAAGCAGATGATGATAGTTTAACAAATGCAAGAGGATTACGCTCACTAACGATTACAAAATTGAAATTAGATATTGAAGAAAAACTGCTGATGACACCAGGTTCAAAGACCGTACCTTCTAGGAAAAAGAAAAAACCTGCCAAGAAACCAACAAAAGTAGCACCAACTAAAGAAAAACCACCTGCTAAAAAATCTGCAAAAACCAAAAAACCAGCAAAATCACCAGAGAAGAAAGATACTTCTATAGCTGAATTTCTAGGCACAAAGAAGCCAAAAGCAGAAGCTGAAGAAACCACTAAAATTGTAAGAGGACCACCGAAAGGAATGCTAGAACCTACGCTTAGAATTAGTAAAATTCCTGGTATGGGCAAAACAACAGAAGAACGATTAGCAAAGGTGGGCGTAAAATCTGTAGGGGATATTTTCAAGAAAAGTATCGCTAGATTGGGTTCAGTAAAAGGAGTAAAAGAGGAAGATATCATTGAAATGCGAAAAATGCTTTCTGTAGCAGTATTACCTCACGTTTCACCAATGGTGCAAGAAGAGCTGAACAAAGCAGGAATTTATACTGTAAAACAATTCCATAGTGCAAAAATAGCAAAAACATCAACCGTCAAAGGTTTAGGTGTAAAGACAGTGAAAAACATCAGAAAACAAATAATTAGAGCACTAAAAACTTCAGCTGAACTAGAAGGCTAAAAAAAACTATTTTATTAAAATCAAAAAAGTAAGATTATTAGAATTAAAAAAACCGGAGGACAATAAATGTCCAGTAAAAGTGGAAAAACAGAGAAGTACCCAAGGGAAGTCTCAAGAGATAAAATTAAGCATATTATTGAAGTACGAGAAGAGCTAAAAAAGACCTCTCGAACAAGGATTGAAGACTTACCTGAGGGCATTCATGAGATTGCAGATATAGATAGAGAAGAAGGAATGAGACGAATAGAAGAAATATTCAGGAAAGTATTCGTTGAAACAATACAATCAGGACAACCTATCTTGAAAGTTCCTTCGAGAAGTGCAAGTAATGTAATTTATGATGAAGCATCAGATTTGCTATTATTAGGGCAAAATTATATGGATAGAAAATGGGATGATATAGGTACCGTAAAAAAGTTCACAGCGCAATTAAGAGTCCTCCAAATTATTCACGAATTATTAGAGATGAATGTTCACGGTAGCAAAAGAGAAGTGTTTTATACAGATGTAGCACTCTTCGAAGACCAAAATAGAGGAAGTGATCCTCTTATTGAAGATAGCGCAGTAACTCTGGGGACTTATCGAAAAAACATCCATGTAACCGCAAATGACAGAGGATTGGTTGTAGGAAGAGTATCGTATCTAGATAACGGTGATTTAATAGATTGTACAAAACAAGGGTCAGCGGGAAAAAATGTCAATCCAATGCAAGACCATATTACTGATTTAGAATCAGATGCAGAATTCATTATGGTGGTAGAAAAGCAAGCAGCATTCTTGAGATTAGCAGAAGATAAATTCTATGAAAAATATCCATGCGTAATTCTAACTGGCAGCGGGCAACCAAATGTTGCAACAAGAATATTCTTGCGAAAAATGAATCAAGATTTACAATTACCAGTAATGGCTGTAATGGATTCAGATCCATATGGTCTTGATATACTTCGTGTCTATGGATTAGGTAGTAAGGCTCTATCTTACGAATCTTATGAGTTAGCCACTCCTGATATTAAATGGTTGGGTGTCCGCCCTTCTGATTTGGATAAATATAATCTCCCCCAAAACACTCGATTACCTATGAGTAAGATGGATATCTCTCGAGCCAAAATTATGATGGAAGAAAAATTCGTCAAAATTCGTCCTGAATGGGTTAAAGAGCTTAAACTTATGATTGAAACCAAACAGAAAGCCGAAATTCAAGCTCTCGCTAGTCGTGGTATCAAATTCTTTACTGAAGAATACTTGCCAACTAAGATTGAAACTGGTGATTGGGTTTAAACTCAAGTCTCCATTTTTCCTTTTCTTCTTATTTTTATAACAACCACAATTCCTGTTGTTATTACTCCAACAGCACCTATGGGCACTAGAATATAAACTAATATTTTTGATCCTGATGAATCTGTTAGTGAAAAAGACGTTTCTAGAATTTCTAAATTGTCAATACCATCGGCTACAAATATGTAATTATCTCTAGAAGTTATACTCCATGCGTATCCTCCATCGTAATAGCTTGCTACTTCAACTGGTACTTTTTTATTACTAATATCTAGTATAGTTATTCCATCATAGGAACCGATACAAAGGTAGTTACCAGTGCAATGTAATGATAAAGTAGTATAGTATTCCTCGTCAACAAAGGAGCTTACTGTTTCAATATTAGTGGGTTTAGAGATTTCAAGAATTTCTACTCCTCCATCCACTCCGACAAAAGCTAAATCATCATTGATTTCTAAACAACCTGTAGCATTTATTATTTCATAACTATTGATTAAAACTGGTTCACTTCGAGTGCCTATATTGAATATCTTTAGATAATTTGTATCATAATCCGTCGTAATAACATATGCCAAGTCATCCACAATTTTGATATCTAAATATTGTTTTGCTTCAAAATATTCTCCAACCTCTATTGGATTTTCTAAATCTCCTACATAGAATATCTTGATGCCTGAACTTGTTGTTACATATAAATATGGAAACATCAATTCCAAAGAATACAATATATAATATGAATCAATATTTTCCCAATCAATTATTTCATTATTTTCTGTTATCTGAACTACTTTAATTGCTTGTCCGCCATCGATAAAAAAAGCAAAATTCTGATATTTGACTAATTGTGAACAATATATATGATTACTTTGTATTATTTTCCATGGTTTAGAGATATTTTCTATATCAATCACTTCCAAACCATCTCTGTTATCAGCAACAAAAATCTTATTCCCCTCAACTAAGATATCACTTGAGTACCCTCCTGCTCTAAAACTTCCTGACATTTGGATATTTGTTATATTTTTACAGTCAAGAATATCTATACTCATGCTACTAGTGAAATAGAGTTCACTCTCAAACAGCAACAATTCATTTGTTCCATACTGATTTACTGAATCTGATGTGAAATTTGTTAATGAAAAAACCGAATTTAAATCTGAATAATTATAGATTTCAATTCTCCTATCATAAGTTATATCATCTTTTTTCAAAAAATAGGCTTTTTCATCTTTTAATGTGAAACCATCCGTAATTCCATGTAATAGAATTTCTTTATAGAAAATAATATCACCAGGATTGGTACAATTCAAAACGATAATTTTATCAAGGTTGATATAAAATAAATAAGCAAATTTATCCTCCAATTCAAAAGAATATATTTCATCCTCTACAAAATAAAGGATACTATCAATTTCTTCTGGTATCGATTTATTTGTGATATTTACAATAAAGAATGTTTTTTCACCTTCTCCGTAGATATAATTTTGTTTTACTTTGAAAGATCCTATATCTTTTGTATTTTGATATACACTAATTAATTGAATATTGTTAGGTTTTGATATATTCAAAATAACAATTTCTTTGTCATTATAAATATAATAAGCACAATTGTTACTAATTTCAAGATTACTCTTCCCACCATCTTGGTTAAAAGTATCAAGTTCTATAATATTAGATAAATCTGAAATATCTAATGCAGTTATTCCATTTCTATTAATAACGTAAGCGGTATCTTCAACAATAGCGACATCACTTGTAGTAATATTATGGTATATATTTACAACTTCAAGTGTTTTTAAAGAATGGTTTAGAAATAGTACTCCTCCTCTATAAGTTGAAACTGCTACTATTTCATTAGTAACATTTAAACCTAAAAAATTTCCATAATTATCATCAAATTGGGAAATTTCAGTAATTGTGTTTGTAGATCCTGCGACTTGTTGTAATTGATTCGAATCAACCAGTATATTTACAGGTATACAAACTAATAGTTGGGTAAGAATAAATATGGTAATTATTTCTCCTTTTGCTCTCAATACTTCTTCCCTTCAATGTATAATATACCTACAAACTTAATAATTTTTTACATAGAAAAGAAATTTTCGAAGGGTAGTTTGAATAAAACTCAAATTCCTTTTCAATCAAAAGTTTTTTGAGCTAGAAATTTTGCTGAGTACTAGGTGAATTCAATGGTAGATGTTGAAAGAGAATTTGTAATGGTTAAACCTGATGGAGTAAAACGTCGACTTGTAGGCGAAACAATTTCACGATTAGAAAAAGTTGGCCTCAGAATTGTAGCAATGAAAATGTTACGCTTAACAAAAGCTATGGCTGAAAAACATTATGCAGTTCATAAAGACAAACCATTCTATGAAGGGTTAGTAAAATTCATTTCTAGTGGTCCAGTTGTTGCAATGGTCGTAGAAGGAAAGGATGCTGTTACCCGTGTCAGGAAGCTAGTTGGTGCTACAAAACCTGGTGAAGCAGAAGTTGGTACTATTCGTGGAGATTTTGGCATGGAAATAGGTAGAAATGTTATCCATGCGGGTGATTCTCCGGAAAATGCTAAAATAGAGTATTCTATCTATTTTAAAGAGTCAGAGATTATCAAGAATGTTTTACCAGATGAAACATGGATATATGAGTGAATAGATGAGTTTTCAGAGGCGAATTGAATATGTCACAAGAAAAGAAAAAACCAACCGGCAAACCAAAGAAGAAAGCTGAAGTTAAAATAGATGAAACCAAACGTTTGAAAGCCCCCATCTGTGTTATCTTGGGACATATTGATCATGGAAAAACATCCATTTTAGATGCAGTCCGCGGTACTGCTGTTCAAGCAAGAGAAGCAGGCGGCATTACTCAACAAATTGGTGCGTCCTATTTTCCCATTGAAACTATTCAAGAGATTTGTGGAGATATGATGAAGCAAGATGCCATCAAGCTTAAAATCCCTGGCATTTTAATTGTTGATACTCCCGGTCACGCTGCTTTTCTTAATCTCCGAACAAGAGGTGCTTCAGTAGCTGATATAGCTATTGTTGTTATTGAAGTAAGAACAGGTTTTCAACCACAAACATTCGAGTCTATGCGTTTACTCAAGCAAAGAAAAATACCCTTTTTGGTTGCTGCTAATAAAATTGATCGTGTAGCAGGATGGAAAATTCATGAAGGAGAATCTTTCCATAGTACGCTTAAGAAACAAACAATGGATACACAAAAAGCACTAGATATTCATTTGTATGAAATAATGGGTGAATTATCTAAACTAGGGTATCCTTCAGATAGATATGATCGAATTCGTAATTATACTGAAAATGTTGCTATTATTCCTACTAGCGCTAAAACTCATGAGGGTATCCAAGACCTTTTCTTAGTTCTTTCTGGGTTGGCTCAACAATTTTTATTGGACAAGCTTGTTTATAGTGAGGGTCCTGGAGAAGGAACCATTCTTGAAGTAACAGAAGAAGCAGGTATGGGCACAACAATCAATGTTATCGTTCATTCTGGGACATTCTCAAAAACAGATCACATAGTTTTTGGTGGAAAGGATAAGGCTTATGATGCTAAAATTAGATCACTATTGGAACCCAAAGAATTAGATGAGATTCGTGATCCTAAAGAGAAATTCAATGCAATAGATATGGTCCATGCTGCAGCTGGGATAAAAATCACTGGTTCAGGTATGACAGAAGCTGCTGCTGGTGCTCCTGTAATGGTTGCCAATACTCCTGATGAGATTAAGGCTGCTAAGAAGCTCATTGAAGATGAAATGAAAGTAATCAAAATTGAAACTGACAAAGAAGGCATTATCATAAAAGCCGATACTTTGGGAGCGTTAGAAGCGCTCGTTAAAGAATTTACTGACCGAAGGGTTCCTATCAAGTTAGCAGATATCGGTGATGTTAATAAAGGAAATGTCTCAGTAGCAATAGTTGTAAAAGAAAGTGCACCTGCTTCCGCAGCTATTGTAGCATTTAATGTTGCTATTCTACCGGATGCCCAGGAAGAACTTGAAGTTAACAATATTGCTCTCTTTGAGAGTGATATAATTTATACCCTTCTAGATGAGTATGAGCATTGGAGAGTTGATGTAGAAACTAAACTAAAAGCAGATAGTTTGAAAGATTTAGTACTTCCTGGAAAAATAAAGATTATACCTGGCAATGTGTTCCGTGCAAGTAGACCAGCTGTAGTAGGTGTTGAAGTTCTAGCAGGTAAAATAACCCCTCGAGTAGGTTTGATTAGAGGTACAGATGGACGGAAATGTGGTTACATTCAACAAATACAAGAAAGTGGTGTATCTTTAAAAGAAGCAGGTAAAGGAAAACAAGTTGCCATATCAATCAGGGGACCAACTGTTGGAAGACAGATAACTGAAGATATGGAACTTCATGTTGACTTGCCAGAAAGTGTAGTTCGTCGTATTAAAGAGAAATTTTTCGAAGATCTTACTGTTGATCAGAGAGAAGCTTTGGATGATTTAATTACATTGAAACGTAGTTTAAGTGAGGATCACAAATTCTGGGGTTATTGATTAGCTGCTAATTAATCAATGCTCATCTAAGCAAGCATTTATTTTGACGATTAAACTTAATAAAGAGACTCACCTCATTACTCTTAACACCAACATCACGATAACTAAACTTTGCAAAATATCAAAAACTAGCTAAATAACTAATATTGCAAATAACCTGAGATGAATATGAAGGTCACTAGGTAATGATACAGTTCGTATGGATACTCATTAAAGACACACCCGTTGCAGGTATGAAATTCATAAAAATAACTGATCAAGAGGAAAGAGATCGATTAGAAAAATTTTATGGGTGGCTTAGTGGACCAACTAGTAAATTCACTGAAAAAGTACAAGATATAATCTTGGAAGACACTAAATATTATTATCATTCTAATAACTCCGTTCTATTTGTTATAGGGGCAGATTTCGATGAAACAAGCGTTCCATCTATATTTCTCCCTGAATTAGAAGATCGGTTTTTCAAAGCTTTTCCACATGATGTTAGTGTTACTTTTGATGGAAAAAATATCTCTCAATTTAGAAGCTTTGATTCAGTACTAGTAGAATTATCAAAAGCTTTTGACCAAAGGAAAATTGAAGCCTTTGGCAATCGAAAAGATCTTGATGCATTTGAAGTTTTGAATTTACCAAATGAGTTACAAATGGTTACACTTGTACTGGTAAAAATGAAAGTTGTTACTCCTGATATGGTTTCTCAAGTAACAGGAATTTCATCTGCAGAAGTTGAAAGGCAGTTACGTGAAGTCTACCAAAGAGGATATCTCTATATAACAACAATTTCTAATAAATCATATTTTTCGAT
This sequence comes from Candidatus Heimdallarchaeota archaeon, assembly GCA_030614005.1. Taxonomy (GTDB): domain Archaea; phylum Asgardarchaeota; class Heimdallarchaeia; order JABLTI01; family JABLTI01; genus JABLTI01. Next base: position 26,955 of record JAUWKS010000021.1, on the reverse strand, counting down.
TAAACCATTTGATTCCGATGAATCTTCTAAAATTCTAACTCGAAAGGCACCCACAGAAAAATCAGGTGAAATTTCACCTGATACAGCAGTTTCTTCAGATACTTCGCAGGATTTCTCTCAATCATCATTGGATGTTACAAAAGCATTTTCCCCGAGTAAGGAAGTAACACCTAAATTTAGCTTAGATGATGCACAAGTTGTCGAAAAAACAAATACAAAATATGATACAATAGAATCTGCAATGATGGCCCCCCCTAGCTTGGAAAAAGATAGTGATAGACAAGGTTCTACAAGTTCAGGACTTTATGCTGCATCTCAAGGTGAGATGAAAGTCCCTACATTGACCAATGGTATTGAACCAAAACTGAAAGATACTGTAGAACCCGATAAAGACGAGAAAGAATCTAAAGGCGTTAAGCTGAAAATTGATCCTATCGCCCAAGAAATCGATCGTAATCATAAAATGACAATAATCATCCCTAAGAATGGTTCTCTTCCTTCACAGTCCCTTCGAAGAGAAAAAGGGTATAATTCCGGTAAAATTAGGGTTCCTAATGATAAAAACAAAGACCCTTTTCTATTAAACTCAATGATTAAAAAAGACCTTGAAAATATTTTCGAAGCTTTATTAATGGGGGATTTAGTAGTTGTTACTGGTGATACACCTGAAGTGACCACTAATGGTTTAGTGGATAAAATATTTGAAACTTTGACTCTTCTTGCTCCACATAGATCTCTTCGATGTATTAAAAGCGATATTTTTGTCCATCCAAAGGATGCAGATGTTGTTTATGTTCCTAAACATTTACTCAAATATTATTCATGGGCTACAATTGTTGATTTAGATCAAAAGAAAGTTACTAGTGGTTCTTCCTCTGAATTCTCCAGAAGCTTAGTCAAGAAAATACGTAAAATAACTGACCCAAAGGAACTGGTAAAAGAAGTTACTAATACTTCTTCAATCTTACTCAAAGTTGGTCGAGATATAAATACTCTGAAAATAGAAGGTAGACCTCCTGATTTATATCTGAATGAGGTAAAGAAAACATTCGGAGTAGCAACATTAGAAGCAGGTTTAACTTTAAGTGAAAAACTTGTTCGATTACACAAAGATTGTGCATACATTGCAGGATTTTATATTCGGAAAGGACTAGATATCATTGTGCGAGCAATAGTTGTTGGGTATCCAGTTGTTGTTATTGGAGATGACCCATTGGATGTATTACATGTTATTGAAGCCTTGTCAATTTTTGCACCGAATAAAGCAATCAATGCACAAGTATGGACAACGAATTTTGCTGGAATAAATCTTAAAGAATTTGATTTAATGGGCGCACAAGAAGGAACTGATAAACTCTTTAGAGAAGCAGTGAAAGTTAATCTTAGATCAATGAGTGCCTATGGTGGACCTCGATCGGAATTTCTCCATGAATTGTTACGTAAAATGTGGCGAAGGAGATCAAAAGAAAGACCGAAATTTATTCGTGATAATATTAATAATATGTTTAATGATGTAAGAAAAATCGTTCAAGCTTTCAATTCTTTAGGGGACAGAGAACCAACAAAGCAGGAAATTAGAGAACTATTCAGCAAGTATGAACCTCATTTTCCTGAGCTAGTAATTGAAATTATAAAAAATGAGCAAAAGGACATTGCTGCAAAAATTAAGCAAGCATTCTAAATAAATATTGTACTTTTTAGTGTTCTTACATAAATCATCATTTTAGGAATAAAATTCAAAAAGGGTAAAGATACTCTAAAGGTATATAATTGAGATTGTTAATTAGCTAAGGTTGTGCAAAAAATGAGAAAAAGTCCTTTAATCGCCGCAGGAGTCGAAGGAATAATTGGTTTGGTAATGATCATTGTTGGTGCTATTTTCTACAATGAAGCAGATTTAATTGTTTGGCCTGAATGGGTCATGTGGATTGGAATCGTTATTTTTGGGCTCGCTTTGATTATATTAGTAGTTGCTTTTATCAAAAAACCCAGTGAAGGCGAAGAAAAAGCACAAACAGAAGAAGCAAAATAATTTTTTCGTTGCTTTTTTAATAATATTTTTTTCTTTTTACAACTCAAAACAAGCTCATAGAAAAATATTTTTTAAGTAAAAGAGCTTCCGTTAAGATAGCGTTTTTTAATCCAGAAATGGAATAGAGAGTTAAGCTAAACAGGCGGAATATGCCATGAATACAAAAATATTTAGAAGCCGAAAAAATAGATTTATAGCATTAATCTTTATTGTTATTTTTCTGTTGCCATTTTTTATTAATAATCAGATAACTTTTCTGAGTGCAACAACAAACAATGATACTGATTTTGAAATAAATGCTAAGAAAAAAGCACCAATAGATTCAACAAACATAACAGAACTGGCCTATTGGGATGACAACTACGGAACAATCATGGATGTAGTTGTAGAAGGGAATAATGCATATTTAACACTTGGAGTAAATGGATTTATCATAGTAGATGTTTCAGACTTAGCAGCACCTCGAGTAGTTGCTGAATGGGACACTTACCAGTGCAGATATCTTTACGTTGAGAGTGATTTAATTTATGCAGCAAATCTTACACAAGTCTATATACTAGATGCATCTGATTTCAGTAATATGAATGTTATTTGCAACTGGACAGCATCTAATCAAATTAATAATATCTTAGTAGATGGAAACTATGTTCATCTAACAACTATTTTTAATTACGAAATATACAATATCACAGATTATACAACCCCAACTCAAACTGATAGTTATACTCAAACTGGTTTAACAGACTTCCAACTTGATGATGATATTGTTTATCTTGAAGATTCAAATCGTGTACGAATACTAAATGTATCTGATGTTACTACAATGAGTTATCTGACAGATATATATTACGCTGGTCTAGACAATTTTCTCTATTCAAATGATACATTGTATATGACTGATTCAAATGATGTTTACGTTTGGAACGTAACTTTACCTGCTACACCTGCTTATTTAATTGACTTTGCTCTCAATCATACTGGTGGCGATGCTGACCTTTGGGTTACAGATAATTACCTTCTTGTAAATAATCAGTTAACCATTGAAATAATTGATATTTCAAATACGAGCGCTCCACTTTACTATACAACCTATAAGGACACTTTCACATCCGTCAATTTCCTAATAGTAGGAGAAAATATCTTTCTCTGGGATGACACTTCATTGGAAATCCTCGATTCATCTGACTTGATGGATATATCTTTAGTTTGGGTAGATCAATTCGATGGTTATGCATATGACGTTTTCCTAGACGGAAGCTATGCGTATGTCGCTGATGGTTCGAATCTCCAAATAGTGGATATAACTGATTTTGAAAATCCAGTAGAAGTTGGACAATTCTTTGATGAAAATGGTGCTTTTAGTCACGTTTATGTGAATAATGGTTTTGCATATCTCATTGAATCCAGTTTTGGTCTTCGAATAGTTGATGTAACTGATCCAACAAATCCCGTTGAAAGGGGTAATATCACACTGCCCGGAGGTTTTGAAGACATCTATGCAAACGATGAATACGTTTTCGTTTCACATGGTGGTGCAGGTCTAAGCATAATCGATGTTTACTATCCTGATTATCCACAACTATCTTTGTTATATCAAGAAGTAGGTAACGTCTACGATGCTGAGATGATAGGAAATACTCTATATCTAGCCACTGGAGGTTATTTACAGATTATAGATTTGAGTAATCCATATGAACCAGAACCAATAGCTAATTATACACGAGATACTTCATTTTACTATTCTCTAGCCGTTTCTGAAGACTATATTTACGCTGTATCACTTGGTGAAGGATTTGATATTATTGATATAACCACTGATATTACTTCTCCCGCAAAAGTAGGTCAATACTTTACTTATTTATCACCATTTGATATCTGTGTTGATGGTGACTTTATCTACCTTTTAGATGCCACTTTTGGTTTTAGTCTATTTGATGCATTTAACATTGCTCATCCTAAGTTGATTGGAACTTTTGATACATTTGCTGGCACTGAAACAGGTTTTACTGTTAGAAATGGTTATATGTTTGTCACAACAGGTCTTAATGGAACACATATTCTTACTACTAGTCCACTACTTACTGCTCAAACACCATTCCTTGGACCACTGGCATTCTTTGCTGGATTGACTATTTTCTCAGTGATTGTTATCTTTATTCGCAAGAAAAAGAGAAACTAATTTCCAAAAATATGAAAGAAAGAAAGCTTTTTTTCTTTCTTTTCTCATCCTTTTTTTATTCCTCTATAAGCAAAGCTTTTTTTGTATAGCGAGTATTCTTTCAATAGATATTCTCTATTTTCTTAGATGAATAGTCTAATAATTAGTTGGTACTAAAAATGGGTTATGCCAGTCAATTGGGAACATTTAGTGTGACCATTAAAAAGAAATTTATCTCATTATCAATTCCTATTATGATTATATCTGTATTAAGTGGCTTGTGCAGCATAATCATTCTTGGTTATTTTAATTCAGATGCAAGTGGTGGTGGTGGACCTCCTCCGGCAACACCAGTACCAGGTGATACTCCAGGTGCTGCTGCATTAAATGCATTATTTTATGTTGGAATAGCTTTTATTGGAGCTTTTGTGATTTTCTTAATTTTCAAGTATGGAAAGATCAAACTATTGAAAGCTTTCTTTGCAGTTGCCATTGCAGTTACATCGTTTTTCTTTGTCTTTCTTTTAGTTTATAGTACTCCTTATTTCTTCCTTGATATCTTTTTACCGGGAGGAGTTTTCCAAGTTTCAACTGACTGGGTTATAATCTCAATTGCACTTGTTGTTGGTTTAGCTTATGCTATCTTTACAGTAGTCTCAATGGTTTACACGTTGACAGCAGAACCAATATCTCAAGTAATGGCAATGCTCTTCGCAGTTTTAGCTGGAACATTTCTAGCGACTTTTCTACCGATGTTGGCTTCTGTTTTTATCATGATTGGGCTAAGCATATATGATATTATCTCAGTTTTTAAAGGACCAATTAAGAAAATTGCTGAAGTAAGTGAAGCACGGGAAAATGAGAAATATCAAAAGAATCTATCAACTCCAAACCCAACAAGTGAAACAGAAGAATCCGAAATTACCGTTCCTGTTGAAGATATATCTGACACTCCAGAACCAAATATAGATACTGCACTAGCAGAGGTTGAGTATGAGTATTCTGATTATATTGAATTGGGATTAGGTGATCTTGCGTTTTTTGGCATGCTCATTAGTTTTGCTCTTATTAGGCTAGGTTTCTTCTCAGCTATTGGAGCTTTTATTGGTGTAGTTGTTGGAGCAATTGGTACAATAAAACTTCTTGAGAAGGTTCAAATGATGCCTGGTTTACCCTTATCTATTGGTTTAGGATTAATACTTGCTTTTGGTGTGTGGGGTATCTTTGCTTTAGCTGGTTACAGTGGGTGGGGTTGGATCTCTCCTGATTGGCTAAGTTTAGCTGTCTAATTTTTAAAAAACAGCTAAGAGCTTTTTTTTTCAGTGTTCTATTATTGACAAGAAAAAACAAGCAGAAAACAAAAAGTAAAACTAAAATTGAAAAATAAAAGAAAAAGGTTGCAAAATGCAACTTCTTTACATTTGTTCTTTAACTTGTTCGCCCTCTTCTTCACCTTTCGAAGTAATCTGCATGCTGCTTGGTAATACTTTGAAGGTAAAGTCTTCAACAGAGAGAGGAAGAGTTCCATCAGGTGGAATTTCGCCTCGGGCTTTCAAGATTTCTCTTGCTAATAACCAATAAACTAATGCTAAAGATCTTCGACCTTTGTTGTTGGATGGGACAAGAATATCAACACCTTTGGTTTCATTATCTGTGTCGCACATCGCTGCAACAACGATTCCAACTTTGTTTGCTTCCTTAATTGCCTGTTTATCTGCACGAGGGTCTGTAACGAGAACAACTTCAGGTTCGATAAAACCATCGAATTCTGGGTTTGTTAAAGTTCCAGGAATAAATCTACCGGGAACACTTCTAAATCCGCACGTTTTGGCAAGCTTACTACCTGGGACTTGCCCATATTGTCTTGCGGAGAAAATCGCAACTTGATTGGGTTCATAACGTGCTAGGAATTTTGCTAGCGTTCTTATTCTATTATCTGTTGCTCGCACATCTAAAACGTAAAGTCCATCACTTCTAATTAAATAAATGAATTTTTTCATTGATTTAGTGCCTATACGAGTACCTATGTGTACACCGGCTGCCAAGTATTCATCTAAACCAATTAGTAAGTCTTCAGTTATTTGATCTGGTTCTATAGCCAATTTTAGTACCTCTAATAATCTTAAACGAAATTATATAGTAAATATTCTTTCTGGAGCAGAATCCTTCTTAAATTGTTTAAAATTCTTTTGTTAGGTTTTTCTATCCTTTTTCTCTTTGTTCTTACGTCTTTAATTCCTTCTTTTTCTCTCCTCTCTTAGGGACTTTTTTTCTTTTTGACTTGTTGGTCTTTTAATAGTTTTTTTGCTATTTTTTACTGTTGTTGTTGTTTTCTTTGGTCAAGCGTGTTTCTTCCTCCAAGCCCCCTGTTGTTCCTCCCAGTTGGTCTTCCCATTCCACCCTTAATTTCAATGCCTTACCCTTTCATCTTTTAGAAAAGCCTGAGCGCCGTTTTTTGTCTGCCCTCTGTCCCAACCCTTTTGGCTCTCCTCAGCCCCTTTTCTCTCGTTCTGATTTCCTTTTCCTTCTCCGCCAATTCTTTGGCGATTTGCTCGATTCTTAACCTACAAAGCAGAAAGAGTAGGTAAGAAGGTAATAAGCATCAGTGAAAGAAGAACGACAAAGAGATGCTGTTATTGTGGGAAGAAAGAACAAAGGAAATTATATGAACGAACTATTAAATGTGAGAATTGCGGATTAACCATTGACCGAGATATCAATGCATCTGTAAATATTATGCAGAGATTCTTAGCAATCCTTTCGCTATCACAAGAACGCCCTTTGGTCGGGCAACAACTTTTGAAAAATTTTCGGAAGTTGTTTTTTGCGACAAACAACTCTGGAATATGCTCAACAGCCAAATGTCCAGTAGACTCGCAAGAAATCATTACTGATAGACCAAAATTCTTTTGTTGAAAACGAATACTCTTGAGTTTAAAAAACAATATAAAGCATTTTTTGTAACGTTTTCTTATCTTTCCATAATATTTTCAAGATTCTTTACTGCCACATCTGAACTATGAATCAAATTTCTGACCATTGTTCTTACTTGACTGCTTACAGCTTCACACCCACAAACAACAACAAAAACCTTTTTTGAAGGGCGTCCATCTGACATTGTATAGTCTTCTATCTCAAACAGTAATTTCAGTTCTCCCATTGACATCTCGTGAATATCTAGCATTGTTACTGCAGTGAATAAGATTGAAATTTCTCTATCATTAAATATAGGAGCACTTTCATATGGAGAAGCCACTGAATCAACTTGTGGTCCCATTTTGTCTGCAATAATACTAAATATGCTTATGATCTGTTTTCTCAAACCTTTCTTTGCTCTTTTTTCACTGATTTTTGATAAGGAAAATCTTGACATTTTTGCTGCTCCTGTTTATCTCATAAGTTTCGAGAAAATCACTCAAACAATATTGTTAAAGATATTTAACTTGCAAATTAAAAGGTTAATGGAATGGTTATTAATTTCAAAAGTGCATGCGTAAGAAAGAAAAGATGATGGGTTATTTACTTCTATAACCCAAAAAAGAATAAAAATCATTTTAATGGGATATAAAGACTTGATTTGGTTGAACCCATTCCAGGAGAACCGTGTCTAACAAGCTTTGTTGATGGAGCAAATTCACCGAAAATATGACCGATCATATCTGGTCGGACAAGGAATTCAATAAAGTCCTTCCCATTATGAATGCCTATTTTGGCCTTTACCATCTCTGGTAGAATAACCATATCTCTCAAATGAGTTTTTACTGTTTTTACTCTTTTATTGCCTTCTTTGATACCTTTCACTTGTGCTCTAATATCAGCTATAAGCTTCAATCTTTTTGGTGTCCAATATGACTGACGACTAAGGCTTCTTCTCTTTCTTGATGGAAGCATTTTAATGAATTCATCCATTGATAGAGCTTGGACTTGTTCAAAGGTTAGTCCCATATATTGGAATTTTTTAATTTCTGCTTGAGTTATTTCTACTACTGACAAATTGATTCTTCCTTAATTTTTCTTCAATCTATAGAAAGTTTGTATTCTATATGTCATTTGCGAGAATATCTAATTAAAAATATTGCTCTTCTAACGAAATTAGAAGAAAGAATTTTCTCTTTTAATTAGGTTTCAATTCCAGATTAGGCAATATTTTGCTAATATTCATCAACAAGTATAATATATTTAACTAATAATACCGTAAATTGATTAGTTAAAGTTGGTTTGCTTATGATTTTCCGGAATGAGGATTCATTATTATTAGCTACAGGATTATCTTTACGACAGATTAGCGAAATAATTTGCAATTCTTCTACTGAGGATGACCTCTTCTCTTCTTTGCAAAATCACGGGGAAAAATATTTACAACGCTACCATGTGATGAAAGAATATAAGACTCAAATACGAAAAGGCATCCAAAAACTTCCCTTATGCTTAGTTGTTGCAGGTTTACCTGGTGTGGGGAAAACATCTATGGCAAAAGAAATTTCAACTGCGCTAGATATTGGCATAGTAATAGGCGGGGATGCTCTTCGTTCTTCTTTTCGAAGTATTTTACCATACAATGAGAATAAAGAATTCTTTACCAGTGTTTACAATTCATGGAAGCATTTTGGTGAGTATACTGAACAAAATCTTTTATTGGGTTACAAAAAGCAATCACAAACTATGAACCAAGCAGTCCAACGAATGATTGCCGATAGGGGTATTAGAGATGGAGAAAATATCCTTGTTGAATATCTTCACTTCTTACCCTCACAATTTGACAAACAAATATTAGCTCATCCAAGCTTTATTCCGATTATTCTAAGAATTACAGATCGTGCTGTATACTCTGAGCGATTAAAATCCAGAACTCTTTTTTCCCATTTGCAAAGTTCAAGTGAGCGTTTGCTTGAGCAAATGGATAAATATCTTTTGATGCAAAAATATCTATGTGAGGACGCTGAAAGACATAATCTAAAAATCATTGATATTGATGATTTCCAACAAGGACTTGATTTAGTATATGATTATCTTTTCGAAAGAATAAGAAAAATTAATGATATTAAGGAATATAAGAAGTCAATTGAGTATATTGAAAAGTTGAAATTAGAACGAAAAAGTTATTGAATTTTTTTATATTTCTTAGTTGGGTGAAGAAAATGAAGAAAAAATCTGTTGCTGTAGCTTATCCTACGATACCAATTATTTTCCTCGGTGGAATCAATTCTGATAGAACACCGATCTACGATACAATGGGCCTTGCAGTGACAAGTCATGATGAAATTACTCGTACGGAAACCTCTGTTGAAATTATTCCTGACAATCAACTTCCTCCAACACGTGAAACACCATATGTGAAATTTATGCTTGGGGGAAAAGAACTAACAGGCTTGCGTGGAGAACAAATCGTGCTAGCAATTAAATCCTTTATGTTGAATAGTAATATCACTGCAAATCTTTTAGTTAATTCAACAAATTATAACATTTTTAGTGGAAGCTCTGATTCGGGTTTGGCTGCTCTTTTTACTGCTCTTAATGATATTTTGGATTTAAATTACAGTCAAGAGCAATTATTAGAATATTCTATGCGAGGGTCAGAAAGTGCCGGTCGAAGTTTATTCGGTGGTTTAACTCTAACACTTGCTAATACTTCTCCACCAACTGTCTTGCAATTAGCTTCCCATTCCGATTTGGAAGAAATTAATCTTTTTTCTGTTCCATTCCATTTTGATACACGAATAACCGCTGATGAGATACATGCAGGGATAATAACAAATCGGAATTTTGAGAAACGTGTTCAGGATATACCGATTTGGGTAAATCGGATAAAGACTGCTTTGAATAACAGAGATTTTCTTGAAGTTCTTGAAGCTGCTGAAGGAAATATTAGAAATGCACATGAATTATTGGAAGAAGTTGGATTGTTTGTAAGAAAACCAAAGATGTTAGAATTGTGTGATGATGTCCATCAAATGAGGAAAGATGGCATACCTGCATATTTCCTTATTGGTGGTGGGAATTTGATAACAATTGCTACACTAAAAGAATATGCAAACAAAGTAACCTCTGTACTTGCATCGAAAAAATGGGCTTTTTACAATTTTAAAGTAGCCAGTGCTCCAAAAATTGTTCAAAGTGTTTGAAAAGAACGACAAAAATTAAATTTTCTAGGAATTATTTAATTACTTGGTTTTTTAACTGATAACTAGAAATATATCAAGAATCATTGAGAATTATTGTTATTTCTCAAAATTAGTATCTTAATGAGAGGCACAAAAAGATGGTCAAGAAAAAAGACGAAATCCTTCAAATAACAATGGCGCGCATGTTTAAACTCGAGTCAGAAAAATCTTTACAACTTAGTGCTGATTTTCTTGAAGCACTTAAACCAGAGATTGGAAATTATGCTGTAATTATACTGACACCAAATACCAAGATTATTCGTATTATTCCTACTACGACAAGTAAGGTGTATAAAATAGCAATTGATATAGGACAGTTAACTCCTGATTTTCTAAAGAGAATTGGTAACATATTTTTAACTTTAGGTCTAAAAGCGCTTTATTCAACTGGCTTGTGTTTTCTAGAAGATACGTGTGTATTTGATGGCTACATTGATGCAGAAGAATTTGATAGAATCGATATAGAGGCATTAAAGAAAGATATTATGACCATAGAAGGGATATCTGGAGTAGATATATCAGTTTTAGTAGTAGAATGAATGTTTTTTTAATTATAAAAAGGGAATGTAGTGCTAGCTTCCAGAAAAAAGCTAGCTATTTATTTAATTAACTAATATCCTTCAATAAATTTCCAAACGACTTTTTTGTTATGTTCGCTCTTTTCAATATTACCATTTGCTTGGAGCTTTGCTAATATTCCGAGAAATTGTTCTTTAGGTATTGGAGCTTTCGCTTGTTTCATCAATTCCATTGTATATCTAGCATGCAAAGCATCTTCAAATTCAAATTTCATTCCTGCAAATAGATCAATCACATCACAGTCATCCGCTGAAAGAGGTTCGGATGATTTTTTCTTTGGTAATGGTTTAGGTGTGACTGGGGTTGTTCGTTTGGTTGCTTCAACTTTTTTTGCTGGTTTTGCTTTTGTTAGTTCATTGTCAGCTAGAACATCTAATAATGCTTTACCACCTTTCGATGTTTTAGAAAGACCGTAGAGCTGAGCAACAATTTCTACAGAGCATCGAACAAAATCCTCTCGCGAATTAAAATACCCATCTTTAGTTAGTTTATCAATAAATTCAGCAATTTTGACTGGAATTTGAAGTTTAATTTCTTCTGGCACTGCTAGAACCTCCATTATTATAATATGATACAAGGTAATTAAAGTCAATTAATATTTATATATCATATTCTCTCAGAGTTATTTCTTCTGATTTTTTCCGCTTATTAAGTATTATTATTATAGATATTTTTCTAATGATTTTTTTTGACTAATCTTTTTTCCAGTAATTTTCCTTATTTTGTAATCAAAGCCATTTCCATAAGTACTTTTTCTGGATCAGTAGCTTTTACTACCCCCGAAGCCACGAGTATTCCTTTAGTTCCTAATTCAAGTGCAATTTTAACATCTTGACTATTAGTAATTCCTGCCCCACAAAGCGAAACAACTGATGGATTGATTTTAGCTATTATATTAACGGTTTCAGTAATAATTTCTGGTTGAGCAGTGCTTACGGATATTCCGGAACCAATTAACTCTGGAGGTTCTGTTGCACAGCAATTAGGGTCCAAGGATGCCACAGCACCTGCTATTCGTGGTGTACTTGCACAGACACATGAGAAAAGATTATGTGCTTTTGTTAGCATCAATATTTCATCTATGCTTGAAAGTTTTATTCTCCTTTCACTGTGATTGATCAGAGTTCCAATTGCCCCTGCCTCTTTCACTGTATCAATCATTGTTTGACCAGTATTACTTCCAGGTTTTATTGGGTCAATATGTTGAGCGAAAATGGGAATTTCTACTTCAGAAGCAATCATTCGAATATCTGTTGCTTGCACTGCAGCAGCAACACAAACGCTAGTTTCTTTCATTACTTTTTCACAAATTTTCGCTAACTCAAAAGCTTTTTTTCCCGTAGCTTGACTATACGTTTTGAAGTTTACTAATAAAAGAGGATAAGTAATTTTTACCATTCTTAATTCCACGTTTTCTGATATACACAAAAATATTTCTCTTTGACTATTAATTTGTTCTTGCTTAAATATTCTTTCAGTATCATTCATTTAATTGTTGTTTTTCAAGAAAGAAATAGTCTTTAATATTATTAATTACTTAAAAATAACTTGATTGTTTATTGAAGGTGTTGTGTTGTTAATTTCTCTTGCAACTATGGATTTTCGGTTATGTCATCTACTTAGAGAGAGGTTAACCAAGGGTGGTTTCTCAGTTGAACACATATCTCCTGGTGACCAACCATCCGAGGGTTCAATTGTTGTAGTAACAACTGAAAGGGAAGAAACAATCAAACCTACAACTTACCCTCAAAAAGTAGTTTTAACTAGGGTAGAAACAGGTAACATTGACTTAGCAATATCAACAATTATTTTGGGGTTAGAAGGCAAACGTATATGGGACTCAGTAATAGTGGGCGTAGATCCTGGCATGACCATTGGAGTAGCTGTAATAGCAGACGGTTGTGTTCGTGCAACCTTAGAAACTAGAAGTATAAAAGAAGCAGTAAATTATGTAATTACTTCAATTAAGACAACACCAGCAAAAATGGCATTAATTCGTTTGGGTTCTACAGGTGGTTATCGTAGAGTTTTATTAATGAATGAGTTGCTCCATGCTAAACCAAATGATGTTGATTTAGAAGTAGTCGATGAATTAGAAACCACACCAATGAACAGTGAAACAGCAAAAGCAGCTTTGAAAAATGGTGCTAGAGATGGTGTTGAAATCAAAGGTGGTAAAGATGCAACAGCAGCTATGGAAATTGCTTTTCGTTTAGGAGAAAGTGTAAACTGCGTTGAAAAATGGTTAGTATCTGATGGTGAATTAAAACAAATACAAATTCTTTCAAGACAATTTTCTAAAGGAGATGTAACTGTTACAAAAGAGTTAGCAAGAAAAGTTGCTAGCGGCGTAATTAGTATTGAAGAGGCAATCCTTCTTCAGAAGAAAGATAAGAAATCCAGCGATTAGTTTATGACCTTCAATTGATACAGATATACTAGGAGCTATCTACAAATTGTCAAAATCTCTCAACATCAAAGGAAAATCACCCAAGCGAATTAAAAAATCGAAAGTCTTTGAGGTGTTTCCAGAAATAGTTTTGCAATTAAAGAAAGATAGCCGGTTAAGTTTAGAGGATATCGAGCGACTTGAATCTATCTTTGGTGATAGAGTAAAAAAAGCCTTGGAACTTGTTGGTGAAAAAAGAGTTCATAAATACACCTTCACACCATCTGGCATAACACGGTGGGTAGTTACAGGAGGAAAAGAAAAAGATTATCTCGTTATTGAGCATACATATTGTTCCTGTAAGGATTTTTTATTTAATGCTCTTTATCGCAGAGAGATACCTTCGTGTTATCATTTATTGGCTCGAGAAATTGCTGAACGAACAGAAAAATACGAAGAAGTAAAGGTGAAAGATGAATTATATTCAAATTTAATGGATGAATGGTTGTCTTAACACAACCATAATTAATCTTCGTAATGCAATCTTATTACATCTAATTGATAGCATTTAGCATTAAAACCGACAATACTACTAAAACTAGGTTGGGTTCTACCCTCATCACCAGAGATTAATTCCTTAATATATAATCCTCCTTGCCCAGTAATTTCTGCTTCAATTTCTTTTTCTCCCGTTTTTTTAACTTTAATTTCATATACAGTTCTGGGCCTTTCAAGATTAGCTCTTCGATGCATTACTCTTTGTGGTGTTTTTTGTTTAATCACTGTTCCTTGTAATTCTTGAACAATTTTTAGTACTAGTTCAGAAGAAATCTCTTTTTCAAGGGCAATTTTAGCTCGATACGTTTTTCTGGTTTTTGTTGATGAGTTTTTTATATGTTGCAATTTCTTTTTATTACTAATCACTAGATGCCCAACTTTTACTTTGCCTCTTGCCTTTCTGTTCACTATTTTTTCAATTCTTTTTAGGTTTATAGATCTAATATTTGGGTCTTGAATTTCAAGAACAAATGGTCTGCCATTTCCTAACATTAATGCATCAATATCTTCTCTACCTGCTCCATGGAATTTGGAACCTGTACCACCAGTAATTTTGATAATTGGTTCTGCAATTAATTCTTCAACACTTTCTTGATACATTTTTCCGGTAAAATTACATTTTTGACATCCTTTACTATCACACTCCCAACAAGGCCATCTTGTTTGTGGAATAGTTCGTATAAATTTTCGATATCTTCCGTAAATATAGAGTGATCTTTTTTCAAGCTTTATTTTATTGGATTGCAAATCTATGATAATTGTCATATCAGGCAAATCGAAACTTGGAATCTTTCCTGTCTCATTACCAAAACTTTTTCCTATCTCTCGAGTAAACTCCTCTTTCATTGTTTCACTAGTAGTAATACTATATTTAGCCCTAAAATTGTCTTCTCTTTCAATCAGATTTGCTGGAAATATTGCTCCAATAAGAAAACTTTGGTAATCTTCTTTGAGTAATAGTTGCTTTATCTCTGATACAAAATTCGGAAGTTTATCAAATAATCCGTCACATAATTCACAAGTAATTTTATCTTGTTCTATTTTCTCTTTCGTTGCTTTATGATAGGATCTTATTGCTAATTCATTATTACACTTTGAGATATTTTTTATCATCAGCGATATCTTTTCATCACTACCAATTTGTTCGTAATATTCCATGACCAAAGCGTTCTGAATTATCTCCCCTCTTTCTTTGTCTGACAACCCATATCCTAGTAAAGCGAATTGTCTTCCCAAGCAATGTGTACAAAGATATTGTTCGGTCAAAATATTCTTAGCAACTTCTATCATATTTTTCAAACACAGAGATTTGGTTTAATTAACTTTCTACTTCTATTATCTATCAGAGAAATGTTGCCACCCTTTTGGTTGAATTTCCATTATTTCACTTTCTGTTTCAAGTAGTATTTTATTTGTTGAATTTTTAACTATTTTTCCTAAAGGAAATATCTTAACACCATTTCTTTTCATAAAGGAATTAAGGTCATCCAAATTTTTAGGGTTAACAGTAAAAACCAATTCAAATTCTTCACCTGCATATAGTGCTAATTCGTAAACATTCAAATTATTTTCTTTTGCAAATTCTATTACAGTTTCATCAATTGGTATATTATCAATAGTTATTCCAAACTGATCTTTTCCTCGAAGAATTTCCATCAAGCACCAAGCTAATCCATCACTACTATCAATACAACTAGAAATTTTACCATATTTTGCTAAAAGTAATCCTTCCTTCAAGCGAGCTTTTGGATTATAGACCGCTTCTTTGAATTTTGTTAAATGCAAATCTCTTGCTTTGAATTGCTCTAAAAACACTTTAAATCCTGCACCCGTAAATCCAAAATATCCTGTTGTGAATATACTATCTCCAATTTGTGCACCATTTCGTTTTATGAGTTTGTTTTTGTTTGCTGTTCCTGCACTTACTACTGATAAAATGATATCATCAGCTTCATTGGTATCTCCACCGAGATATTTAGCACCGTAATTGTTTGAAGTTTCTTTTATTCCTTTAACTATTTCAACAGTTTTTTCAACTTCGAAATCAGAAGGGAAAGCACCTGAAGCCAGTGTGAATAGTGGCTGTACTCCTTTTGCTCCTAGATCACTTATAGACATCGTAGTAGTTTTTGCTCCCATTTGATACGGTGACATTTCTGGTGGTGCATCTGTTTTTGCTACAAAGGTATCAATGTTTATTACTAGGGATAAATTTTCAGAAAGCGAAAAAGCAACTGCGTCATCATTAAAAGGTAAATCTCCAGCATCAATTAGTTCTTCGAACATCTTTAGTAGAGATCTTTCACCAACATCTTTTATTGTACGATTCATCAGAGAACATCTCAAGCTGCTTTTGTTCAAATGTCATCTAAAGCAATTATATGTTTCTGCCTAAAATGATTTTACCTAAGCATGACTGTAAATAAATAAAGAAATGGAAAAATAATAAATTTGAAAAGTAAAAGAAAAAACCTCTAATGAGGTACTTCTTCGATTGCAACATCTTGAACTTCTTCAATTTCTTTCAGAAGGTTTTTGACTTCTTCTTTAGATCGAGTGAGATGACGGGTTTCAAGAAATCCTTCCCAGACACAGACATCATCTACTAGACAAAGACCTGTTGAATAAGTTATCTTATTTGCGAATTCGTTGATTTTAGCCATTATCTTAGCAACAATTCTAGATGTTAATGGATAAATTTTAATGCCAATTTTAATTACTTCCGATTCCACAGAAAAGAAATAAATTGCTTTAACGTTAGAAGCATAAACAATCAAAATCTTTCCACTTTCTCCGCTTAATTCTTCTAGGTTAGTCATAACGGAATCCGGAAAAGCTATCTCCTTAGGAGATGAGACAAGTTTGGAAGCTGTAATAATTCCTTTCAATTAATCATCATCCTCTTTTATTGAACCTTCTTTCTTATACTCATTCAAAAAACTTTCTCTATGTACCAATGAAATATTTGACTATTTTAGATGAAAGTTTTTAGTTCTTCGATTGAACTCTTTGCTAGTATTTGAACTTTAGCAAAGATATTATTCCCATTATAATACAGATTTAATATCTATTAAAATATTTTTTTGTCTGAAACATTTGATAAATGCTTTTTTATCAGCTAATTTTGCGAACTAGATTCAGAAATGGTTATCATTGTTGCTCTTGCCCAGCTTTTCTCAATCATTTTATCAAAATTCAATTTTGCCTCAGCTAAGGCAATTCTTTCATCTGCTGCTTTTGTAGATGGTTTTGTTGGAACAGCTGTGCAAGTGAACTTAGCGGCTAATTCAGAATGTTGATATGTTCCTATCTTTCTAGAAATGGCTATCACTTCCTCTTTATTTAAACCAATATTTGGTCGAATTAGTCTTGTATTTGAAAGTGAACTCTCGATAAGTTTTAGCGTATCAATAGTTTGACTTGCTTGTTCTCCTAAAATATCCCCGGTAGCAATCAAAGTAGCTCCCACTTGATTGGCGAAATGTTCGGCTTTTTTTAACATCAATCGTTTACAGAGAATACAAGTTATTTTTTCATCTCCGGAAGTCTTGATTATTTCGGCTAAATCTTCGCCATGTGGTACAATATAGAGTTGAAATGATTTTTGACTTTGAAAAGCATGTACTAATTTGTATGCAATTGGTTCTATTTGCCGAGAAAAAAGTAGCTTACTAGGTATAGGATCTTCTGAAGGTTGCACATTGCTTTTCACGTGTTTTGCTTTTCCCACAAAAGGTTGATTATTAAAATGAATGCCTATTACATGTAGGCTTTTTTGTTCAAGAAGAAAAGTTGCGACAGGTGAATCTAACCCATCACTTATCAAACAAATAACTTTTTTTTGCTTCATCAGATATCTTTAACCTTTTAGTTTTGAAAATGCATTTCGAAGTTCATCTTCCAAATCAGTTTTTAATTCACTACTTGGGCCCTCTTCTTCAACTATCACTTCTTCTGGAGCATCAAAGTCATCTTCAAGTTGTTGCTGAACTTTTGCTCTTCTCCTTGCAAGTTTTTCAGCTAACTCTCCTTTAAATCCGCCTCTGGGACCTGCAATACCTCCACTTGTTGGTGTTGGTGCTGCTGCATCTATGGTAACTCCTCCACTTGTTGATGTTGGTGCTGCTTGCCTTGCATTTGGATTCACTACACCTGTTAGGAATGAAGGGCCTGATCCATTTGCTGCTGAGCTTGCAGTTGGAGATTTCTTAGGTGCTGGTTTAAGTGTTGCACCTAGCATAGAAGCTGCTTGAGATGCTGAACTTGGTCCATCTCCTTTTGCAGGGGCTGTTACAGGGGCAGCTCTCTGTTGGGGAGGTGGTGGTGGAGTTCTCTTTACTGGTGTTGCTGGTTTAAATGGTGATGCCGCTTTTGGTCTGGGTGCTGGAGTTGTAGTTGGAGCTAAAGGACTGCTAGCTACTGCTCCTCCTCTTGAAGATTGTTCAAGTTTTAACACTCTACTTTCCAATTGGCTAATTGATTTTAGAAGTAAGTTTGATAGATTGTTGATTAACATAGCTAATTCTTTTACGCCTTGACTTTGACCATCTGAAGAGTAAATATCGCTTAATAAATTGTCTAGATTGTTGCTCAAATTAATTTGCCACCTTAACACTAAGATATTTTTGATAAGTTTCTATTCTATAATTAAATGTTTTTAATCTATACATTATGTAGTTATTACCAAATAATAATACTACTTTTGGTGCAATTATTCTCACTAAACTAAAAAAGAGTTTCTATTTCGACAAATTAGTTCCTCACATTTCTTTCAAAAGATCAAAAAGCTTAATTGCTTCTCCAATTGTGGAAACTTTTGCAGGTTTTCCTACGTCGAGACTAGTGTTAGCATTTGAAACTCCAGACCAAGGTCCAACGTTTATTGGTGAGGTTTCATGACGATCCATTAATCCTTTAGAACCCACAATAACATCAGTACCTTGTAACGTTAGTTCTGATAACCCTCCAAACCCTGCTACTTCTTGAGGGACACGAATAACTAATCTTGTTAAGTTTTCAGGATTATTTTTGACAAACTCCCGTATAATCATTGCGTTGATTCGAATTTTTTCTGTTGAAACATTAAAGGATTGTTCAATGATTTTGACAAATTCCTTTGTAGCTTGCTCTGATTTATTTTCAACCAAGAGCATTTTTTTCGATAAGCACATATATGCTCGAAAATATTTTGGAATATTCGTTTCAACTTTTGATAAAAAGGTATCAGATACAATTTGATTTTGCCATTGCTCTAATAAAAGGAAAATCGTTTTTGTTTCTTCATCAACTAATAAAATATCTAAGTTGACCATAGTAGTCAAATTTTGAATGACATCTTCAATTTTCTTCTCTAGTTTGTCAGGAAAATATCGCACTAAACTTTTATCCCAATTGAATACATTCCACTTAAATTTTGAAATTAGAGTATGTTCTCGAATAATTCGTAATTCACGGAAAACTGATAGGGATATATTTGCTCCTACATGCAGTAGGAAATATTCGCTTTTTGATTGATTTGCTGTTAATGGCACTCGTTTTGTTTTCCAACCTTTGATATTAGCAATTTTATTTATTAGCTCTTTCTCTGGTATGGGTTCAAGTAATTCTTTTAGAGCATTGTTTGAAAGTTTGATTGTATTACTACTGGAGAAGGGAGACTCATTTTCCATCTAATTTCAACTCATTATCAAAGGATATCATAACTGTGTAGAGATATTTCAAAAGCTTTTGGTTGGTGCATATTCTTTGAATAATTAGACTATTGAAAAATAAGAAAAATAAAATAATAAAAAGAAAGTGAAATAATAAAAAATTAAAGATATCTATTCTAAAGAGCTTAGACTAATTCAATGCATTCTTCTGGGCACTCTTCAACACAAATACCGCAATCAGTGCAGTTGTCATTGCGAGCGTTAATTGGTGCACCATCATCTGCTTCGTCATAAACTTCTTCTGGACAGACTTCTATACATGTACCGCATTTTGAGCACTTTGATAAGTCAATTTTTGTTGGCATAATATTTTCCTCGTTTAGTAAACCAGTTATTAAGTTTCAATTGCTAATGTACTATTTAAACTAAGTCTAAACACGTTCAAGATATATTTTACTACATATTTTGAAAGGTTTACCTTAGTTATTCAAACTAATTCTTCGCAGAGTTAATTTGCAATTTTTAATTGAACCTATTTTAACTTTCAATTAGAAATTGGTCAAGCTATTGTTTAAATCTTTTTGGATAATTGATGTAAAAGCAACAAAAAAGTCTGAAAACTGATAAATAAAGAAAAAAGAGTTTGAAGTGTTGAAGAAGAGCACTAACTAATTTGCTCTGCTTACAACAAGACGATAAGCAATAGTTTCACTTGAAATAGCACTTTCTCGGAAAATTTTGACAACTTGCCCTGGTTTAGCACCAATAGCTTTTACTGCTGGATCGCTGATAAGAATTTTAGGTAATTGCCTTCTTTCAAGATTAAATTTGAGTAATAAGTCTTTTAGTTCTTCATCTGGACAAATTACATGTTCTGGAACTAGTTCATGAGTAAAGATATCGAATCTTGGATCTTTGCTAGTAATTATCCAAATATTCTTCTCCTTCGATTCGCGCCGAGCATAATGAGTAAATCGATTGGAAGCTACTAATAATCCTTTAATATTTTCTTTTCCTTTCTCTGCCTCTATATCTTCTAATTTTTTAACATATTCACGTAGAACAGCTACTCCAACTTTATCCTCTAAGGAAATTCTAGCAAGTATCTCTTGGCTTTCGTCAGTATCTAATACACATTGAATATCAATATAATTTTCAAAACGTTCTTCAGAGGCAATTTTGTATTTTCTTCTTTTTAAGATTGATTTGATTCCTCTCAAGAGATTTTTTGTCTTAATTTCTTCATCATCACTCATAGCTTCACACTTCGCTTCTCTGTACAAAAAAATCCTTATTAAACTAGTTTGCATAACTTTTATTTTTAAAGTATTGGGATGATAACGACATTTTATTTGTTATTTGCAATGATTTTAGTAGCTTCAGTAATAGCTTTTAAAGCTTTTTCGACATCTAATTCCGTATGTTTTATAGATAAATAACCTAGACCACCTCGAGTAAGGATCTCTCTATTAAGCATTAGTAATTGATAATTAGCAACTTTTTCTTTATCAAGAGAAACATTGATTGCTGTGCTATTCTCAATATTCTCCTGTTTTTCCTTAAACCAATGAATACTAATCATTGATCCTACTCCTGTAACAAAAGCAGGTAAATTATTCTGTTCAACTATCTCTCTAATTTTAGAGCGAAGTTTATCTCCGGTGGAATTTAAATCAGAATAAAGCTTTTCTCCACCTTGATTTAAAGTATCTAGAGTAGCAATTCCTGCTGCCATGCTTATCGGATTCCCAGAAAAGGTTCCTCCGCCTATCCACACCTCACCTCCTTTTTGTAAATTAGCTTGCTCAAGAATATCTTCTCGTCCTCCTATAATACCGATTGGAGCTCCTCCGCCAACGATTTTTCCCATGGTTGTTATATCTGGAGTAACACCAAAATATCCTTGCGCTGATTTGTAATCTAATCTAAACCCAGTGATGATTTCATCATAAATCAATAGGACATCGTTTTTTTCAGTTTCTTCGCGAATAGCTTCTAAGAAACCTTCTTTTGGAGGAATTGCACCTCCGGCACCTAAAACTGGCTCCATAACTACTGCAGCTAAATCTCCCTTGTTTTCTCGTATAATTTTTATTGCTCCCTGTGTGTCATTATAATCAAAACTTAGAATCCCAGCTTCGCTCTGATTTCGGATACCTTTTGACTCAACACCATGTTTTACTTCCTGAACATAATAGAAAAGAGTGTCATTCCCTCCATGCCATCCTCCAATAACTTTAGCAATTTTTTTCTTTCCTGAAAAAGCTCGAGCAAGACGAGAAGCATACATAGTTGCCTCTGTACCAGTAGAACAAAATCTTAGTTTTTGGACACTTGGAGTGGCTTCAATAATTCTATCAGCTAATTCTAAAGCAACTTCATTTACCATTCCATATTGGTTTCCATTTGGTAGTTGGTTTTCTATGGCTTTCATAACTGCTGGGTGAGTATGTCCTAAGATTGCTCCACCATGAGCAATCCAAAAATCAGTAAAGATATTATCATCAACGTCTACAAGTTTAGTTTCATATGATTTTTTGATAAAAGGTGGACATAAATCAAAATGACTCATATGAAAATCTCGTATATTATGAGAAACACCAGCTGGAAATTGTTGCTTTGCTTTTTTCCAAAGAACCATTGATTTTTTATGTTTTGCTTGATAATGTTCAATTTCATTTTTCATTATAACATTCATTGGAAAAACCATTCCTTTCTTCTGGACAACCATTCCAAAACTACTTGAAATAGTTATCTCCTTAAATTGAAAGCTACTAGTTCACCTATTGTTTCTCAACTGGTACTGATGAAATCGAATAAACTTGTTTGAGTTTGTTTTCGAATCTCCAACGGATTTCCCTCTAATTGATTATAAAATTTGGCTACCCGAGTAGCGATTGTGAAAGTGATTGTGCTCTTGTGTTTATTGATCAAATTCGCAAGTAAATCTAATCTATGTGGATCAAGAGCAGCTTCTGGTGAATCAAGAATAAGGAATCCCTTTTTCATTATACCGTTTTCTATAAGGAAATTGAAAACTGATATTCTAAATACAACATCAATGAAGTACCTTTCAGACCATGACAGAGCTTCGAAATCTCTTTCAGAATCATCTTTTGATATGGTTATAACTCTTGTATCTGTATCAGCTAACATACTGTAACCAAAAATTTCTTTTGTGGAACGAGTAAAATTGTTGAGAATTTCTTGTAATTCTTCTTGTTCAGGAAGTTCGCGTTCATATCTATCCAATTGAGCATTATAATTCTCTAATTCAGCATTGATTTTTTCAAGATTTACTTTCAGCAAACCAATACTTTCATCTTGATTTACCATTTTTTCTTGAGCTGATAAACTACCAAGTTCAACACCAATTCTTTGTATTTTCAGATTGATTTCATCATTCTGTGATTGAAGTTTTCTTCTTCTAGAATTGTTAGTAGCTAATTTCTCTCGTAAACTTTTCAAACAATCATTAATTTTTTTCTCATCTTTCTCTAATTTCTCAATGTCTTCTTGAGTAGTTCTGAGCTCAAGTTCATTTTTCTCAATTTCTGTTTGAATGTCACGAGCTTCTTTGCTGATATTTTTTTGCCCATTAGAAATAGATTCTTGGATGGCTTTAGGAATATTTTTCCAAAATGTACCACAAGAAGGACAACCTTCCTTCACTCGTTCATCCCAATGATTGAAAATTGAGCTTCCACAAAGCTCACAGGTTTGTTTCTTTTCCCAAGCTTCTTTGATGGAAGAATAATCAACATTCCCTAGTTTTTTGAAACCATCAAGTTCGTTATTGAGATTATTTAGATGCGATTGTAAAGCATATCTATTAGATTTCAAGGAATCAAGCTTTGTTCTAATTTCAAGTAATGTTTCTTGTTCTTTGTCTAACTTATTAAGAATTTCTTGATCCTCTTGTTCAAGATTTAATGATGCTTTACGTGATTTTTCTGCATCTTCTTTTAACTGAGTATTGTTTCGCTCTAAATCACCTTTTCTAGAACCAATATTATCTAAAGCATCAGCTGAAGAATCAGCACCAGCAAAAATTATTTCCATCTTTTCAAGAGTTGCTTCGATCTTGCGTTTATTATTTTTTCTTAAATCGATTTGACGTTTTATCTCACCAATTTGGTTGCGAAGTTTAATTGTTGTTGGAGTATCCATTCTAATTGCTTTATTCAATAGCTCAAAGAAATCCATCAAACTCTCTTTACCTGGTGTTCCTAAAAGATTCAAATCATTCTCTCGTTTATAATATACTCCTTCAAATAATTTCTGAATTTGCTCCAAAGACAAGTTTGTTTTTGAATAAATGAAATCTGAATACATATCTTTTGTATGTGCTTTGTTTGAGAATTTTGAGGAAGTTACACGTGTTCTTGCACCTGCATCAGTTAACTCATGAGTGATAGAATTTTTTTCGGTGCCAAAAACCCATTCAGATTTAACATAAGCTGTACGATCCACTCTTTTCTTTGAAAAGACATTCCACGCAAAAGCATGAGCGTCTCTTACAAGAGAGTGCTCGATTAAATCTGTTAGAGTGGTTTTTCCAGATCCATTTTCAGCTAGGAATTTGTTGATTCCTTCACGAAAATTAATTTTTTCAACAGATCTTTCACTTAAGGGAACAATTTTAGAGAATTCCAAGGTTTTCAAAATTGGTAGCATGCAACCCCACCTGGTACTAATTACTAATCCTATACTAACAATATGTTAATTGTTTCGAAATATATCTATTTAAACTATTTTAGGATTTGGGACATTTTAGGTTATTCTTATGAAGAGAATTGAAAATATTCGCTCTATATTTGATTCAAAGTTGAATTATAAAAACGATTTTTAACTATGAAGTTCAATTACATGAATATGAATCTCAATACATCTGAAGAAAAAAGAAACAATCGAAAGAAACGGTTAGTTGCTGCTGCAAAAGCTTTTGGTATTGGGATAGTTCAAGGAGGACTTAGTACAGGGATGGCTATACTTCCTGTAGTAATTTCCACAATAAATGAAAATTTAGTTTTTGGCGTTCTTATAATCTGGTTAGTTTTTGGTTGGTTTTCCACTTATCTTATTAATCTAAACACTCTTGAAATCTTGATAACAATTATATCTGGAAGCATTATTTCACTAATAATCTATTACTTTGTAAATGTGCACTGGTGGATCATTTCACTAATAATTGGTATGTCAATGCTATTTTGGGTAATAAGTTTTATAACAAAAATTTTCATTTTTCCACCAAAATATCTGCAGAAAAATGGAAAAGAAAACAAATAATTCTTTTAAAATGAAAAATAAAACTTACCCAATAAATTTTAACTGAAATATCACAATCATAAGTTAGTATAGAATAGCAGGTGCGAGTGATGGTAGAGTTAAATATTACAAAAACCGATTTTAGAATATTCAAAACTATCCAACCAATGATTAGAATAATCAGTGCAGTTATTTTTGCCATTGCAGGTATTATTTTACAAATTTTTATGCCGATCAATGGGATTTTTCCATATGAATTGAAAACTATCTCTTATATTCCATTTTTTGTGGGACTGGTTCTAATCATTATTGCACTCCTTTTTATCTTCCCAGAACGAATGAATATTTCTGAAGAGCCAAAATTAGATGATGATATTGCACCAATTTGGAAAGACACTACTATGAAACAATTATCAGATGTGTTTAATATTATCAACAAGCGAAAACAAAAGGAAAAATCAATCGCAGAATTTTTTGACTTGTCAAAACCAAAAGGAAAGTGGACCTTTTTCGGTGCCATAGTTGGAACAACAATCATTTATCTACTAGTTCTTGGTTTCAGTAATCGTTTATATTTTTCAACAATAATTTTTCTACTTGATATTTATCTTCTGCTAATCCCAATTTGGTTTATCATTCGTATTGAAAATTGGAACCCAGATATTCTTAGAAAAATTCTTTTTTATTATCAATTTTCCAAAGTAGATCTTTTAGATGATTTTGAGTTTGTTACAGAAGCAGCAGTACAATTGAAACAAATTAAAGATCCGAATTCATCCGAAGAACTAATGCTCCCTGTCAATGTTCGATTTATGATTGAATTCGAAGACGCTCCAAATTCCTTTGATTCTTTAGCTATTCAAATTACAATAAATGAATCTATGGGGAATAAATTTCCATTCTTTGTTTGCTTCCTGCGTATGAAAAAACCTAGCGACTGGATGCCTTTGAAAAAGGATGAAGCTACCGTTGATCAAATCATCAAAATTAAACATATACTTGAAGAAGATGATTTACACCTATTCGTTCTATCAAAATCAACCAAAGTGGAAAACTCAAAACATACTTCTCCAAAAGATGCAGCTAAAATGTTGCGCAGAGCGGAGAAAATGATGAGGGATTTCGATTAATGAGTGAGTGGCAATTCGTCCAAGAAACAAACGAAAGTATACTATTGAAAATAGCAGTAAAACCAAATAGCAGAAAGCAAGAATTAGTTATTGAACCTAAAGAAAATTTCTTGTTTATTCGACTTCTCTCTCCGCCTGATAAAGGCAAAGCAAACAAGGAACTATTAAAACTCCTCTCCAACTTTTTCAATATCTCCTTATCTAATTTTCAAATCACCGCGGGTCATACATCAAGAAACAAAGTAGTAAAAGTAAGCAATGTCACAAAGGAAGCAATTCGAGATAAACTTTTGGAAGAAATAAAAAATAAGGGATAATTAGTAGGAAATCCTTTCGTATGATCCTACTAACTTTGCTCTATCATCAAATAATTTGGCTACCCTTCCAATTAGACGATCTAAAGTTTCCATCCACAGATCTATGTCTTCGAAATAATCCATATTTATTACTTTCATAAAAGCTGAAGTGCGTTGTTTCATAATTTTAAGGGATTCAACTAACCCAAAATCAATCAAATATAATTGAGAAATATCCATTTCAAGTAATTTAGGATTGTCAAAGAAAGTGGTAAATCCATAATCACCTTTGTCAACTTCTCCTGAAAAAGCTGCATACTCATCGATTAAGCGTTCAGCTATCGCCCAAGAAGACATTTGTTGTTTCTCAATTAAAAGGGAATGAACTTGTTTCATTTTATCATTTGTTGAATTTATTTGCTTGGTAATGTAGGTTCTGAAGATAATATCAGATTGCCTTCTATTAGGAACAGTCTGATAGTCTACATATTCATCGATAATCGTGCGAATATGCTTGAGAGCCTTTTTAGGAGTAATTTCTTCAGATTGTACTTCTTTCCCACCGATTTCAATTTTCGTTTGCAAATTCTCAAATGTTAAGGTTTCTTCAGTTTGTTCATCGTTATCCAAATTGGACATTTGGTTTTCCTCCATTAGATTAGCGGAATGGACTATATGTAATATTTTTTCTTCTTTATTCAAAGTTTCGCTATGAGCTTTTCATTGATTTTTA
>JAUWKS010000081.1 GCA_030614005.1 Candidatus Heimdallarchaeota archaeon | reverse complement strand
TGAAATGCTTTGAGAAATCTGACAGTTGTTTTTCCCACATTTGAATAGAGCTTATACCGCCATGTATTAGAATTAAAGGATAACCAGTCCCATATTCTTCATAAAACATTTTCAAATCATTTATATTAACAAAATTACCTTCTTGGCGTTTAAAGTTGCTTTCACCCATATTCATCATCTTCTATTTTTACTGTAATTTTAATTATACTGATTACTAAAAAAAAGTTTTCTGGTAGTTGAGTTTGAAGAGATAGAACCAAATTTCAAATCACTTTTCAGCAATAAAATCAAAGAAATTAAGATTGAATACAACTTATGTATTCTAAAGATGAAAGGATAAAGGAATTGCTTTTTGATATTCTTGTGGTTTCTCCGGATTGAGTAGTCTCTCTATTGTCTGAAACTCCACCCAGAAATATAAAAAAAGAAAAAAGTATGGAGAAGAGTTATTGTTTTACCATAGCTCTATACTTTGTTTCATACGTTGCAGCTTTATCTTTGTTTCCTAATTTATTATGGCAGATTGCCAAGAATTTCCACGCATCGGCTAAATTAGGTTGAAGTTTTACTACTTGGTCAAGAAGAGTTATTGCTTTTTTGAGATCTCCACTATTGCCTACTGCTTGTCCTAAAAAGAATAATATTTCCCAATTATTTGGATAACTTTTATTCAATTGTTCAAGGTTTTTTATTGCTTCTGGATATTTTCCAGTTAAAATATCAATCTTAGCAAGCATAAATCGAGGATCGTGAAAATTGGGATCTATTTTTAGAGCCTTTTTTAGTTTCTCTCGCCCAAGATCGAATTTCTTGTTATCAGCGAATAAACAACCTAATTTAAATAATGAATAAGTATCCTCAGGGTCAACTTCTAGCGCTTTTTCGAAATATTTTATCGCTTTGGTTCTTTGATTTGTCCTAAGATAAGCTTCAGCAGCACCTTTTATAGCATCAATGTTTTGTTCATCTTTTTGTAAAACTATAAGGAAATTATCTATTGCTTTTTGATGCTTTCCTTCGTGCCAGAATAATTTAGCCAATTCAAGTCTTCCTTGAATTGCATCAGGTTCTTCCTTTAATGCAGATTCTAGAGCTGTTATTGCTTCAGAATTGTTACCAATGGCAATTAATGAAGTAGCCCAATTAAATCCTGCCGCAACTAAAGATGAATCCATTTGAAATGCTGTTCTGAAACTTTCTGCAGCCTTTTCATAATTTTTCGATTCATAATAAGCAGTACCAAGATTTTGCCAAGTAATTGCATGATCAGGCATTTTATCGATTACCTTTAGAAAAGTAACAATCGCTTTC
Source organism: Candidatus Heimdallarchaeota archaeon (assembly GCA_030614005.1). Classification (GTDB taxonomy): domain Archaea; phylum Asgardarchaeota; class Heimdallarchaeia; order JABLTI01; family JABLTI01; genus JABLTI01. Next base: position 11,988 of record JAUWKS010000081.1, on the reverse strand, counting down.
TCAAATTCTTTTTTTTCTGCAAATTTAATTGCTTTTTTATTTAGTACGTTTATTTTTGCACTCTTAAATGCCCAATCAATTAAACCAAAAGCCAATTTTATTTTCTCCTATATTATTTTCAATCTAATAATAAATGCTAATTATTCTTACTATTGAATAAAGGTTACTCTTGTTCTTTTTTTAGTGATCCCATTCTATTGATTTTCAGTAAAATATAAAACGAGTTCCAAGCTTTATTAGGAAATTTTTATCCATAAAATATTTAAATTACAGAGTAAATCAAAGCTTGTTTCTCAGAAAAGGTGAGTTTCCAAATGATAAAAACTAATCTTTCAATGAAAATTGTAGTTGTTTCCATTGCTTTAATTACTTTTTTATCTTTTTCTTGTTGTTTTCTAGTCCAAAGTAAAACTGCTAATACAAATTCTGATTATAAAACTAATTTTAAAGAATATCTCCTCTATGGAGATTATATTTCTATCAATTCAAGCGTAGTAATTAGAGCTGACTCATTAATCAACTGGCAATTCATTGGAAGTAATCCTAATGTTGATTTGCTGGTTTATGCAATGACATTTGAAGAATTTCAGAAATTTGAAGTAAGTCCTGTTTTAGGTGAAAAAGAAGTCCTCTCTTCTGGGGAATATATGTATTCCGGTACTTTTACTGTTCCAAAAAAAGCTCTTTGGGTTATTGTGTTCTATAATATTGATGATGATTTGCTTGCTATTAATCTAACTTATAATTTTGAAGTAATTGCAGAAGGATTAAATCCGTGGGTTATTATTGGACCTATTTTAGGAGGAGTTATAACCATTCTTGGACTTTGTAGTTTCTTCTACATACGCTATAAAAAGAAAAAACAATTGCCAATCATTCCATTATCTAAGAAAGATAAAGAAGCTACGCATTTACTTGATGAATTATCATTTGAGCAAGAGGAGTCAGCTAGCTACTCATGGTTTCTTAAAGATGAGAAATGACGATTTATTGGTCACAAGTCCCAATCCAGTATTTCATACCATTTCTTCATGAAGGGCTAGAAGTCCATTTCGAGAAGGAAATGCTTGATGATAAATTGAGATTAAAAAGCAATAGAATTTTATTAATGAAATCATATCTGAAAAGTGAAAGCAATGAAGCAACAAATATTGGTTGACCCAGGTAAAATTGAATTCCAAGAGGTTCCAGTTCCTGAATTAGAGGAAAAGAGTGTTTTGATTAAAATAATGCGTCTCGGGATTTGTGGAAGTGACATTCATGTGTATTATGGAACCCATCCTTACACTCCCTATCCTGTTACTCAAGGGCATGAAGTTTCAGGTGTGATTGAAAAGGTGGGAAGTAAAGTAGCAAAGTTCAAACCAGGTGATAAAGTCACTATTCAACCTCAAGTTGTTTGCGGAGAATGTTATTCGTGTTCACATGGCAAGTACCATATTTGTGATAACTTGAAAGTTATGGGGTTTCAAACTACCGGAATGGCTTCTGAATTCTTTGTAACAGATGCAAAGCGCGTTCTTAAATTACCGGATGATATGTCCTATGAGCAAGGAGCAATGATCGAACCCATGGCTGTTGCTTGTGGAGTTTTTACTAAAGCAGGTGATCTGAACGGATTAAATATCATTGTTTTAGGGGCAGGACCGATTGGTAATCTCACTGCACAAACAGCAAAAGCTCTAGGAGCTAAATCGGTATTAATAACCGATGTGAGTGATTATCGATTAGAACTAGCAAAAAAAGTAGGTATTGATCATACAATCAACCCCTCAAAACAAAATTTATCTGAAGAGATTGTGAAAGCTTTTGGTCCTGATAAAGCAGATGTAATTATCGAATGTGTTGGTATTCAGCAAACAATTGATGATGCAATACAGAATGCTAGAAAAGGCACAGATATTATTATTGTAGGAGTCTTTGGTGAAAATCCAACCATAGACTTAGCTGCAGTACAAAATAATGAATTACGACTTATTGGTATGCTCATGTATCAAACTAAAGAATATCTCAAAGCCATCGAACTAGTCCATTCTGGAAAGATCCAACTAGAACCATTAATGACCAAGCATTTCAAATTCGATGATTATGCTAAAGCCTATCAGTACATATCAGAAATGAAAGATAAATTCATGAAAATTTTTGTTGATGTCAACTGATTTCCCTTTAATGGATGTAATTTAGAATATTATTATAGAAGAAATTTGATAAGGATTGAGAGAAAGGAGCTAGAAAAATAGGAATCAGAAAAAAAAGGAGATTAATAGGAAAAATTAGCTAAGAATTACTACTTTATCTAACCTATTAATTAACCACCAACCTAGTGGTATACCAATTAATGATGCAGTACAAACTTCTGCAAGGCTAACGACAAGAAGCCCAGCCCACCAACCAATAAAGTAGAACCAAAGTAATCCACCGACTGAACGTGAGAAAGTTACTTCCTTCTTTTGTGGATCTTCATAAAGTGAAAAGGCGTAACCAATTCTATTAAAGAACCAAAGTCCTATAGGAGCAGTAATAATTAAAGCCATGAATAGAAAACCAAACAAATAGAAGAGAGGCATTAACCAAGAACCTATAAAGATCACCCAAATGATTCTAAGTATTATATTTGTCATAATAAGTCCTCAAATTTTACTCATATAATCTATTTAATGAATATAAGATTTTGGTCGACAATATTGACCCCCTTAATCAATACATGGTTTAAATTAACATTTTATTTTAACAAGTTTTTTATTCCTTATGTTCTATAAAACTCAAAATGAATAGTGCTATTGAATTTCTAAAGAAAGATAAAGCATTAAAACAAATTATTGAAAAAGATGGTGAAATTGAGCTTACTAAAAATAAAGACTATTTTGAATCATTAATAGAAGCAATCATTTTCCAGCAGATAAGCTGGAAGGCAGCAAAAACAATTTTTGAGAAATACAAGAAGCTCTTTCCCAAGGGTAAAATTACTCCTACAGAACATAGAAAGCTTAACGAGGTTGATTTGCAAATGGCAGGTATCTCTAAACAAAAAAGAGCTTATTGTGATAATCTCTCTGAGAAATTTATTGATAAATCTATCTCACCGGAGAAATTTGATCAAATGAATGATGAAGAGATTATTACAGAATTAATACAAACAAAAGGTATTGGTCGTTGGACTGCTCAAATGTTCTTGATTTTCTCTCTTGCTCGAAAAGATATTTTTGCTCCTGATGACTTGGGCTTAAGAAGAGCAATTATGTTGATTTATGGTTTTGATGAACTTCCTTCAGCTAAAGAATTAGAGCAGTTCTCCATTCGGTGGAAACCTTATCGATCATATGCCTCTCTCTATCTTTGGAGATATGCTAGAGAACACTAACCTCTACTAATCATAGGTGGACTTAAGAAAGAAAAAATATACTAAAATTGGATTTAATGAAATTATTATACCATATCCAGTTGTTAAGAAAGAAATTCCAATGTTCGAAAAGATAGCTCAAGAAGTTATTCCCGAATTACGAAATAAATATTGAATGAATTTCATTTAATGATAATTTGCTTGCTAATAACGTCATTATAAAAGTCTCAAACAAATTTTGCTTATATCAAGTAACCCTAGTCTCATTCGAGAATGTAGGGATAAAAAAAAAGAGAAAAAAAATAAAGATGAATACACTAACAAAAAATAGTGTATCACCAATGAAATTCAAATTGCTTTTTTTCTAATGTTTCTTCTTCTTCTTATGTCTAACAATTGTTACAATTGTGATAGCGATTAATACAAGATCTCCAAAACCCATAGCTGTTGATAACCAACCTGGGGTACCTTTAGTAGTAGGATAATCATCGGGATCTAGAGGATCGGTTTCATTACCAACTTCGTCTCCATCAGAATACCCATCACCATCTGTGTCATTGTCTTTGGGATCTGTTCCATAGGTATCTACTTCTTCAACATTTGTTAAACCATCGTCGTCTGTATCAAGATTAGCATCTGCAACCAAAGGATCGGTGAAATAATCATTCACTTCATCACCATCTGTTAAAGTGTCTCCGTCTGTGTCAGCATCAGTAGGATCGGTATCATAGGTGTTTATTTCCTCGCCATCTGTGAGACCATCTGCATCTGTATCTGCAACTGTTGGATCAGTTCCATAGAGTAATACTTCATCACCATCAATAATATCATCAGAGTCTGTATCAGCTACATCAGGATTAGTACCATAGAATGCCTCTGTAGTGTCATCAATGAAGTCACTATCAGAATCCATACAACCAGTTCTGAAATATGAACCTTGATAAGTATACCATGGAGCATCACCAGATGCTGTAACACCAGTCACTTCTAAACAATAAACATTGAAATCATAGCTACCAAATGTCAATTCCATTATTCCATCATTATCTATGTCACAAATTGTTGGAGGACAAAATACTATGTCACCCATTGAAAAAGAAGTTTCCAATGTTCCAGTATGGCTTAGACAATAGAGAGTACCTGAATTTGAGTAATCTCCATCAGCGTAGAGAATTTCTAAAGTATTATCACCATCCAAGTCAGCAATTGAGGAAGAACCAAAAATCATTTCACCTCCAGTGTAATCCCATTCTTTTGTACCTGTGTGACTTAAACAATACAAATAACCATCAGATGCTCCAATAAGAACCTCGAGAGTGTTATCATCATCAAGATCAGCAACTGCCGCTGAACCTTGTATTACACCTCCAGTTACATAGCTCCATTCAAATCCACCAATATGGTTTAGACAATAGACCTTGAAACCTACAGTAGTAAAAATGATTTCTAAATCATCATCATTGTCAAGATCAGCTATTACAGCAGAGCCAAAAATTGAATTATCTACAGTATGGGACCATTCTACAGTACCTGTATGACTTAGACAATAAGTGGTATTAGCTGCTGTACATACTATAACTTCTAATGTTCCATCACCATCTAGATCTGCAATTGAGGGAACAACCATTATCTGTCCATCTGTTTCATAGTCCCATTCATAATTACCTTCATGATCTAAACAGTAGGTCTTGTTGTCCCAAGTACCAAAGAGTATTTCAAGCGTTCCATCAGCATCTAAATCACCAACAGAAACTGAACCAACAATCATTCCACCAGCTGTATAAGTCCACTCTTGCGTTCCTGTGTGACTGATACAAATAGTTTTGTTTCCCATACTTGTAATTAGAATTTCCAAAGTACCATCATCATCAAGATCAGCTATTGTTGGTGAGGAGCCTATTGGATGTCCGGCTAAAAAAGACCATTCTTGCGTTCCAGTGTGACTAAGACAATAAACATTAGAATCTTGGGAACCAATGATTATTTCACAAGTTCCATCTTTATCAAGATCGACAACTGCTGGAGAACCAGCTACCATACCACCAGTAGTAAAATCCCATGATTTTGAAAATGTTACGGCATTTGGATGAACTACAAGTGCTTCATCATCAACAAAAGCATATGCTACTAATGGAGAAATCAGTATAGATATAACTAATACTACAATTATTTCATTTAACTTATGAGTCATAGATTATCACCCTCCAATACAAAATGACTCACATATTATTAGACCCTAGAGCTTTTAGACTTTTCTTAAATAGTACTGTAAAAGGAATGAAAACAATTGCATTTAATTGAAGTTTTTGTTCACTATTCTCTAATTCGACCATCACCACAATTACCAGTAATTAGTAAATCATTAACACTCCTTTTCAGTTGTACTAACTGCTAAGAATTGATCACTAGGACTAAAAGAAATACATCTAGCATAAGAATAATGTATTAAATCAACATAATACTTGATTTTTAGCTTATCTGAAACCAAAGTTTTTACCATCTGGATTAAATGATATTTCACTTCTTCAAATGAAAACTTTTGTTGTACATAAAGTAAAATTGTTCAATGAACGAATGTTTTCTAAAGGTGCTACAACCAATTTTTATATTTAAACTTCAAAAAGGAAATATGATTTCTCCTACTTCTTCAAGATTTCAAAAAAACTAATCTAAACTAGCCAATTAAAAAAACAAAAAAAATAAAGTCAAATAGATAATGCTCAGGTCACACATTTCTTCTTTCAGGTCTAGAAGTCCAAATTAACGTATCCTACTTTGGAGTTTATTTCATTCTAGAATCCATTTATTCAAAGTATTGAAAATTGCATGATTGAAACCTTTGAGACCATAAGTTTTGTCGTTCCGCTTCGAGAGTTTCACGAACATAATAAAGTCCAGATCAGAGACGAGGAGGGAATTCCGAAATTGATGAAAGGCAGTGAAATTTTCTTTGGTAGCAAGCAGAACTAAATAAGTAAAAAGCTCTTTTTCCGGATAGTCACCAAAATTCGGTTCAGAGGGATGATCAATCAAGGATTTATAGTATTTTATCTGACGAATGGTAGCACCGAAATCATCTATCCGGGGTTTAATCTCAAAGATAGCTATATGGGGTATTTTATCACGAAAAGACCATTTCAAAACATCAATATAACGATAGGTACCTTTATCCTGTGTTTGATATTCAATGGTCGTTTGATGACCCGGACCACCGAAAAGCGATTTTTGAACAACATATTCAACCAGCTCAGCATGATATTGATCCTTAACAATTTTCCTTTTCGGTTTCCTGGCTTGAAAATAGTTCAAATATTCAGTTATTAATTGGTCATTTTGAACAAGATAATATTGATTATGCTTAGTAAGTAATTTGAGAGTTAAAAGCTCGCTTAGCGCTTTATTCAGATTTGATTCCTTAAGCTTTGTTGCTTTCTGTAACCCTCGCCATGTAACTACACCATCTTTTATTATTGCTTTCAGCACTTGCCCTTTCCATGAATTGAAATATTTTGGCTTCTTCTTGTCCATTAAAGTAAACGCTCTTTCATATCTGGTTTTCCACGTTCTATTCTTCTTTTTATCATAAAAAATTATTGATAATCAGAAAGTTAAGAAAACTCTTTTTTTATTAAAGGTTAAAAATCTAATTGCAATGAAAAATAACCTTTATTCTGAAAAGTAATTCTAGTTTCACCTATCACTGTAGGGATAAAAAAAAGAAAAAAAGAAGAGTAGTTTTACAGTTTATTACTGATTTCTTTTAGTGTTTCCAAAATGTTAACTAAAAGAACCTCATCATCAAGAGAAGAAGCGGTTTCAGTATCAGCTGATATTGCTGCTTGTCCTTTCATTTTTGAGAGAATTCCTCGAAGTTTTTCTGTATAACCACTGACATCCATAGGTTGATATTTAACCCAAGAATCTCTTCAATTTCGACGTCTTTTACTTGAAAAAAAATTGCATGAGGATTGTCATTGTTTTCTTTTCATTTATCCTCTTCTTTTTTTAATGGTTCTGAAGGTCAGCACAAAAATCACCAAAACAACAATAATCACTATCGGGACGATAATTAGAAGAACTAATTTCATTGAAGTGAAAGCCTTGAAAATTGTCATTCCTTCCCAACCACTTGCCATATAGATGTAACCTTTTTCTACAACAAGATTAATACCATAAATATTTGTATCAGAAGATTGTCCCACATAAGATAACCAATTAAAGTTGTCTTTTAATACAATCAATCCTTCATGAAGACTAGCAAGATACAAATAGTCACCACTAACTTCAATGTCTAGAACATTGCCAAAATCAATTCTGGTACTACTAAGAACTTTTGGTGAGCTAGGGATTGCAACATTCACAATTCGAATGCTATCAATACGATTAATGCCAGAGCACAAGAGGTAAGCTCTGTTACCTTCTAGAGCTATATCAGTGACAAACTCTTCTTCAAAATCTAAATATGAAAACAATTGTATATCAGTCGGATCTCTCGCGTCTAAAATAAGAAAATCCTTAGTGCTATCTGCAGTAACAGCTAGAACAAAATCATTCATTGTCTCTATATTCCAGATATAATGATCAGTATAATTACCCAGAAGTATTGGATTCGAACTATCAGTAACATCAATTATTTCTAAACCTGCTAATCCTTGCTCCAAGAAGACTTTGTTCTTTGAAATTCGTATTCCACAATATTCAGCTCTACTTAATAGGGATTGATATTCACCAAGTAAAACTGGATTGCTTGGATTGGAGATATCAATCAACTTCAAACAATTTTGGTAAGATAATGCGTATAGAATTGATCCTGAAACCTGAACGAAGTCAATACTATCCCCATCAGAATATGAACCGATAAGTTGAGGGTTTTTAGAATCACTTACATCAATAATTCGAGTACCATTTGTTCGATTTGCTAGGTAAGCTATTTTATTATCTACACAAACATCATTACAATTACCTCCAAAAGAAAACGTAGCAGTTTTTTGAGGATTGTTCGGTGTAAGAGTATCATATATTGCTAATTCATAGTAACTTGGATTACTCAAATACAAGTAATCATCCTTGAATGCAAAATCTTGGAGATACGGATGTTCAATGTCTTCGTCTATAATATGAATATCCGAACTATTACTTACATCAAAGGTTAAAAGAGACGAGCTATTTAAGATATATACTGTTTCTTCAACAAGAATCATGTCACATAAATAAATAAAGTTTTGAGAAAGAGTTTTTGAGTAGATGAGAGATGGTGAAGCGGGAATTGTAATATTTAATACCTGGAATTCATATTGGGTCATAACATATGCTATGGAACCATCAATTTTTACTTTCGTTCCTCTTGAGTCATATGGAGTGGTATAATTCCCAATATAAACAGGACTATTGATATTCGTAACATCATAGATTACAAGTGTACTGTTATCTTCATGGTTTCCAATAATGTATAAAATATCATCAACATATTCAAAGTCATATGGTTTAAATTCGAGATGAGTTAGATTTAATGAATTCTGTAAAACAAGATTAGCTGGATTAGTAATATCATAAAATCTGATATAACCAACACAATCATTAACAATTAATAAGTTACTATAAGCTTTAACATTACCACAGTAGCTAAAATCAGTTATTCTCTCTAACTCTACAGCATTGTTAAAATCTGTGATATTTAAAATACGCAAGTAAAAGAAATCAGCAAAATAAGCAATATTATCTTGTATACAAAATTCACCACCATATTGTTCATTCTCTGCACCATGAATACCAAGAATATTAGGTCGAGTTGAATCACTAATATCCATTTTAATAAACCCTATCCAGGGACTAGCAATGTAAAGAAAATCTCCCTCTATGTACATTGTATATGGCATACCAATACTTTCATCGAATTGCCCTATCATCTCTAGACTTTTTCCCGAAGGTTCAGATATAGTATTATCAAATTCAGCATTAGCTGTATAGCCTTCACTCTCTCTCAACTTCATTTTGTAACTGGAACCAAATGAAGTGAATGTTCCAACAATTAACACTAGTATACAGATTGTATGTAAAAATTTAGTTCTCGTACCCAAACAAATCCCTGCTAATTAAAGAATCAAATGTGTTAGCATCTATTTAAAGCTAACTAGTTTTCTTGAGAGGGTGTTTGGGATTTCATATCCAATTCTTCCTTTTCTCAGAAAAAATTATTGTCATGAAATACCAGGATAATTTCTTATTAGAAATATTAAATTATCATATAGAGTAACATAGCACATTTATGAAGATTGGAGCAATAATACTTGTCGGATTTAGATTTTATTGATTATATATATGATCCTGTTTGGAAAAATATACCTATAACACAACTAGAGAAAGATATCATTGAATCGGATATTTTTAGAAGATTAAAAAATATTAGGCAGATGAGCTTGGCATCAATTAGTTTCTCAGGGGCAAATCATACTCGTTTTGAGCATTCAATAGGTACGATGCATGTTGCGTATCTTATTGCTAGTAAGATTAAGAAATTAAAAGAAAATGCTAATTTAATTCTAGCTAAAAGTGGAGTTGTTAATGGTTATAAAAAGACATTACAATTCATTAGAATTGCTGCATTGTTACATGATTTGGGGCATCCACCATTTTCCCATGCTATTGAATGGGTGTTCGAAAGAAATCCTAAATTATATCCGGGTAAGAAATATTCCCATGACAACTATACACAAGAATTGATCATAAGAAATAATGAATTGAAACAAATTCTCTCTGGAGAAGAGATTATTTCTCCGAAAAATATTTCTAATTTCCTAGCAAATAAGTTAGTTAAAATACCAAAACCAATTGCTATTCTTTATCCATTACTTAATGGTGATTTAGATTTTGATAAAGTGGATTACATTATTAGAGATAATTATCATTGTGGATTACCGGTAAATGTAGATATTCATTCCATAATGGATTCCTTCGAGATAAAACTACAAAAAAAGAAAGAAGATGAGGATCTTGCAAATATTGACATTATGTTTAAACCAGAGAAATTGTTTGTTGTAGAGAATTTATTACTCTCGAGAAAGCAGCTTATAACAATAATTCAACAAGAAACCAAAAATCGTATTGCTAATCAAATGCTGATGGCTAGCACTCAGAATTTTCTTAGAAAGAAAAAAGAATTGTTAAATGAAACTGATTACAGGCGATTGATTCGAGACTTGCATGAGAAATGGACTGATTTTGATTTAGTTTCAAATGTAACAAAAGATTCTGCAAATGATATCCAAGCTAATTATCTCAACAGAGCAATAAAGGGCAATCTCCTACAAGAAATAGTTAAAATAGAAATGTTCGATTTAGAACCGAAAGAACGATTGGAATTCTACTTGTTTGCTAGTTATAAATATAAGAAATTGATTTTTGAGAGGAAAATAAATAAGAAATTAAATGAAAATTTTCTGATTGATTTCATCTATGTAAAACCTCCTCCACTAACAATAAAGCTCATCTATGATTTTGAGGAGAGAGTAGCAAGTGATGAATATAAATCGCAACCAGTGACTTTCGCATTACATAGTAAATCAAACATTGTTAATGGAATATTGATAGATTCATTTGATAGCTCGTTTATCGCTGTTTATGGCGAAGAGAAAAAATATGATAGAAAGAAAATCATTGAAACATTGAGATATGAATTGCAAATCCAAAATTTAGAAATTAGAAGGGAACTTGTTCAAAAGAAAAGAATAATTGGAGAAGATTTGGTTCTGTAGTTTTAGCAGCTATAAGAAACATTGCAAAAGAGAAATTCAAACATAGTAGAATATGGGCAACAGGAGTAAAACGCTTGCAAGATTTCATTTTTGAATTTAAAGAAAAATTATCGTTCAAGTGTCCTGATTTCGATTATTTAACAAATGACTACTCATCACAATTCGATAATTTATTGACAAAACTTGTCACTCTTGGACTAATCGATAAGCGTAAGAAGCACGTTGCAATAAGAACGAAAAAAGAAAAGAAACTAGCTCTAAGATTTCTAGATAGAAATGATTATTGTTTAAATTCTAATGGGGAAGATTTTGTTGACAATCTTCCTTTAGAGATTCAAGAAATTGGAAAATCATTGTATAACTCAATGCTGAAAAACTATGAAATCTATTATGATTATTTAACAAGAGATTATGAGATTACAGATACTCTGAGACAAAGGGATCTAAGACCTAGTCTCGAACAGAAAGGATTGCCAATAATTGATATCTAATCAATTAAGCCACTTGGTTTTGTTAGTTATTCGTTATTTACTTTAGCAAAAAATACTATAACGTCAACCAGAGAATAATTTATTGAGTATAAATTAGTCTATATGATATTCGCATTTAAATCCAATAGCTTGGAGAGATTCTGTACTTGATGCAAAGGCTTTGCCGAACTATCTTAGAAAAGAATTTTGAAAAAAATAAGGACTTCAACTGTTGTCATGAAATATGGACAAATAGGACATGGAGAAGAATAAACGATTGAAGATCAAGTAATTTTGTGTTAGCACGAGGAATACTTTCAGCAATCTCCAGAGAAAAGGACTTTAAACAAGGAAGAAGCATAGTTCTTTACTGACTACCAAAAAGTCAACAGCCTTCGAGGCTCCAGCCCCGTGCCGTATACCGACT
>JAUWKS010000099.1 GCA_030614005.1 Candidatus Heimdallarchaeota archaeon | reverse complement strand
TTGTCAATTACACTGAAATCAGCTCCCAGAGTCATCAAATGTGACTCTTTGAAACCACGACCCATGTAACGATTACGAATAGATGTCTTACCTACAGCACCGTCACCAATTAAAGTGATTTTGAAAACGAATTCAGATTTTGCCACACACTAAAAAATACTTCGTTTCTAAAAAACTTGCTTATTACATAAGCAACCTAGTTTGAAGTTTAAGCTCGTTACGATAAACTTTTTAACTAATTAAAATTCCAACCATTTAATGCCAGAAATCAAAAGCTCTAACCCTATATTGGCTCTTGTTGTTCTAATATTTGGTCATTTCTTAAATCATTTTTATGCATATGTTCTGGCAGCTGCTATGCTGGTTATTAGATTACCATCAGAAATGAATCTCACAGCTGGACAGGTAGGTATGATAAGTATGGTGCAAATGTTAGTTTTTGCAGCGTTCTCTCTAGCAGTTGGCATAGTAGGAGATAGATGGCTAAAAAGCAAGAAAATTTTCATACCCATTGGGATAGTTCTCATGGCAGTTCATCTATTCATAGCAGCTTATACTCCAGAAGGAAGATGGGGTGTTACTGTGATAATAATTTCAGCTATAACAGTGGGAATAGGAGCATCATTTTATCATCCTGTTGCTTATGCTGCAATTGCAGATCTTTATGAAGACAAGAAAGGGTTAACTATGGCTTTAAACGCTGGACTTGGGATGATTGGAACTTCTATCACTCCTGGTTTAGTTGTAACATTTGACCGATTAGTTGGATGGAGAACATTCTTTATTATTTTTGGCGCCATTGGACTTGTATTAGGCGTTCTAATGTACTTTGCCATGAACAAATTGATAGATTATAGGTTTACAGTGGAAGAAGTCAAAAAACATGAAGAGAGTAAATCTTTGAATAGCACTGATAAAGTTAAAAAATGGTTTAGAACTGATTTAGTTGTTATCATATCTTTTGCCGTAATAACTTGTTTATTCTACTCAGCTTTTAGATCAGGAATATTCAAAATCACTACTCAATGGTTATCAATAATTTTCGTTGACCTCTATAGCTTTCCAATTTTTGAAGCGGGTTGGATTACTGTTATTCTTCTTGTAATTGGAGGTCTAACGGCAATTTTAGGTGGTATTTTTAGTGATAAATTCAAAACAAGCTTGACAATGATAATTTCTATGGGAGGATCTGCTGTAATATTACTAATCATCTTCTTATTAGGATCAACAATCTCTAATTTCTGGATAATAACACTCTATTTTATTTTCATAGGTTTCTTATATTTTTCAGCTACAGCAGGGACCAAGTATGTAGCAGAAAATGTTCCTCAAAGTTCGAGGACTACAGGGATAAGTTTACTCTTTGCTTTCCCAAGTCTCGTAGCTGCACTGTTTCCATGGATCTTCGGGTTAATATTAGATAATACAGCAATTATTTGGGGAATAGGGTTCCTATTCTTACTTGCAATAGCAGCTATGATAACAGCAATTATATTGCTTACTAGAGATATCAGAACAAGTAAATCTAAAAAGGAAGAGCAATCAAAGTGGACAATTTAACCTAGAAAGTCAACACGATTTTTCATCCTCAAAACGTTAAGTAGAAGGAGTAAATTTTAAATATCAATGGTTTACAAGAAAACTACTTAAAAACAAAAAAAGTGATTTAGAAAATGGTACCACTTATTATTTTAATAGCTATTATAGCCGGTATTATATCTATCGCAGCTGCGATTTATTTCACAGTAATGGTGATGAAAAAAGATCGTGGAAACGAAAAGATGATTGAAATATCCGGATATATTGAAACAGGAGCTAAACATTTCCTCTGGGTCCAATATCTGGTTCTAGCGGCATTTGTTGGTTTTCTGTTTTTCGTAATATTACTATTCTTACCATCAGAGATGACCGATGGCATAATTCCAGTAATTGCTGGAGATCTAAATTGGGAACAAGCATTAGCTTATCTGATAGGATCTGCTGCTAGTATGTTTGCTGGATGGTTAGGTTTGATTGTAGGAGTTAAGACTAACACAAGAGCAGCACAAGGAGTAACAAAAAGCGTCAAGGAAGGGTTTGATATAGCCTTCTTTGGTGGTTCAGTAATGGGCTTAGCTGTTGTTGGTGTAGCCTTATTAGGTGTTGGAGGAATTTACTGGATATTCGAACCATTAGTAGGTCTAGCATTTGCTACAAAAGTAGTTTTAGGTTTCAGTTTTGGTGCTTCTACAATTGCATTGTTCATGAAATGTGGTGGAGGGATTTTCACAAAAACAGCTGATGTTGGAGCAGATCTAGTTGGTAAAGCAGAATACAATCTTCCAGAGGACGATATACGAAATCCAGCAACAATAGCTGACAACGTCGGTGATAACGTAGGAGACATTGCAGGAATGGGATCTGATCTTCTCGACTCTTACGTAGCTTCAATTGTTGCAGCTATGATTCTGGGTACAACCTTTGGTGCTTTAGGCTTTGAAATTTACTTTGTTATTCTACCCATATTGATAGCAGGAGTAGGTTTAGTTGCTTCGTTAATTGGTATTTTCCTCGTTAAATGGTTAGGTAGAGAAAATCCCGGAAAGGCTCTAAACTTAGGAACTTATCTAGCAACATTAATGGTAGCTGCTTTTGCTGCAATATTAATTTGGATACTTACAGCACAAATCCCATCTGCTAAAACTCAGCTATGGCGAGATTACTTCGCAATATTAATCGGTCTTGCTAGTGGAATTGTGATAGGATGGACAAGTGATTACTTTACAAGAGAAGACAAACCACCAACAAAAAATATAGCTCTAGCAGCAGAAGAAGGTCATGCAGTAACAATACTTTCTGGTTTTTCATATGGTTTAATCAGTGTTGTTCCTCCAGCTCTTGGTATAATTGTTGCCATGGCAGTATCATTCATGCTTGATGGTGTTTTTGGTGTTGCTTTAGCAGCTGTTGGTATGCTTTCTATAGTTGGAACAATTGTTTCAAATGATGCATTTGGTCCAATCGTCGACAATTCACGCGCAATTGCTGAACAAGGCGGTCTTGGAGAAGATGTTATTAGAAAAGCTGATATGTTAGATGCAGCAGGCAACACAGCAAAAGCCATCACAAAGGGTTTTGCGATAGGTTCTGCAAACTTAACAGTTTTAGCTCTACTATTCTCATTTGCTGAAGAAGCTGGAATAGTAACTATGAACTTATTAGATATTAAAATTCTTATTGGAGCATTTATTGGTGTAGTTATTCCTGCATTATTCTCTGCTCTGTTAATTCTCTCAGTTCAGAAAAACGCAGCCAAGATGGTTCTTGAGATAAGAAGACAATTTAAGGAAAATCCAGGCATCTTGAAAGGAACAGAACCTGCTGACTTCAATAAGACAATTGCTATCGCTACAAAAGGAGCTTTAGTGGAACTTATTCTGCCCAGTATAATATCATTCACAATACCTGTTATTGTTGGACTCATATTTGGTGTTGCAGCTCTAGGTGCTTTTCTAGCAGGAGCAATTCTATCAGGATTCGTTTTCGCAATCATGATGTCTAATTCTGGTGGAGCTTGGGACAATGCCAAAAAGTGGATTGAAGAAGGTAATCTTGGTGGTAAAGGCACTGAAACTCACAAGGCAGCAATTACTGGTGATACCGTTGGTGATCCTTTCAAAGACACCTCTGGTCCAAGTATTAACACTTTGCTTGTTGTAATGTCCTTGACTTCTTCAGTCTTTATGGGACTCATGCTAGCTGTAGGTGCTGATGGTTTAATTGGTGGACTTCTTGATGAAAGCGCAGTTGGCGATGTTGCTATCTGGATAATCCTCCTTGTTATTCTAGCTGCAGTTTTAGTTGGTATCCTTCTTTGGGCTATCATGAAAGTTGTTAAACATCCTAAAGTAATGGAAAAGATTGCTAAGAAGAAAGATTAATCTTTCTTACACTTTTTCTTTTCTTTTTTCCTGTTAATTTTATACTTAGATATATTGATGCTGAAATTACCAATACCAGTATCACTGAAAATGTAAAAACTATAGTGTAAAATCTTTCGTCTATTCTTTCTAAAACAAACAACAACATATCTTCATTTTTATAATTCTCTATTGTGAATTCAGAGCAAAACTGAGGGTTTCGAATAACTACATTTAACGAATCTGGTAGCATTATGGAAGTTAAATTGTCATAAGTGATTTGAAATTGAAATCCTAATGTAGCTCCTTGATTATAATTTGCAGTGAAATTTCCTCCAAATCTTGGACAGTTGGGACATCGAATATAACCTGGTATATTTTCCATATTGATTGGTGAAGTTTCATTCTTGAAAGAAGGATAAATTTGAAACATAAATAAGGTTAAGAAACTTATGTCTGCTTGATCAAAAAATTGGATTGCTAAAGTATAATTTTCTCCAGAAACTAAGTTTTCAGGTTCCAGTTTAATTGAGTCTATTCCATAATCTTTTCCGATATTATCATCCGCAAGAATCTCATGAGGTGAGATACTAATAAGTGCTAAAACAAAGAAAACTAGAAAGTTTTGTTTTAATTTTACTACACTCATTGCAAGCTAGAATCAAGCTGAAACTGTTTAAAAACATGCCGAATTTTATTCCAAAATCACTAATAGATATTATTTAAATTCTATTTTGCATAACTTTTTTAATCACAATTCTTCAACTTGAATCTAACTAATTTGTAGTTGGTTATTTAATTGAGCGAAAAATCAATCATATCAATACTACTGAATTCAGATGAGCCTGCAGTTAGATTGAAAACATATATTTATCTCTTAGATCACGATTATGATACTTCAGAAGTAAAAAAACTAATAGTCAATTTAAAGAAAGAATCACCACTAATTTCTAGCTTATTTTCTTACTTACCTAAGGATGAAACTAGTGAAACTTTTCATGTGTATACTAAATGGCAAGGTGCTCACTGGATTTTAGCACAGTTAGCAGACATAGGCTATCCACCAGGAGATAGAGATTTAATTTCAAGTATAAACAGAGAGATGAACTGGTTACTTAGTCCTAAACACTGGAAATCTAAACCCTTAATTAAAGGTAGACAACGCTTCTGTGCTTCTCAAGAAGGAAATGGTCTTTATGCTGCTGTTTCTCTGGGTTTTTTCGATGAAAGATGCAAGTTATTAGCTGATAGGTTAATTCAACATCAATGGAATGATGGTGGTTGGAATTGTGATAAAAAACCTGCTGCAAACAAGTCTTCTTATCACGAGAGTCTCATACCTTTGAGGGCTCTTAATCGTTATTTAAGAGAAGAAAAAACCCCACAATTATTAAACGCAATTGATAAAGCAGCAGAGCTATTTCATAAAAGGAATCTCTACAAACGAATTAGTGATGGTGAGGTTATCAACAAAAGATGGTTGGCCCTTCATTATCCTGCTTATTGGCATTATGACATTCTCTCTGCTCTTAAGGTTTTAGCAGAAGCTAACAAACTTCAAGATTACCGATGTAATGATGCACTTGATTTACTAGAATCTAAAAGATTAGTTGATGGTGGATTTCCAAAGGAAGAAAAATATTGTCAGTCCTCCAATCCAGAAACCAGTTATTTTACTCCAGCTGATTGGAAGTCAGTTAATAAGAAAAAGATGAATGAATGGGTGACTATAGATGCTCTTTTTATCCTTATGAATGCTAAAAGAATAGATATAGACTATTAATTCATTCAGACAAATCTATTGAACAGATAATTTTCTATCTATTTTATGGAATTTCTGAGTTGATTTAGAATAATCGAATTCGTTTCTTTTTTGCTTAATGTTCTATTCAAGTATTTTCATTCTTTCATTTTTCTTCGAATGATACCCATTATTTCTTTCTCTAATGTTTCGAAATCGGATAATTTTGATTTAATAATATCATAAGCTAACTCTTCATCCAATCTTCCGTAACGATGAACTAAAATATTTCTAAATCCTCTCATCCCTTTTATTTTTTCAACCATTTTAGAATTCAAAATTTCTTGTTTCTGTAATTGCTCTAATACATCTATTGTTCCATTTGGTATTCCTAGTTTCAAATCCGCATTAATCATTGCAACTACATCTATAATCAACTCTACACTGTACTCATATCTCTTATATATACCATCCTTGACCAATCCAAGTTTCTTAAAATCCTCAAGGTTGTCAGTTAGATTCTCTTGAATTAGTTGAATATTTTCTTTTATTCGATCAAATTTTGCTATATAGAGATCAATCCTCAAGCATCACACCTTCTATGTATTGAATCCTGTATTTCTCAAAATCTTCATACTCACGAATTATGTTATAAGCGATGTCATAAAGTTGTCTAGTTTCGTACACAACTTTTCCAGCTAGAACTTTCTTTTGCACTGCTAATGGTAATAAATTCAGTGCTTGAAAGTCGAATAGATCATGAAATTCTCCGGAATACTCTATTCTTTTGGAAAACATTTCTGATTTATTCATGGATGACTCAAAAGCTAAAGCTACATCAACATCTTGAAAATTATCCTCAGAAAGAAACGAACCATAGACAATAACACCTAAAACCTTCTCATCACCTACTGCTTTGTTTTTAATCTTCAAAATAATTTCTTCAACTTGTGATTTTTTCAGTTCTAGCACCTACTAATCATTTACAAATATTTAGTTCCAGACATCTTCTTTAAGCTTTGGTATTTATTACTTCAGTCAATAAAGTAACGCATCTTATTTTCATTCTTGCGCTATTCCTTCTTGACGCTCTTAGTATACTCTATAAAGCTATATTTAATCGTGAAAGAACAACGATTATTAGCAACTATCCATACTTATAGAAGCGAAAAGAGTTGATCTAGACTATTAACACTTTTTCGATGTCAGTAAAATTGAATATTTCTCTTTCACTCCCACAATATTTAAATTTTTGATAACTCATCATCTTATCTATGGAAGATGTAATTATTCTTAATCTGGGTTTTAATAAACTTCAACTTCTTAAGGGAAAAGATGGATATATACAGATGGATGCTGGGTATAGATGGGATATCAAAAGATATCTTAAATTGTTGAAAAAAAATAATATTAAACCAGATGAAATTAAACTTATCATTGTCAACCATGCCCACGCTGATCATGCTGGTGGATTAAAAAAATTGAAAAAAATCACTAACGCTAAAATTCTTGTTCACGAAGAGGATGCTGATTATATACGAAAAGGAGTCTCATCTAAAGTTGCACCACGTACTTTATTGACAAAAATCTTAGAATGGACAATGCCAGAATCATTCAAAAACTATGATCCAATTGAACCAGATATTGTCATCAAAGATAATTATTCACTGGAAGACTTTGGTGTTAAAGCAAAGGTTATTCACACACCTGGACACACCGCAGGCACGATATCCTTGATAACAGAAAAAGGCACGGCATTCATTGGTTGTTGCGCACAAGGTTTCCCACTCAGATTATTCCCAGGACCACCTTCAGTAGCTCAAGATATAGATCTTGTTTATACAAGTTGGCAAAGAATAATTGATGAAGGAGCAACAGAAGCATTCATTTCTCATGGAAAATCAATAAGTGTTCTTAAAATGAAGAAAATTCTGAAGAAAAGAAAAGAGTAGCCATATGAAAATTAAGGTTTGTTATCTTACTTCACTGTACGACAAAATGAATATCTATTGACACTTATTCATCTATTCTCTTTTTCTATTAATTAAAATCGCAGCAATTAGGATTGTTGAACTTATCATCCCAATAGCAAAGCCGTTAGAAGTATTTACTTCTTCTATTTCCCCAGCACTAAAGTAGAAATCACCAGTAAGAGGTTCAACTATATTCTCCATACTTAGAAAATCTTGACTATCTGGTATAATTATAAAAGTTTCATTTAAGAAAATTATTTGTATGTGATAACCAATTGTTGCATTTACTTCTTGGGTGAAAACATATTCAGCACTGAAAGTGTTACCTACTTTTACCATCATGATTGGTGCGGGATCACATTTGAATACAGGAGAAAGTTCACATACTAAAAGTCGGAGAGCATCTACTTCACTTGAATCGTAAAATTCTACTGTAACGGTCATATTTTGTTCAACTAATAGAGGATTAGGAGAATGCTCTATACTTGTTATTCCATAATCCGCTGAAGCGTAAGTCGGTTGAAAACTTGAAAAAATAAGTATTCCAAAAAGAAATGTTAGAGTTATTATTGTTGTTTTTTTCATTTTATACAATTCCCAAAATAAATTCAATAATTAGGTATATACCTACGATTATCATTATTACTCCACTTGCTATTTTGATGATTTTTGTAGCTGACTTCATTTTCTGCACAATAACATCTTTTGAAGATATAATTAGTAGAGTTACTCCTACCATTAACAGAATTATTGGAAGTGCAAATGCTAGATAAGCAAAGATCATTTCCAGAACAGTTTCTAGAGATGCAACTTGTAAGCTAAATCCTAAAAATATAGGGGCATTACATCCAAGAGAAGCTATTCCATA
>JAUWKS010000072.1 GCA_030614005.1 Candidatus Heimdallarchaeota archaeon | reverse complement strand
TAAACAAATCAAAAGTAAAAAGGAGTTATTGGTATGATTTCTTGATTATTTTCTAGAACATTACTAATCTTCTCTAACCTTTAAAAAACATTTATTGAACCTGATACCAGAAAGAATTGGTAGACCCGGGGAGATTCGAACTCCCGTCGAGGGATTCTTGAAAATCCCAAACGAATTGTGACTTTTTTCAAAGTCCCCAATCCTTGGCCGGACTAGACTACGGGTCTATTGAAGATTGGAACCAATTTTCCAATCCTACGTTTATTTTTCTGATTCGGTTTTAAATATTTCTTTTGAAACTATAAAATAGTATCTGGACTATTTCTTTGGTTTTGAGTCGCGCAATGGAATTATTTGATTGAATACCAGAGCATTCTTTTTGGAATCCTTAGGATCTATGTTGAAGAATCCTAGGCGTTCAAATTGGTATCTAGAACCTTTCTTTCCTTTTTGTAAATGAGGTTCTACATATGCTTTTACAATTTCTAGAGAATTTGGATTAATGTAATCCGTAAAATCTTTTCCCTCTTCTGTATCTAGAGGATTAACTTTTGTGAACAGTTGGTTATACAATCTTACTTCTGCTTGAATAGCATTTTTCTCTGAAATCCAATGAATCGTTCTGTGCACTTTATCTTCTCCAGTTTGACCACTTTTTGATTTTGGATCATAAGTACACTGTATTTCAGTTATCTCACCAGACTTTTTGTCTTTAATGACTTTATCACATTTCAATACGTAAGCATATTTCAATCGAACTTCTTTTCCTGGTGCCAACCTCAAGAAATCTTTAGTTGGTTTTTCCATGAAATCATCTCGTTCGATAAACATTGTTTTTGAGAATTTCACTTTTCTCGAACCCATTTCTTTATTTTTTGGATGGTTTGGAACAGTGATTTCTTCCACTTTTTCCTCTGGATAGTTTGTGATAGTTAATTTTATTGGTTTTAGTACACTCATTACCCTAGAGCATCTTTTGTTCAGATCATCTCTAATGCATTTATTCAAAACCGATATGTCTCTAATTGTGTCGTTTTTTGTTACACCAACTGTTTTACAAAATTCACGTATAGTTTCAGAAGTAATTCCTCTGCGTTTTAATCCAACAATTGTTAACATTCTTGGGTCATCCCAACCATTGACAAACCCTTCATTGACTAATCTAAGCATTTTTCGTTTGCTTAGTACAGTATTAGAAACGTTCAATCGAGCAAATTCAATTTGTTTTGGGTGGAATATTGGTTTTCCATTTTCATCTTCGAGCTGATCTAGGAACCAATCGTACAACTGTCTGTGAACTTCGAACTCTAATGTACAAATTGAATGGGTTACTCCTTCTATTGAATCTTCTAACCCGTGAGCCCAATCGTACATTGGATAGATGCACCATTTATCACCAGTGTTGTGATGTGTCTCGTGGAGAATACGATAAATGACTGGATCTCGCATCATTAGATTTGGATGCTTCATATCAATTTTAGCTCGCAAAACTTTAGTTCCGTTTGGGAATTCACCTTTTTTCATACGAGTAAAGAGATCGAGATTTTCTTCGATGGTTCTATTCCGGAAAGGACTATTTTTACCTGGTTCAGTAAGATTTCCACGGTGTTTTCTAATTTCCTCTACAGTTTGATCATCGACATAAGCAAGTCCTTTTTCAGTTAATTGGACAGCATAAGCATAAAATTGGTCGAAATAATCTGAAGCAAATAACAAGCGATCCTCGAAATCTGCTCCTAACCATTTTACATCTTCGATTATCCCTTTAACGTACTCCATTTCTTCAGTCATTGGATTTGTATCATCAAATCGAAGATTGAATTTTCCACCATATTCTGCTGCTAGACCATAGTTCAAATTAATGGATTGTGCATGACCAATATGTAAATAGCCATTTGGTTCAGGAGGGAAGCGAGTATGCACTCTTCCGTTAAATTTGTTAGTTTTAAGATCTTCATTTATAATCGTTCGAATGAAATCCACATCCTCAGTTGAGGTTTGTTCCTCTTCTTTTTTCAATATTTCAGGGAATTTCTCTCGAGCGATTTTTTCGATTTCTTCTTTTGATAATGAATTTATGAAATCAATTTGTTGTTCGAGAATTTCTTTTACTTTATCGGCTTCTTTGCGGAGCTCCGCATGGGTTGCCATGAGTATCCTCATAACTGGACCAAGCTTTGCTTCTCCATGGTCGAGTGCATTCATGATAGTATATTTCTCGCATAACTTCTCTATCGATTTCATGATAAAAAATATTGTAAAGAAGGAAATAATAAGTCTTTAGGACTGCTATGAAATGATTTAGCTTAAAAAAAGATCATTCTACTATTTTGATATGTCTTGCTTTAATTATTGTCAGAAAGCTATATTAATTCCCAAGATAAACTAAAGAAAAAAAGCGGTTGATTTTATGAGTAAAGACATTCCAAAAGAAAAGCAAGGACTAATAGTAATTGGTGGAGGAGTAACCGGTTTAAGCTCTGCTCTGACTTGGGCACTCCATCATAATGTGAAAGAAGAATCTGTCCTTCTAATTGAAAAAGAACCAAAAACAGGTGGATATGTTACTTCTTACGAACGTAAAGGATACGTTTTTGACACTTGTCAAATGATACCTGATATGTCTGAATTATATGATTTTCTTGGCATAGAACTTGACTTGAAAGAATTCAAAGGATACTATACTCGATTCTTTGTTGTAGATCCTAAAACGGAAAAGATAACTAAAATTGAGATACCATCCGGTTATAAAAATTTCAAGAATAAATTGATGACTGAATATCCTAGCAATGCAAAGGAAATTGAGCATTTCCTTGATTACTCAAGAGCAATGTATAAGGAATTCTTTGGATTGAAGTTGAACCCAAATTTTTTCCAAATGTTGAAAATGCTGTTCACATGCCCAAAAATAATCAAGAATGCTTCAAAAACTTTTGATGAATATTTCAAGCAATTCAATATCACAGAACCAGAAGTTATAGAAATTTTTGATGCTTATGCAGCATTTAGCGGCCTTCCTGGAAATCGCGCTGCTGCATTGATGACCGTATCAGCTGTGAATTCGCTTGTTGCTGGTGCTTATCGCCCAAAGAAAGGATTCATAGAGTTTCCTCACCAATTAACTGAACACTATTTATCTCATGGAGGTAAATTATTGCTCAATACAAAAGTGGATAAGATTTTAGTGGAGGATGGTGTTGTTCAAGGTGTAAAACTAGCCAGTGGTGAAAAGATTCTCTCAGATAACGTTATTACCACACTTGACCCAAACATTGCAATGAAGCAAATGATTGGACTAGATGTAATTGCTAAATATGACAAGAAATATGCTGATAAAGTTGCTTCAGTTAAAATGTCCACTTCTTCATTTAATATTTCTCTGGGATTAGACGATAAAATCGATTTAGCTGGTCTTGGCTTAGATTGTGGATACAATGTCTTGTCAACAGGCAAAGGTTCTTTCGATAAACTCTTTGATTCCTTTGAAAAAGGTGAAATTGGATTCACAGATAAGCAATTCCATTTTGGTATTATTTGTCCTTCATTGACAACAGGTGGCAAACCAAATATCACTATTCGAGTTGTTCCAATGGCTTTAGCTGACTGGGCAAAACTAAGAAAAGAAGATCCGAAAGAATACAAAGCGAGAAAAGAGAAATGGGCTGACTACTTTATTAGCTTAGTGGAGAAATATGTCATTCCTGATCTCACAAAACATATTGTTTTAAGAGATATCTCAACACCTGCTACATATGCTCGTTACTCTGGTTCACCAACAGGTTCAATTTATGACATGGCTCCGTATCCAGACAATTTTGGAAGATCACGGTTAGCAATGGTAACACCCATTAAAAATCTCTATCAACCAAGATTCGTTCATGGTGTTTTTGCTTCATTACTTTCAGGTATACAAGTAAATGATGTTATTGCTGGTGGCACTATTAACAACGGTAATGCAAGAGTTCCTAAAAAATTTGAGGAATAAATTAGAATCTAATGTAGATTAAATATAACAGAGGAACTAAATTCCTCTGATATCATTCTTTTTTAATTAATTATTATACTAAAGATAACACAGTAGCATTAATTTTTGTAAAATTTGGCATAATTGTTATTGTAACATTAGTAATTGTTGAGATATTGAATCAGATACCCAATAAAAAAATAAAGATAATAATATACATGTTTGCTTGCGGTTATTGATTAGTTTGTGTAGAATAGGTGAAAATAATGAAGAAAGCTACTGTCAAAAAATATGAGTCTATTGTTGTTGGATCTGGTCCAGGAGGAGCAACCATTGCCCGCGAACTAGCTCGGGCGAATAAGAGTGTCGCTATTTTAGAATATGGTTCGCATTATAAAAAAAAGGGCCAAATGAATGCTATCTCGAATATCTATCTTGATGAGAATTTAGGGTTAAAATTCACTAGTGGTGGAATATCAATTGGTCGTTCGCGTATTCTTGGTGGATCTTCTTATTTTGCTCAAGGAAATGCTGTCACACCTCCGGATAAAATTTTCAAAGAATGGGGAATGAACCTTTCTGATGAGCTTTCATCTGCACGAGAAGATCTTCGTGTAAACTTGATGCCAATGGAGCTAATTGGTAAAGGAACAAAAAAATTGATGGAAGGAGCAAAATCGCTGGGGTATGAAATGAAACCAACTCCAAAATGTGTTGATTACTCTAAATGCAGTAGATGTGGGAAATGTGGTTTTGGTTGTCCAAAAAATGCTAAATGGACCTCAATAGAATTTGTTGAGGAAGCTGTTAAGAATAATGCTGACTTGTATTTAAACGCTAATGTAACGAAAGTTAAACATGGTAGTGGTAATTTTAACATAGTATATTTTAACCAAAATGGTTCGGTAAAGGAAATAATCGGTGATAAAGTAATTATTTCTGCAGGTGCTTTAGAGACACCTCGTATATTACAGAATTCTGGAATAGAAGAAGCAGGAAAAGGAATAGCATTAGACACATTCCAAACAACATATGGTTACACAAAAGATGTAGGAATGAAGAATGAAGTAATTCTTGCCGTTTATATTGAAAGTTTGATAGAAGAAAAAGAGCTCTTCCCTGCTCCATACATGTATCCAGCTCTGTCACTCGTTCGAGATATAGCGGGTTATATGCCGAAAAAATTTGACCTACCTTCTTTGTCTAAGGTATTACTAAATCTCCGCAAAGTAAAAAATAAAAATTTACTTGGAATGATGACTAAAATACGTGATGAAATCACAGGAGAAGTAAAAAACGATGGCACAATTATCAAAGAAAATACTGAAAGTGATTTGAAGAAATTAGATGAAGCATTTGAAATAAACCGTGATATCA
Source organism: Candidatus Heimdallarchaeota archaeon (assembly GCA_030614005.1). GTDB lineage: Archaea > Asgardarchaeota > Heimdallarchaeia > JABLTI01 > JABLTI01 > JABLTI01. The sequence goes on along the minus strand of JAUWKS010000072.1, from coordinate 10,009 downwards.
TAGTTGCTGCAGGAGCAGATCCAAAATCAATTGTTCGTGGAGTATATGAAGCAGGTCACCCATGCTGTACTGCTCGAATAGGTAAAATACTTGATAAGAATCAACAAACCGAAATTGAAGGTTTATTTGTCAGTGACGCTAGTGCTTTCCCAAGTCCTTTAGGTCTCCCTCCTATTCTAACTATTGTTGCATTATCTAAAAGATTGGCAAAACATTTACTCTCTAATTAATGTTATTTGATAAACAAGCATGCAACCGTTGCAGTTTTCAAAATTATTTGTTCTATAATTCCAATAGGAGCATTGGGAATTTTCAAATGCTCCAAATTATTCTTTTTTCCGAAAGAATTTGCAAGAATATTTATCCAATTATCTCGGGATTGTAAATCTCAATTATATCCTTCAATAATAACATCTGCTTCCCTTAGGTGCATAGAGCAATTTGGACAATATCCTTTCACTTTCAACCATTCTTGTAAGTGCGTTAAATGAGCTACTTTATCGCAATGAACACATTTCCCAATGATACTTTTTTGAGCGATTGGTAAACTACAAACAATACAATGTGGAATCGTTTTGTTACAATTCGGGCAGATAGAAATATCTCTTTTAATGGATTTATTACAATAATAGCAATTAAATTTGAGTTTTTTTGTAAAATTAGTTGGTTCTTCAGATCTATTTAATCCTCTAAATGAAAAGTAGCCTAATAAAAAAATAACAGTTAATAATATCAATAGTGGCAATATGAATATTACAAAAATCATTAGAAAATCTATAAAAAATAATCTATCGTCAAAACCATAAGTATGTTGTGGATATTCATATCCTGCAATTGCCATATATTCTCGTGCTAAATCGAGGTCGTGATTGTATCGAATAATGTTAGGATTACACCAAATTCCCATCTTCATATAGATTGGGTGATCTGTGATTGTGTATTCACCTCTGTGAATAATATTATTGATTTCAACTCTATCTAGAGCGTAAGATACGGCTTTTCTGATGGCTAAACCAACAGTCATTGAAGCGTCGCCAGGTGCTTTGGCATAGCTGCCGATAACTGGTCTTACAGGGCGCATGTTATAACCGAAGAAACCGAGGTAGAATCTAGTGTCATTTTGGACATTAAAGTCTGGATCAATGATCATTTCTTCACGTGTCTCTGGGAATTGTGTAACTCCTTCGAGGTCGGTTTTACCGGCTTGGAATTCTAATAAAGCGGTTTGTTGATCTGGAATAATTCTGATTCTCCAGGTATCTAGTCCACCAGTGAAGTCACCAAATCTGTTTATAAAATCCATGTTGGTTTTATCTACACTATCGTCTAACAACCAGTAGTCATCGAATACAGTTAATTGTGTTTCAATACCTTCAGTGAAAGCACCAAGTTCGAATAGACCAGTTCCAAAACAGTGGGTTGCGAAGGTATTCCAAGAAGCTGCAGATATATCTGGAGTAACTCCATCAGCTAATTGCGTTTGGTTCAAATAATGCTCTGGGAGAATTTCTTTTGCCAAGTAAGAGAGAGCAGGTGTGAAAGGATCATTTTCTGGAGTATCTGGTTTACCATCAATATAAAGTCTGAGAGTCATATCATCTACGATTTCCATTTTCTTTATCCAAGAATATTTGGCTACATTATTTGAGAGTGTTGCCCAAGAGTAAAGTGTGAAATAAACATCTTCAGCATCAAAGTATTCTCCTGGGAATAACCCATCTGGATCGTCTTGCCATTTGATACCGTCACGACATACGATTTCAATAGTTGTGTCATTGATGAATGTATAGCTTTCAGCTAAATGTGGGTGAACGCTTAAATCATCATCGTAGTAAATTAGAGTGTCCATTGTAGCTGTACTGATTGTACTTGATGAAGTATCATCTTGGAACAATGGGTTAAGATCTGACCAGGCTGCGTCAGTTGTGACGATTTCTGTATTGTCTATTTGACCATCATGTGTACCAGTGAATTCCATTTTACCCCATGATTGTTTTACACCTTCTTCAATATCGTATCCAGCTAAGTTGGACCAGATTGCGGTATAAACTTTTGGAGCGAATGTTGGTTGACATGGTAAAATTTTATCCATCAAATATTGTTCCCATACCCAGTAGTGCTGAATTCTTTCAGTACTGTTGGGAGGTATAATTAAGTTGCCTTGTTTCATATACCACTCATTTACACCAGTACCAAGGGTTTCGTTATAATCCATATCGGTGTAATAACCAAATATATTGAGAGAACCATTTTCGTTGTATACACCGGTAAAGTCTGGATCAGCACCATTACCAGCGAAAGAAGCATAACAAATATCGAAATCACGGTAAGCGATCAATTCACCAACAAAAGTTGGCCAATCCTGTACAATAACATCTACGTTTATTCCGATTCTTGCTAGATGATGCTTGAGGAAGTTACCATAATCTGGTCTAACTCCTCCACCATTTGTTTTAAAGACCAATGTGAAGTATGGGTCAACACCTTTTGCATTAGGTATATCATCTGATACAAAACAGGTTCCAATAACAGTTAGCAAAAATAAATAAATTACAAGTAATGATAATCCCTTTCTTTTCAAATTGTTAAAGCTCCTTTCTAGTTCTTTAACTAATCTCCCATTCAATAAATAAGGGCAGACCTATTTTAAATATATTTGTAGATATCTCAATTTTTTTTACAAATGCTAATAATAATTAACTAAAAAGTTAGATTTCTAACCAAAGCAATCTCTTTGAAGGATAAATTTATATTAAAACCTCAAGAATATTAAGTTGGAGGGACAATATTTGTCTGAAGATGAGCTTAAAGAAGATACAATGTTTTCTGAAGAAGCAATTGGTAAAAGAAGTAGATCTGCTGCTTTGACTCCTTTTTTAGGAGCAATAGCATTCCTAAAGAAAAAGAATATTTCAATTAAGGAATTTGGAAAGTTTATGGGTGAAATAAGTGCTCCCACATGGGCAAAGGCAAAAGGAGCATCCGCTAGAACAATAGCAATGTATTTTGCATGGAATTATGTTTCAATGGGTGCTGATAACTACAAATATGATGGCGATGAAAAAGAAGCTTTTGTAGAAACTGATAATTGGCCTAGCGATGATATTCTAAAAATGTGGGGTGTGACTCTAGAAGATTTGGATTCCTTTATGGAAATGAATCAACCTATTCTAGATTACCTCGGAATGACTCAAGAATATAAAAGAGTAGGAAAGAAATTGACAATCAAATTAAAGAAGTGAATTCTTTGTTTGATTTTTTTCTTTTTTTTAGTATAAAGGATTAAGGACTAAGATTCCTTAGCTTTGTTTATTTATCAAAATGTTTTTTCAATGATAAATCAATGGTGTATTGTGTTCTTTCAATTCTAAATGGACACATTGAAATTCATCTTGCACAAAAATAGGATTAAGTGATTGATTAAAATGAAATACAGAAAAATGGGTTCTCTAGATTGGGAAGTTTCTGCCCTAGGTTTTGGTGCAATGCGATTGCCAGCTATATTTGGTATGGCTGGTGGAGTGAAAAAGAAGAAAGCTATTGAAATAATTCGTAGTGGGATTGACCAAGGAATTAATTATATTGATACTGCTTGGTTGTATCATTTAGGTGGTAGTGAAAAAGTTCTAGGTGAAGCATTAAAAGACGGTTATCGCGAAAAAATAAAACTCGTAACAAAACTACCGTTGATGTTTGTAAGAAAACCAGAAGATTTTGATAAATTGTTGAAACAACAACTAGAAAGACTGCAAACAGATTATGTTGATATTTACCTCTTTCATGGTCTTAATCGAAATAATTTCAAGAAAATTGAAGAACTCAATCTATTTGCGAAAATGGAGAAAGCACAAGAAGATGGATTGATAAAGCACATAGGATTTTCATTCCACGATACCTTACCTGTTTTCAGAGAAATTGTTGATTCTTATAATTGGGATATGTGCTTAATTCAATATAATTACATGGACACTGGTATCCAAGCAACAACAGACGGTTTGAAGTATGCGCACGAAAAAGGCATTGCCTGTGTTATAATGGAACCGCTGAAAGGAGGACAATTAGCAAATCCACCGGATGAAGCGATCGAAGTGATGAAGAAAGCAAAGAATACACGAACACCGGTTGATTGGGCTTTACAATTTCTCTGGAATTTACCTGAAGTTGCACTGGTTATAAGTGGAATGGGTAACCAAAGAATGGTAGATGAAAATTGTCAAAGTGCTGATAAATCAGGAATTAATACCTTAAGTGAAGATGATACCAAGATAATCAATGAGCTTGCGGAAATATTTCGAAAGAATATTCTTGTTCCATGCACAACATGTCAATATTGTATGCCTTGCCCATATGGAGTAAATATTCCCGATAATTTTGCAATATTAAATAATTTTAATCAATATCATGGATTGAGAAAAACATCTGAAAGAAAGAAATACAAGAAACTAGTGGGTGACGCGAAGAGGGTAGATTTAGAAAATCCAAATGGAAATGCTTCTATTTGTACGAAATGCAACGAATGCATAGAAAAATGTCCGCAAAATATTCAAATTCCAGATGAATTAGAAAAAGTTCATGCTATTCTAGATAAAAAGAAAGATGTTTCAGAATTCTATTAGTAAACACTCTCTCTTTTTTTTTCAGAAATAATTTAGATAGTGAAGACAACTGTACAATTATGAAAAGGACAATTTCTATCTATGTAACAATAAGTATTATTCTCATTTTAGCAAGCTGTAATTTTATCCAAGTGATCGAGTCAATAAATTATCAAAGTGTTGAACGAGATTATTGGCCGACAAATGGTTGGGAAGTATCCACACCAGAAGAAGAAAATATGAACTCACAATATCTCGAGAGTATGCTTCAATATATTATCGATGAAGAGCATTCAGTTGATTCCATATTATTAATTAGAAATGGCTATTTAGTTTTCGAGCGATATTTTCAAGAGTATAATGAAACAGCTATTCATCAAGTATATTCTGTTACAAAAAGTATTATGTCTTGTTTAATAGGAATAGCAGTAGAAGAAAATCTCTTAACAGTAAGTCAAACGCTTTTGAGTTTCTTCCCTGATAGAGTAATCGAAAATTTAGATACAGCAAAGGAGAATATTACAGTAGAACACTTGCTTACAATGTCTTCGGGTTTAGCTTGGATAGAAGCAATACATGATTCGATATTTTTCACAAGCGAGGACCCTGTGCAATATTTACTTGATCGACCAATGGATACAGCACCAGGTGAAATATTCAATTATAATACCGGGGCTGCACATTTACTATCTGCAATTTTGCAGAATGTAACAGAGCAAACAACATTATCATATGCTCAAGAAAAGTTATTTGATCCTCTTGGAATCGAAAATGTTTATTGGGATATTGACCCACAAGGGATCTATTTCGGTGGGCATGGACTTAGTTTGAGACCTCAAGATATGGCTAAATTTGGTTTTCTTTATCAGAATAATGGTACTTGGAATGCCGAACAAATAATATCAGAAAATTGGGTGAGTACTTCTAGAACTAAATATAACTACACAGCAGAAGCATTTGATTATGGTTATTTGTGGTGGCTTTATCCGCAATACGATAGCTATTCTGCAGAAGGTTTCCTAGGTCAAATCATTCATGTTTTTCCAGAATATGATTTAATTGCAATAGTAACATCAAGCTCATTCAGAACTCACACTTTAGTACCAACTCTCATCTCAGATTTTATTCTGCCTTCGTTGAATGAATATCCATATACTCCAACACCCACAACAGCAATAACTATAGAGAATACATCTCTTGCGATAATTTCAGTTGCTTTCACAGTTGCATTATTGTGGATAAAAATATTTGAAAAAAGCAGAAAAAAGAGGAAATAATTGCTACTCACTTCAGTGATTTGTACCAATCTGCAGTTTCTTTTACCGTTTGCTCTAAGCCATATTTGGGTTTGAATCCCAACTTTTCAGTTATCTTACTAACATCTAATTTGGTATTTGATCCGAGGAATTTTATAGTAAAACGATTGATATCATACTCTTTTGGTAAAATTTCCAAAAACCAACCAATTGAATAAAGAAGTGAATAAGGTGCTTTCATTTTAACTGATTTTAGTCCAAGCTCTTTGCTGAAGGTATTAGCATAATCTTTGAATTGAACTTGAAAACTTGCTAAATGGAAAGACTCTCCGTCAAATTCGGTTGCTTTTTCTAAAGCTAATAAGTGTGCTCTAGCTGCATCTTTAGGATGAACAACTGGTATGATACCTTTCCCTCCTCGAAGAAGAACTATACGTCCTTTTTCTAGATTTTCCATCAGAGCTTTAGCTGGTTCATCACCTGGACCAAGAATCATTGGTGGTCGAATAGCTATAAATGATATGCACAATTGATAATTTGGAACTAATTTAATTTTTTTTGTACTTTTTTCTCCTTAAATTGACAAATAATACTCAAGAAACACAAATACGAAAAGTAGAGGAATTAGAAGAAATCCTTGAATCTTTAAAACCTCTAATAATTTAAATTTCAACTTCTTTCGAATGACTTTTATACTCACTTAATAATTCTCCATTACAAAAGCTGAGATGGTGTAAATTTAGTTAGAAGCACTCTTTCTAAAATACATTGGCAACATTCGGGATTGTGGTTCCTGAGCCGGGAGTTCAACTCTCCCTCTCGGCACCAAATTTCTTTTACTTTGATTTCTTCATTCTGTATTCAAATCAATAGGTGTAGGGATAAGAATATCTTCAGTAACAAAGGTTATTATTTGAGTGAGAATTTCATCATACGTGATGTTCTTTAGTTCTTTAAATGATTTCTCAATTAACTGGTGAATATCAAGAGTAACTTCCTCACTGAAGTTTTCTATGTACTTGTCAAGGACTGTTTTTAACTTATTATCAGCTAATTCAACCTCATCCAATTTTTGGACATTTATCTTCATTGGATAAAGATAATGAATAGATAGATATTTTTCAAGCAATCTTTGAGCAGGTTCAAATTGAGAAACGTTGCCTGAAAAATCTTTCAACTCAGTTTGATAGGCTTTTTCGAAATTTTTCAAAGTGTCCCAGACAGATTTCTTAAAAGCTTTATTTGGGGCATTGGTAAAGAGCAAGGCTAAACGAACAAATCGTCCTTCAAATATCCAGAATAAACCTCCTTCTTCTCCCATTTGAATGAATCTACTTTCAGATTGTTGTTTCCCAGTGAAAATCTCATCACCAAAACCAGTGATTGCTGTTAAAAATCCTCCAACAAGACTGGAATCTATATCTAAACTGAAATTCATAGATAAGATTGGAATGCCATCTTTGCTGATGATTATAATACTTTGAGCATTTACTAAATCACTCAAATAACTGTGAGAAATTGTTGCTTTACTTTTACTCACTGGGGTCTCGGGAGATTCAGAAATTTCATCATCAGTAATTTCAGGAGATTCAATAATTTCATCAGCAAGAATTTCTGGAGAATCATCATTAATTTCAATATAAGAAATCTCTGGCGATTTTATGCTTTCAACAAGAGGAATTTTTGGAAGTTCATCAAATTCAACAGTAGGAGTTATCTCTAAAGTTGATTCTTCTTCAAACTCTAATTCAGGAGTGTCTTCGATGTCAATAAGATTGATCTCATCAATTGCTGGTTCAGGTTCTTCTTCTCCCTCAGTTGTTACTTTCCTCTTTCGGGATAAAGCTATGCTAATTGCAATCAGTATCACAACAACTACGGATGAACCAATAACAGTGGGCAAAAACCAAACCGGCATATCCCCGCGAAAATCAGTATTATCAGTAGGATCTGTACCATCTAAAAGCTCTTGAAAGTCAGAAACACCATCTCCGTCGGTATCTGCATTGTTTGGGTCAGTGATAAAACCATCAACACCATCGTTTATCTCTTCGTAATCATTTAAACCGTCTCCGTCCGAATCAGCATTTGTTGGATCAGTGTGACTAGTGTTTATTTCAAAAATATCAGAAAGATTATCTCCGTCCGTATCGCTATCTAGAGGATTAGTATGAAACATAATTACTTCCAAGCCATCTGATAAACCATCGTTCTCCGAATCGGGATTATTTGGATTTGTATTGTAGAAATCCTCTGTTATGTCATCTAATAAATCACTATCACTGTCAATATGTCCAGTGTTATATATTGAACCACCAAGAGAATACCAAGGAGCTTCACCTGAAGCGGTTACATCATCGAAACTCAAACAATAAAGGTAGTCGTTACTAGAACCAAAAACAATTTCAAAAATGCCATCTCTATCGAGGTCAACAATAGTTGGAGAGGAGTAAATATCACCTCCAGTAGTAAAAGTCCATAATTGTATGCCAAGATTGGATATACAATGCAGCTTATTGTCATTTGATCCTACAACTACTTCTAAAACTCCATCACCATCCAAGTCAGCAATAGCCGGAGAGGAGTTAATATCAGCTCCAGTTGTATAAATCCATTCTACACCACCTGTAGAGTTAAGACAATAAAGACTATTGTCGCGTGACCCAATGATTATTTCTAAATCACCGTCATCATTGAGATCAGCAACTGCAGGAGATGCATAAATACCTTGAGATGTTGAGTAACTCCATTCCAAATTCCCTTCATGATCGCAACATCTAATTTCAGAATTAATGTTTCCAAATATTATTTCAAAAGTGTTATCTGCATCTAAATCAGCTACTATTAGATAATTAGAGCTGGACCCATGAGCAACCTCCCACTCAATCCCTCCAGCATGATTTAGACAAAAAAGATGATTTTCATGACTCGATAAAACAATAATCTCCAATGTGCCATCGTTGTCTAGATCTGCAACAGCAACAGAAGAATGAGTACCTAATGTGCTAATCTTCCATTCCAATTTTCCTTCATGACTTAAACAATATACAAAATCAGCATTACTTACAATAATTTCAAAAGTACCATCAGCATCTAAGTCTGCAATAGTAGGAGAAACCACAACATGCCAATTGGTGGTATAAACCCATTCCATGGTTCCATTATGACTGAAACAAAAAAGTTTCAAATTCATAGAACCAACAATAATTTCAGGTGTACCATCAGAATCTAAATCAGCAATAGCTGGTTTTGAAGTTATTTTACCTGCCACAGGAGCACTCCATAATTTTTCACCTGAAGAATTTATACAATAAAGACGACTATCAGAACAACCAACAATTACATCAAAAAGACCATCGCTATTTACATCGGCAAATGTTGGAGATGATTCTATATCATCACCAAGATTATAACTCCAATTTTCTATAGCAGCCATTGAATTTGGTTCAAGGATTGTAGTGTTATCCAGAGCAATACTTTGATCTTTCACAGTAAAAAATATCATTAACCAAAAAATAATGAACAAAGTTATTTTTTTATAGTTAGATATCAACTCGTAAACCTCTGAAACAGACTGTAATTATCTTTTTAGTTATTAAATGCTTTTTAAATGAACATTTTATATAAATGCTATGTCTCGATTTTTTTTTGCAAAATACGTTCAAGTTTAATGATTGTAGTTAGATTAGGTGAAAAAAGTAAATATCAAAACACTGATGAATCTATAGTTAATACTTGATGTGCTTCATAGAGAGTGAACAGACTAGTAATAGCATATAGTGGATAATTTAAGCACAGAAATAATAACACCAAATCGCAATTAATAACTTTAGCAATCCTGTATATTAATTACTGAAATACAACATTGGTTTTTACTAATTTTTACGAAAAAAAAAGTAATGAGGAAGAAATCCAATCAGGGGAAACAGAAGATACTCCTGTTGTAAAAGCAATTGTGAATGTTGAGATAAAAGATTTTTATGAACCAGAAGAACAACCTTCAATAACTACTGATCATTAAATTCTGATGACTGACAAATTGGAGATCAGAAAGATTACAAATAAAGTCTGTAAACCATCTCTTGTTCCTTTAACATATGTACAGGCATAATTACTATCTGTAGTTATCTCTTCTGTGTTTAAATTTTACATAACGAT
>JAUWKS010000015.1 GCA_030614005.1 Candidatus Heimdallarchaeota archaeon | reverse complement strand
ATACGATCAAGAACAGGTCCTTTTGAAACTAGTTTGTTCTCTGACATTTTCTTTATACACCTTTATTGTAATTTAATTAAAACAAGTAAAAATCTTTCTCTTAGAAAAAATAAGAATGGAAATTTCCAAAAGGAAATTTCATTGAATATCAGTTTATTTTGCTGGCTCACTTTCTTCGAGTGGTTGTTCCTCAGATAATAGCTTTCGAGAAGGTTTTACGAAGCTAATAATTACCAGTCCAATTGCCATGACTATTCCAGCAACTAACATTGCATAACCATAAGCTTTGAAAAGATAATAATTATTTTCCCCAAAGAATCGTGTAGCTAATGCTTCATAGAGAAGAAAAACAGCAGTCCATAATAATGGTCCTAAAGCGGAAGAAAGTTTACCACTTAGTTTTGAAAAACCAAAGTACTCTCCAAATTTTTCTTTAGGAGCAAGTTCAACAATCATTGCTCTTTGGGCAACCCAAGTACCACCTAAAGCTGGTCCAGCAATTATGCCCATTACCAAAACGAATACAAAAGCAATATTTCCTCCAACAGAGATTGGTGCAGCAAAGAAGATCAAGAAAACACCGAGGAGTATTGCAATGCCCCATAAGCTGCCGACAACATAAAAAGCAACTTTTCCACCCCATTTATCTGCAATCATTCCTACGAAATAGGTTAAGGCAACTGCTGAAACTGTTGATATAATAATAAAGATCATAGCAAAATCAAGGTTCATATTTGTAACAGTGTCTGTTATCTTCAACCCATCTTTAACTATGAGAAACATTTTTGCAATAATTATATTTGCAACATCAACAACAAGGAAATAACCAATGATGAATTTGAGCATCTCTTTATGTTTACGAATATCTTTGAATGTACTACCAACTTGTCTAAAAGACCCAAGAATGACATCTTTTATTGGAGGTGTTTTCCCTTTTTTCTGACGTTCATTTACAAAGATAAATGGCAAAGCACAAAGAGCAAACAATCCCATAGTAATCACAAAAGTCCAAGGATTATCTACATAACCAAGTTTCAAGACACCTTCTGCAGAGTCACTATTTGGTGTACCACCCCAAAATATTGCAAGAACCATCATAACTGCCATACCAATTAAGGTTCCAAAATAACCAAAAGCTACTCCAAAACCACCAACTTTTCCGGCATCTTTTGGACTAGCAATAAATGGTAACATTGCATCATAAAAAGCTAAGCTCCATTGATAAGCAATGTTGGCAATAACATAAAATATTAGAACCATTGTCAAACTATGGGTTCCATCACCAAGTTTTAAACCTAAAAGACTGCCAAATAGCAAGATAATTCCTGTTAAAACAAGAACAAATGGTTTACGTTTGCCAGCAGTATCACTTAAAGCACCCATAATAGGCATTCCAATTGCAACTATGATTTGCATTACAGCAACAACGATGTTAAAAACAGCATCAGCTCTTGTGTAACTTAAACCAAAATCGGCCTGGCCAATAACCAACACATATTGGTTAATAATGAGTGAAACAATAACCATAGAATAAATGGTATTTGCTAGGTCATACATTGACCATTTGAAAACATTCCAAAAAGATGTTTTCGTTTCAAGGACGATAGAATCATCTTTTGGAGCAAGTTCCAATTCGAGTTCTGCTTCTTCAGAACCTTTTTCAATATCTGACATACCTTCTACTTCAATTTTAAAACTTAAAATTGTTTCTCATTTTCAGATGGTTTGAAAGAAAAAATCATGTTCGTACATCAAATAATTAACCCATCATGCATCTTTATGATTCTATCACAAAGAGAACCGATTAATTCAGAATGAGTAACTAGAACAAATGTTTGACCAAGATCTTCATTTAATCTTCTAAACAGTTTCATAATATCTTTAGATATTACGCTGGACAAATCACCAGTTGGTTCATCAGCCAAAACGATTTTGGGATTGGTGATTAGTGAACGAGCAATAGCTACTCTTTGGCGCTGACCACCTGACATTTCATTAGGTCTATTATACAATCGACTGCCAATTCCTACTTCTCGTAAAATAACTTTGGCTTTTTCTTGGGCCTCAGCGGTTGGTTCTCCTCTAAGTAGAAGGGGCAAAGAAACATTCTCAACTGCGGTTAAAACTTCGAAAAGATTGAAGAATTGGAAAATAAAACTAAGGTTCTTCTTTCTAAAATCGGTGATATCTTTATCTGAATAATCAGTGATTTCTTGATTATTGATAATTACCCTGCCAGAAGTAGGTTTATCTAAACCACCAATCATATTTAGCAAAGTAGTTTTTCCACATCCAGATGGACCCATAATAGCTACAATTTCACCCTGCCCTATTGCCAAATTAACACCACGTAATGCGTGAACCTCTAATGGAGTTCCTTCGGCGAAAATTTTAATCAAATCAGTAGTTTGTAAAATCGTTTTACCCAAAGTAATTCACCCAGTGAAATCAATAGTGTTTATGAGTTACACTAATCTAGCTTATATTATTTAAATTCCTCTGACAACTAAACACATTTTACGTTATATAATAGATAATTGAACAAGATCGTTAGTAAACAATATTTCCATCATTAGTCCTTTAATTAAAATTAGACCTATAATGAAATGCGTAATTTAGCAAGCAAATTAGAGATCATTTAGTTTGGGTTATAAATTGATTTTAATTAATAGGAAAAAAATAAGTGATAAAATGATTTTATAGATATTAAATTATATTTAATTTGATGACTAAAATATGAAGTATAGCAAAAAAAGTAGAAATTAATGATGACGTTGTTGAGATAATTATCATCGTAATTCCGTTATTTCTTTGGATTAAATCTAAACGATTGTTTATTGAATCAATTCTCTTTTCATGTTGCTCTAACTTAATTGAAAGAGAAATTTCTTTAAAATCTTCATCAGATTCTCCAATTGAAATTTCATAATTTCTATATTCTCATTCTGTAAATACTCAATTAAGTTATCAACTCTTAATTGTAAACCATTTATTCTATTAATAAAGAGTTCAGGAAAAGGAATTTCGATAAAACCAGAAATTACATATCATATTATTGGTCGGAATCCTGTAATTGATAAAATAAAACCAATCGTTAGTGGTGAAGAATTTCATTTAGATCTAGAAAAGGAATTGCGTAGTATTAATATTAGAGCACAATTAGTAAAAATTCAAATTAAATGTCTAAATAATCGTGAAAAAGAAAAGCATAGAATAAAATATAGTTGGGAATATGAATTTTTACAAAATTAAATCAATATAAAATAATATTGGTAGATTAAATCCCTAATCATTACTTATTTATAATAAAGAATCATTTATAGGTATTTATAAGAAATAAGACGAAATATATATTGAGACGTTTCCGTTCTCAAAATATATATATATAAACAAAGATATTTAATAAAAAAGCGATTGAAAAAATGTATGGTGGACTGAGCTATTGACATCTGATTTTTATTCATTAGGGACTGTTGGAAAATTAGTAAACATTGGTTTTTTATTCGATGATTTAGCTATTACGCTAACAAAAATATATATGAATCTGAGTTTATCGAAAAAAGATTATTTAATTTTAGATAATTCTATTTCAAAAATCGAAATCATTCTACTTGATAAAAGGCCTGATTCTACATCTCTAAAATCGAAAAGTTTTCTTAGAATTGAAGAAATATTTCCAGCTGAAGTTGACACTAAAAATGATTATATTGTGAAATTGGAAGCCTCATATCATTTTCTTGAAGAAATTTTAATTGAATTAAAAATGTTAAAAAGTAATAAAGAAACCATTTCGAAAGATAATCTAAATTCTCTTAGAGAAAAAGTCTCTTTACTTAGTAAAAGCACTTTGAAATCATCAATTGAAAATATCGAAGAATCTTATAAATCTCCAATACCAATACGGAATTGACTAAATAATGGATAATCCATTTTATACTAGAATTAAAAATGCTATTTCATATATTAAGATTTATTATAAAGCACTAATGGATTGGATTGAAAAACACAAAAATACATTTAGCAACTATAAAGGTATAAGATATTTACTGAATTATCTTATTGATTTAATAATTCTGATGAATAAGCAACTCGAAATTTTGGAAGAAGAATTACAAAATCTATATGAACAAAAGAAAGAAATTTTTAACGATAAGATTTTTTTTGATGCTAATTTTTCAAAGATACAGAGACATACGATTGTTCAGAATGTAAGCTATACTCTTTTGGAAATAATATCAAATGCAAATAAAAAGGATATTCCTTTTGAATTTTTATATCCTTTAAAAGATTTATTTAATAAAGTTTCAACAAAAAATGATTTTGAATATAATTTAGTCTTTCAAGCAAAATGGCAAATAAATTATTCAATAAGATATATACTCTCAGATCTGAAAAATTTTCTTCCTGATCATTTCGAAAATATAGAATCATTCCTTAATAAATTCACTATTGAATCAATAGTTTTATCTTTTCCTTATACACTTAAGGAAATGCCACTAATTCATTCTTTATATGGTCATGAGCTTGGGCATTATTTCTATAAAAATCAAAATATTCATGATCAAATTTTTACAACTGATTTTTCAAAGATTTTATCAAAATATCCTGATCCAATTATAAACAAACTCAAATTTAAAATTCACAAATGGGTAAATGAAATAGTTTCAGATATTTTTGCACTAAGAATATTTGGATTCTCATTTTTATATTCGTTTATTTGGATTTTTTCAACTGATGATATTTCTGGACCATTCCAAAGTACACATCCACCAAATTGTCTGCGCTTTTATTTTCTAAATGAAATAATAAAGCGAAATTCTAATAAATATCAAATTTTTGTTGACGATGAAATAAATCATATAATTAATGAGCACGTATCTAATCTAACTAAAGAACTAAAAAATACAACCGAAAAAACCAATATTGAAGATTTTATAACTCAGGAAACATTACTATTTATTCTAAATAATCTAAAAGAAAAAATCATCGAAGTTGTAGAAGAAAAAACTGATAACCAAAGTGTAGACTTAAATTACTTGAAATCAAAAATTAGTGAATTAGAGGAGCAATTCGATATCTCTGTACCAATTAGTGAGGTTTATGAACCAAAACATACTCCTAATTTTAGGAATTTTAATTTCATTGAGATTCTAAATTTTGGATGGTATTTATACAGAAACAAATTAGATTCAATTAAAGAACTAATAAGTAATGAAACTTTCATTGCAAATGATGAAGAGGTATTTACTTATATAAATAAATATATTTCGAATTCTATTGAACTAAGTTATCTTCGTTATGAGCTCAATTTCTTAAAGGAAAAATAGGGGACACAGAAAATGGTTATACTATCTTCAAAAGATATTCACGATTATCTAAGACATCCAAAACCAATGAAAAGACTGTATATTATGCCTTTATTGGATGAAGAAAAACAGATTGATAAGGGTTCTGTAGATCTCAGATTGGGATTTATTTTTATGCCTTCAAAAATGATACAATCATCAAAGATTGATGTAGTTAGCAAAGATGATAAAGAAATAGCAAGAAATTCTCAAGAAATCTTTAGGCTCGATATTGGGGATTATCTTGTTATGCATCCTGGTAGTTTCATATTATCTTCAACGTTGGAATATCTAAGATTGCCGTATGATCTAATGGGATATTTGAGTGGTAGATCTTCATGGGGGCGATTAGGAATTGTAATTCATGCTACTGCAACACATGTACATCCCGGTTATACTGGGAATTTAACATTTGAAATTGCAAACATCGGAGAAATTCCAGTTTATTTATATCCTGGATTGAGAATCGCACAAATTGTTTTTCATAAACTAAAAACAGAAGAAATAATCACTAGGAAATCTAAATATTATGGAGAACTAGGACCTGGATATTCAAAAATATTTGAAGACCCAGAAATTATTAAATTAGGTAAATATATTGATGAAAAAAATAAGGAAAGACTCGAATAAAAGGAATATTCAGAATCTAATTTTATACCCCATGGTTCTCAAAATATTTTTTTCTAAAAATCTACTTGTTGGTTCTACTGGTGAAATCAATAGTGTTTTTAATTACATTAATCTATTTTTCAACAGATTATTAATGTTTTATTATAGACGTCAAGAACTGGTGCGGAGTGCGCGATTCGAACGCGCGAACTTCTACAAAACAAGATATCTTACTTGTGCTCAAGAGATTTCCTTTTCTTACTGATTTCAAATCTTTCAGAATTAATCCTTTACTATATTGTTAATTTATAATTTCATTAGCTTTTCTCTATCATCTTGCGTTAATTCATCTGTATGTGACCCAATTCTTTTCCACGATCTCCCTTTTTCATATGATCCTGTTTTCTTTGCCAACTCATATACAACTCTTGATTCTCTCTTTAATTGTATTACTAATATTTGCTCTTTGCTTTCCGGTTTTTTCTGTTCTTCTTTAAAAACTATCTCATCTGTAATTTCGTTATTTTGTTGCCACAGATAGAGCTCATAGATTCTTATTTTTCTTATTTGTAGGTTTATTTTTCGATTAGTGTTGTATTTTATACAATCCACAATCTTTTGTTCTATGACATCAATTTTCTCCACATTTACTGCTGATACGAATTTTTGAT
The DNA here is from genome assembly GCA_030614005.1 of Candidatus Heimdallarchaeota archaeon. Taxonomy (GTDB): domain Archaea; phylum Asgardarchaeota; class Heimdallarchaeia; order JABLTI01; family JABLTI01; genus JABLTI01. Next base: position 53,318 of record JAUWKS010000015.1, on the reverse strand, counting down.
TTATTTCTACAATACCAATTATTGCATATGCGGTATTGTCATTTTCTTCTGATGAATTTACTAAAGCGATTATATCTTTGGTCATTTCTGCTCTGGTTATTTTATCATATGCTCTTTTAACGTCAAAGAAATTTCCTTCAAATGAGATTTTTAGAAGTTTTTTTACATCTTTTACTAATTTATCTTCGGTCGTATCTTTATCTTTAAGCTTAATTGCATTTACAACATTTGTAGTTTTTTGTAATTGTTCTTTAATTGTCTTCTTAATTATTTCAGCTGAAACATCCAACAAACTAATCAAGGTCTGTTGCTTTTTCTTCTCTTTTTTACTATATTTTATTGCAATCAAATTACAATATTCTAAATGTTGAAGATTTTCCAATATTAGTGCATGTTCGCTTATTGGTAGCATATAATCTTTACACAGTTCTCTGTCAACAGTTTTTACCTCAACCAAAGTCACATATGCATTATTAGTTGACAGAAGTTGTTTTGCGATAGCTAATAGAATGATTTGTTGATGAATTGTTAAATCTGTAACAATTTCCTGTCCAATTGAGGGATGAATCAAGGCATTTGCATGTCTTACATGTTCAGGTAAAACTTTTAGTGACTGTTTGTGATCTGCATACATACCAGCACGTTCCAACAATTCAATAGCAAATCTGGTATCTCCTTTTCTCGAAGTTATATCTGAAATTAAATCAATAGCTTCTGCTGAAACTGTATCTTCATAAAAAGCTTCATTTGCTCTATCTTTTATTATATCCCTTAATTGATCTTCATTATACGGTACTAATGAAATTATATTTTGTCTTAAAGTACTAAGAGTACTATCGTCCAATAATTTTCTAAATTCACTTTCACGTGCTATTGTAATAAGAGATATCCGTTCCTTCTCATCCAGTTTATCATCAGTAAGTCTGGTCATATCATAAAGAAAATCTGAACCTTCCTTCCGAATAATAAAATCAATTTCATCTAATGTAATAATCAAAAAAGAATTCCTTTGACTAAGTAAGTTAACAAGCATGTTAATAATTTCATCTGGTAAAAATTTTTTGACCGATATATTCGGATTAAATTTTCTCGCAACCTCAAGTAGAGTAAGAAAAGCTGATCGAGCTCTACGGCAATTTACATGAACATATTCCAAATTCAGATTCTTTCGAGCTGAATATACTTTAATCATTTCCCCAAATTTAAGAGCAATAGCTGTTTTTCCAGTTCCTACAGGACCAATAATTGTTACATTTTGAGAATACTTACCAGGATCTTCAATAACTGGTTTGAAATATTTGATTAACATCTTTTGTTCGTCTTCTCTGTGAAGAAGTTTCTTTGGTATATATTTTAAATCTAAGATTCTTGGATTTTTAATTAAAGAAGGTTTTTTTAATTCCTTTTCTAATAAGTCATCCATTTTTCTAACCCTTTACACTTACAGCTCTTGTATATTATTTAAGAGATTTGATTATTTGTGATTTTTTATGAGTGAATTTTATATCCAATTATACTAATTTTTCCTTTTCCTCCCTTTGTCCTTTTGGTTACAGGTGTTTCCGCTAAGTACAGGGTTTTCTGATTATTTACTATTAATAGATGGTAACCCACTAAGTGTTATCGAAGTTAAACTGGAAGGTACAACACTAAGTTGTGTATATTAACAATCAAAGAAATATCTGATAGTAACAATTTTACTCATCATAAAATAAAAAATGTTATTGTTATCTAAAATGATAATTCTGGTCCTCTTATTCTCAACCAATCTCTTCTATTTTGAAAGTCTGGGCAAAAAACAGCTACCTCTTTCCAAAAGTTCTCTGAATGATTAGGATATTTTAGATGACAGAGTTCATGAATAATAATATAATCGATTACAGATACAGGAGCCATAATAATTAACCTGTTGAAAATCAAGATGTTATCTTTGGTACAGCTACCCCATCTTTTCTGTTGTTCTCTGACCCTCATTCCTTGAGGTTGTATGCCGGTTTTCTCAGAAAGAATGCTAACCCTCTCTTTAAGGAATAGTTCTGCTTTTTCTATGTACCATTTAAGAATTTGATCTCTGACTATTTGTGTTTGTTCCTCTTCAGTAATATTATTGTTAATGGTAACAAGGAATTTTCCCCTGTAAAAAACTAGACTAGGTTTAATGACATCTTCGCTCTCAATAACCTTTAATCTGTAACCTCTGCCTAGATAGAGGTATTTCTCACCACTAACAAATTCATTATCAGATGGTTTGATAATAACTTCACCAAATTCATGTAACTTGTCTAAAATCCAGGGAGCTTTTTGGAGAACAACTCTATCGATTTCTTCTTGTGATATATTCTTTGGTAAAGTAACAATGACTCCATTATTATAATCAACTGAAACGCCAACGGTTTTGCGTTTGTTGCTTATTTCCGTTTTATAATCAATTTTTGTTTTACCAAACATCACATGAGTCATAAATACCACATAATTGTATTATAATTGTCATTTATATTATCGTCGGAATCTAACGCGAGCTAAATCAAGTATCCGATAAATGACTGGTTCAACTTTATCCTTCGGATATTTCTTCTTTATTAAAAGAAGTTTAAGTTTCTTACGCATCCTTCGTTGAATATCATCTTTGGTTATCCAATCAATAACTGTCAAATCTTGTAATATTTTAACTATTTCAGGAGCTGAATCCTTAAAACTATTATCTGCAACGTCCTCGGTAATTTCATCATTTAATAAACCAAAAATAGCAAAAGAATCTTCATCTAAGCCAAGAGATTGAGCTGTGGATTTGATATTTTGAGATTCAGTAACTAATTTCCTCAACTGCTTCACTACCTCAGAAATGATTAGTCGCTCTGCTTTGTAGGAATCAATGATTTCCTCTAACCTTTTTCTAAGGGAAGTATAAAAACTTGGGTTTTCTTCAAATTTTATACTGATTGCTTTCTTTAAGGCATATTCTATTTCACTGGCTCGAGCACGATCATTAACTAATTTGTCAACGCTAGTTTGAAATTGGCTGGAAAAAATGTCTATGGGTTCGCTGATAGGATCTACGCCTGAAGCTCTAATGTGGTCTTCAATTAATTTCTTAACTTTAGCACTACAACCTTGAAGATTCAATTGCTCATCTCTATAACGATTTCTAGCAGCATTCCTAATCTTGCCTAAAAGGAGGAGATCTCTAAGATAAGGATTAACAACAGGATCAGGCATAAGCATTTCCATACTTTTAGAGAATTTCTTGAAAGCTCCTTCAAACCTTAATCTTTTATCCTCAGGTTTAAGAATAGCAATACATTCCTCAAGATCTTTTTTATTTACTCCTTCAAAGAAACTCATTGCAGTTCGATGACTTGCTTCTAAACGAGGAAGTTCATTTTTAATATCATCTAGACTGCCTTGAATATCTGCGGAGTCAAAAATAGCTAAAGCTTGTTCAAGCAGTTTTGAAACACCAAAATAATCAACAATTAGACCATGATCTTTATGTTTATAGGGGCGGTTAACTCGAGCAATAGCTTGCAGAAGATTGTGTTCTTTGAGGGGTTTATCTAAATACATAACCTGCTCAACTGGAGCATCAAAGCCTGTGAGAAGCATATCACAAACAATTAGAATTGATAGTTTATCATCACTTCTGTGTTTTAGGAAACGGTTAATTAACTGTCTTTGTTGATCCTTTGTAGTATGATAATTCTTCAATTTCGTAGGGTCATTTGGAGAACCAGACATTATTACAGCTGATTCAGGACCATTCAACCGTTCAATAGTTTCTTGATAAGTAACAGCTGCTTCGCGACTCATAGTGACAATCTGAGCTTTGAAGCCATTAGGGGCAATGAATTGTTCATAGTGTTTAATAATATCTAAACAGATTTCTTCGATTCGGGCTGGAGCTTCAACAACAGATTTAATGGTTGCATAACGATTCTTAATAGCTTCCTTTTCTCTCCCTGAAAAATCTATGAAAATACGATCAAATATCTCATCTAAACTTTCCCCTTTGACAATCCAAACATCAGGCAATCGTCCTTCATAATAAATAGGAACAGTTGCTTCATCAGAGATAGATTGCTGAATATCGTAAACATCAATATAAGAACCAAATTTACCCGCTGTACTTTTCTCTTGCTTAGTTAAAGGTGTGCCAGTAAAACCTAGATAACAAGCATTAGGAATAGCAGTTCTCATATTAGTTGCGAGTAGTTTATATTGAGTACGATGAGCTTCATCGGCAAGAACAAAGATATTTTCTGACCGAGAAAGAACGGGGAATTTACCTTTTTTCTCCCCCTCTTTGTAAAGGAACTTCTGAACAGTGGTCATGATGGTTTGACCTAGGCTAGCACTCAATAGATGTCGCAAATCATCAATACTAGATGCTTGAACAGGATTAGGAAACTTGCATTTTTGAAAAGTAGATGAAATCTGGTCATCTAAATCAATACGATCAGTGAGTATTACAATTGTAGGATTTCTGAGAGCAGAAATGCGCCTTAATTTAACTGCTAACCACAACATAGTAAGAGATTTACCTGAACCTTGAGTATGCCAAACGGTTCCACCACGCTCTTTAAGAGTTTTAGTGTTGAGAATCCGGTCTATTGCTTTATTAACTGCTCTGAATTGTTGATACCTTGCAAGCTTTTTAATTATTTGACCATAACTTCGTTCAAAAACAATGAAATTTCGAATTAAATCTAAAAGGTTCTTTTTATCAAAAATACCTGCAATAAGAATTTCCTGAGCAGTTGGTTTATCACCAAGATCTGAGAGTTTTCTTGGGTATGGATCTTTCCAAGCACGATAATCACGAGCTCTAGAACCAGTAGTTGCGTATTTAGCAGAATAATTTGAAGTAGCAACTATGATTTGGCTAGTATAGAATAACATTTCAGCACCTTCAACAGTTGAGTGACTACGAAGATTTTGATAACGAAGTAATTGATTGATAGCATCATGTAAAGGATTGATAATAGTAGGACTTTTACATTCAATAACTGCTAAAGGGATACCATTAATGAAAACAACAATATCTGGAATAATATTCTCTTTGGTGCCACCAACTTTGAATTGATTAACTACTAAGAAATCGTTATTTTCAGGATTTTCAAAATCGATGATTTTTACTGTTTGATGTTTTCTTCCTTGCCCAACATCCTGCTCAATGGAAAGATAATTAATTAAATATGTGTGGAATTTTTCATTGATTTCAATAAGACTGTTACCTGAAATGTGTGTTAAATCAAAAATTATTTTCTTGATATTAGCATCATTAATAACAGGATTAAAACGTTTCAAAGCTGCAGTTAAGCGATTAATTAAAATTACTTCACGATAATTTTTTCTTTCAGGATTTTTGCTATCTGGAGAGATTTCTCTTCCATTAACGTATTCATACTCCATCGTCTGTAGTAATTCTATGAATGGCTTTTCCGTTAAATTATATTCATTCCAATTTTCCTTTTTCATTTCTTTCCTCTTCTATATTTTTACTCGTATTTTTCCTGTTAGAAGTTGTTGCATAAGACCTTTCATTAAAAGCTGTAATCTAATTAAAATTTTTTTCTCAATTGTTAATTTTTCATCAATTAGTGAAAACAAATGAACTATCTCTTTTTGAAAACTTAATTTTGGGAGGATCACTTTAAATTTCCTTAAATCTCGAAGAAGAAGATTTTTTTGTGCACCTCCATATGAAGATTTTTTTATTCTCCTGTTCGAGAGTTCTAGAAAATATGCCAAGTATTTTGAATCGACTATCTCCTTATTAGGTTTAATAATAGCTACACTTTTTTGAAATGTTGTTCTTGAAGTTCTTATTTTATCTTCAGCTATTGCTATTTTTCCAATAGTAGCACCTGTGCTAGCGATTAGTATATCACCGCATTCTAATTGTGTTCTTCTATGTGTCTCAATAAAATCATCCTCTACTATTTGTCTTGCTTTAGAATAATCTAATTTACTATCGATCATATCCTTTACGCTAATAAAATAATAACCGGAATTATTCTGATTTCTACAATCTCCATGTTTTCCATCAGTAATCTGATGACATATATCTTTTAATTCTACAATTTTCCATTCTTTTGGTGTCCTCCCGAGGGGCGTCTCCTTGAACTCCGTGTGACCGATGCCTTTGGTTAATAATTGTTGGAGGAGACCTTGTTTAAGAAGTTTAGTTTTGGAAATTATTTCTTGAATTTTCTGAATATCATTATCAATGGACTGCAATATTTCAGAAATCTTCTTTTGTTCAATTATAGGAGGAACAGGTATAACTAATTTCTTCAATAAATCAATATTCAAATGCAAGACAGTTGATCCTTCTGAAATCGAAGAAATTATATTATGAATTTTTTTCGAACCTAATAAATAATAAAAGAATTTTTGTAAGATATAATTATTTTTTGGTCTCAAAATTGAGACATCCATTGAAGTAGCGATTTCTTTGTTAGAATAAAAATCAGGTACATAAATTGGATAACCTACAACATCAGCTTTTCTTGTTAGATCAGTATTAGCAATAATTAGCTCGCCAGGTTTTACTAATTTCTCTTCATCGACTTTACCACAATAAAATTTTATACCATCAAAATTAAAACCACCAAATTTCTGAATACATTTTAAATTAATAAAAATTCTACCTTTCTCTTCATTACAGTAAAATTCACTTTTATAGCTTTGACCTTTTATTACCCTGAAAATTTTAGTTAATTTAGTTTTTTTCCAACTATTAGGATAATCAATATTATTCATTAATAATCTACTCAAATCCCAATTCCTCCAAATAACCTTGAACCTTCTGATTTAGCTCTTCACGTTCTTTTTCATGAACCTTCAATTCATCAAGCACTTGTTGGATATCAATTTCTTCCTCCTCCTCAAAATTAAAGACATATAGTGAAATGTTCAAATTGAAGTCATTTTCTTTGATTTCCTCAAGATCAACAGATTTACAGAATTTTTCAATGTCCTTCCCTTTTGAGTATGCATTAACGATTTTCTCAATATCCTTCTCTCTAAGAGCGTTTTGTGCTTTCCCTTCTTCATAATCTTTTGAAGCGTCGATAAAGAATATTTTATTCTTTCGTTCAGCAGGTTTGTTCTTATTTATTATTAAAATACTGGCAGGTATTCTAGTTCCATAGAAAAGTTTAGGAGCTAAACCAATAACTGCTTCGAGTAAATCCTCCTGTAATATCCCCTCACGTATTCTCTTTTCAGCTCCACCTCTAAAAAGCACTCCGTGGGGCATTACTACTCCTATTTTTCCATTAACATTAATGGTTGCTATCATATGCTGTAGAAAAGCCATTTCACCATAGCTTTTTGGAGGGACACCAAATCTAAACCTCTGAAAACCATCATTTTCAGCTGTTTCTCGTCCCCAATTCTTCAAACTGAAAGGTGGATTAGCTATCACTCTATCAAATAGCATTAACTCTCCTCCTTCTAGTAATTTTGGTTCTCGTATCGTATCTCCCTTTTTAATATCTGCATCTAGTAAATCATGAAAGAGCATATTCATCTTACAAATTGCCCAAGTATTGAGATTCTTTTCTTGACCATAAAGAGATAGATCCCAAAGGTTTCCTCCTTGTTCCTCAACATATTTTGCACATTCAATAAGCATGCCTCCAGAACCTACAGTTGGATCACAAATTCTCATGCTTTCTTCTGGTTGAATTAGCTGAACAATTAACTTGACAACTCCTCTTGGAGTATAAAATTCTCCTCCTTTCTTTCCTGCATCATCAGCAAACTGCTTTATCAGGTATTCATATGCTCTACCCATAATATCAGGCTCTGTAAGATCACTGTTTCGTAACCTTATTTTTGTGAAATGCAGTAATAATTTAGAGAGAATTTCATCGGGTAATCGTTCTTTATCATTGAAATCAACACTTGACAACACTCCTTGTAAAACAGAATTCTTATTTTCCAATTCTTCAAATGCTTTGTTTAGTTTATCCCCAATGTCTTGAGTAATCTTTCTTATTTCTGACCATCTAGCTCTTTTAGGAACAAAGAATTGATGAAAATCCTCATCCTCCCAAGCCAGTTTTTTTGCATCCGCTTCTGTATAATCTCCTTTCAGTAATTCTTTTTCTTCTTTGATTGCTTCTTCATTAAAAACATCATTTATTCTTTTCAAGAATAATAGACCGAAAATGTAATTCTTATAATCTGATGAGTCAATGCTACCTCTTAGTATATTTGCTGATTCCCATAAATGACTTTCTAAGTGTTGTTGAGTTACTTTCTTTCGTTGTATTTGTTCTTCAGGTATATAGTCTTCAAGCGTTCCGTTTGTGTTTTCATTTTGTTTGGTCATTTTTTTCCTCTCACCAATCAACAAATTAATCTTACTTGATAGCTTATTAATTTTAAGGTTCTATTATTATATTGTTGAAAACCTTGAATTCGCTTTATAGAGAAATTTATGAGTATTTATGAAAAATTAACAGAGGGATGATTTAGCTTTGTCAATACTGATAAAGCTTTATTTCATCCAATTCCTTAGCTGAATCAATTATCATTAAGATTTTCTGATGACGTTCTTTTCCTTTCTTCAACCAATGACCTAAACCATACACACGGAAACGCTCATTGTAGAATCGATGATGTAAATGACCGATTACTAAATGAGTTCCCTCAGTTATATCTGGCAGCCAGCTTCTACCGGTTTTAATGAGCTCTTTTTTCGCTTGAATAGCTGCTACTTCAATACTAGTGCTATTCGCTAACTTAGCATCTATACCTATTTTATTCCCATGGACAAAAAGCACTTGCTCTGTTTTAGATTCAATATAAACATAATCTTGGTGGAGAAAACCAGAAAATTGTTCGAGATTGCCATCATGAATAGAAGAACTTCGAATAAACACTAATTTCGACCAGTATCCCTCCTGTATTGCTTTTGTTTTTAATTGATTGAATACATCTTTACTTTCCTCAGACACTTTGTCCAACAAGTCACCATTTATAATAATAACATCCGCCTTTTTGCTGAATTTACTAATAACATCAAAAAATTCTTCATGATAGCATAACTCATGTGTAAGATGAACGTCTGAAAAAGCAATGATCCTATTCTCTTGTGAATCGATTTCCAAATTGGGTTCAATTAATGATATATGATCAAGTGTCTCTAAATTTGAAATATTGACCATATCTTTTACCAATTGTTTTAGATATTCTTTGGAACCATCAGGTAAAAGACCCAGAATCTCACCATAGCAATATTCACACCCTCGCTCACAGGAACATTGCCCTAATCTCTGTAATGCTTGTTGGGCTACTTCCTGTAAGTGTAAAAACAAATATTCTGCATTTCCATTTGGTTCTCCTTTATCATAAATTGCCAATTGATTTGCATTATACACGAGTTCAAATTCAGAAGCAGGTATAGAAAGAACCATCTCAGCTTCAATTAGTAGAATCTCACCAAATAATTTTAGCATTTTCTTAGCAGTAAGGTTTTTTGGTTTTAATAATTCGTTTTCCATGTTTATGATGATACCTTCTGATTTTTCAGATAGGGTTAACTCGTCCGATTCTTGCTGTGTCAATTCTTGATAAAAATAATTGTTGTTTTCGTTCCTGCTACTTTCATTAAGATACATAGCATTTGGATTAGCATTAACTATTATCTTAGGCTTTCGATAGGTGGTTATCAATCCAAAATTAATGCCCACTAATCTTGTTCCTTGAATTTTCTTCGGAAATACGCCAACTGAAATTGTTGGGTCATATAATTGATTCATTGGTGGTAAAGAGAATGTATCATCCGAATCATCAATAAAATATTTTTTCACAAAGACAGTTTTATGCCCAATATCGACATCAGTAACTAGGTATTTCTTCCTATTCCTAATAATAAGATTACCAGACAAACCTTTCTTTAGCACATCTTTGGTTGAAATTTTACCTAGGGAAGTTGTTCGATCTGTTAACCGAATAGTATCAATACCTTTCTTCAATTGTATTGACCAATTAGCACTAATTGCTCGGATAGATAATGGAACAAGAACATTTTTGTTTTTCAATTGTAGAAGTCTATTTTCTCCCTGGTTGGTAAACAATATTTTACCTTGTGCTTTTTTTAGCACGTTGAAACTAATGAGTTTAGTGTATTGCTGTCGAGCTATTTCATAGACTTTCCTTCCTTCTTTCAAGAAGAACGACATTATTTCTTGATAATCATTGATACCATATCGTAAATGTAGCACAAGCAAGCCTGCTAAAATCTTGGGGTTCTGCCTTGGATACAATATGGGATTACATGCATTTGTTTCAAGTATATTACGTAGTATTTCCAGATGATGCCAATAGAAGTTGTCTCGAGAATTAGCTAGATTAAAAATACAGACATTCACCCGTCTTTCACTTGGGTTAGAACGGTTTCGAGCGAATCTTTGGACAATACCATCCTTTTGTGTTATTGGTATCCCGATATTTACTACTGTTTGGACATTTGGGATATTAACTCCTAGCTCTAAAACAGAAGAGGAAATGAGTATCTTTATTCTATTCCTTGTTCCCTTCTTTATCTCATCAAGTATCTTTTTTCGTTGAGCATACGCCAAGTCCGCATGAATTATTACTACAGTTATTTCCTCAAAGAATGGGTGGTCTTGCTTAAGCTTTGCACACAGTCGTTCCGCTAATAATTCAATCTCCTCTTTAGAGTCCATGAATACTAAGCAGAATTTTCCCGGTAAAGTATCTAGTTCGTGCCAAAGATCAGCAAGAAAAGGTACAGTATGCTCTTTCGTTATTCCAAGAAATTCATGTTCACCACGTACAGGAGGGCAGGTAATAATTCCTGCCCCTTGTAAGAAATCATCTCGAAAACCAATAACATTGTCAATCGTTGCGGAGGAAAGAACAACATGACACTTGGGATTCTTTTTCTTGTGTATCTGTACAAATCCCTTAATGATTGCTGCAGCAAAGCCTTCAAAGGCATGTATCTCATCAAAAACCAAATATTGACAAGACATAATTTTATCAAACAACGGATTCTTTTTTCCACTCATCATCTGGTACCAAAATTTATCGAACGTTGCTAAAAGGATGTTTGGTGGATGTTGCTCTGTTTCGAAGAGCTCTTTTTTTTGTACTTGCCTACTAGCTGTTGAACCTGTTGATCTGCTAGTATCGCCACTATACATCTTAACCGATAATCGTTTCCCACTCTGCTCTTCCAATTTTACAACTAATTCTTTCATACGGTCAAATTGATCCAACAAGAGCTGTTTCGATGGATAGAATACAACAAAAAAATCAGTTTCACCTGTTAATATTTTAGCTATTCCAGGAACACTAAACGAGAGTGATTTCCCTGAATACGTTCCACCATTAATGATTAACCCATTATTAGTGGTTGATGAATTCAGCAAATGTTGTATTGCTTCTTCTTGATGCTCATAGGGGTGATTACTTTGCACTATTGACTCAAGAACTGCTCCGAACCCTTCTGCTTCTTTAGGGAGGAGATCTGCCCAAACAAAATCGGTCTTCACTCTTGGTTTGGATGGTGGTAATGTAAGTATTGGAACCCATTCTCTTGGAGTAGTTACTTCTAAAGGAAATTTTTGAGTTGTGTCATTTTGTCTATTAATATCATTTATTTTAGTCATGTAATTCACCTGTTTATCAGAAATATTGTCCATAAATTTTCAGGTGCTCTACAATACGATTCATAATTCGCAGTAAAGTTCTCGGAGGGAACCAATCAATCCATAAATTGTTTTGCTTTAGCTGAAGAGAGTGATCAATCGCTTCCAAAGAGGTAATTAGATTGATTGTTCTTGTATTGATATGGTCAAAGTTTCTTACCAACTCTAGAAGCATTTCTCCTTCAGTAGGAATTTTTCCTATAGAGTATAGTAATTCCTGTACCATTCGATTGGTGGTGTTTAATTGATAATAGCATTGACTGTTGATTTTTTCACGAATTAACAAACCCCGATTAACCATTTGCGAAAGAATCCTTTGGGTTTGATTTTGCGTCAATTGTAATAGTTCTCGAATATGATTTGTTGAATATTTTGCGAAATATAGTTCCATCTGAAGAGCATAGGAAAGTAGAACCAGTACTATTAGCAAACTTCTATCCTGTTCCTTCTTTTGGAATGTAGTGAGCTGTAATTTATCCCGTCCTCGCTTATTATTCCAAATACGCCATTCCTGTATTACAATCCCTCGAAATGCATTACGAGCATCTCTTGCTGCGAGAACTCTCTCTTCGCTTCCGGCATACAAGTCTGCATACTCTGTAGCAAACTTGTTCACCAGGGAGAGATCGCTTTCGATTCCAGAAGGGCATATAACAAAAGGGTTAAAATTTGCTTCTTGAAAACATTGTTTGATTTTTCTCATGCTTAGCTGTTTTTCCTGTCGAAAATCTTCAAAACAACTCAAGATTGCTTCTCTAAAAGTTAGTAAATATTGCTCAAATGCTTGGAGAAAGGGAGTAGTTTTACCTTGCAAATATACTGGCAGTGAAACTGCTGCTGTGATTAGTTTTTTGATTTTCTTTTGAGCGTTGTTTTTTATCCGATAGATCTCTTGTCCTTTCTGCCCTAGAACGAGTGAACAGTCATCAATAGTGAGTACTCCTGCCTGCATTGCTTCAAACATAGTGATTAATGCAAGCACTCGTACAGGTTCTATAAGATCAAAATATAACCCAAGATTATCTATATCCGATTTTGTTCGTCTTTTATGGAATAATCCTGCACCCATGAGAGCAGGCTCAAGACCAATCCTTCTAAATATCTCATCAATTTCTGAGCGAAAGCCCCTGATAAACTGATTTAGGATCACATCTAATGGTGCATATGCATAGCTCGTTTTCCGGCTATAGGAAAGGAACATATCCTTAACTAACCGTGAGGTAACTCTTCCGCGCGTCCAGAGACCAACTTTTGCCCCTTCATCTTTGAGCAATTCAAAGAAAAATCTGTTACTTTGTGCTTCCAATTGCATGCCATAATAACGAGAGCGCACCCCTCCTGCAACCCTAATTTGTAAATCAATCATTTCGAATAACTGACGATCAATATACTCATTCGGGTTTTCTTTTCCTAGGTTTGTTTTTCTGAGGTATAACCCTCCGCCAATATTTGATAGATGTCTAGCTTGTAAAAATGACTGGTTGAATGTTTTCTTCTCACCCAGATAGGAAATAATTGTTTGCAGGAACTGGTATTGTTCCTTAGTGAATGGTTTCTCTTGAGATGATTCACTCGACAAATTCTTTTTTGATTTCTTCAATTTAGGTTTTGCTCTACTATTAGTGTAATGGTATTTCTCTGGTTCAAATTGTGCTAATGTTTCTAAGAATTTCTCTATTCTTTTGTAGCGTTTCCCTGAAAAGAAAATATATTCTACTTTTTCAAGTGGGATCTCATTTTTGCAGATACTAAGAATAAATGATTTATCGCTCTTCCTTTCTAACTTTATCATTTCATTATCGTAGATTACAAAAGCATACGAAGGATCTTTTTCCAGCAACACTTGTGGGATAGACCCTGCTATTTGATAATAGAGCATTCTAAGATAATGGCGATGTTCAGTATGAATAGTTATTTTTTCTTCATTTTTCTTTAAATAAACTGTAGAACACTTTGGACAACTAACACGTTTTCGAGGAAAGAATAGCTGCTCCTCAGAACCGAACTCTGCAATTTTTTCTTGACATGAGCAACAATGGAAAACAGTTTTTTTTGTTTGCCCAAGGAAGTATGAATCAGCTATTTTTCTCATTTTTAGAGAGAGTTTTTGGATATTTGCAGTAAATCGCACTCTATCGAGGACAGAATCAAAATCAGCTAGATCTTTATGGTATTTACACGCTGTTGCTTCTGATCTAATAGAGCTTTGAGCATAGTTTTGATAGTCACTCGGTACTAAGCTTGGATTGTGTGCTTGGAGAAGACGTAGGAGTAAACAGGTCTTGAATCGCTTATTATGGCACATACAATTCCCACACGTTTTCTTTAGATATGGAAATTTAGTAAATAATTCTGGAGTACCATACTTGAGTTCTGAACTACCACTGTTATCGAAAGTTTTTAGTGAGATAAGCAATCCTTCCGCTTTGAAATTTTCCAACTCCTTTTTCGTTTTTTGAAAGTCAAGGTGAAATTTCAAGCCAGTTTGCTTTACAGTTACAGGTTCATACCCCGCAGATTTTAGTATTGCTTCACTTCTTTTTTCTTCCCATGTTCTTTTCTTGTTCTTTTTGTAACTTTTCAATCGTTGGAAGAATAGGAAAGCATTGGTTTCCATTAATTTCTCAAAGGCACTCAGTAATTGTATAGATGCAAAACTGGCATAATCCTTGATTATAAAACCAAACTCTCGCTCAATAAATTGGTCGTAAACATCAAAGGAATCATTAACGAAAGAATCTAAATTTTTATGCTCACTCTGTTCTGGTAATACTGGAAAGTCTATATTTTCTAGACCGACTAATAGACAATAAAATCTAATGATCTCTTCGAGAGATAATTTGGTGCTTGCTTTGTTCCGTTTGAATAAACAACCAGCTAATTTATTTAAAAAGGATGAAAAACCGTGCTCTATTCCTGCAATATTTGAGGTGGCAATAAGGACTGCTTCTCCTAGTCCTGTAAGATAGTATTTGCTATCTTTCTTCTTCACCACTAATGGAAGAAAAGGAGCGGATTCAGCTGGCTCCTGCCAGGAGAAAGTGTTTTTTATCGAATTGCTTTGTACGTGCCCATAGATGGTGTGCGATACTCCCTTGGTAAATAAGTTTAATATTTGATTAAGTTTTATTTGCACTCGTTTATCTATTTTCATTTTTCGTTTTTCTATTTTATTTTTGAGTTCGATGTTGTTCCTTGCTAACTCTGGATAGATATTGTTACTAAATAGATGCAGCTTGTATGTTATAGTCTCTTGAATTTTCCTTCGTAAATCAGCGGAACTTTTTCTTCCACGAAAGAGCTCACCAAAGATGAAAAATTGATAGTGTTCATCAGATAAATTTGGTAAAAAATTTCTAAATGGTTTGTTGTTCTGTGTTCGAAACCCTTCTTGACAGCGAAAGAAAAGACAATCATCAACTTTGAGTAAGTATTTGTATTCATCTCGAGTAAGCACTGGAAACTGAGCACTATCTAGAAGAAAGGAAAGCTGAGGTCTTCGACACTTATGCCTGTAAAGCCCACCAATAATTATATCTAAATCAATTATCTCCTCTTGGCATCGGTATTTAGTTAGCGGATTAAGAAAGACTATTTGTTCTGTTGTTGGACAAACTTTGTTCACCACTAAATCTCTCAGTTTTTTATAGGTGAGCAGAATAAAATCGGCTGTGGTATGGTTCTGGGATTTAAAATCCTGATCAATTTTGTCTTTCAAATTAAAGATCATATTATAGAGTTTACAAGTATCTGCATATTTGGTTAGTTCATTAAGTAACGCTTCTCCATCCTTCTTTGACTTTACAACAATAAAGACCGGAAATTTACTATGCTTTCTTAAAGCTAGTATTCGACGAACTGCAAGGGAAACTAGGATAGGATTAAGACTGCGTTTTTTTGGTTGATAATTTTTGCATATTAAAGCGAGACTTTTGTCATTTAGCACTAGTAATTTTTGTTCTTCGGGAGTTAAGGTATGTAATACAGGATCATCTAACAATTCTCCTTGCTCTAAAACAGAAGTAATGCCTAATGAAAGGCAAAGAGGGATGCTCTTTTTCGTGAATGTTTCTATACTCATTAAACCACTCTCAAAGGAGAAAATGCCTTCCAAATTATCAGAAGCTATCTCTCAATGTACTTTTTGTCGGTTTTATTTATAAAGAGCTAAAAAATGCTCTTCTCCTTTATAAGCGGCAGAAAAAATGACATTCCTTTCTGATTATGCTAGATTTGTAGTTTTTGGCATTTTTTATAAAAATTTTTCAATAATTATTCGTACTGACGCGTGAGGAATCGCTGTAAGCGATGAGTAGCGGCGATGCGAGCACGCCACCAAGCGTGAACTATTGAGTTTTTTCTTTCTAAATTCAACACATTACTTCCGAAGAACAAAAAACTCTCTTACAAAGTTATTAAGCGCTGAATTGTGGAATCGATTTGACTTTATATCTATGGAAAAATAATCACTAAGTTCTTCTCTATAAGAAACATTAGACTTGTTGTTCTCTCTAAGAATCATTATACATCCTCTTTCCTTAAATTGCAAACCACTTAGTAATTGTAACAATTTTTTATTTGGTTGGGTATCTATCATACAATGGGAACTTCTAGAATGAATGAATAGCTTTGGATATTCTTTGAGAATGGTTAATAATGAACGATTATAGAATGAGTATATTTTATCTAAATCAGCTATTGGAATTGTTGTAATATTTAACTCATAATTTGATAACAATGTCCTCTTAATATTGACTTCTGTTGCTAAACTTTGTTGAGTGTGATTGTGGAAACGACGCAATTTTCGTATTTCTTCACCGAAAGTTGACAAACTGAAATGTGGCATTAATAAAAAGTTAAAATATCCAGCAACCATTTTCTTTTGTTGAATTTCTACTACTTGCCCTTTCCAAAATCCTTGTTTACGCAATGTTGCACTTTTTCGAGCAAAACGATTAACTCTTCTAGTGAGTAAGTTCTCTAATTCCAACTTTTTTTGCGGATGATTTGAACCAATGAGCTGTGTAAACTGCTTTCTAGATTCACCAGCAATATTGAAACTATATGTTGTACCACCAAAAACTGATTGTTCATAGAATCGATGATGGATATTCTGTTGGGTTAAAAAGTCTGAAAAATCTTTTAGTAATTTTTTTGATGCTGTGCCAAAACTGATTGTTGATATATAGCTCCCATCTGCATCCATAAGTCCACGCCAGAAGGCAGAACGAAAGGAAGGTTTGTCTTGAAAGAGATGTGGTTCTCGCAAGTGAGGATATTTTCGTTGGGCTATTGGTTGTCCGGATAGGAAATTAAAGAACCGAACAATCCATTTACCAAGCAGATTGACATTCCATGCTTGAGCGTTTTTTTGAACGAAAAATTCGATGTTGGTTTGAAATATTCTTTTTAATGATTTAACAAGGTTCTCAATATGCTCCTTCGAGCTATCAATTATATTAACGAAGTAGTTCGCTAGGTGTCCATCACCCATCACAACACCTACTAAATATGCTAATTCTTCTGTGAGTTTGAGTGGAAGTTGAAAACCTTCACCTCGTGCAGATTGAAATTGGATGTACTGTTTTCCTTGAAAGAAGGTTTCCCAAGAGGGGATCAACCGGAAAAGAGGAAAGGGGAGGCGTTGTTGCTCTTCGAGATAATTGATGATCTTTCGCTGCCAGTCTCGAATGGATTTTGAAATATTTGACCCTAAAAAATAGTGATGTGCTTTCTCTGCATGAGCCAGTGATTGTTTTCGTATCCTTGAAATCCACTCTTGATTTAGGAGAATGTACGGGAAGGATTGTAAAATGCGCTCACCGGTAATAAAATCTACTTTACGGATTATAATTGGATATAATAATAGACGCTCTGCTTCTGTTTGGAATTTGTCCCTTGTCTCTTTCTCCAATAATTCATTTGCAGTTACCCAAGTGTTTTGTACTGTTGGTGTAAGATCGAGTAGTAAAGGATCCGATTCCCAATGTAAGAATGCAGACATTAAATTTCTCCTGAAATAGTGTACGTCTTTGCTTTCTTAAAGACATCTTAGTTTAAAACAACGAAAGGAAGTAACAACAAATAATAGAAAATAATATGATTGGTGCGGGGAACGCGATTTGAACGCGCGTACTCCTGCGAGACAGGAGCCTAAATCCTGCGCCTTTGACCATGCTGGGCTATCCCCGCAGAACTAAGAGATTTTTTTCACTTAGATTTTATAAATGCTTTCTATGATTTAAAAAATCACCTATTGCCCAAAATTTATTTTTTCTTGCAGCTCTTATTTAAAATACAAGGTCCTAAGCCTTACCGTTCTTTTCATTTGGGTAAAGAATATTCTTTACCCCCCAGTCACTAACACCACTTGAGTAGTTGTTAGATCATTTCTGGACCTTCGCCAAGAACGGTCGGGCGAAGGAATTCCTATCTCCATATAGGGGATAGGGCTGGTGTCTTTTAGACTCTTTATTTTTCGATAATTGATGAATCTTGCACGGAAAATATTCAAAGCTGCGTTATAATCTCTATCTGCATTGAATCCACAATTTGGGCAATAGAACCATCTCCCACTTTTTTTTGGTGTGAGAATTGTTGGACTTGTAACTTTCAAG
The DNA here is from genome assembly GCA_030614005.1 of Candidatus Heimdallarchaeota archaeon. GTDB lineage: Archaea > Asgardarchaeota > Heimdallarchaeia > JABLTI01 > JABLTI01 > JABLTI01. The sequence continues at coordinate 35,011 of JAUWKS010000015.1, read as the reverse complement.
CCTCGAGTGTTTGTACATCTTGGGCAATGGATAGATGTTCCCCATGGAGTGACTTTTAGTAGTTTAATTCCTTCTTCATTTGTTTTATACTCTAATATTTGAGCAATTTGTCCATGTAACCATTCATTTAATCGTCGTGACCATTTCCTTAATCCCTTCTTAGGTCTGAACATTCGTAAATCCTCAAGAATGATTTCACTACAATTCCATTGTTTCGCTTTGTCAATAAGAATAGTAGTAGTTGTTTGTACAAGTTGATGTTTTATTCGAGAGAGCTTTCTATAAATTCTTGCCTGTTCTTCCTGCTGTTTTCGGTGATTCCCTGTTTTTCTTTTTATTTGAATAGATATCCCTTGAAGGTGTTTGAATAATCGCTCAATATGTTGATATTGTTTAGAAGTAATCTTAAGGTAGATTGGTTTTGATAATTGCTTGTCCTTTTCACAAACTACTGCAGTAGCAATTTTCTTCAAACCGAGATCGACTGCAAGAGCACGAGTTCGTTCTTTTTGTACCACTTTTTTCTTTTCAAAATTCCAAGGGAAACTGAAGAAGAAATATTCCTTTCCTCCTTTGAGTGTTTTTGTTATCATTCTTGGTTTCTTTGGGTGTTGGTTTGTGCTTTCATTTATTTTCTTTTGTAATTTTTCAGGTATAGGGATGAGCCCTTCTATCCACTCCCAATCATTAATGCTTCTCGAATTGATTGTTGTAGGTAGTCTGATTTTGAACCATATACTGGTATTCCTAACCATATAATCTAATTCTCGGTAGTTATCTGGTCCATAAGGAAAAACAAAATTTTTGATTGTTGGTTTTACTATGTTACAGTAAGATAACATATGAAAATCAATACTAATTTTTTGTTGCCAATTTTTAATCAGTCGGATGTTTTGTAATAGTAGCACTTTCTTATAATATGGTTTATTCTTATAACTTCTAAAGGTTAAGTTCAATAGTTTAATGAGTTTGCTTTCGTTTTCATTAACTCCTACAATTTCCATGATTTTCAAACAATCATTGAAACATTTCATTCTCTTGTATTGACTTCTTAGAATTCTGCCGATTCGTTCTGCAATCCCCATTCGCACTCGTGAGGGAAGATATATTTTCTTTCCTTCTTCCTCAATACTTATACGTCCTGCTGTAATGATGCAATGTGCTTTTACTGTAGTTATTCCTAATTGTGTTATCCATTCTTCCGACCAAAGTTTTTCTAATGATTGTTTAGTAGCCTTCTCTATCAACTGTTTGAAATTGCTCAAGTATTTCTTTTTGTTTTCTGGAAGTGTTATTTTGAAGTAATATTTTTTAAGGAATGAAGACATTTTACCACCATATAACCAATTGGTAATAATAATATTTAAATGCTTCTACCAACAAATTTTATGTTGGTGAATGATATTGCCTATAAAATTTAAGCGAAAAGTTCAGGATAATAATAATAGTCTGATGATTAACATTCCACTTGAAATTGCCGAAGAATTGAATATTGAAAAAGGTGATACTCTTATCATAACATTAGAAAATAATTCGATAATTATTCGGAATAGTTAAACCAATTACCAATCAGTAAGATGTAATCTAATTCTCCATTTCGAATCAATAATATCTTTTTTTAGTAGTACATATAATTATGAAAGATGTATTTATCCTGAGGTTTTTTTGAATGATTAGCTTTAACGAGTTTAAAACAGAACGGGAAAAAAGACAAAAATTTAGGTATGAAATATTCTGTTGGTTAAAGGAAAAAGAAAGAGAATATAACATTGAAAGTATTGTTCCTAAGGATTTCAATACTATCCCATTGTATCATAATGCTACAATTGCATTTTTCAATGAATGTTATTTAGCTTCAACCTTAATCATTGGTTCTGCTATAGAACAATTTCTACTTTGGCATGTGACAAAAGTGTCCAAATTACAAGAAAGGATGTTTCGGAAAGATTTCTACAAGTTAATAAATTCTCTTCTATCAAAAGATCTTATTACTGAGCTGGAAAATTTTCTGATAATATGTCGAGATGAAATAGCACACCCTAAAACCAGAAATCACTTCTCGGCCTTAGGTTTACCATATAATATGGAAGAAGGATATTTTGGAGGTCCTGATGCTGAACCGATAAAATTGCATATTGATCCGAAAAAATTTCAAACCAAAATTGGTTATGAATGTGCTATTCAAGGATTGGAATTATTCATGAAGATAGTAAAATACATCACTGATAAAAATTAGACTGAATTTGTTAAGGTTTTTATTGGTGGTTGAACAATTTAGTTTTGAGTAATCATCAGATTACTTGCCTTGAAATGGTGAATTTCAAGTGCTTCATAGTACTGTTTGCATAAGAATGATCGATAACATTCTGCCAGAAGATTAGATCTTATAACCGGACAAACTCTTGAAGCATGTGGTTTATCGTTTCTTTTTATTTACTAAAAAGAGGTGAAAATCATAATGTCTAAAAGACAATCCAGTAATGACCAACGCTCTAACGTGAAAAATTCAAATAATTCCGCCCATAAGGATGATATGGATAATCGCAGTAGACAACTTAATCCTGAAGATGAAGAAGAATAATCTATTGTTTTCAAAATTCTGTTATCCCTTTATGGATAACTTTTTTTTTGCAAATTTGTATTACAAAATTTGAATACAACGTCTTTAAATTATAATTCCACTATTTTTAATCAGGTGTAATTATGACAAATATAAATAAAAGGGAATTTAATGAATTTCTAATTGAGAGAGACCTAAAATTAAGACAAAGAATAAGTTATGCAATATTTCTTTTTCTTTTGAATAAAGTCAAAATATGGTTTACGAATAACCTAAAGAAGATTGGTTATCTTCTATTTGTTGGTTTATTTGTTGTTGCATTAGGTGCTTTTGTTTCACTACTTTATTTTATATTTTCAGGACAATTATTACAATCAGTTGTTAATAGTGAGGAAATATCTAAATGGGGAAATCTTTTACGTGAAGATTGGAAGTACATCTTTAATATTCTCTTGTATTTTTTGGTTTGTGGTATTATATTTGGTCTTACATTTATAGTCATCCCAAAGCAAATTAAGAAATTGTGGTGGAAAATATTCCCAACAGAAGAAGATATGCAAGAAGAAAAACGAAAAGAAATTCTCCAGAGGGAAATAGATAAAAATATGCGAATCACTGACTTTCAGGATTTAACTACTCCTGATGTTGATAATTAGGCAATTTCTAAAAATTAAAATTTTCAAATTATTATTATGATACTAATCTTTCTTTTCAGATTCTTTTGCAGAAGTTCACATGTTCGAATTACATTCACTTCACCAATCATATTCATTCAAGTTTTTTGTTAATCTCAATATCAATTACTTAAATTTGATAAAAAAAAGAATATTTGTTAAATGTGTTTTCTAATTTAGAATCCATATATTAATCCTGTTAAATCAGATGTAATTAAATCTACTGTGCTTATAGCCTGTTTTAAGTGTTTATAGTCTCTTTCAGACAATGAAAAAGCTTCTTTTAATGTTTCCTTTTTTATCGCATCTAATTCCAGTGTATTATCAACAGCTATCTTGTGAGTTTGTAGTATTTCTTTAAATTCGTTCTCATTAATGTCCTTTTCTAAGATACAATTAATAAATGTTAAAGGATTCATTAGAAAATTTGCTGGATTCAATTGTGGATAGTGTTTATCCATATCTTTAGTTAACATGTATTTCTCCATTAAAGATTTGTTTTCATTAAACTGTAATTCTAATGCATCTGTAAAGATATATGGATCATCTTCTAAACCAAGATTTTTTTCTAGATAATTTTTTAATGAAAATTTAAAAATCAAGAATTTTCCTCCTCCTTCTTTTTTTGCTTTTTTAATAGCATTTCCTAATCTACTTGTTAGCCATTTTTCAATATTTTCTGCTATAGCTAGCTCTGAATTTTCTACAACTTTAATCCATGTGTAATGCAATGGATATAATTTGCTAAAATTAGCCTTTTTTAATGCCTCAATCATTATATTACGTGGGTCTTTTAATTTAATTTTATATTGAATGAAAAATACAGATAATTCTTCTTTGTCAATTTGCATAATATAAGGTTTTAAATCAACTTTTAATTCCTTCATTAATTTGTGAACATACTTAATTATATTTGACAATATATCATTTAATATTTTATCTAATGAATTTTCAGTCTTTTTTTGTAGAAACACTATTTCTTTAAGAACAGCTGATGGTATTTTTTTCTTTGATTTGGAAATATATTTTCTATATAATGTTTGAAATTGCATTTCGTCAATTTTATATTTGTTTAGTATTTCTATTCGATGTTTTTTATATTCATTTTCATAGCTTGTTCGAAATGTATTTGGTAGGAACTTTTTTTCCAACAAGTAAAATAAAAGTAGGTTTTCAACAATAATTTTATCCATCTTTGAACTGCTATCAATGAGCTTTTTCTGAATTTTCCTTAATAGTGTTTGAAAAGTAACTTTGCCTTCATCTCTGTTAGTAAATCTAATTTTGATGCCAAAGCAAAAATATTTCCAAGAAACAGCCTTTTTAACATAATTTAATGATTTTTCTTGTGATATTTTTGTTGTAATAAAACGCTTCTTTTCTAAATCGTAAATTTTATCTATTAAATGAAGATATAGAGATTCAAATTGAGGGAAATATTCCTTACCTTTTTTTCGATTACCAAACAATAATAAAATGAATGTTATTAGAAGAGTTGTTATAACGGTAGCAAAACTTGATAGTATATAACCTAAAATTTCCATTTGTTATTCCTCAGAAATTATTTTCATAGTTCTCTTCAATTTATTCACATGATATTTTTTTATACCTAAATTATTGCTTTCTCTAATAGCTTCCTCAAGTTTGAGTTGAATTAGACCTTTTAGGTTTTGATGTTTAATTGATACCATGTCTTGATTTTCATTAATTAATGCACTGAAATTATGGCCCAAAGATGCATAATCGTGTGTTCCATCTTTTCCTGCCTTTCTTATCCTACAATAATCACAATTACATTTCACGTTTTTTCTAAAATGGAATGTATTTGGGTCATATAATCTTTTTTCAGAAGGAAAGAATGGACCAACTTTTTCTTTTTTATCATCTTCTTTTCTTTCCTCTATTTTTTTTCTCTTGTTTATTCGCTCAGAAAAACATCCTCTACTTATAAGAGGAACTCTTAATAACCACGATAAAATAGTGCCTTCAAGACCTAAATTTTGCGAAATTATTGTATAATTCTTCTCTTTCAACCATTTCAGTATTCTATAAAGAGTTCGTAACTGAACTTCTGTTAATGGATTACCATATCTGATTAATTTCAAAGAAATAGATTTAGATAGGTTTTTTGATAGTATTTTCGAAATACAGTTTTTTGTTTCAACTTCATATTTAAGATCATTAAGAGATAACTCAATAATGGAAATTATATTGTTAAATTTAACATCCTCCTTACTGATTCGTTCATTCATTAATGAATAACTTTCGACGTTTAATTCAACCATTTCATCGGGATACGTTTCAATCATCAATGAAAAATAAGGTGCTGAGTAATTGCTCACAAATATTGGAGTGTTTTCGATACCATTAGCTATTGACTTATCTTCAAAAGACAAATGTCCTCTTTCGATTTGTAAAACATTTTCTGTCAAAGGAACAAGTCTTTCTCTAATGAATTCTGGATCAAGATATTCTTTGCCATCCTCAATGAGATGACGTTTCTTAAAATTTCCATCAGTTAATTTGTTTGTATATTGAAATACTAAATCGTGCTCTCTAATTAATTTTTTTGGATAATTTAGAAAAGATGTTTCTGGATCAATTATAAAATTGAATTGTTTTGTTATCCCAGGTTTATTTCGTTCAAGAAACGAACCATTAAATATCCCAAATCTTGCAAAATATTCTTCATAATTACTATTGTAATTATCCACATCTGATTTTATATCAACTTTTAATCCTATGCCTTTCAAGTTATTTTTCATTTAAATCCCTACCTTATGAATGAAAATGCAGGTAAAATTCTTTTTAATAAATAGTATCCTATGTTAACTTTTAAATTTTATACTTATAAATAGCTAAAATTTTGTAGCTATTCGTTACACTTTCTCCCTCTTAGGAGTTCAGGGGTTTGAGTTCTTTCCCACACCAAATTGCTTTCTCAAATTTATTTGGTGTTCTTAAGATCAACTTTTTAAAATCGGAAAAAAGTAAAAGGGAAATTTTTTTCCTTCCTTATAAATAGATTGCTTTGTTGTAATTATGGGAGGAACATGAAGAACTTCATGCTCACATAGCTTTTGAAATATTGAGGGAGAAATGATTAAGGTACGAAACGAAACCCTGCGCCTTTGACCTAGCTGGGCTACCCCCGCAAAAAGCTAGATTACTAATATTTGGGAATTGAATATCCTTTTTAATGTTTTTTCTTACTTGCGTAATTTCTACTGAATGTTCCCCATTTCAGCTAATAAAAAAATTATTACTTGATGAATTTCATTATAATATATGATTGATATTGATAGTATTGTTATCCCAGAAGAATTATTTGAAAAAATGGTTAAACACGCAAAAAATACTGCACCAAATGAATCAGTATCAATTATTGCCGGAACAATCAAAGATAGACAAGCTCTTGCAGAGGAAGTTTTCACTCCAAAAAACATTGACAAATCAACTGTTTCCTTTACTGTTGATCCTTTAGTTTTACTTGAAATTTACACTAAAATTGATGAAAGTGATTTGGAAGTAGTTGGAATATATCACACACATCCTGCACCTCCCTATCCCTCTGGAACCGATAAAAAATTCATGGAAGTAAATCCAAGTGTCTGGTTAATAAGCAGTACATCTGAACCAACTAAACCAAAGGGATACCTACTAAGGGAAAAGGGAGAACTAAAGAATGTAGAAGTGATTTTTACGGATAAAATTGCTCTAAAATGAATTATTAAAATAATGATAGAACCAAGTCAAACACTTTTGATTATGCTTGAACTGGTTTGTAAACGTTAGTATAGGCAGTTTTTTCATGAAAAACGATTGTTCCAGAAGAAACTAATTCTTTGATAAGATTATTTGCAACATACATCCTAACTTGATATCTTTGGCAAACTGAAGTGGGGGTGATTACTCTTTGTTTAGGAATTTCTTTGAGCATTTTATCTCTGAGGGCCTCATCAATGATGAGTGCTCGCTCAATGGATTCGAATTCCTTTGTTCGGCCCCATTTACCTTTGCGTTTATTTACACTTTGTCTAAGCGCCATTATGAAACACCATTGAATCGAAATGAAGATATCAGCTATTTAAATTCTTTGAAAGATAGCAATTGATTGTAATACTAAATATAGGTAAAAACACCATATAAAAGTAGTAATTTAATTAAAAACCTTCAAATCAGTAAAAGTTGTTATTGATTATGAGATAATGGAATTAATTAATTTAGTTAGTCATAACTTACTAGGAGAAATAAACAATGTCCCCAACGAAATACCTTTTTGATCGTGTTAAAAAAACCGCTAATAAAGCAATACGCGCTGAAAGAAATGGAGATTTAACGGCTGCTTTTGAATTATTCTTAGAATCGGCTGAACTCTTGAATCAGCTAATTGCCATGGAAAAAACACGAAAAATACGTGATAGTTATTATGTAAAAGCAAAGGAGTATATTAAACGTGCAAAAGAGATTAAAATTCTCATTTCAGGTCCACCGGCCGATATAGATTTAGCTAAGGATTTACCAAGCACACCAAAGGCAGGTAGTCGACCATCTCCTTCAAAGGATAAACCTCCTCTTCCTCCCCCTCCTTCCGAAAAAAAACATGTACCATTACCTCCTCCTCCTAAAGATAAAACTCCTCCTCCACCCCCTCCTCCATCAGATGATATGACTGCTAAAATGATGAGAGGTGAAGATGGTCCACAGGATAAACCAAAGAAAGCTGGTGATATACCTCCTCCCTCCCCTCAACCACGCAAACCAAAAGATGTCCCCCCTAAGGAGAAAATAGATCTTCCAACAAAAACAACTTATGAATTGTTACTTGATGAAGGAAATTTTCGTGAATGTATAAAAGAATGTGCTCATAGTGTAGAAGCTGAATTAAGAGTAAGAATGGGTATGTTTGATGAACAATTAACACTTGGTATGTTAATCGACAAAGGAGCTGCTAAGGGATTAGAAGCTTTGAAAGATTTCAAATTTGTTAATCTCATATTAAATAGAATCGATCACGAGAATTACCGCCCTTCACGTAAAGATACAGAAAAAGCTGTATTCATAACAACTAAAATATTAATGAGTTAAATAAACAAATACTCATAGCAAGAAAACTCGAGAGTGAAATTCACTTCTCTAATATTTTTTCTTTTTTCATCATATCAATAGACCAATTATGTTTTGAAGAATCAAAAACACCTTTCCATAATCCATAGTATAATGTACTTTTATAATCAAGATAATAAAAATCCACTTTTTTACAAATGCGCCAAATTATCTCAGAGATATTTGAAAAATGAGATGCAGGGCATCTAACATACCATAAAAAGCCTTTTTCAGTCAATTTAAAGGTAGATTCAAATGGTATTGGGTTATTAGAAAGATGGTTTTGTAATCTATTACTGGTTTTTTTCTCACAGTCGCAGTTCATTAGAAATGAATTGAAAATCTCAAACGTTTCCCATTGAAGTGAAACTCTAAACTGAGCAATAGTTTTTTTTATTAGAAATTGAAGTTTTCGACTTATTTTTTGTGGTAGACCAACGGTTTTTTTATCTAGTTTCAAAGATTCCATTATTTCAGTGTTTTTTCTTCTTGCATTAATTGTAAGTTCTTGCAATAGAGCAATATCAAGATCATCTATTTTGTTTAACAGAGAATTTTCTTTTTTGCTTTTTAGGAGAGTTGAGCTATTGGTATCTAATTTGCTAAACCAATTATCCCAATCAAAGTTCCATCGCATTAAGTTTGGTTCCCAATTTGCTAAATTTGTAGTTGTATAAATTGGCATAGTGTCCTTCAAAACATTGATTATGGTAAAATTTTGAATTGTTTTATTCTTTTTTAGATGTTCAAGAAAATCTACTAACCATTCTTTAGATTTTATTGGAATCCGGAATTGAGTATACAAACCAAAGAAATTACCGAAACATCGAATACGAAAAAGAGTATATGGGTGTTTGTAACAAATTTCTTTTTCGAAATAAGTTAGTTTAGCTAATGACTCAATTTCGATAAGGATATCAACGATTTCTAATTCCAAAGTATCAAGAAGCAGATCTGCTGAGACTTTATAATATACTATGCCTTTTCTTAATAGTTCTAATCTGCTTATGACTGTAGGAACAGAGAGATTAACAGCTTTCGCTAATGTTGAAGCAGAAGCAAGTGGGTTTTCTTGTAATGAAATCAGTAAGGGTAAATCTCTCTCTTCAATGGTCATAATTTTTCTACTGTCCTCATTTAATTCACTATTGATTAGAAGCCTATAGTTGGACCTCCACCGCCAGGTGCTTCCGTGGGTGGGTCAAAAATCGTAGTGCAAAAACAAGTATACTTGATCATTTTAATTTTTACACTTGATTCAAAGTTAATAGTATACCATCCAGGTTCAGTAACTGTATTATATACATCAAATTGAATAATGCAAGACTCTGATGGTAGTCTGATGTATCCCTTGTATGCATAAGTAGTATTTGAAGGCAAGATGATCTCAAAATAACAATCTAGATGAATTAGTGAACCATCAAAGTATAGTGGGTTGAAAAATACATAAACCAAAAACCTGGTGTCATCTTCAGAACCGTCTTCATCGGCGTCTAAATATTCTGCATGTATGAAACTCATATCATAAACATCAGGGATTCGGGTGTCGTAAGCATGTATTTGAAGTACTGTTGTGGGGACGATAATAAGGGTGAAAAATAATAGAATTGTTATTTTAAGGAAATTTTTATTTGTTTTTTTCATTATCCAGTCCTCTTTACTGACAAAAATCTAAATTAGATTATTTTAAAGTACTTAATATATTTATCTTAAAAAATCTCCACAGATAAATCTATTCATAAGTAACAAAAATGCGGTTTTTTTAAAAAAAGTTTATATATTTCCTTTAATATATCCAACTATCACTCTTAGTGATTTTAATTGAGTTGGTACAAATGAAGAAAAGACTAACTATCGGTATAGTTCTCATTTCAGTATTCATTATCTCTACTGTTATTCCATTAGCAGTTAGTGTTTCAGCTGAAGATGGGATTGTAAACAAATATGCTGTTATTGTCGGAATTTCAGATTATAGCGCAATAAGCGATTTATCTTACTGTGATGAAGACGCAACAGATTGGTATAATCAATTGGCACCAAACGGTTACATATGTACAGTTCTAGGTGATCACACTAACACTTATCCACAATATGATGGGTTAGCTACAGAAACAAATGTCTATAATGCATTAGCCTATTACCTTAGCATTGCTGACGAAGATGATATTGTTATATTTGCAACAAGTGGACATGGTGGAGCTACTAGAGGTAGAGTAAGAAACTCATTCTTGTGTATGTGGGATTGTACTGTAGGCGAAAATGGTGAAGATGGATACATCTTCGATGCTGAATTACAACCAGTTTTTGATGGTGCAGTTTGCAAATGGTTCATATTCTTAGACCATTGTAATGCAGGTGGAATGAACGGAGTAATGAGTAATGCCAATAGCGCAAATGGCTACATGGCAGTAACTTGTACTGACAGAGGATACGGTTATGATTATACACCAGGATTAAATGGTGCATGGACATACTTCTTCTTAGAAATCGCTTGGCAAGAATACTATGGTGGTAGCTTTAGCGTTTCAATGGAAGATATCTTCGATTACGCAGTATCCATTTATCCATATGATAGAAAAGATCTTCCACAAGAATTTGATGGAAACATCATAGAGAACTTTTACCTTTAAAAAATCTAATAACAAACTCATTGTTGAGAGAATCCATTGATTCTTTCAACTGCTATTCTTTTTTTGGTTTCTTAAATGAGAAGAGGGTGAGACCTTACAATAGGGGTTATAAGGTCTCAAGAGGGTCTTTCGATGTTCTTCTCTTATTGAGAAGAGGGGAGCTGTGTCTCATTTTTTAGTAAACCATCTTTGGGGGGAGATGGAGTATCAGCTTCTGTTTTGACATAGAAGCCAACAAGCATTAAGATTGGTCCTGCAACCCAAGCAATTTGAGCAAAGGTTGGGAATACATATTGTGAGATTTTAACAAAAGTATCAATCACATACATTAGTAAACCAATAATTATTGTGGAATAACCGATTACGAAAAAGCCTACTCTTCGTTTTGCTTTCGGATTTTTCGAGGAACGGTAAGTTAAGAAGAGGAAAACGTTTGCTGAAATAACGAAAATCGCCGTTACTATTTGTATGCAAATTTTTCCTAGAAGGTTATCAGTAGTTTTGAAGCCTCCTAAACCATCTAGAGTAACCCAATCATTTGCTGCGCCTAACCCTGAAAGAGTGGCTGCAATAGCTGCTAGTGCTAACAGTAAAACCCAATTTACTGTGTCAGGACCATAATAAATTCCTATTGCTGCAGCAAAAAGCGTGATTGCGCTGAAGATTCCTAGAATAACACTAAGATCTCTGAATACATTTGCTGCTATCAGGGACTTGTAAGCTACTGCAAAATTTATCCCATTAAATAACATTGAAAGTGACCAAAAGAAAAATCCTACAGAAAATAGTTGATTTAGCCTTCGCTTAGGATTTTTACTAAGAAATAAAGTGCTAAGTATAGCAGAAACAAACCCTGTAATTATCCAAGAAATGGATGTGAATAAATTGAATGATGTCATCAAAGTAATCGACTCTCGAAGAATACTTCAAACTGTACTATTTAAAACCTCAAAAAATAATAAAAAAGCAGAGAAAGAATACCGAAAAGTGAATACATAGATTAAAATGAGAAAAGAAGTAAAGTACTTTCAGAAAAGTGAAGAGGTGTAATAGCTAATGAACACCGTAAGAAAAATTCTTGTTATACTAATTACAATACTTCTATTCAATAGTTCATTTGTTAGAATGACACAAATTTCAAGAACGGGTGCATTAATTGGAATAGAAAATTCTGCTCAATCAGAAGATGAAGATGAACAAATATTTTCTTACAATTTAGAGGAGATTGGCGGATTCAAAGGCGCAACTGCTGCAGTGAGTGTAGCAGTACAAGATAACATTGCATTTATTGCTGATCAAATTCAGGGATTAATAGCAGTAAATTTTGCAGATAAAACTAACATCTCAGTTCTAGGAACCTATCAAGATTCTAATGAAAGTGTATATGATGTTTTAATTAAGGATAATTATGCTTTCCTAGCTCATGGAAGAGCGGGTTTCAAAATAGTTGACATTTCTGATCCAGTTAATATGGTAGAAGTGGGTGCATACGATGATGGGGGAAATATCTGGAGTCTTTTCATTGATAACAACATTGTTTATTCTGTAGACAGAACTGATGGCATTGAAATCTTGGATATCTCAGATTTAACAAATCCTGTTGAAATTTCTCAATACGATGGGCACCCTTTCGATGTTTTTGTTATAGAGAATTATGCTTATATTGCTGCTGGGATAAGTGCCGGATTAGAAATCGTTAATCTTAAGGATATTGAAAATCCCCGGAAGGTAGCTGAGATTGATGATGGAATAGTAGATGCTGTTGGTATAACGGTATCAGGAAAATATGCCTATTTAGCAACAAGAGATACAGGTATCAAAGTCATACAGATTTCCAATCCAAATAGACCAAAAATAGTTGGCCAGCACAAAGATTTGGGACCTGGAAGAGCTTGGGATGTTAAATTAGATAATGAATTTCTTTATATTGCTGACGAAAAGGATGGTGTTGAAATTTTAGATATTTCAGACCCCACTAATCCAAAGGAAATTGCTCAATTTATTGATAGCGAAATTGGACAAGCATTTAGTTTAACACTTGATGATAAATTAATTTTTGTGGCTGATTTTGCAGATGGGTTAGAAATTCTTACATGGAGGGTAGCAGAACCAAATCCAACACCATATAATTATGTGGTTGTTGATAGAGGGTCATTAAATTTCAATCATTCAATTGGACCATTTGAGATAAATCAATTTATTGGAAATGAAAGTTTAGGGTTAAACCTAAGTTTATTTATGGATGTAGGATTGACATCCCCAATTAATATCACCATTGAAGCTCCAGAGAGAGTAAATGCTGGTGAAAAAACCAATGTCAAAATTAAATTAACTGCAGAAGCAAGTACTTTTTGGGCAGCGTTTCGAGGAAGTTTATCATTTGTAACACCGCTAGGATCTTCAGATTTAATATCTTTAGCAGATGCAGGCATACCCGAATATCTCAATCTCTCTGCATTTAAAACATTCATAGGAAAGAACTTGACTGTAAATTCAATTCTCAATCCTGTGGTATTATGGGAAGATACAATTCTAAATTATACTATATCATTTGTAATGACACCAATGTTCAATATAACAGGGACTGCAACTGTATCTGGGAATATTAACAATAACGGTGAGATACTTGCTCTTGACTGGTTTATGGATAATGAAGAGGTTCTTGTTCCTATCACAATACCGGAAGAAGTTGAAGAGTTCTATTCAATTCCATTAGAAGATTTCCAATTCAATATCGATGATTTGAATCTCGACTTCTATAGTTTGAAATTTGCTCTAAATGCACTAGGTGCAGTTGAATTGTATTCATGGACATTAAATTTCAGTGATTTAGCGTTATTAGATGGTTTAGAAGGAAGCTCGAAAAACACCAATAATAGCTTAGAAATATTCAACCCAACAGCAGAAAATGATACAACTCTACTTCATCTGGATGGTGTATACCCACTAGGAGATTTCATAATAACGTTATATTTTACAGGGAAAGTTAGCTTACCACCTTGGGCGATATTCTTATCTATATTAGGAGCAATTTTAGCGTTAATCACACCTTGGGTGCTTATATTCTCTCAAATGAGAAGAAAGAAACCAACTCAAGAAGAACCATCATTGACCTCAGATATAGAGGAACCATTCGATGAAGAAGTATGATTACTTAGAAAAAAGAAATTTCTGGATATCAGGATCTTGAATACATTCAATGACTTCTTTATCAAAGGTGATGCCAGTAAGCGAAGTAGCTAGTTCTGCCTTTTCAGAAGTAGACTTGTCGGAAGAAAAAATCCATTTAACAAGATCAGCTTTTTCATGACGAATGCGCATAACCTTACAAATAAGACAATTATCTTGATCCTTTGTTTGAAGGGATGAGGTTTCTGTAGTAGGAGAATACTCACAATTTGATTTACTGAATAAGGACAAGTCTTAGTTCACCTTTACTATTACTCTACAAAAGCACCTTTTTAAACTACTAATTTTGTAATATACAACCACTAATACTAGCAAGGATAAATTAAAGACCGATATATATCCGAGTAGTACTCGAAGATATACACGAAAAAGAATGATGTGGTGCCATGTACTTTCTTGCACATATGTTTTCAATTTTGAATGTATTGCCAGAAGGATTACCTCTGGAAGAGGTAATAAAACCAATGATTGTTGGAAGTTGGAGCCCAGATGCAGGGTATTTTCAACTTTTTTCTCCGAAGCTAAAAATTTTCGACCATCAGGAAATTCCACCATTATTGTTTTACAATAAAGAGAGTCAAAGAGGCAAGGCATATGCGTTGGGGTGGAAATTGCATTTATTATGTGATGAACTAATCCATGAAAACCCATTCTTTCTAGATAATGGTCCATTGTGCCCTAAGATAATTAAGGGTGAAGGAGTAAGACGTTATTTCAGTACAGCAAAAATACATCTTGGACGAGAAGTTGGATTAGATTTGTTTATCTATGAAAATCTTTTGAAAAATGATTCAAAAACTAACTTCTTATGGATTAAAGATTTTTATAAAAAACCAGTTGTTTCTTTCCCAGGTTTTCAAAAGATACAAAACTATGTCTATTGGTATGTAAATAGATTTTTACCATTGATTAACAACAACTCTAAATTTAGCAGACGAATTAAGAAAACAATCGACTATGGATTTTACAAAAATGAAGATAATAAGATTAAAACAGGCATTTTATTAACAAAAGCTCAAAAAGAATGTAAAAAATTGATTGATAAAGAATTAATTCTTTGAAACACAAGAACATCATAAAAGAGAAAAGCTTTTTAATTTTAGAATTAAAAAACAACTAAGAATGGCCGGGTGGTCTAGATTGGTATGATTCTACCTTGGGGAAAGTATCAGGTGCGCCTGATATTTCTGTTTTGGTAGGGCTCCGGGGTTCAATGTTTGGAAGTTGCGACTTCCTTCTGAATACATCCCCGCTCGGTCACCATATTCTTGTTTATTTTTAAAAAAAGATAAAAAAAATCCCTGGAAGAATTTTCCAAGGATAATGTAGCTTTTATTATTTCCCTACTTCTGCTAATAAATTGGGAATTAATTGCCGAAAGTTTGTAGTATCAACAACACCAGTATTCGGAGCTGAACTCGTTACAATGTTTAATATCGCAACATCTGCTCCATTGAAGTATACTTTTCGTATATTTGCCACATCTAATCCTCCAGCAACGGAGATAAAGGTATCATACTTTGATCGAATCTTCGAGATATCTTTGTAACGAATTATATTTCGTCTATTTGTTTCTTCATCTCGACCTTTGTGTATAACTACAAAGTTGGGTTTATGCTTTAATGGTAAAAGTTTTCTCAGAGGATTATCTACACCGAGCATATCTATCATTGAATAAAGGCCTAATTTCGTACTATATTCATTGAAAAAGTCCAATGTTTCAGTTGGAGCAGAACCCATTACAGTAACTGCATTAGCTCCTGCTCTAGCTGCAAATTGTACTTCTTCTATAGCACCATCGGTAACCTTTAGATCAGCAACTACTAATCCTTTCCATAATCTTCTTATCAACCGTACACCTGGCATACCAAACTGCTTAATGTACGGTGTTCCTGCTTCAATGATGATTCTTGGGTCATATTGTATAGATGGAAGCACTCTTCGCACTTGTTGCATTGAACCATTAAACGCAAATTGTAGATATCTTGTATTGCGTTTTATTGACAATCTAATTTCCCCTTCTATTTCTTAGTAGTTCTTCTAATGACTTTTGAAGCTACATCCGATAGATCGTTTGGCATAAAGATAACGATTTTTTCACTGGGATCTTGAGCTATATCTCTTATTGTCTGCAATGTTCTTAATTGAAGAGAGCCTGGTGCAGTCGCCATTTCTCTTGCAGCAGCAGCAAACTTTTTGGAAGCGATCATTTCTCCTTCAGCTTTAATGATTATTGCTCGTTTTTCTCTTTCTGCTTCTGCTTGCATTGCAAACGCTCTTTTCATTTCTGCAGGTAATTCAAGTTCTTGGATTTTGATAGCTTTAATATCAATTCCCCATTCATTTGTTTCTTTATCGACAATTTCTCTAATATCCTCAGCGATCCTATCACGTTCAGTTAGCACTTGGTCTAATTCCATAATACCAACAGTATCTCTCAATGCTGCTTGTGTGTATTGTCTGACTGCATACACATAATTTTCAATTTTAATAATAGCATCTTGTGGATTTTCAACTTTAAAGTAGACAACGGTATTAGCTAATACAGGGATATTGTCTCGAGTAATAACTTCTTGACGAGGGATATCTTGTGTAATTATTCGCATGTCGACTTTTCGACCTTTTTCAAGGAATGGAGTAATATAAACCATACCGGGTCCGATAGTTCGAACATATCTTCCTAAACGAAAAATAACTATTCGTTCATATTCCAAAGCAATCTTAATTCCTCCTAATAATAAGAGGATAAGAACACCAAATGTAACAATCACTAAAACAATAATTGTAATAAGCCAAGGTTCCATATCTGATAACTCACCTAATATAATTAAAATTGATTAACACGACTTTTAAACCTTTATAATTTCAAATGTTCTAAAGAGTAAAAATCTTTATTCAAACACAAATATTCACCATTAATAACAGCAAAAAATACTAATGTAAGTTTTCTTGTATTAAATAGAGATGAACCATTATGACCAAAAAAGAAATCATTAAAACAGATAATGCTCCCGCAGCAATTGGCCCATATTCACAAGGTACTATTGCTGGAAATCTAATTTTTGTGTCCGGTCAGATTCCATTTAACTCTAAAACTGGTAAGATGGTTGAAGGAACGATTACTGACCAAACTGAACAATCACTCAATAATGTAAAGGCTGTTCTTGAGGCAGCAGGAGCCACATTGGACGATGTTGTGAAATGCACTGTCTTCTTGAAGGATATGGATACCTTTAGTGAAATGAATGCAAAATATGCAGAATTCTTTAAAGAAAATCCTCCTGCAAGAGCTGCTGTTGAGGTTGCTCGTTTACCAAAAGATGTTGGCGTAGAAATTGAAGCAATTGCCTTGAAAAAATAGAGCAAAAGAATTTGTATTAGCAATTTCTTTAATTAGTTAATAACTTTAATCAAAACATACAAAAGGATAGTAAGTTAAATTGAATATTGAGTGTTAGGACGATGGTCTATAAAGAATTATTCAAACCATTCCTTAGTAGTCTATTCGATGCAGTAATGAAAGAAGCTATGGAGGATGGAGTAATTACTCCTGAAGAATCTCTTTTGCTCTCTCAAATTGAAGTTGACATCAGAGCTTTTGAAAAAGGAGTCGCTAAATGCATTGAAGATGAGGGTGGAATTACAGAAGCATTAAAAACTGACTGTTTCAAAAATCGTCTAATAGCCAATATTCGACAATTAGCTTTGGAAGATGGCATAATTTCTAAGGATGAAGAAGCTATTCTATCTAAGCTAGAGGAACACTTTCAAACTAATGAATCTCCTTGATTTTCATCAAATATTATCAGAAAGCTAATTTTATGGGTAATACCCCGGTAGTACTCTAGACTTACTGCTCTTTTTAATAGAGATATATCTTCAAGCAATATCTAGAGAATGCCTAGGGAATACAGAACGATTTCCTCAAAAGAGCAGGTGAGTCTTTTGAGGTGAAAATTGATTACTATGGTGCTCTCTTGCCGAGGTGTAAATAAATTTGATGAGACTACTAACAGTACACGTTCCAGAAGGATTCCTTGATGGTTTAGAAGAGCTAGTGAAATCTAAGAAATATCCAAATAAAAGTGAAATTATACGGGTAGCAATTCGAGATTTACTTCGAGATGAACTCTGGTCAAGATCTGAATCATAAATTTCTTTCTCCCTTCTATGTAAGGACTGGATAGATATAACAACATTCGATGAGAGATTAATCTAATAGCTCTCATCCTCTCATATTCTTTTTATTTCCAAATTCGCCAAAAACTATTATACTAACTAATTTTCTATTATTTGTAAGGCGATAATTTTGAGTAAAGTAAAGAGCTTAACATTAATTGATGAAGGACTGAAAGAGCTTGAATGGGCAGAAAAAAACATGCCTATTTTAAATGCGATTAAGAAACGATTCGAGAAAGAATTGCCATTAAAAAATTTACGAGTTAGTTTAGCGTTGCATTTAGAGAAAAAAACAGGTCAACTAATAAGAACTCTTCGTGCAGGTGGAGCTACTGTTCGAGTAGCAAGTTGCAATCCTCTAACAACAGATGATCGGGTTGCAGCAGCATTAACCACATTTGATGGCATAGAAGTATTTGCCTGGGCAAATCAAAATACGGAAGAATATTACCAAAACCTCAATAGTGTTTTGGACTCAAAACCCAATCTGCTGATAGATGATGGTGCTGATTTAATTAATATTATTCATTTCAAAAGACCAGAATTAATTGAGAATGTTATTGGAGCAAGTGAAGAAACTACAACAGGTATTATTCGATTAAAAGCAATGGAAAAAGAAAAGGCTTTGAAATTTCCAATAACAAATGCCAATGGTGCTTATTCAAAACACTTGTTTGATAATAGATTTGGAACAGGTCAATCTGCACTCAATGCAATAATGTCAATTACAAATAACTTGATTGCTGGAAAAAATGTCGTTATTGTTGGATATGGTTGGTGTGGCAGAGGATTAGCAACGCGAGCTAGAGGAATGGGTGCAAGAACAATCGTTGTAGAAGCTGGAGATAGGATGCCTTATGCAGAAGAAACTGAGCCTTCAGGTTGGCATAAAGGATTAGAAGCTTTGTATGAAGGATTCGAAGTAATGAATATGGATGATGCTGCACTGATTGGTGATCTCTTTATTACAGTAACAGGTGATAAGAAAGTAATTGATGCAAAACACATCGAGAAAATGAAAGATGGTGCAATGCTAGCTAACGCCGGACATTTTGACTTAGAGATTGACATCAAGGGTCTGGAAAAAATGACTAAAGATGTCAAAGAAATAAATGAAAATTGCGAAGAATATCAGATGAAAAATGGTAAAAAAATCTATCTTTTATCAAAAGGACGTTTAGTGAATCTTGCAAGACCTGCAGGGCAAGGACATCCATTAGAAATTATGGATGGATCATTTGCTATTCAAGCACTTGCATTAGAATTTTTAGCAAAAAACGGAAAAGAATTACCAATCAAAGTAATTGATGTTCCAGCAGAACTGGATGATTATGTTGCAAGAATGGCACTTGAAACACATAATATTAATCTGCAACCACTTACAGAAGAACAAAGAGAATATCTAACTGGATTTAATGAAGGAACTTGATTTCTAGAAATCATTTCCTCCAATTTTTTTTATTCCAATTGTAATCCAACTAAATGGGCTAAAAGAGCCGATAATTGGATTTCAGGATTTGATCCTTCAGTTAAGCGAAAATCAATTTCACCAATCATTTTGATCATTTCAACTTTAGTTCGATCATCAATATCGGTCATAACCGTAGTTTCACGATGGATTTGTTTTAGAATATCTTGTGCGGAAAGACCTTGTTTGATGATTAATTCAAGAAGAAGTTTTCTGGATTCTTTGAATGCTCCCGTTATTGCATATTTAATCATTTTTCGGATTTCTTGAGGTTGTGCTTTTCCAGTCGCTTTATAGATATCATCTTCAGATATTTCTTTTCCTGAAATTGCTGCAGATTGTAAAATATTAGTTGCTCGTCGAAGGTCCCCCTCAGAAACATAAATGATTGCATCAGCTGCTTCAGGAGTAATAGCTATTTTCTCAGTTTTGAAAATATTTTGAAGATATTTCTTAGTATCCTTCTTACTAAGAGGCGCAAAACGAAAAACAGCACAACGAGATTGAATAGGTTCAATGATTTTAGAACTGTAATTACAAATTAAAATGAAACGACAAGTAGAACTATATTTTTCCATCGTTCGACGTAGAGCATGCTGTGCATCCGAAGTCATTGAATCAGCTTCATCTAAAACAATAACTCTAAATGGTGCATTAATTGCCATTAGATGAGCAAAATTTTTAATTCGTTCTCTTACAACATTGATCCCTCTTTCGTCACTAGCATTTAACTCGAGATAGGGAACATTAGTTTGAAGACTATCTTCCTTACGACCAAATACATCGAAATCACTAAGTAATTCATTGATTAACACTAATGCTGTTGAGGTCTTACCCGTTCCCGGAGGACCGGCAAAAAGTAAATGAGGCATTGTGCTTGCATCAATAAATCCTTTCAAGCGATTTTTAATTTCCTGTTGATTAATTATATCTTTGAGTAAACGTGGTCGATATTTTTCAGCCCATAACATTTGTTTATAACCTACCTGTAAATTCCTTACTTTTTGAGTAATAGAGTCTTTTCTCTCTATCATTGATGATTTGTAACTAGGTATTAATATTTTCTATTACCTTTACCAAAGGAAATCTAAAAAAAAGTATTATTTCTAGTATAAAATCTCCAATGAGTGCTTGAAAAATAATTAGTATGGTGCGAAAGTAGGTTGATCTTTCACTTTCGCCACCACAATGTGAAAAAGTCTATGATAAAAAATTAGAGGAAGTTACGTCCTCTAAAATTTATATGGATCTCTAACATATACTGGTGTAGCTGCTGCACCACGTTTAACTGTTACTTGGCCAATCTCTAATGCTGCAACTAATTCTTTGAAGCGATTTCGAAGAGTGACAGGTGTAGTTTTTGCTGCCAAAGCTACTTGTTGTTGTGTTCTTCTTTCACCAGTTTGTATGCCTGCTATATATAACACAGCAGCGGCAATGGACATTGGATTTTTGCCAACATCTAATCTGTATTGTCTAACAGTTTGTAGAATCTCAATAGCTCTGTTTTGTGTATGCATTGTGAGCTTAAGTTCGGATCCTAATCTTGATACGAGCTGTGCTGGATCAATTGGTGTTGGCTTGATGCCAAGCTCAACGATATATACTCTTACACATCGAGCTAATTCTTTCTTGTCAACTTTAGCAATTGTACAGATATCTTTCAAAGTTTTTGGAACGTTGTGTGTTCTACAAGCAATATAAATTGCTGAAGCAGTCATCGAATCTATACTTCTACCACGAATGAGTTTTGCTTTTAAGGCTCTTCGATAGTAAATAGCAGCTGATTCGTTAATATCTTCTGAGATGCCTAATTGGCTTGCAATTCTTTTCAATTCAAAAATTGCATCACGTAAGTTTCGTGCTTCAGATCTGCCAGTTCTCCTATTTAACCATCTTAAACGATTCATTCTAGCGATGGTTGATGGACTTAAACTTTTGCCTGTAATATCTTTATAACCTGCACCAATTTGAGTTCTTAATCCTTTATCGATTTTTAGGTTTGAAGCGGGAGCACCAACACGTTCTCGTGCATTTCGTTCACTTTTAGTGAATGCTCTCCATTCTGGACCTGAACTTATGATTATATCTTGAACTGCTCCACATGAAGTGCATATTCTTTCTCCACGTGATTTATCATCAATTAATGCTTCTGAACCACAGATTTTGCAATTCTTTTCTGTTTCTTCTTGTTCTTTCCTTTGAGCTTTATCTTTTAACAATCTAATATTCTCCAATGGTGTTTTTTGTACTACTATAAGGAGTGGGTCGTTCTCCCTCACTAGGTAATAGAGTAGGACTACCTTGGTGGTATATATCTTGATATTACTATATAAACATTTCTCTCGCTTTTAGTTCCTAACTAAGATTGTAATAGAACAACCACTAATTAGTTCTTTACCTTTAGAGAGAAAGTAATGGTAAATACTGTATATAGAAGAAAAGAAAAAAAATAGAAAACGTTAATCAATTAATGGCTAACATTAAAATCAGGGCTAACATTGCCTCGACATTTGCCATAATTTAAGTCAGGAATGCACCATTGTGTTTTCCCACCTTCAAACCAAATTTTAATTTCACCCGAATCATAGATAACTCTATCATTAATTTCCAATTTAACACCAGTTAACAACCATTTATCACCCATAATTGGGTGTTCTTTCTTAAAGCAGAAATATTGAAACCAATCAGAAGTCAAACCTTCAGGTATATCAAGATTAAAAACATCGGTTTTGCCTTTTTCAAAATCATCACAATATGGATGGGTAAGTTCCCAGGAGTGTTCTCCAATGAATACTTTAACGGGATCATCAGTTGAACTGCCCCATTTTTTACCAGTGGTCAATGTTAGTTTCATTTTAGATACTATTTCACAAGCGTCTTCATTTTCAGTCAAGAAAAATTGCCTCCTTCTGTACAAACTAATTATTATTAGCTTTAGCTATACATAAACAGAAGTTTTACTAAAAGTTAGCAGTTTATTTTATAATACAAATGATTGAGTAATACTTCGAAATCACTAATAAATCAGATGATTTTCTGAGAAAAATGGAAGAGGATTGGAATAACGCTAATTAGCTATATTTTAGGTTTTCCAACACCATAAAAGATGAATTTTTCTTTGCGAAATTCATCCAAACTAAGAACATCTCGTCCATCAATCACAATAGCTGTTTTCATTTTTCCTTTAAGCCATGCAGGTTTGATATCGAAATATTCTTGATGCTTGACCATAATTAGAACTATATCTGCATCTTGTACAACTTCTTCTAAGTTATCAGAAATTGTATATGGAAATTCTCGCTGCCGTACTAATGGATCATGGGTTACCCAGCTTATTTTTTCCTTATCTAAGATTTTGATGATTGTCTCAGTTGGAGAATTTCTTGTATCTTCTGAATTTTCGATAAATGAAGCACCCAATATAGCAACCTTTGATTTCTTGAAATCTATACCTGCCTTTTCAGCGGCTTCTTTTGATAAGTTTATCATATGAGAAGGCATCATTTCATTTCGTTCTCTGGATTTGATAATTACATCAAATGGAACCACATCTTTACCATAAGTATCTACTCCATATTTCAATAACCATGGATCTTTTGGTAAACAATGACCTCCAACACCCGCTCCTGGTAAATGTAGATCTCTGTAAGCATTAGAATTAAAAGGTAAGCTATTTACACACTCTCTTACATCGTTGAAATTTACATTAAGAGATTCACAAGCAAGTGCTACTTCATTAGCAAAAGCAATTTGAACGTCTCTGTAAGTGTTTTCAACAACTTTAGCTACTTCTGCAGTTGTTGCCGAAACAGGAATGAGTTTCTCTTTTACAATATGTTTATACAACCATAGCCCCTTTTCAGTGCATTTTTCAGTCAAACCACCAATAATTCTCGGATAATTGACAATATTGTTGATTAATCTTCCAACCATTACTCGCTCATAAGCAAATACAAGAAAGAAATCTTCACCAGCTTTCATACCAGAATTCTCTTCGAGGATTGGTTTCACAATAAATTCTGTGGTACCAGGTGCAACAGTAGATTCAACGACAACAACAGCACCTTTCTTCATTTTGTTTCCGACAGTAGCGGAAACTGCTCTAAGAGATTTATACAAGGGTTGATTTGTTTCTTTATCTATAGGAGTTTGAACGTCAATTAAAATGAAATCCATATCTTTCAAAAGATCTGTCTCATCTGTTATACGAAAGCTCTTTTTCTCAAGAACAACTCGTTTAATTAATTCAGGGAGCAAAGGTTCATTGAGAATTGGGCACTCCCCTTTATTTAATGCTTCAATCTTCCACCCAGATCGCTCAGATCTTCTTTGGATGCCGATAACATCAAATCCATCTACATCGGCAATTAATGCAGCAGCCGGTATACCTACATATCCCATTCCAATAACTGCAACTTTGGTTTTTTTAGAATTTGTCATACATAACCCAACTCTTCACTTTAGGCACAATTTATTAGGAATTTCTTCAATCCAATTGAAGTATATATGTATAATTACTTTTTCTTAATATCTCAGTTTTTACTACAAATTTTTAGAAATTTGAGCATCATGTTAATTTCTGTTGTGGGAAATTTGCAAAAGCGATTTATACAAACATGTGCTGTTGCTTTATTATCAATACTCTCTTTATAATGTACAAAATCGGTGATTTTAGATATCTCTGAAGATTGTTCCTCCATTGGTACAAATAAAACAACTTTATTTGGAATAAAATTGGAATGAATTGCTTTCAACATTTCATTGGTATCATTTGAATCAGATTTTCCAACAATAACCACTTCAAATGAAGAACCATATATGTATTCTAAAGCACTTAGAAACATTGTATGAGCAGATAGGGCTTGTTCAATTACTTTCGAAAACGCTTTATTTATTTGTGATACTTTTTCCTCTAATTCTACGTTACCAGTAATTCTACCAATTCTTATGAAATTCAACATTGAAACCGAATTTCCAGAAGGAATTGCTCCGTCATAAATTTCCTTTTTGCGGATGAGAAGTTGCTCACCATCATCAGGTGTAAAGAACAATGCTCCATCTTTTTCATCCCAAAAATGCTCTAGTAATGAGGTATTGAGTGAAATGGCATATTTAAGATAACTCTCATTAAAAGTGGTCTGGTATAATTCCAAAAGTCCCCAAATAAGAAATGCATAATCATTAACCATCCCTTGAATAGCAATTTCTCCATCTCTAAATCTATGGTTTAAACGATTGTTTTCTGCTAACATATTCTCAAGGATAAAATCTGCTGCATTTTGAGCTGCGATGCTAAATTTTTTCTCTTCAAAAACTCTTCCTGCTATAGCAAGAGCAGCTATCATTAAGCCGTTCCAATCAGTCAGAATCTTATCATCTTTGTGAGGGTGAATGCGACCCTTGCGAATTGAGAACAGTTTGTCTCGAATTCCTTCTAATCGTGAATTTAGTTCAGTAAAAGGAACCGATAATTCATTAGATAATTTCTCTATCGAATTTTTCAGATGGGGAATATTAGTGCCTGTTTTCTCTTGAGTAGCTTGATCATAGAAATTTCCACTTTGTTCAAAATTATACACTTTAAGAAATAGTGAACTATCTTCTTCGTCTAGAACTTTTTTAACTTCGTCTGTGGACCAAGTGTAAAATATGCCTTCTTCTCCCTCACTATCAGCATCTTCTGCAGAATAAAACCCTCCAAGAGAGGAGGTCATATCACGTAAAACATAAGTAAGAATTTCTTCAGCAACATTCTGATAATATTTATTTTTTGTTGCCTGATATGTTTCAATGTAAGCAATAGCTAAAAGTGCTTGATCATAAAGCATTTTTTCAAAATGTGGTAATAACCAAGAAGAATCTGTGGAATAGCGATGAAAACCAAATCCTATGTGATCGAAAATTCCTCCATTGCGCATTGCTTGAAGAGTCTTTTCTACCATCACTAAAGCTTGTTCATTGTCAGTTCTTTTCCAATACCGGAGAAGAAATAGCAATTTATGTGGTGTTGGGAATTTTGGCGCTCCCTTAAATCCACCTAGTTTTTCATCAAAAAGCATAGAGGCTTCTTTGAAAGCTTCGTCCAATATATCAATAGTAAATTCATTGCCAGGTGTATATTCCATTTGTTGTAATTGTTCAATAACTTCCTTTGCAGAAGCTTCAAGTGAAGCTCGTTGGTTTTTCCAGAAATTTTGAATACGAGGAATTAATTCCATCATACCAATACGGCCATATCGACTTTGTTTTGGAAAATAGGTACCTGCGGTAAATGGTCGCTTATCTGCATCCATAATAATTGTTAATGGCCATCCACCACTCCCTGTTAACATTTGGCAAACAGACATGTAGAGACTATCAATTTCAGGCCGTTCTTCCCGATCAACCTTAATAGAAATAAAAGTTTCATTCATTAATTTAGCAACTTCTAGGTCCTCAAAAGATTCATGCGCCATAACATGGCACCAATGACATGTAGAATATCCTATGGAAAGAAATATTGGCTTATCTTCTTTACGTGCCTTTTCAAAAGCTTCTTCACCCCAAGGATACCAATCAACGGGATTAGTGGCATGTTGAAGTAAGTACGGACTTTTTTCATTAATTAGATGATTAATTTTTTCATTTTTATGTGAACCTTGTTGCTTTTTTGACATGTTTTACCATCTTCTGAAATAAATATACGAAGAACGTGAATGAGAAAGAAAATCACAACTTACTGTTGCAACTCGATTAATCTGTTTTTCACATTTTCGACGTGATTTGTTACACGAACTTTTTCCCAAACTTCAGCAATTCTTCCTTCTGGATTAAGTAATATAGTACTCCTAACAACGCCAAAGTAAGTTCTGCCATACATAGATTTTTCTTGCCAAATACCATATTTTTCAAGAACAATGTGTTCAGTATCACTAAGTAATTGTACTTTTAATTCGTGTTTATCAGTGAATTTTTGGTGACTTGAAACTGAATCAGGACTAATGCCTAAAACAACTGCTCCTAATTTGGAAAAGTCACTTAATTGTGCTGTAAAATCGATTGCTTCAATCGTACAACCTTTTGTATTATCTTTTGGATAAAAATACAATATAACCCATTTTCCTATGAAATTCTTAAGACAAATTTCATTTTCATCTTTATCAAGTAAACAGAATAATGGGGCTTTATCACCTACTTTCACTTTCAAAGGTTTAGTCAAATATATCACCTAATAAATAATAAATTAATGAAAGTATTATTAGCTACTCCTTAATAATCTAAGAAAAACCAAATGAAAAATGAGAAAATATTAGGAAAAAGAGAAAAAAATCATCTATTTTCCATATAATTGTTTTAAGAGAATTTCTCTTGCAATAGATTGAAATGCCCTTTTGATACCAATACCTTTAGTTGCAATGGTTTCATAAACAGGGTAGCCCTCTAATTCTAACCCTGAAAGCATTTCAGGACGAGTTAAAGCACCAGGTACATCTCGTTTATTTAATGATATAACAATTGGTACTTCAGTACCAAATCGATCCCCAAGAAATTCTTGTAATTCATCCACAGATTCTTGATTAAATTTCTGCATTTCTGGTGTGGAATCAAGCATGAGAATTATTCCATCTACTCCTCTTAAAATCACTTTTCTTTGACTTTTGTGCCTTGTTTGCCCAGCAACTGTATAAGCATCTAAAATTACTCTTCCAGAAGCTGAAAAGGGTGTAAAATCAAAATAGAGTGTTCTACCAGTGGGGTCAGCAATTGAAGTAAAACCACCTTTCGTTAGTCCTTCTACTTGGTCGTAGAGCCATCGTAATCCAGTTGTTTTCCCACTAAGGGAGGGTCCGTAGAAGACAATTTTTAAGTGAATTCTGCCCTGACTATCCTTGCGCAATGTTTAGAACCTCATTGAAAGCATTTGCTTGTTTTGGTTATTAGTTTTATGCTAAAGTACTTTTTGTCTCAATTTAAAGTTTAGGTTGGTGTAAATTTTTTATCTTAAATGCTTTTTTGTTTATTTTGCTTTAATTGAGTAAATTATCTTACATTCCTTAGAAAATCAGAAAAATTTGGTTGCTGGTGTTGTTGGTAACCAGTATTTATTCGCATAATATCTTTCAATTTTTCTTCTAAGGAAATTATTTTCTCTCGAGTCTTTTCCAACCGTGAGAAATAGATTTCCGGAGTTATACTTCGATCCTCAAAAGCTTTCTCTAATTGGCTAAGGGTGTCCCTTGCTGCTCTAAGCTTAATTCTTAGTTGTTTAGTTTCATTGCTTTCTACATTAACGTTAACAATAGGTCCTCTTTGCCAAATATTTTGTTGATGTTGTTGTTGGACGATTTGAGTAAATGGTATCTGTTTCAAATCTTTAATACGGCGTTCAACTTTTTCTCGAAGAACACTGAAATCTAGAGTAGTTCTTAGTTCTTCGATAAAGTATGGATCTGAAATAATATATCCTTCATTTTCATTGAAAAGAACACCAAAGAGAAAATTAAGCTGATCCAATTCCGTTCTAGAACAGTGAATTTTCATTGATTTTCTATCAGGACTATTGATCATTAAGTAAGAGCTAAATAATTTTCTTTCTTTAGTTTCAACTTCTCGTATCATCGAAATAGGAATGGCTCTTATTTTTCCATGGAAACGGAAAATAAATTTGAAATTTGGAAGGAAATAAAGATGCTTATTTGTTAAGAAAATTGTACCTCTTCTTTTACGTCCATTGTCCGGTAGCGTTACTTTTACATTTGGTATTGCAGCGATTTTCAATTCGAGCATTTCAGGTTCAAATTTATCTGAAACTTCGTCGAAATAAGTAGTGTAATTTCTTAATTCGCTGACGAGCTCTCTCACATCAGCAAGTTCTGTTTTTGCTTCATTTAGAAAATCATTAATCAGATTAGAATAACCTTGAGTATTATATTTGATCGTTTTTAGCACACGATCTATTTTGGGAAGCTGATCAATAGTTACTCGATGATTAAATCGGAGCAAACGGGCATCATTTAAAATTTGCTTATAGACTTTATCAATGAGTCCCATAGCACGCTGAGTAATTTCGTAAAATTGACCTTGAATACGTATTAAATTATTTTCAATATTAGGATAAAGGCCAAATCTTTCCCGACGAAGGAATTTTGCTTGATTGACAACTTCTGAAAAACTGCTAGCAAAATTACGGATGATGTCTAAACCACTATAAATGATATTAATCGCTTCAATATATTCAGAAGAGAGACCAGCTATTTTCTTAGGGATATCTTTTATTCTTATAGAAGAACAACCGGGGCATTTCCTTAAATATCTTTTAGCAGCAGTTAATTGATTGGTTTTTCCACACTTTTCACATTTGCTTCCTACACTAATATGTGCACAGTCGTTACAAAATGTACATTCCGTTTTTTCAGAAACTATACAATCATTACAGAAAGAGCCACCACAATCCTCACAATAATATAGAAAACCATTCCTTTTGCCGCATTTCATGCAACGTCTATTAGGATCATAACCCAACTTTCAATTCACACTCAAGATTTTTTTGTTTCTGTTTCTATGGAGATACTTCCACCAAAGATTCTTTGAGGAAATGGGTGCTTACCTTAAATTTATAACAAGTAAACGCCGTTTATTCGAATAGGATTTTACTTTGTAATATCCTCTATATGATTAAGAACGAATTTATTGAAAATAAGGGATTGTAATATTTGGATATTGCCCTTAGCTATGTGTTAAGACCAACAATACTGAACAAAAAAATCATTTGAGATTAGAAAAATTTGCTTTTTCAATAAAAATCTGCTAATCTTAGCGAAAAAGTAAAGAACGTAGGAAATAAATAATTAATACTGTTGTCAAAAGCATTTGAGAATAAAATAAAGGGATACAAAAAGAATGATAAATAAAAAACAAGCTGATTTCCTTTGGAAAATAGTACTTACAGGTGACTCTTTTGTAGGTAAAACTACAATTAGGAAAAGAGCAATGGGTGAACATTTTGCAGAAGAATATATTTCTACAGTTGGTGCTGATTTTTCCTCTTATAAAGCGAGAATTGGAAACCTTTTGACTTCTTTCCAAATTTGGGATCTCGCAGGACAAGACAAGTACAAATATATTCGTTCAAGTTTTTATGGTGGCGCAACAGCTTGTTTTCTAGTATTTGATGTTACAAATTCCAATTCACTTAATAGTATATCAACCTGGGTAGACGAAGCAATAAGGTATTCAAATGGAACAATTGAAATCTTTATTGTTTGTGCAAATAAAATTGATTTGAAAGGAAAGAGGGTTATATCTAGAGAAACTGGAGAGCAGTTTGCAAGTGCCCTCAAGGAAAGTTCTGGACTACAATGCGCATATATAGAAACTTCAGCCTTAACAGGAGAAAATATTGACATTGCTTTTGATTTAATGGCTAAATGCTTACTTGAAAGAGAGGGAATAACACCAGTAAAAGCTGTAGAAGATGCAATTGATGTTGCTCCAATAAAGCAGAAAGCAGAAGTCATTGAAGAGAAGTCAAGCGTGCCCGAAAAATCATTGATAGAGCCAATGATAATCGTTTCAACATTTGATGAAGAAAAAGAAGAAAAACCAATCAAGAAATCAGTAATGGTTGGTAGGGATGATGAAGAAACAGAAAAACTAATCGAAGAAGTCATGTCTGTTTTGGATGAAACGAATGATATAATAATTGGTCGAGAAAAAACCGATGATGGGGAACGAGTTATTACTGTTCCAAAGAATTCAATCAAAGGTAAAAAAGTCGAGCAAGAAGAAGTTGAACCTCTAATTACACCTGAACTTGAACGGGTATTAAATTCAATTAATTTCCAACTAGATAGTTTGACATCAAGATTAAAAGATTTGGAAGAAGAGATAACAAACGTAAAAGTAAATGGGCTAAAAACAGAGGAAGAAAAAGTGGAAATTGAAGACACTATAGGCGATATGAGAGATGATTTAGATGTATTGGCTTCAATTGATGAATCTGTGGTAAGTGATGCAGATGATATGGACAATGTTATTGATCAAGTTGAAATAGATGAACCAGAAGAAATAATTGAAGAAAAGATCATCGAAGAAATCCAAGAGGTTCCACTTGATGAATCTAAATTGGATGATGATCAAAAAGTATTGGAGAGTTTATTAGATTTTGATGAAGATTCTTCATCACAAGCAGAAACAGAGGAAATTACTATTCAAGATAGCATTACTACTCCAATAGATGAATTAGAAGAACTTGTTGATATACCAGAAAACGATTTGGTAGATATAATTGAAGAGGAACCATTAATACCAATTCAGGAAGATGAACATGTTCCTACTGATGATAGTGTAATCGGAACTGAACTTTCAAGTGCTATGATCTCTGAATTGAAAGATATGACTGAGGATGAAACAAAATCATCTGAACCTCAGATTGGTCAACATTTAAGTACAACAAAAACTGAAAAGAAAAGCAAGTGTCCAATTTGTGGTGACGATGCGAAATATATACGACAATACAACAAACATTATTGCGTAAAGTGTGGACGATATTTGATTTAGACAAATTCATATCTAGCTCTTTGAAAGAAATGCTAATTCTAATTAATGATAATAATTAATGTATACAAAAAAAGGAATGATGAGAAAATGGCTGATGACGTAATTATATTGAAAACATCCGGAGTACCACTATTCTCAAAGTGTTATGGCGGAAAAACGTGCAAAATGCATCCAGATCATGCACTTCAGAGCGGTTTTCTTGCGGCACTCTATTCATTCTCCAAAGAATCGTTTGGTCAGCAGGGAATACAATCAGTTCTCTTCCAAAACTTAAAACTGAATTTTAAAGTTGATGAAGAAAATGAACTAATATTCGTTTTTGCAAACCCTATTGAAGAGAACAGCGAAAAAATCACGAAACAACTTAATGATACACATCGCATTTTCCTTGAGAAATATGCAAATAAAATTGATAATATAGTAATTGATACTTCAATTTTCAATGAATTTGATCAAGATTTACTCGAGTTAGACATTGTACCAAGAAAAGCTGTTGGAGATGTGAAATTACACAAACATCCATTTTGGGAAAAATTGGCAAAGAAATTTAAAACAAAAAGAAGACGATGATAATTAATGATAGCTCATTTTTTCTACTAGAAACACCACTGTTTCCAAGCGCCACAAAAGATAAAAAAGAAACCCTCTATTGGAAACAAGGGTAAGTAATTTGAACACAGAATCATTTGGGAAAACTGACCTCATCTGGGATCAAGCAAGTCCAGAAGAGACAATTCAATTCTTAAAAAATACCTACAAATTTTTTGGCGATTATTCAGTAAAAGAATCATACAAAATTTTTGCTTTAAAAGTTGTAGCAAAATACCTTACAAAAGCTGGTTTCCCTAGGGATCAAAAAACTCTGAATGCAGCTGCGCTCTATATAGTTAATCGGCTTCCAGCATCGTACCCAAATCATAGTTCAAAGAAAGAATTTTCTGAAAGACTCGAGTTAAATGAGTCCAGCTTAGATTGGTATATTAATTCTATTGTTGAGCAAGAAGGTTTTTTCACTCTGCGCGATAGAAAGAATTTTCCATATTATATTGAAAAAGAAGGAATAACCTTTGCAGTTATATCCTCAGTTGTGAAAGTTTTTGTAGAAGAAGCAATAGTTCAAGGTTTGGTTGAAATAAAACCTTTTGATGTTAAAAATATCGTAGACCAAATATTGGATATGTTAATAACAACACTACGTATTGTGCCTCCTGCATTTAGACGTGATTTAGCTACAAAAATAGAAGCTGATTTACAAGAAGAATTTGCTAACGCCTTAATTTGAAAAGTAAGAAACCTTGCTTTGAAAAAGTTATTTTATCAATAGTTAAAATATACCTTGGAGCTTATTGTGACATGGTTGATAGATTCGCCGTGAAGATTGCCTATCTTGGTACTAACTATCATGGTTTTCAAAGACAAAAATCTGGGGTAAAAACTATCGAGGGAGAGATATTTTACTCTTTAACTAAATTAGGAATTATCGATAAATTACCTAAAGCAAGATATACAGCTGCTGGGAGAACAGATGCAGGGGTACATGCATTAGGTCAAGTTATTGCATTTGATTCGTTAAAACAAGAGATCCATCTGGACGAATTGAACCATTGCTTTCCAGATGATATTTTTGCTTGGGGGTTAGCAAAAGTCGATGGAGATTTTAATGCACGAAGACATGCTCAAAAGCGTACATATAGGTACTTTATACCATTTGCTGGAGAAAATTTACAATTAATGGAGAAGGGATTATCTTGCCTTCTTGGAACACATAATTTTGAGAAATTTTGCAAAAAAACAAATAATTTACCCAGTGGAAAACCGAAATCAACGATCTTAACATTGGATGTTGCTTCTGTTCAGCTTCTCGAAAAAAATAATTTGTTGATGTTTGAATTTGCTTCAGAAAGTTTTTTGTGGAAACAAGTTAGAAACATGGTTTCAATGATTAGAATAATTGGTAGAGCTATCCTCCCAATTAGTGCTCTGCAAGCAGCCTTGGAGCCCACACTGAAGATGCCAAAAGGTGGAATAAGACCAGTTTCTCCCGATGGTTTAGTTCTTTATGATGTAAATTATTCAAAAATCAATTTTTCACCAATAGAAAAAAAATATTTAGTTGAAAAAGAATTACAGAAAAAAATTTCTGCATATACTTCGACATTAGCTGTTTTGGATGAATTAAAGAAATCCATTCTAACGGACTAATTACTCATCTTTTGGTTCTTTAGGATAATTTCAAAAATGGTTTTTAACAATAAGAGTAATTAATTATAGAATTATAATTAGAATAAATTGGTGAAAAAAATGAATACAAAGGTTTCTCAAACAATTGAAAAAAGTTTGGAACCAATCTCATTTTCAAAACGGGAGAAATATCTGGAATGGTACAAATTGGATAATGCTGCAACATTATTCACTTTTGTTAATTCTGCAAGGATAACTTGTTTGTTTAGAATTTCATCCGAACTGAAATCACCAATAAATGTTGCAAACCTACAAAAAGCCTTAGATAATACAATGGTTAGGTTTCCATATTATCATGTAAATTTGAGAGCAGGGTTATTCTGGCATTATTGGGAGAAAAATGCCCTTTCACCAAAAATAATGAGTGATTCAAAATATCCTCAACAAAAACTACAGATAACAAAGAAAGGAACATTTCCTTTTAGAGTTAGAGCATTTCGAAATAGAATTGCAGTAGAATTTCATCATAGTTTAACAGATGGTACAGGTGCTCTCACCTTCTTAAGAGCAATAGTTGGAGAATATTTGCGTTTACAAGGGAAAGAAGTGAATGATTGGTTGGACGTTTTTCAACCAAATCAAATACCGGATAAAGAAGAATATGAAGATGGCTTCAAAAAAAATTATCGCTCAACGGTCCCTAATCCAGAAAAACTGGTGCGCTCTTTTCATTTACCGAATAGATTGGAACCAAAAGGAATCTATTACTATATAACTGGCATTATACCCGTTAAAGAAATCTTGCAAATAGCAAAACAACATAATATTACTTTAACGGATTATCTAATAGCAGTTTATTTGTATACGCTACAATCGATGATTTTTGATTATCCAAAAGAAATGAGAAAAAAAATGCTTAAACCAATTAGGTTAATGGTGCCAGTCAATTTGAGACGAATATATCCTTCAAAAACAATGAGAAATTTTTCATTATATGTTACTCCTGGAATTAACCCGAAATTAGGGGAACACTCATTTAAAGAGATAATTAAAATAGTATATCATTATATGCGCTCAGAAGTAACAGATAAAGTGATCAATCAACAAATAGCAAGAAACGTTAGAGGAGAATTAAATCCAATTGTAAAATACACACCATTATTTGTGAAAAAACGGTTCGGAAAAACACTTTATAATGGTTTTGGAGAATACTTGTATTCCGGTGTAATAACAAATTTAGGTAGAGTTGTAATGCCAGAAGCATTACAGGACGAAATAACTGATTTCCAATTCTTTCCAGCACCAAGCCCTGTAACAAAAACGGGTTGTGCAGTGGTTAGTTATAAGGATAAACTTTACATTAATTGGGCAAGAAATATTAAAGAACCAATAGTTGAAAAGTACTTCTTTAGGAAATTAGTCAAAGAGGGGTTACCAGTAAGAATCGAAACCAATTAAGGAGAAAAAACCTCCTTAAGTCCTT
>JAUWKS010000105.1 GCA_030614005.1 Candidatus Heimdallarchaeota archaeon | reverse complement strand
GCATGTTCATTGAGAACCATGTGTGCGAAGAAGGAACCAAAAGTATAAGCATATAATGAACAAGAAGCTAAATAACCAGTCCATAAGAGCCAACCAAAAGCACCACCAAAATATTCTCCAAAAGCTTTACGAGCATAGGTATAGCTACCGCCAGCAGATTGGTATTTTAAAGCTAATTTTACGTAGGAATAACCAACAAGCAAACCCAAAACTCCACCAAAAGCGAAAGAAAGGATTGCCGCTGGACCAGCAAAGCCTACTGCAATACCTAGAACACTAAATACTCCTCCACCAATAGTACCACCAAGGCCAATACTCAAAGCTTCTTTGAAGCCCAACTCTTTGGATAACTCTCTTTGAGAGACAATACCAGTATCAATAGCTTCAATATATTTAGAACTTGTTTGAATTGAATCATCTTTTGGATTCAATTGTAAATTTGATTCATCAGGAGAATTCATAACAAGTTCCTTCGTAGTAATTAATTATGATATGAGAGCCAAATACAACTCTAACTAAAGAAAGTCAAATTTGAGAAGCTTTTAATGCTTTTGTTTGGTATTAATATCAGTAATTACTAAATTAACATTTTTTTCTGAAAATCATTGCTACGGGGCATTTACTCTTATGATAGATTTCATTGGTATCGGTTCCGTACAAGCCCAAGAATTTTCTTGGTAAATAAGGGACACCCATTACTACCATGTCAGCATGGACTTTATTGACATATTGGCTAACAGAACGACCGATATCTCTTCCGATAAGAACTTTTGACTGCATAGGAAAGAGAAGAAGTGTACTGAATTTTCCAGCTTGTTTGATGAATTTCAGTTCCTGGTCAACAAGCATCTCATCATTAGCAGTATCTATTGGTACTGTTTCGGGGATAACAATTACATGTAAAAGAATTATTTCTGCATCTTCGGTTTTCCCGGCATTAGCAAGTGCAATAGCTAACTGAGTTGCAAATAATTCACAGGGAGAATCAGTGCCAATAGGAACGATTATTCTTCTCGGTTCAAGATGATCTCCATAAGTGGTCCAATCTTTGATGGGTGAACGTATTATAACTACTGAAGTTGGGCTCGCTCGAGCAACACGCTCAGCAATGCTTCCCCTAAATTTCTGAAAAATACCTTTTCGACGACTCATCATAAAAGTCAAATTAGGATTAATAATTTCAATTTCGTTTAGAATGACTTGATGAAGTCGGAGGTTAAAGAGTTGTTCTTTAATAATAATATCAACGTTAACATTCATCTTCTTAGCTTTCTCTTGTAACCAGATTATTTGTTCTTTGAAAAATCGCTCAGCTTCATGGTTTTTACTTTCTACATGAAAAACATGCAAATCACTGCCAAAATATTCAGCAGTTACTAATGCAATGAAAATTGCATCGCGCTCTGATGGATACCCCATAAGAGGCAAGAGGATTTTATCACCAGGTGCACCAACAAATGCTGCATCATAAATATCATCCATGTTTGACATTGACCAATTGAAATCTCCTTTGATTGTAGCTTAAGATAGTAAATTCAGCTGTGAATAATGAGATTTCATCACAAATAAACTTAGTTGACAAATAATAATGATACGTAGCTTTTTAGCAACTACTTAATATAGAAATGAACAGAAACATAAAGGAAAAAGTACCCAAAGCAAAGGTTTTTTACGTTTTCATTATAATTTAGGATAGTCTTATAGAAACGGTTTCACATAAATACACTAATGGTAAAGTAAAGGATGGGAAAAATTGACCAAAGAAGCAGTGCTATCACAGTTCGATTATCTTTTTAAAACGATTATCGTAGGTGACGGTGCTGTAGGGAAAACTGCTCTATCACTCAGATTTACAGAAGATAAATTCCAAGATAGCTACAAAATGACCATTGGAGTTGATTTCTCAATAAAGCGGATGGTAATGGGTGGCAAGAAAGTAAAAATTCAATTATGGGATACCGGGGGTCAGGAACGCTTTTCTAAGATACGCCCACTCTACTATCGTGGAGCATTAGGTTGTCTTATAGTTTTTGATGTTACAAATAAGGTTTCCTTTGGGAATCTTGATATGTGGTTTAAGGAAGTACAAGACAACTGCATAACTATTCCAATCCTCATCATTGGAAACAAAATTGATTTGAAAAATCGACAAGTATCAACAGCTCAAGGAAAATATTTTGCTTCTAAAAAATCAAAAGAATTAGGCTATAGAATCCCCTATCTCGAAACATCTGCAAAAACAGGTGAAACTATCAAGAAAGTTTTCAGTCGTTTGACTAAATCTATGGTTGGCAATGCAGAAAAATCGATAGCTGAGAAGGAAGCAGCAGAAGCAAAAAAATAAGTAAAAGAAGCGCCTTTCTAATTTAGAAGGCACCTAAACCATGTTTTCCTCGGTAATTTTTGTTATTGGTTTCCCAAAATAAAAATTTTTAAGGACCAGGTGTTATGAAAGGTGGCGCTTCATCAGGTGGGCCAATTGTTAAGGTCATTGTTACCCAGAGTAATATAATAGCTCCAAAAAGCAAGATCAATGTTAATCGTTTGTTCTTCATCAGTTTCATCATTTTTCATTTACCTCCAAGAGGAGACATATTCTCAATAAAACCAACAGTATTTTTTGTTTAAAAAGGTCTAAATGATCCAAATCTTAGTCTCAACTGCTTCTCGGCAAGAGTTTTTGAATAGAAAAATAAGAGGAGAAAAAGGATTAAACCTTTTCTCGATTATCTATAGTTAATACATTTCAGTTAATTTCTGAAGATGTTCCCATTCCTGGTCAACTGCTTGTTGGAACAATGTAATCAAATCATCTCTCTTTGTTGGTTTGAAGAGGTGTTTGAACCTTCCTTGCCCTTTCAAGTAGACTTCTACTGGAACTTTCTTTTCGGGCTTTTTAGCAATCGTTTTACTCATTCTACTTAGCACGTATTCACGTCCATCGTAGATTTCGTATAATGGGAAGTAACAATTATCAATTGCTTGTTTTGCAACAGCAACTGAGTCTTTTTCATTGAATCGCCAACCTCTTGGGCATGGCATATCAACTAAAAGAAATGCTGGACCTTCAACATCCAAAGCTCTGCGAACTTTGGTCATCAAATCTCTATGATCTGCTGGGGAAGCGGTTGCAACGTATGGAATTTTGTGAGCGGCAGCAATTGCTACTAAATCTTTTCGCCACTCCATTTTACCAGGAATAACTGTACCGGCAGGAGAAGTTGTCGTAGCAGCATACATTGGTGTGCCACCAGAACGTTGGATACCAGTATTCATGTATGCACCATTTGTATAACAAATGTATACAAAATCGTGCCCACGTTCAAGTGCTCCGCTTAGAGATTGTAAACCGATATCATAAGTTCCACCATCACCTGCAAAAGCAATGATGTCTGGTACTTTCTTTAATTTGCCTTTTTTGACCATTGAGCGATAAGCAGCTTCTGCACCACTTGCAGTTGCAGCAACATTTTCAAATGCATTATGGAACCAAGGTACTCGCCAGGCGGTAAATGGATAGACAGTGGTAGCGACTTCCAAACAACCTGTTGCATGGAATATTACTACATCATCTGGATCGGTAACTAAGGTTGCGCATCTAGCAATTGTACCAGCAGTACAACCTGCGCATAATCTGTGACCAGGAGCCAAGCGATCTTTTAATCGCATTAATTCCTTGGCTGGGGGAATTCTAACTTTCTTTAATTCTTCGGATGAAGTCATTTTTTTTCATGCCTCCTACTTTCTAAGACCGACCCATTCTACTGGAACGGATTTTTCAGCGCCTTTATTCTTAAGCACTTGCTTGTAGATGTAATTGAATTCATCTTGTGCAACATCTCTTCCACCAAGGCCTGCAACGAAACCAAGCACTTGTGGACGTTCTTTGTGGTCATAAAGTGATGTTTTAATGTCAGTGTATAGAGCTGGACCTGGTGCGC
The DNA here is from genome assembly GCA_030614005.1 of Candidatus Heimdallarchaeota archaeon. Classification (GTDB taxonomy): domain Archaea; phylum Asgardarchaeota; class Heimdallarchaeia; order JABLTI01; family JABLTI01; genus JABLTI01. The sequence goes on along the minus strand of JAUWKS010000105.1, from coordinate 3,226 downwards.
CAAAAGTAAGGTCTCTATCAATAACGCCTATTGTTTCGATACCTTTCAATGCTTTAGCCAAATCCTCTTCTGGGAATGGTCTGAAGGTTTTCACTTTCAACATACCAACTTTCTCACCAGCTTTGCGAAGCTTATCAACAACATATTTTGCTGTACCAGCTAACGCACCCATGGTAACAAAAGCAACTTCAGCGTCTTCCATTTGGTGTTCTTCAACGTTCTTGTAATAGCGTCCGGTTAAATCTCCAAATTCTTCGAAGGCTTTTGGAATTACTTTTCGGGCAGCATCCATAGCAATTTCTTGTTGGTACTTAATTTCCATGTAATAGTTTTGGAGAGCTAGAAGACCAGAAGAAACTGGGTTGCCAGGGATTGTTGGATGGACCATCTCACGTTCAGGTAAGTATTTTTTAACGAATTTTCTGTCAAGAGGATAAACACCCTCTAGAGCATGGGTTAAAATAAACCCGTCAAGACCATACATTACTGGTAAGGAAACATCAGGATGTTCACCAATTTTGAAAGCTATGAATCCTGCATCATATGCTTCTTGTGCAGATTCTGAGAACATGGATATCCAACCAGTATCACGACAGACGGTTTGGTCTGTTAATTCACCGTGAATATTAATTGGACCACTTAATGCTCGGTTTGCAACAGCCATTACGATAGGTAATCTTGAAGCGGAAGCAATAAAGAGAATTTCATACATTAAAGCGATACCTTGACTTGCAGAGGCAGTAAATACTCGCGCACCAGTGGCACTGGCACCAACACAAGCGCTCATAGCACTGTGTTCGGATTCAACTGTAATGTACTCTGTGTCTACTTCGCCATCATTAACAAAGTCACTGAAATGTTCGACAATGATTGTTTGAGGAGTAATCGGATAAGCAGCAACAACATCTGGGTTAATAACTGCCATAGAATTAGCAACGGCTTCGTCGCCTGTCATACCTACTCTTTTACCGGGGGTACTTGATGCTTTAGTCATAAGTGATCACCTATTAAGAAAGATCCTTCATTGCGATAGCGTCAGCAGGACACTCTTCAGCACAGATACCACAGCCTTTACAATAATCGAAGTCCATTATTGGAATTCCATCATCATCCATGGTTATTGCTGAATCAGGACAGAGGAAGAAACATCTGGTACATTTAGTACACGTTTCGCGGTCAACCACTGCTTTGAATGGGCTCCAGTCACCTGTTTTGAAGTAAATAGAGGAACCACCAAAAGGAACAGATCCGCCCATTGGGAGTTTTTCATAACCCCATTGTTGCTCTATCCATTCTTTCATTTCTTTTTCGGAGAGTTTATTTTTGCTCATTCACTTTCAGTCTCCTTGAATGCTCTTTTTATTGCTTTAACGTTCTTCTCACCTACAGCTCCTGGGAATCGTGCTGCGGTGATATTGCAAACAAGATCTAAATCAACAATACCTGTTATTTTGATCATTGCACCAAGCATAACAGTATTGGTAATCGGTCTACCTAATTCTTCGTTAGCAATTTTAGTAGCGTCTACTTTATGGTATTCGGCCTTAGTTTTAAGGCCTATTTTTTTCTTTAACTCGTCCATCGACCCGGCAAAGTTTGCTATAACAATTCCCCCTTCTTTGAGTCCTTTACCTAGATTTACTGTACCGATTAGTGTTGGATCTAAAATCACAATTATATCGGGATAGTGAATCTCTGTTTTTAAAGTGAACTCTTCAGAGGAAATGCGAGTAAACCCTTCTATAGGTGCACCGGCTCTTTCTGGACCAAAAGCTGGAAAGGCGTGGACATATTTATCCTCGGCAAGGGCTGCTTCTGCTGCTATACGAGAAGCGGTTACTACACCTTGTCCGCCACGACCGTGGAATCGAATATCAGTTAATTTGTCATCAACCAATTTTAGGTCACACTCAGAGTGTTTTTTTTTCTTTATCATTGCGCATGATAAGATTGAGAATACTTCACATCAACCTTCATTTTGAAGTAATTTTTAGATTTTTCTTCTTATATGGTTGATTGTGTGTTCTTTTTTCTCCTATCATGCTAGACAAAAGCTATCTATATTTTAATTTTGTTCTTCAATCGAAAATCTTGTGGAGTGAAGTTGATAGTGTAAGTATATTGCTTCGAAAAAAAATTAGATCTAAGCTAAATTTGTAATAAAAAAAAAGAAAAGGGTACTTGGTCTCACCATACTCCAGTAAAACCAAGAACTGTTTTTGTCAAGCTAAATAACCCGAGAACTACTGTAACTATTCCTACAACTATTATCAACCATCTATTTTCTACTTTCTTTGTTATAAAAGCAGCTAATGGTGCTGAGAATATTGCACCTCCAACTATAAAAGGAGCTAATTCCCAATTACCATAAGAAATAGGTCCTCCAGCTATACTACTGGTAACAATACTAGTTATAAGAAAAGCAAGAGCTCCAACAAAACAAATAATTCCTTCTGATAGAGAAGTAGATGCAATAGCATTTTTTCCCTCTCGACCTGAAAGAATTTGTCCCGAAACTGCTAGCGGACCATATCCTCCACCAGATATACCTTTGTTAGCACCAGCGATTGTGCCCAACAAAGTAATTTTCTTAAATGAAAAACGGATTTGTTTTTTTCTAAATATGAGAATAAGGATACCCATTGCGAAAACCATTATACCAATATAGACTTTCACACCGAATTTGAATATGGCATCATAACCGAAAATTATTGAAATTATTACAGATGCCAAGGTGCCTAAAATACCAAAAAATGTCAAGACAATAATAACTTTTGTGTCCAAAGTCAATTCATTGACTTTCTCAATAAAGGTTGGTTTTTGGGGAGAAGACATTTTTGTCAATGATTTTCCACCACTAGTTGTTAGGTTTATTATATCAGTTTCTGAATTTATAACGGGGTTTCCAACTACAACTTTATTTCGCCCTAAAGTCATATTCTTTAAAAGTGAATGAAAAACTGCAGATACAATGCCAGTAAGAAATTCAGATAAAAGAACAGCAGGTACTATTTGCATTACATCAAATCCTAAAAGTAAGAGAATCGGAGTCAATGTGGTACCATAACCCATACCCAAAGATGAGTCCGTGAGTTCACAGACAAAAGCTAAAAGCACAACTATGAGAAATATCCACCAAGGAAATTGTGATAATATAGTCATTTTTTTCATCCTAAATTAGTTTGTTCAGTTTAAACTAGAGTAAAGGTATTTTTGCCAAACCGCT
>JAUWKS010000108.1 GCA_030614005.1 Candidatus Heimdallarchaeota archaeon | reverse complement strand
GGTCGTACAATCTCGTGTTGATGTCAAACGTATGTTAGTTATCGGTGGTGTTTCATTAAATGAAGCCTTCATCAAAATACTGCGAGACGAATTACCTAAAGTTAATATTGTAATAAAAGAAGTCAGTTCTGTTTTCGAAGCTTATGGAACAGCCCTTTTGGTTCGTGATAATCCTGTTAACCAAGAAATCGAGTTAAACATTACTAAGAGCTTCACAACAAATCTCCCCTTAGCAGATTTCGGAAAACAAGTAACAATTATAGATCCTATAGAGAATAAGAAGAATTTCAAGAAAAATACCATTTTTCATTTAGGTGTTGATGTGGGTTCTACGACAACTAAAGCAGTGTTGGTTGATCCTTCTGACTCAAGTGTAGTTGCTTCTTATTATGGAAGAACAAGTGGTAATCCAATTAGTGCAACTAAGAATTGCCTTACTGAAATTATTTCTCAAGTTGGTAATCAGAAAGTTTCTTTAGTTGGAGTTACAGGTTCAGGAAGATCAATAGTTGGTGCTTATTTAGGAACTCCTGCAATTTATAACGAGATTTCGGCTCATTCCCAGGGAGCAGTCTTTTATGATCCCGAAGTCGATACCATCTTTGAAATTGGTGGACAAGACTCCAAATATATGCTTCTACAGAACGGTGTTCCTGTTGATTATGCAATGAATGCTACTTGCTCAGCTGGTACCGGTTCATTTCTGGAAGAAAGTGCAAAAGGCGATTTGGGTATCTCTGTTTTTGATATTTCTAAAACTGCAATTGAGGCTAAACAACCAGTTAGGTTCAAAGCTGATTGTGCGGCTTTCATTAATACTGATATTCGCACAGCTATGCAAGAAGATTATGGCAAAGAAAACATCATTGCTGGATTGGTCTATTCAATTGTTGATAATTATTTGAATAAAGTTAAGGGAGCAAGACAAGTAGGAAAGAAGATTTTCTTTCAGGGAGGTGTTGCTAAAAATCACTCTATAGGCTATGCTTTCGCACAAACCACTGGAAAACAAATCATTATACCTCCAAATCCTGAATTGGTTGGAGCATTTGGTATTGCTTTAATAGCGAAAATTAAATTCGAGCAACATGAAATAACAGAGATGCCAAAATCAACTTCTCTTGAAAGTCTGATCAAGGAAGAGCTAAAACATCTCGGAAGTATTACCTGTAAATCTTGCAAAAATTATTGTAAAATAGAAAGATATGAAGTTGGTGGTCGACGCTTCCTATTTGGAGGGAGTTGCTCAAAATACGAGCACCAGTGGAAAGGATCAGAGAAAATAGCTGAAAAAGAAGATCTTGTTCAGAAGAGAAATGAACTTATGCTTGGAGAAGCAAATAATAATATTAATAATAATGTGAAAATTTTGAGAGGTAAGAAAGCAATTGGTATTCCTCGAGCATTATTAACTCACAGTTTGTATCCAATGTATTCTACTTTCTTAAAAGAACTGGGTTATCAAGTCATTCTTTCTGGAATAGATGATGATAAGGAACTGATGGCAAATGCACCATTTTGTTATCCAATACAGATATTGCATGGAGCTGTGTTGGATCTTACAAAGAGGAAAGTAAAAACGATATTTCTCCCCCATGTTGTTAACCTAACCAAAGTAGATACTTGGAGGGATTCAACTTTCTGCCCCATAACTCAAGCAAGTTCATATATTATTTCACAAGCGTTCGAAGATATTACTATTTTAAAACCAACACTTGATTTCTCACTTGGTTATTCCAAAGAACATTCATTAATTACCATGGCTATGGATGAATTGCATCATACGAAGAAACGAGCTAAGCAAGCCTATGAAAAGGCTGTTGAAGCACAATTGGAAGTTGAAAAACAGTTCCTACAATTGGGTCAAGAAACAATTGATAAATTGAAAGGAACTGATGAAATCGGCATCATATTAGTTGGAAGAAGCTATAATGCCTTCCCATCTGAAACCTCTATGAATATTCCCAAGAAGCTTTCAAGTATGGGTATTACAGTCATACCTTTTGATTTTCTTGAAAAGACTGATGTGGCTGATATTCCTTGGTATTTTGCTAATTATGTCAAAATGGCAATTGATCTTGCACTAAAAAATGAAAATCTCTACATTCTCTTCATTAATAGTTTCAGTTGCACTATCGATGCTTTTATTCAGAATTATGTACGCTCTGAGATGACTTCTAAACCTTATCTTTTTCTAGAATTGGATGCACACACAGCAGATGCTGGTATCCAAACACGATTAGAAGCCTTCCTAGAAATTGTTAAAAACTTCAAAGAAAGTAAGAAAAAAGTTCAAGAAGCACCATTTCAAGTTGCGCAAATAAAACGTAGACAAGGAAAAACAGTTGTAATAACTTCGCAAGGAAAATCCATAGATATTAAGGATCCTAGAGTCACACTCCATTCACCAACTTTTTCAAGATACCATGTTGATGTAGGTGGAAAAATGATGACTATGTTTGGCTTCAAAATGGGTGTTGCTACTGACATCCTACTAGACTACCCGATTAAAGGATTAAGATGCAGCTCCGGGAAAGAATGCATACCACTCCCTGTTGTTTTAGGTCAAATACTAACTCTTGTTGAGAATAGAAAACCAGGTGAAATAATTGGTATGTATATGATTCGTGGTGGCTCACCTTGTGCTGTTTATAGCTATTATCATTACATTGAACAATTCTTGGAAAGTAATAAACTAGAAAACGTTTTCATTTACAGGTTGGATTACTTAACAAAATTCTTAGGTACAAATTTGATTGATGTTTTACAATTTTTCCCAACGGGAATTGTTATTGGTGATATTATTGGTGAAATTGAAAGTTCTCTCCGAGTTGTGGGTGATTCTGATAGTTTAGAATTGCTTCAGGAACATTGGGATGGATTCTTGAATAGTATTACATCCAAAAAGACCTACAGAAGGGGTGTAACAAAACTCATTAGAAATATTAGAAAAATACCTAGAAAAGACTCACCGATAAATTATCCAAAAGTATTGGTTACTGGTGATTTCTTTGTGCGATTTAGTTCTTTCTTTTTGAAAGAGTTGCGTGATATTTATACTGAAAATGGTATCATCGTTAAATCCTCGGATTTATATGAATTAAGTTTGTATAGTACTAAATTCAATGGATATTATGAGATTGCGAAAAAATGGCACAAAGATCCAACGAAATTCTTTACTCAATTGAGAGCTTTTCTTACACCTTGGGATAAAGCATCAAGAAATTTCCTTATGTCTAAGATAGTACTAAAGATTCTGCCTTTGATTGAAAGAAGAGTGAGAAGACGATTTAAGAGAACTGGTTTGTTATATGCTGAACAAAATGATTTAGGGCAGCTTCTCAATCACTCTGATCCTTATATCTCTAATTTAATCTTTGGTGAAGCAATTCCAACAATTGGCAAAGGATTAGAAATATTGGATGATTCAACATATGATTCTCTAATATTAACCGGTCCCTTTAATTGTCTGCCATATAAAGTATCTCAAGCAATTTTGAAACCCATTTACTATAAGCATAACACGCCTTTCCTAGTTTTTGACGTTGATATTTCAGCTATCACACCCAATATGAAGCGACTAATATATGCCAATATTGAGCAAATTAAAAGAAAAAGAACGAAAAATTTGCGTGAAGTAAAATGGTCGCAAAGAGTAGAAAGAAGACTGAAATCTCGAGAGAGAAAACAAGAGCGTAAAAGAGAACGATTGTATAGAATGGTTCAGAAGAAAGAAAAACAATGGGATCAACAAATGGAACGAACCGAACGACGATTAAAGAATCGAACGATAATTAATCTAATTAGATGGAGGAAAAGATAGACTACTTGTTGGTCCTTCTTTTCTTTATCAATTCTTTTTAAATCTTTGAACGCTTTTTCCATTTGGAACAATTTTTTTCTTTAAATTTACCTATCAAGATGTTTGTAACACAAAAATATTATTAATGAAGAAGCGTCGAAAAGTAACTGCTTAGTATATGTGATTCTTTCTATAGGGATAGATCAATATGAAAATAGTTGAAAATAAAATACTCAATATAATATTCCAAGTAGCTATTGCTATTGGAGTTGCTGGACTAATAATGTATTTGATTCAAGAAATCATTACAATTTGGACTAGCACTGCTTATACAATAATACTTGTGATTGCTGACTTTGTTGGAATAATTGCACTTATTACATTCATTGTGTGGATGTTCCTTCCAAGTAATAGAGACATTACTTTGAATGTTGCATTTATTAGTAGTGCAGCCTATGTTTTGCTTTACTCATTTGCTCACTTTTTCGTAGTACAATATCGAAGCAGCATTGGTAGTGCCCCTGGCACAGGAAATATTCTTGGAGATTATATATCTTCAGGAGTTAGCTTAATTGGCTTAATAGCTTTAACAATATTATCGATATTGATGATAGTTGTTTTTGCTCTCAGATTTGTAAAACGAAGTGAGATGCCAATATATGAGAAATTTGCAACATTGATTTGGTTGTTAGTTTTAGCAATTTATGATTTCGGTGGATTCTATTACGTAAAGCAAAGTATAACATATGGAACTGAAGCAGTTCCTTTAACAACACTGCTAGGAATAACCTTCTTACCAAATACTTTGGAACTTATTTTCCTTCTCTTTGCAGCTACTATAGTAATCTTCAAACTGTTTGGAAAAATGGACAAAAAAGTCGAAAAAATTCTGGTATTAACTTTAGTAAATGCTTTCTTCTTAGCATTCGCTATTGCTACAGTAAATTCACTAGGTTTTGCAACTGCAATTACTGCACGAATTCCTTCTGTTATTGGTAATCATTTCATAATGTTTGGCACACTAGTAGTAATAATTACCTCGTTTATTATGTTGGTAAAAGAATATCCTGTGAGATCGAGACAATAGAAATAAGAAGTAATATTCTTATTTCAAATTCTTCTTTTTCTTCTTTTGAAAAAACTAACAATAAATATTGTCGAAACGATAAAAATTATTGATGAATTTGCAGTGTTTGTTTCTACAGTTGAATTGGAACTATGTGCAGTATCTGTTATTACTGCTGTTATTGTTGTGTTTTCTTCTCTGTAATTCCAATCCATATGCGCAAATCTAATTGAATAGTTTAGTGATGTTTCCGCTATGAAATTTCCTTCTCCAGAGCTTACACCATAAGATAAGAGAGTGATGTGTCCTCCACCTCCGGGGTAATTCTCGAATTTATAAATTGAGATATTGATGTTATCGGATGTGCTTATGAATGACCAATACAACGTTTGGTTTTCAGAATAAAAAATACCCAAATCGATGTTCAATACTCCCGAATATGCTATCTCTTGGGAACCAACCCACATGTCTTCGGATCGGGTCATTTCTATTGAGTTGCTGAGTAGTAGTGCCAAAATCAAAACTACTATTCTAAATTTCTTGCTTCTCAAACGTTTTACCCTCAATTTAATTCGAAATTTATTTTGTATAAAGTTATTGTTAGCTAACCAGTGAGCAAATACAATTAATATCAATTTAATAAGAAAGAATAAATTTGTTACTATTTTACATAGCGTATGCCTTTTACACCATTTCATTTAGGGTTTGGAGCATTCGTTTTTGCACTATGTCCATTTATTGATGTAACTGCAATATTGATTGGAACGATAATAATTGATATTGAAGGCGTTCTTTATTTATTATTTAAAATCGGTGCATTGCATGGTTATACTCATAGCTTGCTTGGAGTAATGATTTATTTAATTCCGTGTACGTTTTTCAGTTGGGTGTTTTATAAGCTATACATGAAAATAGCGAATAAGAAATTCAGGTTTAACTGGCTATATTCAGGTATCTCAAGTCTACTTGGTTTAGTGTCTCACATCATCTTTGATGGAAGTTTATATCCTGAGATGATGATTTTTTACCCCTTCTCCCAAGCTCAAGGACACCTTTTAGGAATCATGTCTTATCAAACAATAATTATTATCTTAATATCTATGTTTGCAGTCGGTGCTCTTATTATAGCAGTAAAGTCTTTATTGAGGTTTAAATTTGAGAAGAATGTTTTACTATCCTACAATTTATTGAAACCAATAACTAACATAGAGATAGAGGAGGATACTATTCATACTGAATCGTAAGGTATGTTTTTTTCTTGTTTTTGATGATACCCTAAAGACAATTCATTATTTAATAAAAGGAAGATCAAAATCTCGGTTTTGTCGCTCTATCTTAATTTGCTGTAGAAAAGCACTTATCTGATGATCTCTTTTGTGTTTGAATACTTTATCTTTAAATTTCTTCTCTAGTAGAGCTTCTATCTGTATAAGTAAACGGTCATCGTATGGTTTGAAATCTAATTCGCCTTCTGCAGTTTCCTCAATAGTTTCTACTATAGTAAAAAGTTTGGCAATTAACCTTTCTTCAATTTCACTATGAATATTCTGCCTTATAGGAAGTCCAACTTTAAATTCTTCTTTTTCTTCTTTTTTTAGCATTACTTGCTCCCTCACAATATACTATGTCGACAAAATATAAAAGAACTTTGCAAGAAAAAGAGGTGCGAGGGAATAACTTCCATCGCTTTAATGTTTTTCATCTGAATCTGTGGGATTCAAAGTATACAAGATGAACAAGTTCACATTCAGTAAGCAAATGTCTATGGTCTATCTTGGTTAACGAGCTCTAATAAGAGTTAGAGTTAACTTTTGACTTTCTGCGAGTCCGCCCAACTCCCCGAAGGGAGGAACTTTCGTTTGACGTTT
>JAUWKS010000125.1 GCA_030614005.1 Candidatus Heimdallarchaeota archaeon | reverse complement strand
GTCGCTATCAGACACCCTATGCCTTATGGAGATTTAGCTAAACAAGCCGTACAAAGGTTTGCTGATTATTCTGATTTGGATAAACATGAAACAACAATTGAAGAGAGAGAAGAGTATGAACCTTATATCGATAAGGGTTTAGTAATTTACTCCGGTGTTGATTATGAAGCCATTCTTAGGGAAGCAGAGAAAGAAGCAGACATTATTTTGTGGGATGGTGGAAATAATGACTTTCCATTCTATGAATCTGATTTACAAATAGTAGTTGCTGATCCTCACAGAGTAGGACACGAGCTTACTTATCATCCTGGTGAAACAAATCTCAATCTAGCTGATGTAGTTATTGTCAATAAAATCACCACAACAGATTACGAAAACGTTCTTGATTTAGAAGAAATTATTCGTAAAGCTAATCCAAATGCTGTTATTATAGAGGCCGCCTCTCCAATTTTTGTTGACAAACCAGACCTAGTTAAAGGTAAGAGAGTGCTAGTGATTGAAGATGGACCTACTTTAACTCATGGGGAAATGCAATATGGTGCTGGAGTTGTCGCTGCTCTGAGATATGGGGCAGAGGAATTGGTTGACCCCAGACCTTACTTGGTTGGTAGTATGAAAGAAACCTTTGAGAAATATCCAGATATTGGTACTTTACTCCCTGCTATGGGCTATTTTGATCAACAACTAAAGGACATGGAAGAAACAATCAATAATACCGAATGTGACGTTGTAGTTTCAGCCACACCTATCGATATAACAAGATTGATCAAGATTAACAAACCTATAGTTAGAGTAAAATACGAACTTGAGGAAATTGGTTTCCCAAAACTAAAGGACATTCTAAAAGAGAAAGGTTTTATTTAATTTTCTTTTTCTTATCTTTTCTTATATTATTTCTAGTTATTTACAATTTCTTCCATGAAATAGCGTAGAATACCTAAAATGGCACCTTGTTTTGTAAATCGAATGACCAGTTTTCTAATAAGACATCTGTTTTCCACGAAATTTTACCATAAAGACTATCGAAGCAAGCACCTACAAAATGTGTGGATATAAGCTATAAACTTATGAGTTAACTACTTTTCCTTCTAACTTTAAAAAAACGATTGAAAAACAAGTTTTATAATATTTCTTCTTCCGTTTTATTTGGTAAAGATGAAAGATTTAAGTTTTGCAGATGGTAATATTATAACAGATGGCTCCGATTTATTCATAGTTTTTGGACCAAAGAAAGAAGTGGATTACAAAAGCGGTTTCTGGAAAACAGTTCCATTGCCATAAAGGTTTTTTTGACTATGATGAAATCATTGGAAAACCATATGGTTCACGTATTACTACAAACAAATCAGCAACTCTTTCCATTTACGAACCCTTGCCTAGTGATTATTTGGAAAAAATACCCCATAGTTCACAAATCATCTATTCTAAAGATGCTGGAATGATATTGATGAATACTGGAATAGTTCCTGGCTCTAAGGTTATTGAGACAGGTACAGGAAGCGGTGCTTTAACCTCAATATTAGCCAATTATGTTAGAACTGATGGACACGTTTTTACATATGAAATAAGAGAAGAAGCATTTAACACAGCTTCCAAGAACATTGAGCGTCTAGGACTTGAATCTTACGTAACAATAAAAAATCAGGATGCTTCACTGGGATTCGATGAAACTGATGTTGATGCAGTTGTGTTAGATTTAGGTGATCCTTGTGAAATCATTCCTCATGCGTACACCTCTCTTAAGTACAGCGGGACTATTGCAGTTTTTCTCCCAACATATAACCAAGTGGAGAAAGTTTATACCAAGTTACTGGAATGTCATTTTGGAGAAATAACTGCTCTTGAACTAATTAAAAGAGAAATGCAGTTGAAAGTCAATGCGATAAGACCAAATACAAGAATGATAGGCCATACAGGCTTTTTGATTTTTGCAAGAAAATTATTTTACGAGGAAGAGGAATGACAATCATTTTCCGCTGTAATAACTGTGAAACGATTAATGATATTCCAAACAATCATCAGTATAAACTATGTATAAAATGTGCTAAAATAATTACTTTTGAACCAGGAGAATCTATTATACTAAGTGATTCAGAAGCTGAAAGTAGTGTATTTTTACAAAGTGGAAAATTATCTACTTCTGAAGCTGAAAAATTCTTTAATGTTTCAGATACCCATGTACAACAGATTTCAGCACTACTCGTGACCTTTGAGAAGAAATCAGGGATTTTACTTGACATTCAAGCGAAAGCCTTACCTGATACCATTCTGTCTGTTTTACGGCAAAATAAAACAAATTCTCTGGATGAACTAATTCGGAATTGTAAGATGTTTGAAATTCCAATATCTAAAATCGAACAGATACTAATCCAACTTAAAAAAGAGGGTTTTGTATATCAACCAAAAAGTTGGTTGATACTATTAGCTTGAATTTTACTTATACTTTCGTTTGGCTAATCTTTCTTTTAACCAACCATAAAAGATTAACCCAATAAGTGCTAATACAATAATTGCAAATGTTATCCCAATTCCTATGATTGTTCCAGAAGAACTACTACCAAGATCTACAACAGATATGGTAATGTTTTCTGCAGCGATAAAAGGTATTGCTGCTGCACCAAACTCGCTATCTGATTCATATACATCTTCAGCTATAAAGTAAATTGAAAGATTATATTTTGCTTCAATATTTGCGACTTCAGCTACTATTGTTCCAGTAAATGTTTCACCAGGTCCAACTGTTCTATGATTATGATCAAAGTTTATAGTGTAATTATAATCAAATCTTACATTTCCATCTAGGTGTTTAAAATGAGCAGTAAGAGAAATTACTTCAAGAGATAAATCACCAAAATTAGCTAATGTTGCAAAAATATTTACTTTTTCTCCTCTTACAAGATTTTCTTCCGATATTCCTCCATCAAAAGCTTGAATATATCCGCTTTGTTCAATTACGGAACTATTTTGAATATTATAATCCATTTCTGCTTTAATTGTATTTGCAGATGTAACCAAAGTTAACATTACTAATATTGCTAGAAAACTTATTCTTTTAACTGAGCTTTTTTGCATGGTAATCATCCTTCTTGAGTTAACATTAAAGATAACTCTCTTTTTATCTTTCTTAATGCTCTATCTATCCTTTTT
>JAUWKS010000009.1 GCA_030614005.1 Candidatus Heimdallarchaeota archaeon | reverse complement strand
CTGCTAAAAATCGTTCTGCTTTAGTTCATATTCTCGAGCGTATTCTTCCTCCCACTTTTTATGTTTCCTTACTTGTTAAAGGTAAAGTTGTTTCTTGTGGTTTTGCTGTTCTCGATGGTTCTATGATTAGTTTTTACGATGTTTTTACCAAAGTTTCCCAGCGCAAGAAAGGTTATGGAGAGCAGATTATGTTAAAGCTTTTACAGCTTGGTAAAGAGCATGGTGCTACTTCTGCCTATTTGCAGGTTATGAAGAACAATATTGCCGCCCTTCGTCTCTATAATAAGCTCGGTTTCAAAGAGGAGTATATTTACTGGTATCGCGTCAAGTGACTTCAAAATCATTTATTAGAAAAATCGAAGAGCGATTGTGCTCTTCTCGAGCTGTTTTTTTTTAAGTGTTCTTTTTATTTTTATACTTTCAATGTGTCATCTTTTAATGGTTCGTAGCTTATGAAGTCTGCGTGATGAACAATTATTCCTTCTACTGTTCTTTTTCCTAGGTTTCCTTCTTTTGAGTGTGTTGCTATCATATGACATACTTCATCTGGTATATTGCATTTCATTGCTAGTCCTACTCCTGTGAATGGGTGTCTGAGCAATTTTCCTGTTTTTCCTACTACTGCTTTTCCATCTTTCATTACATATTCTAGCAGTTTTCCTACATCAATTAATATTGACCCTGCTATTAGGTAATCCATATTTATTGGCAGTTTCTCTCCGAAGAATTTGTTCATTACTTTTGCTGCTTCTACTGCTATGTGTACTACTGCTCTTTTGTGTTCCATGAATGTTACTTTGCAATCTTTTATCAGCAGTGTGAATGGTATTTTCTCCAAATCTTCTGCGCTTAGTACACTTTGTTCTATAGCGTCTTCCCATGTTTTGTAGACGTTTTCCTTTAGTGTCTCTTCTTTTATCCATTCTATTTCTGGCCATATTTTCTTTACTGCGTCTCTCATTAGCTTGTCTCCAACGTTTTTTTTGTTTATTTATTCGTTAGCTTTTTGCTCCTTGCTCTAATTTCTGCCTTTTTTTTGGCAAGAGGCATATCCGCTTTTCGTTTTTAAAAACGTTTTTAAAAAAATTGTTTTATTGTCTGTTGTCTATTTATGTTAAAAATGGAAAGGGCGGAGAAAGTTATTTTCTCTCTGCCGGCAAACCGGCTTTTTTGCGTATTCGTTTTATTTTTGTTAGAATATCGTCTACGTGTTCCCCGATAAACATTAGCACATGTGACCCCAAATCCTCAAGAACAATTGCTCTATTTTTGAACGTTATAATCGTTCTTTTATGGAACTCCAATGTTTTCTCGGCAAAGTTTGCATATGATTCAATTATCTTCAGTGCCACTTCTTGAAACTGCTGTTCATATTCACTTACAAATGGATCTCTTGGTCCATTGTATACTTGATGGTTCATTGGTTTTTCAAAAATGGATACGTTTTTTATCTGAGTTACTTCAGGTATTATTTTTGCTAATAGTTCTGCATCTACTCTAAATATTTCTGCGTATATTTCTTCTAGTTCTTCTATAAATTGTTGATATATTGTTACGTCAGTAATTATTCCGCCCAATTCCTCTTTGAATTGCGCTTCAAATCTCCCTACCATTGCCTTCGCTATGTTGTATAATTCTCTACTTTCTTCATCAATAAATAGTAGGACATAAATTTTCTCCCCTTCACTTACTAGTACGTTATAATTATCCTGGTTTATTGTTTGTACTAATCCCCCTGTTGTTTCCTTTGCTATCGATAGAATTGCTGACAGCATTCCTGAGAATAGGTCTGGATCTGTTTCCATCGCCAATGCTTCTGCCCCTCTAAATTTGTAGTGTAAAAGGAGCAATCCATCTTTTGTTAGTATCATTACTTGTCTAGCAATAGGCATTTAGTTGTGCACTTCCCGAATTTTTCAGCACTAATGAAATTATTAACTTTTTTAATGTTCTCGGCCACTTATAAATTAATTAGTATCCGCTTTTCATAATCACTATTCCTTTTTATCGCTCTTCTTTTATAAATATTATTTAGTGGTATAATATCAACAAATTTTGTACGTAGATAATAAGTTCATAGGATAACTATAAAATTCCGAAGGAAACTATGGTTTTGTATTTCTTTACTGTATGTATGAAAGCATGTCAGGATGATCACTACAATGAAAATTATTTGCAATCCTGTTTCTTATGGTGGAAAAGCGAGAAAAGCATGGCCAACAGTAGTTAAAGCTCTCAAAGATGCTGGGCTCGATTTTGAGGTTGAATGGACCAAAGAACCTGGTGATGCCATTCGCATTACCAAAGCATCTGTGAAAGATCACAAGGTTATTTGTGCTTATGGCGGAGATGGTACAATCAATGAAGTATTAACTGGTATTGGTCAAACTGGTTTTAAGAATACTTTAGGAATGCTTCCCGCAGGCAGAGGGAATGACAATGCCTTCAGTGTTCGTCAGACTAATCATCTAGCTGATTTAGTTGATATGTTGGTTCATCAGGAAACAAGAACTATCGATTGTTTGGAAATAAATGGTGGTGAGAGATATTGTCTTGGTGTTGCGGGAGCAGGCATTGATGCAGTTGTTGCTGAAATGGTTCTCGGTAAAAGTTCTCGTCTTAGCTATAACCTCTATCTAGTAAAGGGGTTCTTTACTTATCGCCCAAAACCTATGCAAATTGATATCGATGATGGTCGCATCACTCGCAATGTAAAAGCTCTCTCAATTCTTTTATGCAATGGTCAGCGCGTTGGCAACAAAAAAATGGTTGCACCAAATGCAGTTATTGATGATGGTTTAATTGATATCGCAATTATCGGCAATACGAGGATTTTGGAGACATTAATTACCTCATTAAAACTTACTGATGGTACATATATTGAGCATCCTAAAGTAGAAGTATTTCGTGGAAAAAAAGTGGTCATACATACAACCTCGAAAAAGAGCATACCTGCTCATGCAATGGGAGAAATGCTCGGACCTTTGCCTCACACCTTTGTTTGTTTGCATAAAGTTTTGAAAATTCTTCGTATGTCAGATACCATTCTCAAACGTGAAGGTTGGGATAAAGCAAATGTTTTTTCAGAGAATCTTGAAAGGTAATTTTCATTTGCTTTTTTTACTCTTTCTTTTCAACTAACCCATCTTTCAAATCATTTCCAATCAGAAGTGTTGAAGTTGTTCCTTCTGACACCCAATCACTTTGCCCACAAACTGTCCCATACAGATATGCTCCTCCAATATCAGTATATTTGAAGCGCTTTTTTATTTCTTCAATTTCAGCCAATGCACGACCAAAGTAGAATGTACTCCGTCCAACACATGAAAACATTAATCCCACGCGTGGATCTTTAATCGTGCTCGTTGAAAAAGCAGCTTTTATTGATTCTAGCGATGTTTTCTTCGATTGCTCCATATCAGCTTCTGTTAGGAATATTTTTGTTCCTTCCGGAACAACTTGTGAAAGGTTGATTTCCTTTGCCCCTTTCCCTCGAGACATTGGAAACAGAATTTGCAGTTCTTTGGTTTTTTCATCTATCAATCCTAGAGGATTTATCGCGCATATTTCATCTCTCATATCAGAAACTTCAACGACAGGTTGATTTATTGAGTTGAAATAAGCTTCTGAAGCAGGTTGGTTATTTAACTCGATGAGATTATTTCTATAAGCCTTATTTAGTATAAAATCATCTATTATATTGTAGCTGTGTTTTTGCGCCATCGAAAATTTCAAATCGGATTTACATAATATTAGTAGGGTATGATTCTCCAAAAATTCATCTTTAAAGATAACATAACCGTTTTCATATTTACAGTCATCACCAATAGTTCCACCAATTAGCGGCAAATTTCCAAGATGTTTTCTTAACCCTTTAATTACTTCATTTGATTTAGGGTTCAGTTCATTGTCTGTACCAGGCAACAGCACAATACCGAAATCAGGTTTAATTTCTTGGTCTTTTGATGTGACTATTTTAGAGTGATGCGCCATTTTCACTTTGAGATCATAGAGCGCACTCTCAACCAATCGTTTGTAATAATCCTTGGATGTTTTAACTAAGTTATTATTATCTTCCACAGCAATACCAAAACGCATATAATCAGATGATATTACAATTGCAATGACACTTTCTCTCCAATAGCCTGAAGCTATTTCCCCATTTGTAGAGCAGCCAGCAACAATCTCGGGATTTATTGATCGCTTTATTCCATCTACCAAGTCAGACGAAGCATATTTTTCTGAAAAAAATACTAAACACAAAGCAGGATGACTATCGAGGGTTTGTCTTGCAGCACGGTCAGCAGCCAGTTTTCCAGCTCTGAACGGTACATTTGTTTTCGCGGAAAATATTCCGCATCTAATTCTATCCATTCTTTCTTTTTTTCTCCTTATGCTTTATCAGTTGTAATTAATAGCACACTCACTCATTTATAAAAACTTTTTTTCTCGTTGCTGAGGGCGAAAGTTTATTTATCCATAATTAGTGGTGTTTTAACTATGAGAATTATTCCCGTACTTGATCTTTTATCTGGTAAAGTGGTTCAAGGAATTGGTGGACAACGTAGTAATTACCAACCAATTAAAGATTCAGTAATAACAGATAGTAGTGACCCTATAACAGTAATGGAAGCTTTCTATAGACAATTGAAACTAGATCTATTTTATATTGCTGATTTAGATTCAATACAACGAAAAGATACCGATTCTATTAAAGATCATCCAAACTACCCGCACGTCGTTGAGATTGTGAAAAACCCACAGTTCAAAGTTATGATTGATTGTGGTTGCCAAACAATTGATGATATAACTCATGTTTTGTCCCTTGGAGTAGATCACGTAGTTTTGGGAACGGAAACAATCGATTCACCAATTGTTCTCGATCAAGCAGTTCAAGCATTTGGTGCTGAGAAAATTATTTTGAGTGTTGACTTTCAAGATGGAAAGCTATTAGCAAACAGTGAACGAATGAAAGAAATTTCTCCAACAAAACTGGCTAAACATGCTGAAACATTGGGGATAAAAGCGATAATTGTCCTTGAATTACAGAAAGTTGGCAGTCAATCTGGACCACTAAATCAGCATCTAATTGATATCGCCTCACAAATTAAAGCTATTCCCGTATACGCTGGTGGCGGTGTGAGAAGCATTCAAGATTTAGCAATTTTGAAAGAAAATAATATTGAGGGAGCTCTAATAGCAACTGCTTTTCACAAAGGAACAATGAAAAAAGAAGAGATTGAAGAGTTTCTGAGCAAATAAATAAATCAATGATTAATATTTATCCGCTGGATACTCTATTGTCTCACCGGCTATCTCAAGAATAATCTTTTTTTCCGGAATAATTTTGCCAATCTTGTAAGTTTTCTTTCCATGTTTTTGACAAATTTCAGCAATGGTATCAAATTCTGATTCTGGCGCTATAATACAGAATCCTATGCCCATGTTAAATGTCTTATACATTTCTTTATCAGAAATATTACCTAATTTTTGAATTAATTTGAATATTGGCAATGGTTTTGGCATAGCATTAAGATGAACACCGATAGGTACTTTTGCTTGACGCATTAATCGAGCCAATTTTAGAAATGCCCCACCAGTAATATTTGCTAAGCCATGAATTTCTGCTTTCTCAATAATTTCGAGAATTTCTTGGACGTAAATGAGTGTTGGTTCAAGCAATGCTTTTCCTAAATGGATGCCATCAACTTCATCATTCACGGAATGATCTTCAAGTAGCGCCTTTCTTGCTAATGAATAACCATTAGAATGTAATCCATTGCTTTCAATGCCAATAATAATATCACCAGGAGATAGTTTATCACCTAAAACAAGCTTATCCTTATCAACCATTCCAACAGCTGTTCCAGCGAGATCGAACCCTTTTCCGTCGTACCCTCGAATAATATCAGGTAAGGTAGCAGTTTCTCCACCAATGATAGCCATTCTAGATTGAATTGCACCATCAACAAGTCCCTTTACAATTTGTTTTGCGATTTCTGTGTCAGGCTTTTCTATTGCATAATAATCAACAAAAACTAATGGTTGGGCGCCAACGCAGATTAGATCATTGACATTCATAGCAATACAATCAATACCTACAGTATCGAATTTATCTAACATTTCAGCGATAAGAACCTTAGACCCAACACCATCAACAGCAACAACTAGATATTTGTCTGGCATACCAATATCAACTATTCCGCCATAATGAGCCAGTGCGGGTAAGAACTTTACATTTGGATTCAAATTGAATGTTTTTGGGAGCATCTTCCAAATTTCTTCAATTACCGCACCCTCTTCAACAATATCAACACCTGATTTAGAATAGGTTTCACCTTTTTCGTCCAAATCTTGCACCTCATTATCGACTTCCGATTCAGTTTCGGAACCAGCTGAAGTCTTTTCTTTCAAAATAAAATTCCTCATTGGAGTTACTTGAGAAAAAATGGACTGTGTATTAATCATAAGTCTTTCTAATGATTTCGTTTCGAAAAGGAAAGGAGAAATGGATTACTCATTTCTCATAAGCTTTCAGAAAACGGAGTATTGAAGCAAATAATTGCTCTGTATCTGGTCCCACGGTAATAATATGCTCTGATTCTGGAAGAAGTTCAATGTACTTATCTTCTGCTGGAATCAATTTATCTTGGATTTTGTAATTATCAGGGTCTATGCGGTCGTCCTTCAATCCCTGAATGATTAATGTTGGAATGGTTACTTTTGATAAAATCTTTTTCTCAGTATACTTTGATAATTTCACAGATTCATGAACAGCGCTCATTGGATATCTCATATAACTAATTAAATTATTTTCTTTGAAGAATTGTTCAGTCTCTGCGCTTTTTGAGAAATATGGCTTAACATATTTTAGCACAGAAAATGTGAAAGCAACTTTTGACAAAATTTTTGGGTTAATCCGAAGAAAGGCAGATGCTAATATTACCCCTTTCAATTGTTGTTGATATTCAACAGCTAATCTACTCGCTAATAATGCGCCCATTGAGAATCCCAAAACAAAATCACAATTGTCAATTTCATCGAAAGCCGTTTTAGCTGATTGCCACCAATCAACCCACTTTTTTGTTTGTAAATCCTCTGGTGTTGTTCCATGACCTGCGAGTAGAACTGAATAAACATCATATCCTTTTTTGTGGAGAAAATCACCTATAGGTCGCAGTTCTGTTGGGGATGCAGTAAAACCGTGAATCAATAATACCTTAGCACCTTTGTTCTTTAGGCGAAATGGTTCTGCACCAGGAATGATTGGTTTTTTTTCTTTAGTTGAAGTCACTTAAATTTCACCATAAATTTGTTTGTATTATTAGTGGTAAATTCCAGTAAAAAAGTTGTTGCAAAATTAAAATCGAATGTTACTCTGTGGTTTTATCTTGCTGTTTGTTCGATGACTCAGTTTGACCTATAGATTTGAAGGAAGGATTAGTGATTGTTACCTTATTTGTTCGTCCCCATCGCTCACGTTTTAGGACTTTTTTTTCTTCCAATTTAGCTAAAATTTGAGAAACTTTTGATTTGGAGTAACCAGTTTTATCACAAATACGCCTTTGAGTTGAAACGCCACTATCATCATTAATCGCCTTTATTACTTCTTGTTCAGTATTTGATAATAACGAACTTACTAATCCAGATTCAACAGGTTTGAATTTCAGTCTATAGATAAGGAAAAATACCAGTGTACTTAGTGCAATGCCACCAATAAATGCCAGAACAATATAAAGAGCTAGAAGGTTTGGAGTAGATTCTCCATTTATAGAAGAGTCTATTTTATATCGAACAAGAAAAACATCTGTATCATCAATATTGCGATTTGATGATTCCCAAGTTATTCTCAAGATATTATCTTCGGAAGAAATACCCACTGGTGTTGGAAACACAGGTGCAGGGAGACTTTGCTCAAGAAGAGCACTATAATGTGGTAGATTCAATATTAGTCGAAATAGATCTGTCTTTCTCACATGCTTTGTTTCAAAGTCAAGCCCAAAATATTCTACTGGTTGGTCAACATGATAAATAATATCTTCAATTTCATATGAAATAGAAAAGACATAGAGCTCATTCTGAAGCAGAGGATATCCCATTGAAATGTTAATCTTATTGCCAACAATTGGATCAACCTTCCAGGTAAAAGGCAATGAACCAATTGGATCATAACAAAAAACTGATGAAATAGTCTTGTTAATCTCTAACTCAAAATATTCAAGCGGTTGAGTATCGTTGTTTGCTAAAACAAAAGTAGAAATGATTTTTAGTGACTCATCATTTTGGACGAAAATTTCCATAGTGTGAACCAAAAATGTCTCATTTTCAATTGCGTTTGGGGAAAATGCGTTGGTATCAGTCAAGTACTCAAGATTTGATATTTGATATTTCTTAGAAGTATCAAGTGAACTCATTTGATAAACAGTAATCATTGATGTCAAAATAACTGGAATTAAAACCAAAATGAATAATTTAGCATATTTTCTCTGGAATAGATACATCAAGAATTACCTCAAGGATAGTTGTATTCTATGCTACATTTAATTATTGCTATTTAGAATTATTTCTTTAAAGATAAAAAGAAAGTGATTTTGGAGCTAAACCCAAAATCACATATTTCTACTTAGTGCTTTTTTCTTCTTACTAGACTTACCACTAAAACGGGTGCGAGTATACCCCCAATTATTGGGAGAATATAAAGCGAAAGGTTGTTACTGATTGCTTCTGGATCCACTCCTACAGATGGATCGTGAATCATTGTTAAGGAATCGCCGTAATTTGGATATGTAAGCCATTGATTGTATACTTCTTGATCTCCACCTATTGGTCCTTCACCCGGACCGGGCATACCGTCATTGAAATAAGTAGTGCCAACGTCAATTGAATCAATTTTTTCTGAGCCATTATAAATATCAGCGAAAGTCGTCCATTCATAGAAAGCTACTACAGCATTATTATATTCCTCACTTTCGAAATTCATCAATCGGGATCTGTTACCATTTTCTTCCTCGGATCCACTTCTGATGCGAACACGGTGTCGTCTTTGTGACTCATGAATCTGAGCTTTTATGCCCAAACCCTGAGCACCTTCAGAGAATTGCCAATTTTTAACCACAATGTCAAATTTTATCTCTGTCAAACCTTCAACAACAGAATCCGTTCCGCTTATAACTTGATCAGAAGTATAAATATGAACTATGAATTGTAATTCAACATCATTTGCTAAACCTGACATAGTCATAGTAATTGTTACGTTTTCATCTTCTTCTACTACATCAGTAGACCAAACGCTGGTAAGTAAATTGTAACTTAAACCACCGATTAACTCATTTAAACCATCTAGAACTTCATCATCACCAAAATATTCAGAAATCGTCATATAATGAACATTATACACTTCATCTGAAGAACTTGTATTACCATTCCACCAAGTAAAATTAGGTCTTCCTTCGGTAAATTTGAAGGTAATATATTCGGTTGTAATTGTAATCATTCCGGGTTTATCATCAACGTTTATTTGATCACCTTGAGCATTGGTGAATTGTGCTGATATTGGAAGAAGCATCATTGCTATGAAAGCGATACTGATAATAATTTTTGTTTTCATTTCTTTTACCTCTTATATGTTTAAATTGACGAATTTTATTCCGGAAATCAAACGGGTGAAGATTGAGTACACTCTTGATTAAAAGAACAACTCAATTTCATCTATGATATACCTATAGACAAATTATACTATAAAGAAGCTCTAGCAATGGTTTACTTAAGGTTCAAAAATGGTTTCAAAAGAAAAATCATCACAAAGTAAACTGAAAGACTTTTTTATTTCTTCCAGTATCTTTAATTAAAACCAATAAAGGTGATTTTTTTGGAAAAAAAATTCGTTCATATAGAGATTCCAATTAGAAATTTTAAAAGTGCGAAAAAATTCTATGAAACAGCGTTTTCTTGGGAAGTTAATATTGAATCAGGTATGCCCGGATATGCTTTCTTCAAAACAGGAGAAACAGGTGTTAGTGGAGCATTCTACGAATCAGAAAAAGTTGCTAAAGGAGAAATAATGTTGCACATTCAAACAGAAGATATTGATGCAACATTAAAGACAATTGTCGATTTAGGTGGTAAAATCGTTCGAGAAAAAACAGACATTGGTAATAATTTTGGATTTTATGCTGTTTTCGAAGACTGCTGTAGCAACCAATTAGGTTTGTGGTCAGAAAAATAGCTATGAGTGAATGATTTTAAATCAAAACAAAAAATCACTCATCAACAGTTTGAGGAAGATCAACATAAAGTTCTTCATTTTTCACTTTAGTTTTATACACTATAGTATTTTTTGCTTTCTTGAACCAACCAGCAATAGTGCCTGGGTGGGTTAATAACTCGCCAGTTTTTAGATTAAACTTTGCTCCATGTAAGGGACATTTCACTGAAGTGCCTTCAACTAAGCCTTTGGCAAGGTTGCCTTTCATATGTGTGCATTTACGATCAATTGCGTAAAATTCACCTTTCACATTAAAAACAGCAATATCATAGTTCCTGATATTGAATTTTCTTGCGCCATTTTCCGGGATATCTTTTGTAGTGCACAATTTTTCTAAGGGCATTAAAATCAAGTATACTAGTAAAAATCATTCATACATTAACTTTTTCGTTCCACAAAAACTATTACTTAATTAAGCAAAAATGTTAATAATTAACTCAGAGAATTGTTGCTCGTAATAGCAAACGTTTTGGATGTTTTTGAAATGACTGAAGAATATATGAATACGCCAATAGATTACGGTAAAGATGAGATTAACTATTTTATTCCAAAAGGAACAGATGCTCGGAATCTTGAGATTACTGGAGCAGTAAAAGAGATAGAAGATATTGACAAAAGGTTACTTGAAGTAATTGGAAATCCAATTGATAGCCCTTCTCTAAAGAAACTCATTTCTGATAATTACTCAAAAGGTAAACCAGTTATTATTTTAACAGATGATAATACCCGCCCTAATATTCATACTAGAATACTTTTACCACTACTTTTCCCGAAAATTATAGATTATGGAGTAGCACCAGAGGATTTGCACATACTTATTGCAAGCGGTACACACCGTCCTGGAACAGGAGAGGAAATTAAGAACAACGTTCTTGGTCCAGAAATATGGGAGAAATACAAGAATCACGTTGTCAGTCACAATTGTGATGAAGGGGTAACTCAAATTGGCACATCATCACGAAACACACCAATTTTCTTAAGTAAATTAGCCCTTGAAGCTTGTCTCGTCATCGCGATGACAGATTCTGAATATCACTATTTTGCCGGTATAGCAGGAACAGTAAAACAAATCTTTCCAGGAATTTCTGGGAGAAAAACTATTAGCAGAAACCATCCAAAAGCATTTTCAAAAGAAACTGGTTTTAAAGCAGAATGTAGGTTAGGAAATACAGAGGGCAATCCAGTTATTCAAGATATGATAGAAATGGTTGAATTTGTCAAAAAGACTAAAACAGTTTTCT
The DNA here is from genome assembly GCA_030614005.1 of Candidatus Heimdallarchaeota archaeon. Classification (GTDB taxonomy): domain Archaea; phylum Asgardarchaeota; class Heimdallarchaeia; order JABLTI01; family JABLTI01; genus JABLTI01. Next base: position 61,562 of record JAUWKS010000009.1, on the reverse strand, counting down.
GTATTGATGCAATCCTTAACGAAAAGAAAATTGTTCTACTAAATGCTGGCGATATTATCTCTATGCACAATCTTGCAAGAGATTTACTCAAACCTTTGCGAGTAATAGAAGTTGAAAAAGGAGCAGATCTAGTTATTATCACAACAGGCGAGTTAGGTTTGAATCTATATCAAGCAGGCAAAGGAATGCATGCTGCTTGGAATGCAACCAAAAAAGGTGGTAAGATTCTTCTCCTTGCGAGAGCTCAAGATGGTGTAGGAAATCAAGCCTATCATGACACTATGATTTTAATCAAGGATAAAGATCTTGATGAAGCGCTTACTTGGGTAGTTGCGAATAAATGTAGTGAAGAAACGTTCAAAATTGGCAATCAAAAACCAGTGGACCTTCTTCGAATATTGAAAGATAATCAAATTGATATGATCACTGAAATGGATCATAAAGAACTCAAAGATATTTTCAGAATCAATGGTGTAGAAATAAAGGTCTCTGTTCAAGAAACTTTGAGAAATTATCTTGCAGAATTTTTGAAGGATAAGAAAGATGCTCTAATTTACGTCATGTCTGACGCAGGAATCTACGTTAAACCGAAAGAGAACTAATCTCTTTCAACCATTCCTTTTTCTTTTTCAACTATAGGCTTTTTTTCATAACATCATCAAAAGAAGATTTAAAACCTAAACCCATCTTTGGGAACATAAGTCCATTTCATAGTAGATCTAGGTGGTAAGTCATATTATGCCCAAATTTTCTGTTGAAATAATTATTGAGGGGAAAAAGAATGCCCGAGACCCCGAGGGTGAAACGATCATGCGTGATCTTATGATTAAGCATGGTTATGATATGGTCGAATCTGTTCGCAGTGGCAAGATTTTGAAGGTAAATTTAGAAGCTAAAGATGAGAATGCAGCAGAAGAAATTTGCTTAAAGATGGTAAATGAACTTCGAATCTACAATCCAGTAGCTCACATGTGTGTCATTAAATTAGTAAAATGATGTTTGTAAAATATGTGGTGAAAAATTTATGCCAATGAATGTTGTAGTAATCCAATTCTCAGGCTCTACTTGTGACAGAGACCTTGTAAATGCAATGAGAAATGTGATGGAATGGGATGTTGATTTCTTATGGCACGAAAAAGCAATGAAGAATTTGGAAAAATATGATGCAATCTTCCTCCCAGGTGGATTCACATATGGAGACCATTTGCGTGCAGGAATCATTGCTGCCTTCACACCAGTTATGGGTAAAGTAAAGGAACGTGCTAAAGAAGGCGTGCCGGTTTTAGGCATCTGTAACGGTTTTCAGATACTTGTTGAATCAGAACTTCTACCAGGAGCTCTCATTGGTAATGAGACGTTACGTTTCAGTTGCAAATGGACAAATCTACGAGTTGAGACTGAAAGGAGTGCAGCAACGAATATAGCAAAGAAAGGAGATGTCTGGAAAGTCCCAATTGCTCACGGTGAAGGCCGATATTTTTTGGATAAAAAGGGATTGAAAGATTTAAACGAAAACGACCAAATCGTGTGGCGATATACTACTGAAACCGGAGAGCTAACAAAAGAAGCAAATCCAAATGGTTCAATAGAAAACATCGCTGGTATCTGTAACCTTGAAGGCAATGTCGTAGGATTAATGCCTCATCCTGAAAGAGCAGCAGAAAGCACACTGAGTCCATGGGAAACTGAAGATGGCAAGTTCTATTTTCAATCCATTGAGAAATTCTTGAGGAGGAGCTAATTTTGGCACAAGAAACAATACAACAAGATGAAATTAACTTAACCGCAGAAGAGAAAGCAGCTGTTTTCAAAGTGCTCCAACGAGATTTAACTTTACCAGAAGCAGCTATGCTTGAAGTAATGAACTCGGAACATTGTTCTTACAAAAGCAGTCGTCCTATTCTCCCATTGCTACCTACCGAAGGCCCAAGAGTAATTTGTGGTCCAGGTGAAGATGCGGGTGTTGTAGATATTGGTGATGGATTAGCGTTAGTGTTTAAACTAGAATCGCATAATCATCCTTCAGCTCTTGATCCCTACAATGGCGCAGCTACGGGCGTTGGTGGCATTATTCGTGATATTCTCTGTATGGGGGCGAGACCAATAGGTCTACTAGATAGCTTCCGATTTGGCAAATTATCTGATCCCCACACAAAATGGTTACTTAAGCATGTAACTAAAGGAGTAGGTGGGTACGGAAATTGTGTTGGTATTGCTAATGCCGGTGGAGAAATCGAATTTGATCCTTCATTCCAAATAAATTGCTTAATCAACGTTGGTTGTTTTGGCATAATGCGAAAAGATGAATTGGCATTGAGTACAGCAACAACACCTGGAGATAGATTGATTCTACTTGGTGGGTCTACAGGAAGAGATGGTATCGGTGGAGCATCATTTGCATCTAAAGATATTACAGAAGAATCTGAAAGCGACAGAGGAGCAGTGCAAATTGGCGATCCATATATGAAGAAGTTGATTATTGAAGCAACTCTTGAAGCAATAAAATCTGGTGTCGTTGAAGGGCTAAAAGATTTGGGGGCAGCAGGAGTAACTTGTTCTATCTCTGAAACTGCAGATGCAGGTGGAACGGGAACAGAAATCGATTTGGAGAAAATACGAATTCGTGAAGATGATATGGAGCCTTGGGAAATACTTGTTAGTGAATCACAAGAAAGGATGTTCTTTGTTGTTAAACCAGAAAATGTTTCAAAAATAGGTGCAATATTTGCGAAATATGAACTTCCTTACGAAGATTTAGGTGTAGTAACCGACAGTGGAAAATGTGTTGTCAACCACAAAGGGAAACCAATTGTTGACTTGCCAGCACACCTTCTTACTAAACCTCCCGCAGCAAATAGAACTGCAGAATATCCAGACTACCTTGATAAGCTCGATAGAAAATGGTTGCCAAAAGAACCAGAAACTAAGGAGCTAAATGATATTTGCCGAAAAATAATGGCTAGTGACAATATTATAAGTAGAGAATGGGTCTATCGCCAATATGATACTGAAGTGGGTCTTTACTCAACAATAAAGTCAGGACAAGGTGATGGAGGCGTTTTCCGACTAACCGAATTTGGTTCAAAGAAAGGTATCGCAGCAACTTTCGATGGTAATTCACATCATTGTTATCTTGATCCGTATAACGGTGGAGCAGGAGTATTAATGGAAGCATGTAGTAATGTAGCTGCAGTTGGTGCAGAACCTATAGCATTCACTGATTGCTTGAATTTTGGTAATCCTGAGCATCCTAAAGTTTTCTGGACGTTTGAAAAAGTTGTGGAAGGAATAGCAGACGCAGCAAAAGCACTTGATATTCCCTGTGTCGGTGGAAATGTTAGTTTCTACAATCACGATCAGGTAAATAATGTTGCAGTGAAACCTTCGCCAGTAATATTCGCAGCAGGACTAATAGATGATGTCTCTAAAGCAATGAATAATAAATTCAAAGCACCAAAACAACACATAATACTAATTGGCGAAACCAGAACAGAAATTGGTGGATCAGAATATACTCGAGTTATTCATCAAACAGAAAACGGTCAAGTTCCAAAAGTCGATTTTACGACAGCTAAGAACACTTTGGCAGATATGGTATCTATCATCAATTCTGAGCTAGTTACTGCTTCACATGATCTATCAAAAGGTGGACTGTTTGTTACTTTAACTGAAATGGCAATGGCAAGCAATTTAGGATATAACATAGATATCCATCGAATGCCTGCTGACACGGAGCGAGTAGATATCAGGCTATTCTCTGAAACACACGGAAGATTCCTAGTAACTGTGATTAACGAAAATCTTGGAAAGGTTGTTGCTCAATTTGCCCAACACCAAATCCCTGCTACTTTGATTGGAACAGTAACAGAAGACAAGAAACTACTAATAAGCAACGGTAATGATACTAATATTATAGAATTACCACTTGAAGAAATCAAACAAAAGTGGAAATTTAGAATGGAAGAAGAAATGGAAGGCAAAATTCAGAAATGAATTCTCCTTCATAATTTATTTTTTCATTTGATGGTTAATCTAAAAATTTTAAAACCATAGAGGAAAATGTCGCTTGAGGATGCTTGCTTGGAAATTGACAAACCTAGAGAACATTGTGGAATTATTGGAATAAGAACCACGAAACGTATCAACGATTTAGGTTTCTTGCTGTATCAAGGGTTGTTAGCTTTGCAGCATAGAGGACAATCTAGTGCTGGAATTACGATAGTCAATAAGAAAAATATGCGAACAATTTCTGATCTTGGTTTTGTAAAAGATATTTTTGATAAAACAATACTTGCATCCTTAAAAGGTAAATTTGGCATCGGGCATGTTCGCTATCCAACAGCAGGTGTTGATTTAACAATAGGTATTCAACCTTTTGTTATGCAAACTAGAACGATGAAGATTGCAATTGCCTTCAATGGTACAATTGCTAATTATGAACAAGTTCGAGATTTTCTTATGGAAGAAGGTTATCGTTTTAGTCATGACACAGATACGGAAGTAATTGGCAAACTCCTTGATTTCGGTTTAGAACAAGAAAAAGGCGATATGGCTAAAGCTTGTAAATTACTTATCGAAAACCTAGATGGTGCCTATTCAATTCTCATCACAACAAGCAGAGGGGAACTGATTGCATTAAGAGATCCACTAGGATTCAAACCTATGTGTTATGGAAAAACACGCGAGGGAGATTTTGTTATCGCTTCAGAAACGATAGGGCTAACTATTGTCGGGGCAAAATCTGAAGGTGATATCAAACCAGGTGAAATGCTTATTGTCAATGAAAAAAGCATTAAACATAAACGACTAATTAAAAAGGAGAAAATTGCCCATTGCATGTTTGAATGGGTTTACTTTGCTCGACCTGACGCAGTAATAGATGGCGTATCAACCTATGAAGCGAGAGAAAAAATCGGTCGTGCTCTAGGAAAATTATTCAAAGAAAGAGGGTACGAAGCAGATCTCGTAGTACCGATACCCGATTCAGGTAGAATTGCAGCCATAGGTTTCTCCAAAGAAACAGAGATAGAATATTCTGAAGCACTAATTAGAAATCGTTATGTTGGAAGAACGTTTATTATGCCAAGACAAGCTGCCCGTGAGGAAGCAGTGAAGCTAAAACTGAATGTAATGTCGAATCTTGTCAAAGGCAAGAAAGTGGTTCTAGTTGATGATTCAATTGTAAGAGGTACGACATCAAAAGGAATCATTAAAATGATTCGTGATGCTGGAGCAGAAAAAGTTTATTTCGCAATCAGTTGCCCTAAATTAATCCACCCATGTTTTATGGGTACTGATTTTCCAACAGAACGAGAATTAATTGCTTGTGGACGAACTGATGAGGCAATAGCTGAACTAGTTGGTGTAGATGCTATAATCTACAACACAGTCCCATTATTGGTTAATTCAATTGGTTTCGATCTCTGGCCTGACAATAATAATCTCTGCTTAGCTTGTCTTACTGGGAATTATCCAATTAAATCTCCACCGTCTCAAGGATTATGTGAAAGAGAAAGCTAGTACTTGTTTCTTCTTCAATTGTAATTACTGAAGTGTGATCTCATCTTTAATTTCTTCAATTTGATTTTCTATAGGAACATCTTGGATGATTTTTCCCTTTGAGAAGACAATTAGTAAAACGGCGGTAATTACTCCAATCATATAAGTTACATAGGATATAAGCTCTAACCAAGTTGGTTTATCTTGATAACCTACCAATGCTCTAAAGAATTTTCCAATCTCAGAGGTGCTATCATTTAGTATGTGGCTGGTATCCCAAACAGTTTGTTGGAAGAAAAAGCTCTCAGAACCAAACCAACCGACTTCTTGAAGTTCATGTAAACCGTGAGCAAACATCCCTCCGGCAAAAATTATCAAAAAGATGCTTGTAACAGTAAAGAATTGTTTTAAACCGATATTCTGTCCAGACCAGAAAATAATCACCGCAATAACAATAGAAACAGCTATGCCTGCCATACTTGACCAAATAATCGTGAATGTATCACTTTCAGTTGCAATCACCCCTGTCATAAAAAGGACTGTTTCAATGCCTTCTCGAACAACTGAAATAAATGCAAGAAAAACTAAACCAAACCTTTGCTCTGTTTTTATTGTCATCTCTATTTTGTTTTCAAGATTGCCTTTAATATCCTTACTAGTTCTCATCATCCAGATTATAACCCAAGTTAGGATTGTGGCTGCTAAAATCATTGCAATGCCTTCTATGATTTCTTCATATTGTTCAAAACTTCCTAAAACAAAATAGAATATTAAAGCAGAACCAATTGAAGTTAGGATGGCTAATACTGTACCAATCCAAATGTCTCTACGCAATTCTCTATGGTCAACTTTCTTAACGTAAGCTAAAAGAATACCAATTATTAATGCCGCTTCAATTGTTTCTCTCATAGTAATTAAGAAACTAGCAAGACTGAACATTCAGTTATCACTCAATTAGATAACCCAGTTAAATTATTTAATAACTAATAATTAAAAAATATCAGAAATAGCTCTTTTTCATTTACTTAGTAAATAGACGATAAATCTCAAATTAATAGTCAGTGTAGAAATGAAATCAGCGTTTAACCATACGAGTAAAATGAAAAGTTTAAAAGATTGTTATTCAAAATTAAAGTAGAAGTGAAGAAAAATGGTTGGAAAAAGAAGTAAAGTACTACTAGTTGGACAAGGAGCAAGAGAACACGCAATAGCAAAAGCACTGAAACGAAGTGATTTAGAGCTTTATGCTTTCATGAAAGCAAAAAACCCAGGGATAGCAAAACTATCAACAAAAGTGAAAATTGCAAAGCTAAATGATTATGGTGCTCTGGAGGAATTCATTAGTGATGTTCATCCTGATTTTGCTGTTATTGGTCCTGAGAATCCTTTAGCTGAAGGTATTGTTGATTTCTTACAGGATAAAGGTGTAGAGTCAATAGGTCCTATGAAAACTAATGCTAGAGTGGAAGCTTCAAAGAGTTTTACTCGAGAATTAATGAAAAAATATAACATTCCAGGGATAATTGAATTCAAAGTTTTTCAACCTGATTCAAAGGATCAAGACATTATTGATTACATTAACAAGCTCGGAAAAGTAGTTGTGAAAAGAGATGGGCTTGCTGGTGGAAAAGGTGTAAAGTTAATGGGTGAACATCTCAAAGGAATTGATGAAGTAGTTGCATTCTGTAAAGAAATTTTCCAACAAGGGGAACCAGTTGTTTTAGAAGAATTACTTGTTGGAGAAGAATTCTCATTACAATGTTTTGTTTCAGGAGAAGACATAATTTCTACCCCAATAGCTCAAGACCACAAACGAGCTTATGATGGAGATCAAGGACCAAATACAGGTGGAATGGGATCATATAGTGCAGAAGATCATCTATTACCATTTATTCAAGCAAAAATTGTTGAGGAAGCAAAAGACATTATCAAAAAATCTGCCAAGGCAATAAAAGAAGAAACTGGGCAAGATTATTGTGGAATTTTATATGGCGGATTTATGCTATCCACAAAAGGATTGAAACTCCTTGAATACAATGTTCGTTTTGGTGACCCCGAAGCAATGAATGTATTGCCACTCTTGAAAACACCTCTCATTGATATTTTCAGCGCAATGATCAAAAAGGAACTTGCAACCCTTAAAGTGGAATTCGAACAAAAGGCTACTGTTTGCAAATATCTCGTTCCTGAAGGCTATCCAGTGTCACCTAAAAAGGAAGAACCAATAGATGTTGCCGTTGAAAAAATACTAAACGAAGGTGCTGATTTATTCTATTCTTCTGTCAGTGAACTAGAAGGCAAAATAATCACTACATCCTCTCGAGCAATAGCTATAGTAGGTATTGCAGACACTATAGAACAAGCGGAAGAAATAGCTGAAAAAGCAACAACGTATGTTAAAGGACCTCTGTTCCACAGAAAAGATGTTGGCACGAAAGCACTAATCCAAAAAAGGATTGACCACCTAAAAGAGTTGAATATTTTATGAACACATCTCTTTGTCTATTGTTGGAAAAACTTTTGTAGAATGTCTTTTCCAAGAAGAATTTAAAAGAACTACTAAAATCAGTTCACATGGAAGTCCAATCACATTATAAGGTAAACTTTGCTGGTGTTACAAATTATGGTTGAAGAAAGGGTATTTAATAGGTGGATTGTTGTCATAGGGGGCATTATTATTCAATTAGCTCTTGGGACAATCTATTGTTGGGGTAATATGGGGTCTTATATCACTCCATTTTTAAATTCATATAGCGCAACAGAAATAGACAATAGTCAAACTTTGTATATTTTTGCACTCAGCTTACTCACCTTTGCGATAACAATGATCTTTTCTGGACAATTACAACATAAAATTGGTCCCATGAAAGTTGGAATTATAGGTGGTGTAATTGTATCAGGTGCATTATTACTTTCCTCATTTATGACTACTTTTGTAGGAATGTTGTTTACATATGGTATGATGTTTGGAATTGGAATCGGGTTTGCTTATGTATGTCCAATTGCTGCAGCAGCCAAGTGGTTTCCGGATAAAAAAGGACTTATAAATGGACTTGCTGTTGCAGGATTTGGTGCAAGTGCTTTTATTTTTAACATTATTACCACAGCATTTGTGAACCCTGACAATATTGTTATTGATGCAACGGTCTTTCTCCGAGTACCAACTTTATTACGTATTCTTGCACTCATTTTTGCAATAATGATTATTGGAGGATCATTGACACTTAAATTACCACCAGAAAATTATCAACCTAAAGGATGGAACCCCCCCGCTCTAAAAGAAGGAAGCAGTGAACTTGCTAGCACTCAAGATTTTCCAAGAGAAAAAGCAGTTAAGCTACCTCAATTTTGGATGTTATGGTCAATGTTCATTTTAACTGCTGCATCTGGTCTTTTCATTGTCGGTTATTATAAAACATTTGGGAAAACAGCAACTTGGTCAAATGATTTATTCTTAAGCCAAGTGGGTGCATGGGCAGCTTTATTTAATGGACTAGGACGAATTGTTTGGGGAAAATTATCTGATAGTTTTGGTTATAAAAAGATATTATATAGCTTTGCAGGATTACAAACTGTATTAATGGTTACCTTTGCTTTGACGATACATAGTCAAGTAATGTTCTTTATTTGGGTTTGTTTAATCTATTTCTGTTTCGGTGGTAATTTCTCTTTATATCCAACAGCTACAATTGATTTATTTGGTGCGAAAAATCTTGGACCAAATTATGGAGTAATTTACACTGCTTACGGAATTGCTGGTGTTTCAGGCGCATTATTAACCAAGCCTATAGGAGAAATATTTGGAGTTTGGGGGTTATTTATTACTATGGGAGTTTTCAGTGTAGGAGCAATTGTGATTGCCTTTTTCCTAAAACAACCCAAAAACGAATAAGAGAAAATTAGTTTTCTAACTTAGTTCATTTTTGAATGAATTATTTGTGGAACTCGTGAAAGCTTTTCAAGAAAAGTTCATTGGGACATACAATCCACTATCGAACAAACATTTCCAAATTACATATGGAGTTGATCGGACTCGCAAAAAATCAAATAATAACAAAAACTCTTTAGTAGTTAGTTAACAAAGAAAGTTTATGATTTGTTTCTTTGATCTTGAGGGGCCTCTCTGTCCAATCGATCACGCAGCTGATGTAATAGAAAGTATTGGTAAGAAGTTAGGAAAGGAACAAAACTTCTACCAGCTTTTCAAAATGATCAGTGATTATGATGATGAGTTATTCTTAGTTGATAAGAAAGAAGGATACTGGCCAGGAGATACACTCAAATTGATTGCTCCCATAGTTGTCTCTTTTGCCGAAGAAGATGAAATGATAGCACTATCTCAAAAGGCAGAACCTACAGAAGGAGCTGTTGAACTCTTCGATTATTTACACAAAAAAGATATTCCAACATATATTATTTCGACAAGCTATTCCCAACATGCACATACAATTGCAGAGAAACTTAATCATCCTACAGAAAACGTGCGATGTACAAAACTTGATTTCTCTCTAAAACCACAAGATACTGATGTTTTGAACCTTTTATTTGATGACATTTTTCCTAATTTCTTAAAAAATGGTTTAGCAGAAGTAAAAAAGGATCTTGATAGATTCTTCTTCAAGGAAATTCCAAAATCATCTTTTGGTCCAATCTTTGAGGAGACAATTGTTTGTGGTGGGGGTAGAAAGAAAGAAAATGTAATCGATATTTTACAGGAATATTCATGCGAACCAGATGAAGCAATAGCAGTTGGCGATAGTATTACAGATATTCAAATGTTAGATTTTATCAGAAAGAATGGAGGAACAGCAATTTCCTTTAATGGAAATATTCATTCATTAAAACCAGCATCTATTGCATACTCAGGAAAATCTATATTGCCACTAAAGAAACTCATAGATGTTTTCCCTGAAACAAAAGAATTTATTTTAAATTTCGCAGATGAAGAAAAACAACAAATGATTACCAACGAAGAAAATTTCCACTTAGTTGAAGGTTTATCAGAAGAGAAATTCAACAAGTTATTGTCATTACAAAAGAAATATCGGAAACTTCTTCGAGAAAAAGCAGCTCAATTAACGTAGCTTCTTTTATCTTTTTCTTCAAACAATGTCGAGTAAATGTTTAATAATTTAGAGCTGAGAAAATTGAATCAGTTCTTATAGGAAGAGAGCTTTTTTTGATCTTTAAATGGTGAAGCACTAATTGACAATTAAAAAGGAAGCAGATGAAGAAATTTTAAGCCTCGTTCAAGAGGATCCCACTCCGGGAAGGCAATTCTTATCAAAGGAACAAAGAAGAAGAAATATTACTTTCTTCGCAATTTCTGCATTCTTTACTGGTTCTGCGAATATCATCCATTTTACTTTTTACAACCCCTTTTTTCTATATATTAAAGATTCAGAACGATTAATTGGCATTATTGCCACAGTTGCTTCTCTCTGTGGGTTAGTAGGGTTTATTTTTGCTGATTATCTGAACGACTTAATAGGGTATAAACGAGTGCTAATTATTGGTTTAGTATTAGTCTCTGCATCATATGTCTTCTTTATTACTAGACCAACTCAAATCATCTGGGTAATCATCGCTGTGCTAATTTTGAGCTTTGCCTTTTCACTAAATGAATCACCAAATTCAATTATGTTGACTGAAACTGCAGGTGATAAACAAAAAGGGAAGATCCTTTCTCTTACGAATTTTTTCGGTCGAATGGGTGAAATTGCTGTTTCCGCACTAATTCCAGTTATTCTAAGTACCATTACATTATTTACAAATCGTGAACGATCGTTCTTCTATTTGTATAGTGCAATTGTTGTTATGGTTATTGCTCTAGTTACTTTGTTGTTTATTACAGATCCAACAAGAGTTGTAAAACAAGATAAATGGTCAGAAACTTTTGATGAAATAGAAGAGGAAGAGAAAGAAGAATTCAAAGAGGTTATTGAATTATCAAATGAACCAGAAGAAATCTCTACTGCTCGAGTAGAAAAACATGAAAAGAAGGGAATATTAAGAGGGTTTGTTGAAACATTCAAAGATAAATGGGTATTAAGAGTTGCATTTACTTTTTTCTTAGATGCTACCTTCTGGTCTATTGGTTTAGGTGTTCATTGGGCAGGATTACTAGATGCTGATTTACTGGGTGTAAATGCCTTAAATGATTTAGATATTAGTAATTTAATACTTGCTACAAACGTTACTGTTATTGTTGCAATGTTTCCCTCAGGATGGTTTGCAGATAAATTAGGTGCACGAGCTCTTCTTTTCACATCTGAACTTTGTGGTTTATTCTGGGCAGGGTTAGTAGTGGTATTTGTTTTCTTCCCACAGCATATTTGGATATTGTTTCTTTCACGTATTGCAGTGGGATTATCAATAGCTTTGTGGATACCTTCTACCATATCACTCTTCACAAATGTGGAAGCAAAACGAAAGAGTAAAGTGTATAATTCAATTGCCATTTTCAGAACCATTGGTTGGATACCAGGAGGGTTGATTGGCGGTCTTCTTTATGATGCAATTCCTCAACCATATGGATTTCTAACTCCAATGTTCATACTAATTTCAGGATTTTGTTTGCTAATACCAGCATTTTACACTTTACCAAATGGACCACCTAAGAATAATGGTGTAGTCAGTTAAATGTGCTAAGAAGAACGAAATTCATTTAAAGAAGCAAAAGTGAGTGTACTCTATAAAAAGAATTTGGTGAACAGTTTTGTCAGAAACATTCGATGTTATCTCTGTCGGGGCAGTATTAATTGATATGATAGCACTTGTGGATGAATTTCCAACTAAAGATGGAGAATCATTCGTCCAAGATTTCAAATTAATGCCAGGTGGAGCAGCAGCAAATGTCGCCGTTACTTGTAGTCGACTTGGTCTCAAAACAGCTTTTTCGGGAAAGGTTGGTAAAGATAATTTTGGAGATATTTTACTTCGTGATCTTGCCCAAGAGAAAGTACATGTACAAGATACAGTAATCGTTGATAAAGCAGTCAACACAGGTTCATGTTATATTTGTGTGAATAAGGAAGGAGATCGAATGATAATGGCTTATAGTGGAGCCGCAGATTTATTGACATTGAACGATTTACCTTTAGAGGCATTAACTAAAGCAAAATGGGCACATCTTTCTGATATGAGAAACATCGCTTCAATAGAAGCTCTGTTAGAGAGTGATTTAGATATTAATTTCTCAATGAGCCCAGGAGCTCTTATTGCACAAAACCCTAGCAGAGCATTTAGACTTACACAACATGCGAAATTAATTGTTGGAAGCCGTGATGAAATGTCACAAATATTCAGATGCTCTAAAGAAGAATTAGATGATATCACTTTAGATTTTATAAAAGAAAAACCAGAGAAAATAATTGCTATTACAAAAGGGAGCGAAGGAGCAACTATTTATAGTGAACAAGGAAGAGATAACATACCAATTTTCAAAGTTCCTGTTATTGATACCACAGGTGCAGGAGATGCTTTCTCAGCGGGAATGCTTTATGCTTTGACAAAAGGGAAAACACCAAGAGAAGCTGGAAGGATTGCAACAGCATGTTCAGCGCTTTGTATACAAGAGATTGGTGCAAGAAGTGGACCTAAAAGCCGAAAAGAATTAGTGAAATTTCTTCGAAAGAATCAATGAATACCTTTTTTTCTCATCGGAAACTTTCAATAATTAAAGAGTGGAATAAAGTAATAGGAATTATTACATTCCAATCTACAAATTCATTCACGTGGATTGATACTTATGACAGAACCCGTTGTAGCAGTCATTTCAGGCTCAAAATCTGATATGGAAATCGTAGATAAAGTTGTTGCTGTGTTAAAAGAGTATGATGTTCCTCATGCATTTGTTGTTCTTTCAGCACATAGAAATGCAAAAGAGCTTGATGAATATCTTGCTAAGACTCCCGCAAAAGTAATTATTGCCATCGCCGGATTAGCAGCAGCTTTACCTGGTGTTTGCGCTAGTAAAACCAAAAAGGTAGTTATTGGTGTGCCAGTTTCAGCAAAGTTAGGCGGTATGGATGCTCTTCTTTCTATTGTTCAGATGCCTTCAGGCGTACCCGTTGCTACTGTTGGAATTGATAATGGGAAGAATGCAGCTTATTTAGCAATTCGTATGCTAGCAACATTTGAGAATGAGCTCGGAAAACAATTACGAGAGAAAATGGTATAACTTGATTTTCTCGTTTTTCTCCTTAAAATAGATGTATAACCGGATTGATAATTGATGAAAAAACAGCAAGAGAAGTCAAAGATAAGAAGTCTCACTGATGCTTTTGATGATAATATTGACAATTGGCCAACTGAAGCAATAAAGAAGAGTCTTGAAAAGCTCAAACCTGAGAAAGGTGCTGAGGTTTACTTAAACTTGAACGAAGGCGATTATGATCTCACTGAAGAAGCAGTTGGTTTAGAAAGAAGATTTAGACCAATACTAACCTTAAGGACACAAGAATTGAAGACAGAACTTGAACGATGGAATATTGGTGGTGGATCTTTTTTCAGAATTATTGCTGATAATAAAGATCTAGATAGTGCAGTCAAAGTATGTTTACAGTATTTTGTTATTTGGACACGACAACTATTTCCGTTTCAATTCATATTCTTAAGTATACCATTCTTTATTTCAACGCTCTTTTTGTGGCAATTTTCCACTGAATTTTTGCCTGTACAGGAAGGTAGTGGAGGGAGAATATATGCTGCTCTGTTAGTTATTGGATTGATATTCATTCTTATGGGCTTGTGGACCTATTTTGAAGGATTGTACAGACGTGTTATTAATGGAATTAAAAATTGGAAAACCGTGCCAGATAGTATGATTGGTTTTGTTGTTCCAGGGATTCTCCTCTGGACTACAGCATTAGAATATGCAATTATTGATTTAGCGGATTATGCCGGAGGATGGATCGCTCTACTACCGATTAGTGCTTGGTTAACTTTGGCACTAGGTTTGGTTGTACTCATTATTGGTGCAGATTTTTATTTAAGAGGTGAAAAATCCTTTGTAGAGAGATTTTCGCATCCAATGGATTATGCACCACTGCTCGTTTTCCTCGGTAAAAATGTCAAAGAAGAATGGCAAATTGAAGGTGCACAATTTGATTTCTTTCACTATAAAACAGTCTTTGTACCTAAAGAAAAATTAACCTTCCATGAATCGGATTCTGTCCAAGAAAATCCTTGGTTTCTAATAGATAGATCTTGGCATGCGTTTAGAGAATACACTAGACCAAGTATCTTCCTTAGATTATTTTCCAGTATTGCTCTCAATATTATTATGTGGTTAGCAATAATAGCTTTCTACACTGTTACTCTACTTGCCAGATTTGAAGTGCTTAATTTTACTTTTCTAACTCTAATAGGTGAAAATAGTTTTTACAACTTTCTTTTCTTAGCTCTTTCATATCTTATTATTCCAATGTTAATTTTGCTAATGGGTTGGTCCATTAACCGAACTCGTGAATTCAAACTCGACCTCTGGGAAGAAATGAAGACCAGAACTCCTCAAGATTTACTGAAATTTCATTACTTGTCTTTCGATAAATTGAGAATCCTTTGGAATCTAAGAAACAAAGAACATAAAAGTAAACACAGTATTTCAAATGTCTGGTCAAAAAGTGAATGGATAAAAGGAGATAAATCCAGATTGGTTGCACGTATAAAATTGCAATATCCTTTTGATAGATATAAAGAATGGCGCACAATACGAGACACAGATGAAGAATTGCTCTCTCTTGTATCTTTGCAACATAAAGAACGAGAACTTAAAGACGTTCAACAAGAAATCGAGAAAGCAAAGATGAAGCTATTCAAATACCGACGACCATTCATAAAGGATCGAATAAAAAGAGAACAACAAAAACGAGAGAAAGAGGAACAAAGTGACAATGAAAAAGATGAAGAAATAGAAGAAAAATAATTATTTTTTATTTTTCCTTCTCAATTTCTCTTTCAATTTATCCATTTTTTTCTTATTCTTTTTTATTTGAGCATTTTTCTCTTCTTCTATTTTTGCTAGCTGATTTAAGAATACCAAATCAAACTGATGCTCCTTTGTGAAGAACTGACGAGTAAACAATGCATTTGCAATGATACTTGCTGGAAACGAGGACGAGAGTATCATTAAGAAAATAACTATTTGATATACAGCCGCTTCAACAGGTGGTACTCCACCTATAATCATACCTGACATTAAGCCGGGTATTGAAACAATTCCTAGAATAGCAACTCTACTTGTAGATGGCATTAAACCTGCTTTATAGGAATCTCGAAGAATTGTTCTCACCGCATTTGTTGAACTATCACCTAAAGCGAGCGCTGCTTCAACAGAACCTTTTGCTTTAAGGATATCAGACTTGGTTCGTTCCAAAACTATGCTGGTTATAACCATAGTATTAGAGATAACCATACTCCCCATAGGAATGATGAACTCTCCTTGTGGTGGATAAGGAATTATCCCTTCAAAAGCAGCTGGCACACCTGAGAACATTACTAATGTTAGAATGAATATACTGCTTGAAGTAATTGCTAGAAGCTCAATTAAGAACATCTTTGGATAACGGTATCTTCTCGAGATAGAAAATGCAGCAAAAACACACATTGATATTAGAACAATATACAATAGCCATATTTTCGAAATGTCAAAAATTAGTGTTAGAATAGAACCCATAAGAACAATTTGAATGAATCCCCGAAAGAAACTCCAAAGAAACATTGTTTCCATACCTACATTTTGCCATAATGAGAGAATGACTATAATCAATAACATTACGCTTGAAAGAGCGATACGAATCAAAATATCGACGTTACTTAAGGTAGACCAAATATCATTAAAAATATCTATAAAAGCCATCTATTCTTCCTCCGTTTTGGATTTGAAAAAGGTCCGAATTTCTTCTTCATCATATTTTTTGAAGAAATCAATAGTAGAGGTTTTCTCAATGAAACACCCATCTTTTAAGAACAATAGTTGTTCAGTCAAATCTTGTGTTTGTTGTAAAGAATGAGTAACAATAATAATTTTCATTCCTTCTTTTGCTAATTGTTTAATTGTATTTTCTATAATCTCTGAGGATACAATATCTAAAGCACTTGTTGGTTCATCTAATAATAAAACACATGGTTGATTTGCCAAGCTTCTTGCAAAACTTACTCGTTGCTGCTCACCACCAGAAAGACCGTCAATCTCTCTATCCAGAAAATCAGCAGGTAAAGCTACTTTAGACATCAGTTCCAATAAATCTTCATCCGAATATTTTATTTTCCAAATTTTCGGTCCATATTCAAGATTATACCTAACGGTTCCAGCAAATAGATGTGGTCGTTGTTGAACCAACCCTACCAACTTTCGTAGTTCTTGAGATGGGTATTCAGAGAGATTTCTACCATCAAAAAATATTTCTCCTCCTGTTGGGGAAAGAAGTTTATTCAATAATGAAAGTAGGGTACTTTTTCCTGCTCCAGAGGGACCAATTATTCCTGTAATAACACCTGGTTCCAAATCGATTGAAATATCCGAAAGTATTTTCTTGTCATTGATTACAAAATCAACTGCTTGGAGTGAATACAAACAAGTAGTAGGAATAATAACTTGATTTAACTTGCTCATAAATCATTGTTAAAATTAACAAATGATAATAACTTTTCCCTCAAGCCCGCACGAGATATTGAAAGTTGACAACTAAGTTACTATTTGTTTTTGTTTTCCAACTTTGAATGCTTGGAGAATTTCAAGCATTGATAAATCAATTGGAGAAGTTATTTGATGAACACCTTTTGGTAGGTATTTCTGATATTTCAATGTTAAACTGTTCATTTGTGGACTTGCTGCAACAGCGGGATCACCCGGAACACGCATACTAACATCAAAAACAACAAATTCTGGTTTATTGTTCTTGGGATTAATTGGCATTGCACCTTGTAGTCCAAATAGACCAATCATTCCAGGAGGATAATATTTGTCTGCGGTAGCAAGGAATTTTGGGATTGAACTTACAACTTCGTTCATTTTTGATTCACGCATTGTTGCCATTGTGTGACCAATTTCTTCATTCTTTATTTTGATCTTATCACCTATTTGTAATTGGATCTTTGCTGGCAAATTCAAAAAGCCACTACTATTAGTCTGCATCCGTTGACCAAATCCAACGAAATCCCAAGCAACAACAGGGTTCTCAAAAGGATCGCGATCTAACTCCAACCAATTTATTCCATCAGATAATTGGTGTTTTTTGGCGAGTGCTTTTCCTAAGCCAGAAGCCCAACCATTACAATTGAAATATGGACCAATAACAAATTCTTCAATTCGTGCTTCGTCCAATGTCTCATCATTAATTAGACCCTTTTCTTTCATTGTGACAACTTGCTCATGGTAATCTTCTTCAGAAGTGATATAGAAGAAAGCTCTCTCGAGAGGATTGCCTGCTTGTTGCACTTTTACCAGAGCAACAGGAACTTCTTTGTTTGGACCAATGATATCTAAATTATCTTTGCTTATTTCTCTGGGAGAACGGATAGATGCTTTTTTCATAAGACCATATTGATCGATGTACTCTTTCTCATTAGTTGTTCTATCTTCACTTTTGAGCATAGTACGACTACCATACATAGGAATTCGTAGTTCCTCTTCAATCCGTTTTGCAGTTAAGTATACAACCATAGAACGATTAGGAATAATTAGACCATTCATTTCTAATAATTTCTTTTGAACGGACTCATCGAGCATTTGATGCCAGTCATCTACAACTATTGCTTTGTCAAAGAGATGATTTTGTTCTTCGATGTATTGTCGTTCTCTTCCTTTCTTAACAATAACAATATTGGATAAGCCCATTTTTTTAGATGAAAGACCAGTTTCGAGCGCAGAGTGACTTCCAAAAATAACTATTGTTGGTTTGCCTTTGTACTCACTTACGGTTTGTTGCATCTCTTCTCTTTTGATCAATGATTTATATCTCCTCTAAATTAGGTGAATCAACAGTAAGTAACTCCAAACTATCGGACTCATAAGCTTTCTTGATTTCTCGGGCAATGCGTTTACCCATATACATAGGTTCATTCCAAAGCAAATTAGCATAAGTATTTCCGTTTGGGACCCAAACAGTGGTTCCAGCGACTATTCTACCTGAGAATTCAAAAGCATAAATTTTCGGTTCGGTAGTACAAATTGTTTCAATACAAAATGGTCCCACCAATCCTGTTTGTTCTACAAAATCAGTCCCCATTCGATGATATTCAGGAACTAGTGATTCTCGCACAGCAATAGGAACGTTACCAACAACTGTAAATGATGGTTCCTCATTAGGAGCAAGATATTGTGAATTAACATTTGATTCTAAACGACGATCAAATCCCAATAGTTCACATCTTCCTTCAATAGGTGAACTGAAGTAATGGGCATAAATCGATACGCCACTAACATATTCTTGTATGAAATTAACTTTTTTTCCTTTCTTTTTCTTATTGAAGTCTTCCTTATTAGAAGCAATAAAGTACCCTTTTCCACCCTCTGCTCCATGTAGTTTAACCATAACTGGTCGATCAATCTTTGAGGCTTTATCGAAAATTTTTGGAGTAGTAATACCAGAAGCGGTAAGTAATCCAGAATTCTTATCTCGATCACCTTCATAAGCAAGAATTTTCACTCCACCAAGTATTGGATGTTTTAAGCGTTTCAGTTGCTCAACAGATAAATAACGAACAAAGGAACCATGAGGGACAATAACGATTTCCCCGCTTATTCCATTGAGTTTTCTAACGATACTTTGAGCATCAGAGTAATCATTTACTCTCAAGATATTGATCTTTTTTAAGAGATCAGGATATTGGGACCAAAGCTCCCAGTCTCGGTCAAAACAGACAACATAAACATCTAACCCCTCTTCCAATGCTCCTGGAACGATATTATAAAGAGAGGAATGAGAACTTGTTGTAGCTATTACTGCTTTTGAAGTCATAATCTCACAACTTACCCACTGATGAATTGACTGAGAAGAGAGTTAATATAAAAAACTTCTGAAGGAAACAGTCTTCTTGAAGACAAAAATAGATTTTATTTTTACCGTAAAAGCTAAGAATACTGGTTGGTGGTGGTGTTACTATTTGGATGTTGGTAGCTGTCGCTATTGTATTGAATTTAGCATTTCTACTTCACCAATAGGCACCAGCCCGAATGGAATCTAGAATTTTAAGAGGGTTTTCCTCTTTTCCTTTTTAAAACCTCATTTTGGTTATTTTTTCGATTCAGTTGCTCAACACCCTCTATTATCAAAAAGATGTATGCAGTTTCTAAATAATTAATTTTCATTCCGAAACTTGATGGGAAGTTTTTTATTTAATTGAAATTGTTGTTGCTAAGGTCAAAATAAACAACAATCGAATGTATGGTGGAAAAATACTATGGGAAGAACAAGAATAAGTGGTTTTCTTAGAAAACGTGCAGAAGATGAAATCCAAAGTAAAATGACTAGCCATTTATCAAGAGTGCAATTAGTTACTCAGTCATTAATACGAGCAATATCAGCTTGGCGAAAAGGAGATTTTGCAAGTTTAGAGCGTGAAGTTGGAAATATGTCCGCGGAAGAAAATGCAGCAGATAAATTATTAGCTGAAATGTGGTTAGAACTTACAAAAGGAACGCTCAAAACAAAGCTTCGATCAAACATATTGACTTTTATTAAGCGAGCTGATGAAATAGCAAACTATTCAAAGAGAGCAGGTATAAACGCACTTATTCTTCACAAAGTGAAATTATCAGAACACATTTTCGATGATATTGAAAAGGCAGTTGAAATTGTAAATATGGCTACAGAGAAATTAGCTGAGGCATTAGCTGTTTATCGAGATGATATTCATCGTACAGTCGATATTACAACAGAGATAAGTTTCTTAGAACATCAAGTCGATGGATTATATACTAGATTGAAAAGTCATTATTTCGATTACAATGAACACAATGATAATTTCGGTGGTTTAATAATTTTTGACCATGCAATGAGAGATATCGAAAAAGCAGCAAATGCCGCTGAAGATGCCTCAGATGTATTACGTTCCATTGTCATTAGTGAGATTTAGACTATGACATCTATCGCTAACGATTAATAAGAAATCTTGGGTTGTTCAAATGGTAAGCGTAACAATGTTAATTATCCTTGTAGTGATTTCTCTATTATTGGCATTTGCAATTGGTGCGAATGATGAAACGTTTGCTACAGTTGTAGGAGTAAAGAGACTCTCTGTTAGGACTGCAGTATTAATGGGGGCAGTCATTGCACTGATAGGTGGATTCTTCCTATCGGATCGAGTGGGTAAAACACTGCGAAATGATATTTCACCAATATTTGAAGATACGGTTAATCAATATCCGATTTTAATATCAATCTACGTAGCAATGGCAATCAGTTTAATCCTTGCCTCTGTATTTGGTTTACCCATTTCTTCTACTGAAGCATTGGTCGGAGCAATTATAGGGTTGTCTTTTGCTTTAGGCTATAAAGTAAATTGGACGATGACTGGTATGGGGAAAGTCTTAGTGACTTGGTTAATATCTCCAATTATTGGGTTCACAATTTCTTTTCTTATAATGAAGCTTGTTAGAGTAATATTAGCGAAGTCCGTTAAGAGTTTCAGACAACACGAATCCGCTAATAATGTATTTGGTGTTTTGCTGTTAGTTATGGTTGTTTGGACTGGATTAGCTCGAGCAGGAAATGATATCAACAACGCTATTGCACCTATTGTTCCACTTTTTGAGGGTGGTGGATATTGGTATCAAAGATTACCCTTGCTAATTGGCGGAATAGGATTAGGCTTGGGATTAATTATTATTGGTTGGAGAGTCCTGAAAACCTTAGGAAATGATGTTGTAGAATTGACTCCAGAATCAGCTTTTGTTACAGAGGGTTCTGCAGCTATTGTTGTATTCCTCGCAGTAATAATTGGCATCCCAGTATCAGGAACGATGGTCTTGGTTTCCAGTTTTATGGGTGCGGGAGTTAGTATGAAAAAACCGCTCAATTTAAAAACGGTGAGATTGATCGTTATCTTTGTTGTTTTGACACCAATAATTAGTGGCCTAATTGCTGTAGGATGCTATTATGCTATCAGGGGGCTATTCTAAGAATGTTCAGAAGATTACTAGGATTTAGAACTATACAAAGAAGAGTAGAAGATAAATTAGTACAATTATCCTTCATTCCATACAAATATTTCGAAGCATTATATGTGGAATGTAATACTAAGATTCACAACCTCACATTGGATATTCTTGAAATAGAAGAAAAGGGCATCCGTGGGGAATTACTAAAATTAATGAAAGAAGGAGAAGTTGATACTAAAATAGAAATTGAGAAGCTTCA
Organism: Candidatus Heimdallarchaeota archaeon; assembly: GCA_030614005.1. Lineage (GTDB taxonomy): Archaea > Asgardarchaeota > Heimdallarchaeia > JABLTI01 > JABLTI01 > JABLTI01. The sequence goes on along the minus strand of JAUWKS010000009.1, from coordinate 39,699 downwards.
ACTCTTTGAGAGAATAAATGCTGTTTCTACTCACAGCAAAGAAATCCGAGTAGTTATGAATACACACGTTGCAGATATGAAGAAACCAACGTATGAAAAACTTGTGAGCATACTCAAAGAAGTTTCCAAAGCAGGGAAATTAATGTATGAAGTAATAAAGGAATTATATCATGACTATAATCTATCATTAGAGAAAGTTGATGAGTTAAATATTGTTTGTTACGAAATAATAGATGGATTATTTGAGTTTAAATTCTGTGACCAAGATGGTGTCTGCGAAATCTCTTTTGAAGAACCAGAAGTGTTCATTGGGAATGCACTGAACAAATCATTACGAGAAATGATTGCTGTTGGAGAAAAAATCGTTCATATAATTAAGCTCTTTAGCTATAATCATACGTATCTCATTGACAATGAAGACGTTGATGCTAAATCTGATGAAAATACCACCGAAAAATAAGCAAAGAAGATATTTTTCATCGACACTCTTTTTTTGCAAAAAAATTTAACTGAAAACAAAAATGCTACCTAAAAATAACTAGTGGAAATTAGACTCAAAACTAATTTCCAGTTCGTTTCTTCTCAAACTTACTTCTAACTACCATTGCAACAGCATTGAAGCCAAACACTACCATCATTAATACAAAGGCGATAAGCCACATTACAGACCCAACTTCCTCCCATCCACCACTCGAGCGATGCAAATGCAAAATCATGTAAGGTAACGTAGTAAAGGTTCCAGTGAAACCGCCAAACCATTTTAAGAACAATGACCCGGAACCAACGAATAGAATTGCTGCAGTCTCTCCGGCGGCTCTTCCTAAAGATAAAATAGCACCAGTTAAAATGCCAGGTAACGCTGATGGTAGAACAACATGTCTTATTGTTCGCCACTTTGTTATTCCTAAAGCTAAACTGCCTTCTCTATACTCATGTGGTACACTTTTTAGTGCTTCCTGCGAGGTTCTAATTATTGTTGGTAAGAGCATACAAGCCAAGGTTAACCATCCAGCTATTATAGATTGCCCTATTCTCAAGAAAATGCAGAAGAATGTATAACCAAAGACACCTATAACAACTGAAGGCACTCCAGCGAGATTGTTTATTCCTTGGTCAATGATGTTTACTATTACACCACCCTTAGTATATTCTGTAAGATAGATAGCAGCAAGTATACCTAATGGTAAAGCAATTGCTACTGAACCTAGTACCAAAATGAATGTACCTAAAATAGCTGGTCCAATTCCATACAGATCAGTTGTGGGGTTGAAAGGTGAGAAAATTAATCTAAAGCTGAAATTTGCTAAACCATTTACAATAATATAACCTAAGAATACTGCGATTATAAGAAAGATGAATACTGCGGATGACCCCAACATTATGTAAGCAGTTTTTTGTCCTTGTTTGGGAGAGAGTAAGCGTTTTCGACGTGGAAGATCATCAAATGATTGTTCCCCTTCTGCAGATGGTTGCTGCTCGATTTTCTGTGTAGTGTCACTCATTATACTCCACCCTTTAGTTTCTTTGCAAATCGTTTTATGATTATATCACCAGCTAAATTGACCACAAATGTGATAACAAATAACACACAAGCAACACCGAAAATTGCGTGATATGCTGTTGAACCAACAGCTGCTTCACCCAATTCTCTTACAATTAGAGAAGTTAGAGTGTCTATTGGTTGAAAGATATTGAAAAATGGTTTAGGGATTGCTGTTGCTCCTCCGCCTATAATATAGATAGCCATCGTTTCCCCGATTGCTCTACCAAATCCAAGAATAATCGCTGCAGTCAGTCCAGAAACAGAAGCAGGTAGTATTACCTTACGGATAGTTTGCCATTGTGTTGCTCCGAGTGCAAGAGATCCTTCGCGGTATCTTTGCGGTACAGCTTTAATGGCATCATCAGCAATTGAGATAATTGTTGGAAGAATCATAATGGATAAAACTAACCCAGCAGTAAAAGCAGTCCTCCCGGTTTTAAATCCTAAAACGTTTTGGAAAAATAGTACTATTGTTCTCAAGGCAATGAATCCGTAAACGATAGAGGGAATACTCGCAAGCAATTCAATTGTTGGTTTCATTATTTTTCGGACAATATCAGGTGCTAATTCGGAAAGATACACAGCACATGCTATACCTACCGGTACGGCAATAACGAGTGCAATAAGGACTACTAAAAAGCTCCCAAGGATCATAGGGAAAATACCAAATTCAATTTCAGGATTCCAAAAATCACCAAAGAGGAATTTAAAAAAGCCATACTCAGGTATTATTTGGAAACCATTTATGAACGTGAAAATAAAGATTAGGAACACAATTATGACGGATAAACTTGCTGCAAGTAATAACATAATTTGTTGCCAAGAAGTTTTATGTAAACCAATAGCAAGCACTCGACTTAAATCAATGGTTGAATTAAGTGCTTCTTCACTCGTATCATTTTCATTGATGTTAGCTATTGAATTAGTTTTTTCAGACAATCGAAATACCTCAAATCTATTTTTGCCTATATAACATCATCTCGTTTATCTAGAACATTAATGAAGCCGGATTCAAAGACATAATACTGCCCTTCAGGACTAAAGTGCCAGTTAATATATTCCAATGTTAAGGTACCAATTTCTGGAGTGCCAAGGGTTACCAAGTAGAGTTCTCTCTGAATAAAATAGGTTGTATCAAGAATGGTATCAAATGTTGGTTCAACACCAGCTACAAGAACAGTGTCAACACCTGAACCAAGATAGCCAAGTCCAACATACCCAATAGCTTGAGAATTGGTATTAACCTCATCGAAAATCATCTGATTGCTAGCCATAGGTAGAGCATCACCAACATATTGACTATCAGCGAACTCTTGATCTGCATCTCCCATAACAAGGTCATTAAACGCATCTCTAGTTCCTGAACCCTCTTCTCGAACTACAACTTGAATTTCACCAGATAAATCTACATCAGGTAAAGCTGTGTCATCCCAATTAGAAATTGTGCCGTTAAAAATTGCTTTAATGACATCTACACTAAGATCTAATGTGCCAATGGCATTGTCATTAATGATAATCGCCAATCCATCTTTAGCTATTGCATATTGCCGTAACCAGATACCAGTACTTGTGTGAGCGGTTTCATTTTCGGAAGATTTCACTGCACGAGAAGCCATTGCAACGTTACATTGTCCATTGATAAGTGTACCAATTCCCGTTCCAGAACCTGTACCAGAAACTGTAAGCTGGATGCTCGGATGTGTATTCATAAAAGGAACTGCAGAGAGGGTACATATTTTTTCTACTGTAGTAGATCCTTGAATGTTTAGGAGATATGTATCACCGCCACCCCCACTATCAAATGTAAGCCAACCTATAAAGAAACCAAACCCTATTCCAACAAAAATTAATGCAACTAGAATGTATGTGACTTTGTTTTTATATCGACCAAATGACATATAACTTTTCACCAATTAGATTTATTTTTGGGTACTTTACTTAAAGGAAGTCTTTAAGATAATATTTCTGTGTATAGTCTATTTACATAACAATAGTTGAATATAGTTTTAGTGTTTCTATATAGAGAGAATTAAATAACTATAGTTTATAACAGTTAATATATACTAGAGAGTAATTTGATAGTATTAGTATATAGAAACGCACAAGCTTTTGGGATGTAAAATGTCCGTAAAACGAAAAATACAACTTACTGGAAAATCAACCTATACAATAAGTCTTCCCCGAGAATGGGTTACAAGATTAAATTTGAAGCAGGGAGAAGAGTTATCTATCTTAGAGCAAAACGATGGGACACTCCTTTTATCAAAAAACTCCTTGACTCCCACAAGGGAAAGAGAAGTGATTATTGATATTGATGTTATAGGTGAAACCAGTTTACTTGAGAAAATCATTATTTCAAAATATCTTGCCGGTTTTTCCAAGATTATTATTAAATCCAAGAGCGATATTTCTCCGAAAACAAGTAAAGCAATTTCTTCTACGGTTTCGAAGCTTATTGGAAGCGAAATTATCTCCGAGTCTTTCCAAGAAGTAGAGATTCGAGATTTAGCAATCCATGGGGAATTCCCAATTGATAAGGCTTTAAGAAGAGGACACTTAATTGCTAGAAATATGCAAGTAGTAGCTATCAAATCATTTGTTACATCAGATAAAGAAAGTGCAAAAGATATTTTCGAAAGAGAAAATGCAGTTGACAGACTCTATTTCTTAATTAGAAGAGAGATCTCATCAGCTTTAGAAAATCCAATCGTCCTAAAAGAAATGAATATTAAACCTCAAGAAGTCTTGTATATTTATCCTGTTGCAAAGTCTTTGGAAAAGATTGCTGATCATTGTGAAAGTATCGCTAAAAGCTGCTTTGATTTACAAGATAAGACAATAGATGATGAAGCCACTAGAAAATATTTAATTGAATATTCAAAACAAGCGGTTGAAATTCATACATTAGCAATACAGAGTTTTCTTGGAAACAAATTGAAATTAGCTTTCAAAGCAATTAAGATATTTGAGGAATTACAGTCTAAACTTGAAACTGAGAAACTGACAAGACAAAGAACATCGGATTTTGATGTGGAAATACAAATTCAGCTTGTAGAAAGACACTTGGATAGAATCTGCGGTTATGGATTAGATATTGCTGAAATGGCAATTGATAGAGCTCACTAAATGAAACATTGCTCTTTTTTGCTTCTTCTATTTGTTTATGAAAAAAAATGTTAGGAGAATAAATCTCCGAACTTCTTTGCTTATAGTAAATTATCTCGTCTTGGCAAGATATTTATGAATCCCGAATCAAAGATATAATATTGCCCATCTGGACTGAAATGCCAATTCACATATTCCCATACTAATGAACCAACGTCGGGATCACCGAGTGTTACTAGATAGAGACCTCTTTGAATAGAATATGTTGTATCCACTATTGTTTCAAAAGTTGGTTCAACACCATCTATATGTACTGATTCAACGCCATTACCAAGGTAACCTAACCCCACATAACCAATTGCTTGAGGATTAGTATTAACCTCATCGAAAATCATCTGATTGCTAGACATAGGTAGAGCATCACCAACATATTGACTATCGGGAAATTCTTGATCAGCGTCACCCATAACTAAGCCGTTGAATGTATCTCTTGTTCCTGAACCTTCTTCTCTAACCACTACTAGAATATCACCAGATAACCCTACATCAGGCAGGGCAGTACTATCCCAACTAGAAATTGTGCCGTTAAAAATTGCCTTGATTTCATCTAAACTGAGATCTAAAACACTGGTAGCATCGTCATTAATAATAATTGCCAGCCCATCTTTCGCAATTGTAAATTGTCTCAACCAAGCACCTGTGCTTGTATGAGCGGTTTCATTTTCAGAAGATTTTACAGCTCTGGAAGCCATTGCAATATCACATTGACCATTGATTAAAGTTCCAATCCCCGTTCCGGAACCAGTACCTGAGATCGTTACTTGTACACCAGGATGTGCATCCATAAAAGGAACTGCAGATAAAGTACATATTTTTTCTACTGTGGTGGAACCCTGAACGTTTAAGGTATATGAATCTCCACCTTGTCCATCATAAAAAGCAATCCAACCAATAAAGACTCCTAAACCCGTTCCAACAAAGATTAAGGCAATAAGGAGGTATGTTAGTTTGTTTGTATTTTTACCAAATGACATTTTATTTTATCACCGTTTTGTTTTTTTCTTTGTGCACCTCTTATGTGAGACATTAAGATAATGCTTTTGTGTGTAGTCTACTTACAAAACAATGACCGAATATAGCTAATAATTGTCAAATTCTCTCTATATAGAAGATATAGTTCCAGACATCAAAAGTATACTTGTAAACTTTATTCAATTAATCAAATAAGAAAAACTAGAACAAGCATATACGACTTGTTATAAGAAATTTAGAGCGGATATGTGGTTATGGTTCTAATTTTGCTGAAATAATTTAGATAATGCTCAATGAATAAAGCATTACTCTATTTTTGCTTTTTTACCAGTAACAACATAATTGCTCTCTTCAACAATATTGCAGGCATGATCAGCAATTCGTTCGATATACCTCGTTGTTAAAATAAGGCTTACACCAGCTCGTGACCAAGTTGGATCTGTTTCAACAATTTTAGTGACATCTTGAATTATTTCCGAATGCAATCTATCAACTTCATCGTCCTTTTTTGTCCATTTCTGAACATTGAGCTCCTTCTGATTACAAAATGCTTCAATGCTTTTCTTGAACATGGAAGAAGCTTTTGTAGCTAGCTTGCTAATTCGTTGAATAATATCATTATATTGTTCTAAGTTGATGAAAGCTGAACTATTAGCAATATGTACTGCATCATGAGCAGAACGGTGAATTTCATTTGAGACTTTGAGAGTGGAGAGTATAAATCGTAAATCCTTTGCAAATGGTTGATGTAAAGCAATGGTATTCATAACAGCTTCATCAATAGAATTGCAATGTACATGAACTTCCTTTAGCTCTTCTTCAAGCCTTTTGAAGGCAACTTCATCATCATTTATTAAGGCAGTATTTCCATCTTTAATCATTTTAATTACAAGATTGGACAAGTCAACTAGATGTTGATTCAATTCTTTCATTATTTCCTTGAAACGTATTGTACCACCGAATCTCGATTTATTTTTACTCAATTTTTTCACCTTTTTTTATAGTATTCATATTCGTTAATTAATTTGTATCCTAACTACCTATCCAAATCGTCCTGAAATATACTCTTCAGTCATTTTCCTTTCAGGATTAGCAAAGATCTTCTTTGTTCTATCAAATTCAATTAATTCCCCTATATTGAAAAATGCCGTGTAATCAGACACTCGAGCAGCTTGCTGCATATTGTGTGTAACGATCACTACAGTATAATCTTGCTTTAATTTTGTAATCAAATCCTCAATCTTAGCAGTAGCGTGCGGGTCAAGAGAACTGCAAGGTTCATCCATTAAGAGAACTTCAGGTTCAATAGATAATGCTCGCGCAATGCACAATCGTTGTTGTTGACCTCCAGATAATGATAAAGCAGAATCTTTTAATCGATCATTAACCTCCTCCCACAAAGCAGCTTTTTTCAAGGAGCTTTCTACAATTTCATCCAAACCCTCATGCTTAACTCCATGAACATATGGACCATAAGCAATATTATTTTCAATTGACATAGGAAAAGGATTTGGTTTCTGAAAGACCATACCAATTCGTTTTCTCAATTGAACAACATCAATGTGCTCTGCGTAGATATCTTGCCCATCAAGTAAAATTTGGCCAGCAATTCGTGCAATCTTAACTAAATCATTCATTCGGTTTAAATCGCGAAGAAAGGTTGTTTTTCCACAACCAGATGGACCAATGATAGCTGTAACCCTGTTTTTGAAAATAGGCATGGAAATACCCGAAAGAACCCTGTTATCACCATACCAATGTGAAAGTTCAACTGACTCCATTTTTAATTCGTGGGTTTTTATTAATTCTTCTCGGACAATTTCGGGAGGATCGGTTAAATCAGCAGCTATTTTTATAGCAAGCTTTGCTTCTTCTCTCCTGTCTTCGAGTGCTTTAGCTTTGGAAAGTGAATCGCGAGTATTTGCTGGCAAAAATATAGTCACCACTATTCCGATAGTTCTTAGCTATAAAAATATTTATTCAAATGTATTCGAATACTATATTGAATCAATCCCACATTATTCACATATTTGCTCATTAACTCTTTGGAGCGTAAAATTTCATCAAACTGTTCATTATTTTCATTCAATGCACTAATCACCAATAGAAGCGAGTTAACCAAATCGACCGGAAATATACTCCTCTGTCTTTTTTTGCTCCGGAGATCTGAATATTGTTTTAGTACTATTAAATTCTACAAGATCGCCTAAGTTGAAGAATGCAGTATAATCAGACACTCGAGCTGCTTGTTGCATATTGTGAGTAACTATCACTACTGTATAATCTTGTTTCAATTTTGTAATCAAGTCCTCAATCTTAGCGGTAGCGTGCGGGTCAAGAGAGCTACAAGGTTCATCAAACAAAATTACTTCAGGTTGAACGGATAAAGTTCGTGCAATACATAACCTCTGTTGTTGCCCACCGGAGAGAGAAAGAGCATTGTCTTTTAATCGATCTTTGACTTCATCCCACAGAACTGCTTTTTGCAAACAACTTTTCACAATTGCAGGAATACGGTCTGATTTTACCCCATGGATATAAGGTCCATAAGCTATGTTATTTTCTATTGGCATAGGAAAAGGATTTGGTTTCTGAAAGACCATACCAATTCGTTTTCTCAATTGAACTACGTCTACATCACTGTCATGGATGTTTTTGTTTCCTAATAGAATATCACCTGATGTTCTAGAGATAGACACCAAATCATTCATCCGATTCAAATCGCGAAGAAAGGTTGATTTTCCACAACCAGAAGGACCAATAATAGCTGTAACTTTGTTCTTGAAGATAGGCATAGATATACCAGATAAAACTTGATTATCACCATACCAATGTGATAAATTCACTACTTCCATTTTTACTTCGTTTTCTTCAAATATTTCATCTTGAGTGATTTCTGAACTATTAATTAGTTCATTAGCAATTTTTATTGCTATAGAAGTTGATTCTGATATATCACTGGTTTTTGACACCATAACAATTCAACAGTCAGTTTCAATCTACTTCCATATGCATTTAGAATCAATATTATGTGTTGGGTATAGAGAGAAAATAGTAGTACATAGAAGAAAATAGTAGATAATGATGATAAACAATAGAAAGAAAAGGAACTCATTTTTCCATTTTCTTCTCATCAAATAGATTCAAGTCTTCACCTAACAAGTAATGACTGAACCAATTCAAATTTTGATACATAACAGAGCGATTTGCTTTTGGTTTGTGTATTGGATGCCCCATTCCTGGATAAATGAACAATTCAACTGGTACATTCATCTCCTTTAAACCACGATAGAGCTCTTTTGCATTTGATAGTGGTACTCTTTGGTCTATTTCTCCGTGTTGAATTAACGTAGGTGTTTTGGCATTTTTGATATTGCTTATTGGAGCTGTTTTCTCATATAATTCTCTGTTTCTGAACGGACTGCCAGAAAGATAATGAGTAGTGAATTGGGGGATATCATTGCTAATATGATAAGTGTACCAATCCGCTATACCTGCACCAACAGAGACTGCTTTGAAGCGTTTTGAATGAATGCCAACAAAAGCAGAGATGTATCCACCTTGACTCCATCCCATGCAACCTATTTTAGTAGTATCAACAAACCCTTGTTGATCAAGATAATCTATGGCACTTTCTATATCCCACATATCTCCAATTCCAAGATTATCTTTATTTAACTCAAGAAATGCTTGTCCTCTTCCAATGGATCCCCTGTAATTTACTTTCAAAACAAGCATATCTAAATTGCTAAATTGAATACCAGGATAATAATAGAGATCATTTCGTGGCAAGATATTTTCAGCATCAAAACTTGCTGGTCCACCATGAATGATGAAAACTAATGGATATTTTTTCTTTGGATTGAAACCTTCAGGTTTTCTAAGTACGCCTTCAATCTCAGCCCCATCTTTACTAGGCCATCTTATAGTTTCAACGGTACCAAATTGCCAATTTTGAACTTGTTTGCCAATATTGGTTATTTGTATGAGTTCTAATTCACTTAGTGTAAGGGGATTTTGAGAAATATAGAGCTCTTCCATTTTTGAAGAGTTGTAAATTAATAAACATAAACGACCACTCTCAGAAATGTCAAAAGTATTGAAAAGCGAAGTGGAATTCCCACCTAAATCTAATGTAGTAATTTTCCCAGATTCAGAAATGTGGGAGATAGCTGTTTTTGTTCCATCAACATGAGAACAGAATATACCTTCTTTCACCCAATGTGTACTCATAGCAGTTCTATCTAAACTGCTTGTAATTTTCACTAATTTGTCAATAATTTCTTCCTTTGCAAGAAGGGACTGCCATTCATCTACATCTAATATCCACAAATCACTTTGTGTGAAGTAGAAATTATCACGTTCTCTTCTTGCTATGAGAAGTTTCTTTCCATCCGGAGAAATATTGACAATAGAAGTCACAATTGGAAATGCTATTTTAGTTAGAGCACCAAGATAAGACACATCATCATCTTTGACGTCTTTGTTATTATTATTCTTAGTTTCCTTTTTATCAGATGATTGTTTTTGGAGATAGGTATTTAATGCCTCATTGGGATTTATTCTAATTTGATAATTACTTGAGTCTTGTTCGTATACTCTATCATCTCGAGATTGGCAATTTAGATAAATTGCATCATCTTGTGGAGAAACAATGTAACTCAAAATTGATAACGGCTCTTTCAATAATTTAGTAATTTCTATCACGGGTTTAATTGGTATCTTAGAATTATTTCCATTCTTTTTTTTCTTTTCAGCGAGATAATTCTTCATTTTATTATAATCAACATAATAAAGAGCACTAGTACTACGTTCTTGCTCAAAATGAATGAAAGAACCAAACTTATTCTTGCGTTCGTTCTTTTTTACGCCTTCAACAGCTTTTGATAGAAAAACTATTCCTTCACCAAATATCTTGAAGTTTTGAATGTCGTTTTTATGATCGGTTATTTTGATGGGCTCACCAATAAGGTCTTCAAAAACAAAAATTTGATTAGCATTTTCTTTCATTTCGGGGTCTACTTTTAATACTGCAAGAGATTCATTGTTCATCCAAGCGATCTCATTTACTTTACCATATCTAGTTAATTGAAAGGTTTTATTTTTCTCAATATCAAAGATAAAACATTCACTCTCATATGCATCCCTTTTCCAATTAGTATTTCTAATACAATAGGCTATTTTATCTCCAGATGGAGAGATTTTTGCATGTGAAACAAATTCTAATGAAATCATATCGGTAATCGTTGGTTTAATAGAAGCAGTTTTTGAAACCATAAGTCATCTCTCGAAATGTTTTATCACATATTATCTAGTATAAATAGACTAAATCTTTTTCTTTAACATCAATAATATCAATTAGACATCAAAATGGTAATAGATGCAAACAATAGATAACGTATTTTGTATCAAGGGGTCTAACAAGAAAATGAATTTGACTATCAATCAATTGGAAGACATTACAAATGCAACTAATTTGCATCCTTTGATATTAGGTGAATCAATCCAGAAATTTACTGGCAACTATAAGGGGCAAAAAGTAATATTTCGCATTTATCCGAACAATGACTATTATCAAAATCGTTTCGAACGAGAGGGTGCAGCTCTAGAAGCAATCGCAAAAGAAGTGAAACACGTGCTTTTAGATGAACAATCAATCATTGTTCCAGATATTGTTGACGAGTGGCCTACTATAGAAGCAGGTTATTCTATTCGAGCATTATCTTGGATTCATGGGCAAGCATTTGCAAGTATGGAACCTTATCTAGATTTTCAGTTAGTAACTGATTTAATTGATCTTATGAAAAGAGCAGGAAAACATTTTCCAACTAAATTTTCATTTGAGCAAGATGTAGTCAAAAAATTAACACAACCTCTAAACAAAGAACAAGAAAATGAGGAAAAGTGGATAATGTATTTACAACTGATTACTGAGTTCTTAGAGCAGCAAAACAAGACAAAATTAACAATTACTCACTTAATTCATGGAGATTTTCATGAAGGCAATATTCTCCAAATCTATCCTACTACCAAAGAACAAGAACCAAAATATGCCATTATTGATTGGGAATTTGCAACCAAAGGTTCAATTTATTATGACTTAGCATATGCTCAAGAATATTCGAAGGTGCACCCCCCTCTACATTTACAACGAGAAGTAAATGCTTGGAAAGGATTTGCAATTTCATCTCTTACACACTGGTACATGATAAATGAAAGAAAAAGTAAGAATTCTGATTTTTGGTTAAAGAAACTAGAACATTTTGTTAAGAAGATTTAGATCTTCGATACAATCTATTCAACACGATTGTAAATCGAAAAAATCTGCCCCCGTGAAAGAATAGGTTTAGTAATTTTCTCGTAGAGTTTCTCTGATATTTTACCTGAATTGAAAATATCTTTGCCAGCTTGTTTTATCGCTTCAATCACAGGCAAGTACAAAGGTTGTAGGTTTGGTATCGTCGCTAACCAAGCAGTTGGTGGAAGTATTTCTCCGATGTAGGAAAAATGAATGTTTTTGCAAATTTCTTCCACATGTTCGATCATTGGAGAGAAATTATCAAATTCTGTAAATCCACAGGTGGATAAAAGGAGAAGATGAGGCATTTTTGGATATCTACTTGGGTGTCTACAATGATCATCTTTTATGATAAATTCAGGAGCTATTAAACAGAGCATTCTATCGATGAAATTTTTGAGAGCACCAGGAAGGCCATCAATATAAACAGGTGCTGCTAGTATCATCAAGTCATATGTGGGTATTTTAAGAATTAAATCATTAACATCATCACTATATACACATTTCTTCTCTTTTCCATTCCAACAAGTAAAACATCCCTTACAGGTCTTATTCTCTAAATCAGCTAAATAGATGGTATCAATTTCACAATCACAGTCATCCAACCCTTGCTTGAGAAATGAATAAATTAATGATGTTACTCCTCGATCTTTTCTAGGAGAACCAATTAGACCTAAGATTTTACGAGGTTTAGTCCATTTTCCTTCTTGCTGTTCTTTCTCATTCTCAGTCATTACATAATTACTAGATTTGAAATGAAGACCGTCGGGATCACCGGAAAAATATTTTTCAAATTTAGTTAGTTTCCTATCATCACCTTCGATAGCTAGTTTCCCTTGAGCAATAACATCTTCAATCAATTGTTCCTTCGATAAGATTGAAATCCAATCATTAGTTTCTACTGTAATCTTAATAGTATAATTTTCAGGCACACCATCTATGAATTGACATGTTCCTTTATTTATTTGAAGTGCACAAGTTTCATCTTTATTATCACTAAAATCAAAGAAATATGTTTCTTCAACATTGCTTGTTTCTATTTTATTCAAAAATGAAGGCCAAATTTGTATAACTTTTTTCATAATGATCCCTAGCTTCTAAATAATCATTATAGAATATAAATAATAATTACAAATCTACCAGATATCTAACACTTTCCAAACAAAAATAGAAAGATCCAGAGAATCTGGTTAAAGACGATTATCTATTTTTCGAATAGCCCTATAGGCGATGGGGGTAAAATGGGATAACCAAAACCGGTTTGCTAATAGATTAGCTGATTCAAAATCCACTGTACATCTAGTACACTGATGTGTTTGACCACTTTTGAGAACTTCATTTACTAGATGAGATCCTAAACCCAATCCTCTGAATTTTGGATAAGTAAAAGCAAAATTTATCGCAATTGTTTTGGGGTGATTCAGAAGATCTAAATTGCTAGAGTCAATGACACCGCGTGTTGCAGCTACAATCTTATCTTCAAATTAGACAACAAAAGTTTGATTTGTATCACTGATAAAATCAATCAAAGGAGAAGGTTAATCGGAAAGAGATGGTTGAAGAAATTATTACATAACCTATTAGAGAAAATCTGAAAGACAATTTAATTTTCTAAATTCAGAAATTCGCTATATTTATTAACTAAAAATAGACAAAACTAGTGCTCTTCTATAGACCTTATTTTTTCTTCAAATTCAGTAACAGGATCATTGAATTTGTCAAAATGTTGTACGAGAACATTAGATTTAATCATTATTAATTCAAATATTTTCAGTCTATTAGCTAATTCTAATTCTTTAGCAATTTTCTCTAATGCATCAATTGTTTTTGATTCCTCTTTACTAGACATAATTACATAACTCCTAATATCTTGAATAAAACAAATTAGAGTTTAAATACATATAAACTTTTATGGAAAAAACAAAATGGCAGGCCCGGAGGGATTTGAACCCTCGACCCCTTACTTACTTCTCAGATCATCGAGTGAACTGATTAGAAGGCAAGTGCGCTATCCTAACTGCGCTACGGGCCTAGCTTAATATTATTAATTATATTTTTCCTTCCAGTTTCCATTTAAAATACTTACGGTGAGAAGAAGAAATTACTTTTTTCCTTGGATATTATTAGAACTTACAAAAGAAGACCATATTCAATAGCAAAATTAATTGTTTTAAACAAAAAGTGATTCTTGTTTAATCCCAAAACCACAGATTAGTAAAGTGATGATTAAAATCTAAAGCAAGGGACAATAGTAACAGTACTCCAGTAATAAATAAAATCAGCATTATATCCTTAATTTCTTTTTTCGATATTATTTTGTTTTTTATTTGCATTGATTGACCACCATCATTTTTGGTTATCAATTAATACTATTGAATTCAGAAAGTATATCTTTTTAGTAAATAGGCTATATTCCAACATTTCCAGATAATTTTGGTAAGTATATTCTCTATAATGCTATATACAGAATAAAATTGAACGTAATTCAACTAGATTGAGAACATACGATTCTTTCCATTTGATAAAAAAACAGGAAAAGTAATAGGAAAAATATAAGAAAAGAATCATTCATTTCTTTTCTTTCGATTTTTTTGTCACTAATTTTGAACTTATAATTCCAATAGTTGCTAACCCGATTATTATTGGAAATACTGGAATTGCTATGAAAGGTGTCCATCCCTCACCGACATGTCCTATAGCAATATAAGCGAAATTTGTTGTCTGATTACAAGGTTCCAAATCTATCCCATTATCATAACCACTATTGATAATTGCAACACCGTATAACTGATCACCAAAAGAATCTAGTGATAAATGATGTTCAAACCAGTTCTCGGTAATAGTATCATTGTTAAGAAACCAATATTCAGTACTGCTATTCGAATATTCACCTGAAAAATCCGCTATGCAATAAACTTGAGTATCGGAATAGTTAAGCATCACGCCAACATAATTACTACTGATGTTTGTGAAATACCAGCCAAATTCAACATATCTAGAATTTTTGAAGCTTATCGGTTCTCCACTTGCACTATGTTTGGTAAAATCATAATAACAAACTGTTCTACCAATTAATTTTCCAGAGTTTTCTAAGGAATAGTTTAGTGTAGTGTCTCTAGTTAAAGAGCTCCCTTCAGTTGAAAGGGTCACATCCCATTGATTGATTTCCTCAAATTTAGCCGCATAAATAACTGTTGGAATAGGATTACTCTGAGAATACTCTGTAGGCATATATCCAAAGAATAAAATTAGTATGATAATTAGTAAAAAGTAAATTGGTTTATGGTTACTTTTTCGTTTTACGTTCATTCTACCTTTCTCCAAAGAATTGTTCTAATATATATTGTATCTACCAATAATTAAATGATACCAAATACTCGTTAAAACCTAATTATTAGAAAAGGACTTGATAAAAAAAAAGAGAAAAGAAAGGATTAATCCTTTACTTTATCAGGTAGCTAGTTTTCTCTTGCGTTTTACAATTACTATTACACATATTGGAAGGATTCCAGTTATTGCAATAATTAAAGTAAACCCTGGTATAAAACCACCAAAAGTAGTAGTACTGGTCCATACTGAGCTTGCATTTAAGTCAACCATAAGGGTTACAGAAGCACTACTTGTGATAATGCCAGTACCAGCATAATAAGCATTTATTGCGAATAGACCAGGTTTGCCAATGACTTCAAGTTGGAAGTCTCCGTATGGGTCTACAACAACCGTAGCGTCTGATATATCACCGGTATTAACTTCCTCAACAAGCAGATATACCATTCGGTCACCATCGGCTTCGGGTAATGACTGCTGCGGAATGCTATCCAAGAAATTAAGTTCTCCTTTGATTAAGAAATTATTTTCATCTCTAATTGTGGCATCAATATTCAAAGTACTTCGATACATGATGGTTGCAGAAAATGATACCCCTCCAAACGGAGTGAGATGCATATCTCCATCGAAAGTACCATTCTCATTTTCGTACATAACATTCGTTGATGCTACGAGATCAGCTTGCACCGAATCAGTTATACGGGCATCTGGATTGGGCGTTATTTGAATATTGAAAACTTTGGCTTCATTAGATGAAAAAGTGTGGAACTCGCCTATTCCATTTCCAGTTACTGTCCAGCCACCGGTTACACCTAAGACATTGATATGGATTTCTTTTGTTTCTTTCCAAGGATTAACTATTGTGAATTCTTTGCTTACAGCTCCATAAGTAGCAGCAGGATACATCAATTCAAGCATTGGGGTACCAGTAGTTACTTCAAAAAAGTCAATATTTTCTTGTGCATCATTATTTCCCCAAGTATCTTCTAAGGGATGGCTATCGATGACAACTCTAACACAAGAGTGCATATCTAATATTCCAGTGTCTGTTGGTGAAACAGCATACGTTGGGGTCCAAGGAACAAAAACATCTTGAGTGGTACCCTTAGTAACGTAAAGTCCTGTTAAGGTATCAATGAGAGTCCAAGAACCACTTGCACCAGCTCCAATAGGAGTATTCTCATAGAATTTAACAATAACATCGCTGGCATCTGTATCACCGATATTATGGATTTTTGCATACAATCTATTCTCATGATTTAGAAGTGGATCATCTCCATTTCCTACTGGATTGTGACCATTTCCATCATTGTATCTATACCAATCCCATCCATTCACAGGGTTGTCGATGTAGATATCTATTGATTCGTAGGGACCTGGAGAACCTGGAGGATCACCCCATTCATTGATCATTAAATCAATAGTTCCACCTGCATCATTAGTGACTGTTATACCATAGCCATCAAAGGAGAAACTATCTATTGATATTGTTATATCGTTAGTTGCATCTGTGAACGTTTGACCTACGTCATACAGACAGTCAAGATAATCGGGATCTGTGCTTCCTGGAGTGCTATCCATATCAGTGCATTGATCATTAGTAGGATCACCTTCATCAACCAGGTAAATAAGTACACCTTCATCAGGCAACCAAGCATCCTCTGATTTTTGCTCGATTACTTCAACACGATAATATTTCGTAGCGGAGAAAGGAACTTTCAAGGCTTGAACATCTAAAGTAGTGTCCAGATGGCGTGGTCTAACTTGAAACGATAATGATTGACCCGCAGCGATTACTTCTTCATTCGTTGGAGCATCAAACCAACCCGCATGATTATCGATGAGCTGAGTATAAATATTACAAGCAGATGGATAAGCTCGAGCCATTAAACTATAATGACTGGCATAATTCTTAACAGCACTATTACCATGTGTATGTTGTAAGAGAAAACAATGACCCATTTCGTGAGCCACTCGACCCCAAACTGCTTCTTCGGTATCACCATCTCTTTCTGCAACGAGTGTAGCTTCCCGATTGAAGGAACCTTCAGCAGTATTTATTGCTATCTTTGTTCCGAGAGTGCTTACGCCACGCCACCAAACATTACTTAGCATGATAATAATATTATCAAAAGCAGAAAAGTCAACATCTCCATCAGCCAAAGCTACTGCTTCAGTTGCGATGGTATTCCAATTAACATCTAGATCTAAAGAACCACCAGCAGTAAGATGTGCATAGTGTGCTAGGTTATTTCCTAAATCGTACCACCCTTCAACGGCCCAATCAATCCACATTAAATCATTTGTAGCATTAAACCAATAATCATCAATTGTTTGCATAATGTCCTCATGCTCAGCTGGTGTCCATCTAGGAGTCACATAATCAGAAAAATGAACAAGAAGGACAACAAAACTTTGGGCACCCGTTCTTGCTGCTTTAGATCCAAAGCTTGGTTCGTATGGCGTTGTCTTGAATTCTGAAATAAGCAAATCATTGTCGATTAGCTTATTAGAACTTCTAAAACTGATTTCTTGAGTATAATCGTTATTAGAAGTACCATTATTCACAGTATTAAACATCAAAAAACTACTAAAAATTAGGGTTAAAACCAGTATAATTTTTGGCAAAGATTTTACCATCTTTTACCCTCCAGTTACTATTATTATAATATAGGGTAGTCTTTTGATTCTTAATAAAGATTCTTAACTTCAAAATAATAAGCCTGAATTGGATGTTTTTCCTATTTCCAAGTACTATAATTAGCAAGTAATTTATTGTAGAGTCTAGCAACTTTTCATTTAGCAGGTTGTTCAGTCAATTCTTTTCTTGTATTTACAAAATAGACTACATAGAATATACCTATAATTATTGATTCAAATAATGAGGTATAGAAGCTTGTTGATACGCCCCAATAATAATTAGAAGAAGCAATTGCCCACATTCCTAGAGTAAATAGAGTTGATACGAAAGCAGCTAAAGCCAAAACTAATCCGAAAATGGCATGCAATTTAGATGGGATGTTCAAGGAGATTTTTCCAAGATTAATAATGAGTAATAGTATCGAATAGCCTAATGAAATCAGAAATACCAGTGCTATTACTACCAGAAAAAACTGAGGCCAAGCTTCAACATTTGGGCTTCCAAGCCAAAAATAGTAGGTATCACTAGAACCGCCATACCATTGCCAACCAAAATCAGTAGTAAGTGCTAATATCATTGCTACTAAACTTAAAATTGCAACAGCTATAAGAGCTACATAATTTACCATTTTATTTTGAGTTTCCATATGACTACTATTCAATAATTGTTTAAAAAAGATGTTCCTAAGAAAGGCAAATAGTTATATTTTCAGCAAAAACCCAATAGTGATGTTCACTAATCTATTTTTATTAACAAAAGAATATTATAAACAATAAAGCTGTACTAATGATAGATCTATTCAATATTTTCGGATGGAATTTCATTGGATCCAGTATTAGCAGCATTTTTGTTAACAGCAGGAGCAGGATTAGCTACAGGCATTGGTAGTGCCATTCCATTTTTCTTTAAGAAATTTAAAAAAGAATATTTGGCTTTCTTCCTTGGTCTTTCAGCCGGAGTAATGATTATTGTTTCTTTTATGGAGCTTATGGTTAGTTAAAGCTCTTCAGTCCCTTGAAAGCTACTGGGTCTATCTTGCTTTTTTCATCGGTATGGGAATTGTTGCTCTAATAGACTTTCTGATTCCCCATGAAAAAAACCTTCATCACATGACTAAAGATTGCAATTCAATAAGCAAAATTCAGGGTGAATGCCAAGATTGCGAGGACGAGAAGAAATCCGATGAAGAAGAATTAGTTGATCTAAGAGTTACAGATGAAGAAACGGGTGAAAAAGCAAAAACAAATTCATTAACAAGAACAGGTGTTTTAACAGCATTAGCAATTGCTATTCATAATTTCCCAGAAGGAATAGCAACTTTTGCTACGGCTCTTGATGATGTTTCTCTTGGTATTACTATAGCAGTTGCGATTGCCATTCATAATATTCCAGAAGGAATCAGCGTTTCTATACCCATTTATTATGCTACTAAAAGTAAATGGAAAAGTTTCGGTTTATCCCTTGCTTCGGGAATGGCAGAACCCATTGGAGCAGCAATCGCGTACTTAATTCTTCGTCCATTTCTAAATGCTGCTGTTTTGGCAATTAGTCTGGCATCTGTAGCAGGAATAATGGTGTATATTTCAATTGACGAATTAATTCCTGTTGCTCATGAATATGGCAGTGGACATTTAGTAATGGCTGGAGTAGTTCTAGGTATGTTAATTATGGCGGGTAGTTTAGTGCTCTTCGAATTTATTATATAGCAACCTTAATGGAAGTGTACACCTCTCTTTCGTGCTTCTTCTACTTCTTCTGGTGTTTTAAAGCCGATTTTTGCTTTAATATAAATTAAAAGTCCTAGAGGGATGATCGAGAAGAGAAAGAGTAAGAAATACTCGTAAGGGAAGCTATAGTGCTTATCAACTATTGCACCGAAAATTAGCGGTGTAACTGCAGAGAAGCCAGTCATTAAAGCGTTCACTACACCAAAAGTTGAACCCAAAACTCTCTGAGGAACCATTTCTGCAAAGAGTGCATTTGATGATGGACTTCCAAAATAGAACGACATAACTAAGAATATGAAAAGAAATATTGCTAAGATGAGGAATGTGACTCCCATTACAATATTCGTAAGAGCTATATATACTACAAATACAATTACAAATAGAGACGCAATTACGGTTGTTGATTTAGCAAAAAGAAATACTCGCAAACTACCTTTTCTCATTGAAACGAAACCACTTATTAGAGCTGCGATGCCCCCGCATCCAAGAATGATAGACATAATCAGTGCACTCGTTAATTTTGAAGCGCCAAAACGGTCTTCAAAGATAAAAGCTGTAAAGGTGTTCAAAATCCTAAACGTGCCTGCTCTAAATATTTGAGCTAATACCAAGGCAATAAATGGTCCTGTAATGAATGTTAGTTTCATAATTTTTCGACCATTTTTATTGTTGGATGTACTTGTTTCAACCACTATTTCATTTTTCACCAGTGCTTCTTCTGGATTATATTCTATGTATTTCTTTCCTAATAGAATACTAATAGATAAAATTGGCAAGAGGATTAATCCAGCAACACCAAAGATAAGCGCAGTAGTTCTCCAACCTAACCAATCACTAAGAGAGATTGAAACTATTGGAGTAATAATTGAACCTAAGGCTCCAAAGATTAAATTGATACTTAAAGCTAAATTGCGTTCAGCACCAAATTCTTGCGAAAGCATTGGTAAAACAATTGGATGAAATACAGAAGCGCCGATACCAGCAACAACTGCAGCAATGATTAAAACCGCATATGTTTGAGCAGCAAAAATTATGAAAGAATGTGCAAAAATTAATAGAAAACCTGCAATAACAAGTTCCAATCGCCATTTACTAATTCGATCTCCAATAAAACCGAAAACAATTATTAAAGGAATAGTAACTAACATTCCTGTCATTGAAAGAATGGCAACTTGAGTGTAATCCATTATAATATCTTCACGAATAACTAAACAAAGAACGGGTAACAAGTATGGATATATATGGGCCATTGTGTGGAAAAGGCTAATAGGAATGAGTAGTTTAAAGCGGTCTTTGCGTATCATATGGATTCAGCATAAAAACAAAAATCCTTTGTTAAAAAGCTATTGATTGATTAAAAATAATTGAATGTTCAATATCAGAAAAGAGAAAATGAGGCGAGAAAAAAAGATTTAATCGCCTTTGAAATACATATAATCAATTGCAATTGAATATGCAAGCGCGATTAGAGGGTCAATATTTTGACTAACTTTTACGCTGAACTTATCGCGGATTGTGAACAATTGTTTATCCACAGAAACCAATATTTGTCCTTGAGGACTGACTGCTTGCCAATTATACTTAAACCATACTTGTTCATTTGGTCGAGCGATTAAGGTTCCATGTTCATCATATAATTCCCAGGATCTTTTGAATAAACCATAATGTGATTTGATTGCTCCTTTAAATGTACCACGAAAATCAGTTATATTCCATGTTTTTGTTTGAATTGACAATAGAGTTGGGCTACCTTTTACTTTGGCTACATGGCGTCCATCATTATCATAAAAATCAAATTCTCCGCCCCACGAAAGTATTTTTCCTTGGCATTCACCCATTTTCAATCCACTAACGTTATAGATAGTATACTTTGGACCCAAGCTAAGAATTGCTTGAACTATTAAATATTCACTATGACGAAAAATTGGAATATTATCCTGCCACTCGGGGGGTAAAATTGGTTTTTGTAAAGGCGGTGGTGAGGAATCAATACTTGTATTAATTCTTTCTGCCTTCTTACCCTTAGATTGAATAGGGACACTTTTGGTTTGATATGAATTGCAAAAATTGCAGAAGTAGTCATCAAAATCTATAAGATATTCTACTAATTCACCACAAAATTTGCAGTACCTTGAATTTTCTCGTGACAATTTTTTCCACAAATAGTATTTGTATTCCGAGGTAATAAAGCATTATATTCGAAAACAACTAATCATCTCTTTTGTAAGATACAGTGAAAGAAGCTTGCCGTATAATTACCCCACCTTTTTGGCATTTTCTCTTTTGTTTTTTCCAAAAGCAAGATGTCAAAATTTCCAAGATATTCTTTTAGTTCATCATTCTCAAAGAATGTATGTACTACCTCACCGTTCCCCTCTTTCTGTAAATATTCTCCTTTACCTATTTCTTGACCTTCACCAAATAGATCATCGTCTATTGAAAGGAAATTGACGTAGATAAGACCACTTTGTTTCAGCACTCGAGTTATTTCAGTTAATGCTAATTTAATATCATTTTTAGTTAAATGTAATATTGTATTATAGCTATAAACAAAACTGAATGATTCACTCTCATACGGTAATTTTCTCATATCCCCTTTTATAATATTCAAATCAAATCCCAATTCAATACAAAAGTCCTTTGCTTTTTGTACCTGTGTTTCAGAGATATCGATACCATGGGTTTCATATCCTCTCTGATTGAATAGAGTTAAAGGTGGTAAAATACCTCCAGCTCCACAATCTAAAACTTTCTTTTCTAATTCACTTTTTTCACAAAACCATAAAAATCGATAAACAGGGAATTGACGAATTAAAATATCCATTTTCTCATCTTCTCAAGTATGTCACACTTATAACTATGAGAATAGAACATTTAACAATTAAGATAAAGTTGATAAAAGAA
Source organism: Candidatus Heimdallarchaeota archaeon (assembly GCA_030614005.1). Classification (GTDB taxonomy): domain Archaea; phylum Asgardarchaeota; class Heimdallarchaeia; order JABLTI01; family JABLTI01; genus JABLTI01. The sequence goes on along the minus strand of JAUWKS010000009.1, from coordinate 17,122 downwards.
AAAAATTTGAGGAGAAAACTCCTCGAAACTACCCTTTTACTACAGCAATAGGTTTCAATCGAACGACTCTCTTACCAATACCAAGTGAATCACTTACAGCAGCTACAGCATCGATATCCTTGTAGACACCGGGTGCTTCTTCAGCGATCATTTTTGGATTTGCTGCTTTTACAGTAATTCCTTTGCTTTTCAATTCATCTTTTACTGTTGAACCCCAGAATCGTTTAAGGGCAGCACGTCTACTTAAGACTCTACCAGCGCCATGGGCAGTGCTACCAAAACTTACTTCCATTGATTTTGGTTGTCCAACAAGAATGTAAGAAGCAGTACCCATACTGCCAGGTAATAGAACTGGTTGTCCCATTGAGCGGTATGCTTGTGGAACTTCCGGATGATTTGCTGGAAATGCTCGAGTTGCACCTTTTCTGTGAGTAATAACTGTTCGTTTTTTCTTATCAATTGTATGTTCTTCTTTCTTGGCGATATTGTGTGCAACGTCATAAATGAGATGCATATCAAGATCTTCTGCAGAAGTTTTGAATTGTTTCTCAAAGGTTTCTCGTACCCAATGAAGTATCATTTGACGATTTCCCCAAGCGAAATTAGCTCCACATGCCATTGCTCCAAAATAATCTTGACCTTCATCACTTTGTATTGGCACAGAGGACAATTCCCTATCAGGTGGTTGAATGTTGTATTTTGGCATCGCTTGTTCTACTTTTCGCAGATAATCACCACAAATTTGATGACCTAAACCACGACTTCCTGTATGAATCATTACTATTACTTGGTCTTTTTCTATGATGCCCATATTCTTTGCCAAGGCTTCATCATAGATTTTATCAACATATTGAATTTCAAGAAAATGGTTACCACTACCCAAGCTTCCTGCTTGTGGAATGCCTCGAGATAACGCTCTTTCCGAAACTTTAGAAATATCAGCATTCTTCATTTGACCGTTTTCTTCACAATGATCAAGGTCTTCTTTCCAACCTAAACCTTTCTTCACGCAATAACTTGCTCCTTCTATTAAGAGTTCATCTAATTCAGCTTTTGAGAGACGAATTTTTGCTTTAGAACCAAGTCCTGCTGGAATATTGTTAAATAGAGCTTCAACCAATTTCTGACTATTTGGCATAATATCGCTCTTTTTCAGATTTGTTCGTACAGCACGTACGCCACAATTAATATCATATCCTACACCACCAGGGCTGATTACGCCTTCCTCATAATCAGTTGCGGCTACTCCACCAATTGGGAACCCGTAACCCATGTGCCCGTCTGGTAGAACTAAGGCATTTTTATAAATCCCAGGTAGCCAAGCTACATGAGTTGCTTGTAAAAACATCCTTTGTTCCATCGCTTGGATAATCTTTTCATCTGCAAAAATCCTTGCAGGAACTTTCATGTATTTTTTCGTTTCTTTAGGAATTTCATAAATTCCATTACTAATCTTTTTAGGAACAATGTTTTTCTTTTCTGACATCTTCTACTAACCTCTACGTCTTGTATGAATATCAACTAGTTCACTACGATTGATGAGGAAACGACTGAGAAACTTCTGGAGGAAAGACCTGTATCGGACTCATCAACTGCACTAACAATTATCCGAAATGTTTTGCATATTAAGTTTTCGTAGTGCTATGCAAAAATTATCACCTTTAAGTTAACAAAAGGACTTTAATTATTATGGATTATTTTTCACACGAACGAACCATGACAACGACAATTATTGTAGGTGGCTTTTGGGGCGATGAAGGTAAAGGAAAAATCATCAGCTATATTGCTTATGCTGAAGATCCAGCAATCATCGCTCGAGGTGGTGTAGGAACAAATGCAGGACATACTGTTGTCTTTGAAGGGAAGACGTATGGTCTGCGAATGATACCAAGTGGTTTTACAAGTAAGAAATCACGTTTGTTGGTTGGTGCTGGTGTACTTGTTGATCCGGAAATCTTCCTTAAAGAGATAAATGAAACGGGTTGCAAAGATCGAATTGGTATTGATTTTCAGACAGGAGTAATTGATAAAGAACACAAAGAAAAAGATCAAACAGATAAGCATCTCAAAGATAAAATTGGCAGCACAGGAACAGGTTGTGGCCCAGCTAACGAAGATCGTGCGAGAAGAACATTAAGATTAGCTAAAGACATTCCTGAGCTAAAACCTTACTTAACTGATGTTTCCAAAGAGATAAACGAAGCAATTGAAGCGGGAAAGAATGTCGTTCTTGAAGGAACTCAAGGAACTATGCTCTCACTCTGGCATGGAACCTATCCTTTTGTTACCAGCAAAGATGTATCCGCTCCTCAAATTTGTTCTGATGTTGGTATTGGTCCTACAAAAGTTGACGAAGTCATTATTGTATTCAAAGCTTTTATGACTCGAGTTGGTGAAGGCCCTATGCCTGGCACTCTCTCTGAAGAAGAAATGGAGAAGAGGGGTTGGACAGAACATGGTACAGTAACTGGCAGAGCAAGAAGATCCGCGCCAATCGATTTCGATATTGCTAGAAAAACAGTTCGACTTAATGGAGCAACACAAATAGCTTTAACAAAATTGGATATAATGTTTCCCGAAATTGCAGGAGCAAATTCTGCGGATAAACTAACAGAAGAAGCACTCCAATTCATTGCAGAAATCGAAAAAGAGACAAATGTCCCTGTAACTTTTGTTGGAACTGGTCCAGAAGCAGAAGCTCTAATTGATCTTCGGTCAGAAAAAATGAAATGAAAATATTAGAATAAATCATCTTTTTCTTTTTTCTTTCTCCTTTCCTTTTTCATATTCTTTCTTAGTTGTGCTTTCAATTCTTTATCATCAGAAGTTTCGATGTCAAATTTTTTGGGCGCACGTCGTTTAGCCATAATAAAAATAGTGGACATTGAAGCAACAACTAGCAAGCCAACAACAATTGCTGGGAGAAGTGAAGTGAGAAATGGTTCTTCAAATTTTGGATAAGCTTTATGGAACAAAAAGTTAGAATTATTGTAATCTATTCCTAGAGTAGTGCTACCAATAAAGGTTACATGAACGTATTCTTCCCAGTGCATTATTGAACCCATAGTGGCATTATATCTATTCGTTGACCCATTTATGAGTTTCATTGTGGTAGAATTGTAATCAATTTGATCAACTACTACTCTTACAGAGTCATTAATCAAATTATTACCAAGAACGCTCACTTGAAGATTGACCAGACTTGTTTTATTTTCTAATTCAACTATTTGATGATCAAAATCAAGGAAAACAAGACCAGTAATTTCTTCGACTTGTATAGAAAAGAAAATGGTAGCATGCTCAAGTGATCCTCTTGTAGCATTAATTTTTATGAAATACATACCTGACTCAGAGAAGGGACCAATAGTTACTTCAAACAAAGAAGAATTCTCTGATAGAGTTTTGATTTGAGTAAAAGCTATTGTGGTCCAGTTGATTCTGTCTTGAGAATAATGAATATCAATATCAGATATATCATATTCTTCTCCTTCTAAAACGACAGCTAAATTTACTTGAGTATAATTAGGATAGATAGGTCTATTGAAATGTGAATATTCAAGCAATGTTAGTTTGTGATCTCCATCTGTATTGATTTCGAAGAAGTCTGTATCAATCATTGAAAATCCAGAATTGTTTAAGCTAATGATATTAGTTATTTTTCTTGCATTAACCATTTGATTACTTGATGCTAAAACAATAAGCAAGATTGTGAATAATGCAAATGCAGAAATGAGTATTTGTTTATTTCTTCTTGTGTTTTTCATTACATTACCTCAAACTAATAATTTTATTTGAGTCTACAAATATATTCATTTCTAAATGGTTGAAAATGAAGGAGGGACTTACATATTTCTTATAAAAATGCTATAGTAATATCCCTCATTTGGAAGAGTTTTTGTTACTCCTCCAAGTTTTCAAATATGGAAGGAGTAAGAAACTACTTCATTTTTTAGTATTCAATGTTTGCAGTTATACTACCAGTAGAGGTCAAAAGTGTAAAAGAGAATTGATTGTTTTTCAAGTAATAGTCTGTGGAAGCGTAGTGACTGAGTCCACCAGGAATATTAATGCTACCTGTACCTGTAGTGGCTGTAATCTCAATGCCTAAATCACTTGCAATTTCTCCTGCAACAGAAATACTACCAGTAGATGTTTCTACATCAAATACTGCTGTGAAATTTATTGGAAGGATGATGTTTTGAATGAAGTCTATTGAAATTGATCCTGTTGATGTTTCAACATCCCAATTTGTATCTGCATTAAAGATTATGTCTTCAAAAGTTAATTCTATTGAACCTGTTGAAGTTGATACAATTACATCAGCAGAATTAATGTTCATTGCTTCTCCTAAAAATGCTGATATACTACCTGTGGAACCATCGAAGGTCATTTCGTTTACAGTTGTTCCCAATGCATCATCAAAATCAAACAATATTCTACCAGTGCTAATTGCTAAATCAATATCGTCCATTGTAGTATTGATAACATTGCCAGAGTAGAAATCCACTGAACCTGTTGATGATGATAATTGCACATTTCTTATTATTAGATCATCGATACCATCTAAATCTAAACTTATACTTCCTGTAGAAGAATGGACCGCAAAATCAATTATTGCATCTGGATTCAAAGATATGTAAAGATCGTGAATTATAGATCTGAAACTCCAAAATGGAATGATAGCATCATCGGAATCAAAGGTGATCACTGTTTTATTGTTTATCACCTCATGCTGGAAGTTTTTCGCATCTTCAATAGAAGCTTTAATTCCACCGCGAACTTCTACTGTTGCTTCAAAGAGAGCATCCATCGAATCATCATACGTTATTTCAACCAATCCAATACTATTATCGATAACTAATTCTACATCCAAATATTCCACTGAACTAATATCATAATCCAATGTTCCAAGTGGAGTTCTTGCTGCTCCTAAGGAGGTTAGAATTATAATAGGCAATGCTATTGAAAATAGTATTATTGGGATAAGTAATAATGGTTTCAAATTTCTTGTAGAATGTTGTTTTTTCTCTTTTTTTACTGGAGCTGATAGACTATTGCTATGTAATCTGTCGTCTCGTTTTTGAGCAGGGGGAATAACTTTCTGATTACCTACCGTTGCTCCGCACTTGTAACAGAACTTGTTGTTTTCTTCTAATTCTTGACTACAATAAACACAGAACTTGTTTGTCATTTATCTTTTCCACCGTTAAATGTCTTTTAGTTACTACCATCGTGGTAAATATATACCGTTCATTCACCTATTTAAACCATACAAAATAGAAAGATAAAATTTTGAACAGCAAAGGAAGCAAAAGCATTTTAGTGAATTTCTAAGTATGCCAAATAATCGAATTAGAATCAAAGCATTTTTTACATTTTTTATCTTTGGTGATATTTGGAAAACGAACAGAATAACCTGTTCTTCGAATTAAGAGCTCGCCACAAGTTCTACAGTACGTATTACTATGTTCTGCATCTCGCACATTTCCTAGATAAACATATTTCAATCCAGACTTAATTGCCATTTCTCGAGCCATTAATAATGTCTCGACTGGAGTAGCAGGTAAATCAAGTTTATACTGAGGATAATAACGAGAGAAATGTAAAGGAATCTCAGGTCCCAGTTCATTCTTTACAAAATCGATTAAGTCTTGAATCTGCTCTTTGGAATCATTACTGGAAGTGACAATTAGATTAGTTATCTCGAGATGAACGTTATTTTGTACCATTAACTTGCAAGTTCGCAGTACAGCTTCTCGATGCGAGACTTTACATAATTCTTTGTAGAATTTAGCATCTCCTTTCAAGTCTACATTTGCTGCATCTATATATGGTAAAAGCTCTTCTAATGGTTCTTGTTGGATATACCCGTTTGTAACTAACACATTTTTCAAACCATTTGATTTCATTTTCTTCGCAGTATCTAACACCCATTCATACCAAACAATTGGTTCATTGTAAGTATAGGCTACAGATGGGCAACCAGATTTCTTTGCTGTTTTAACAGCATCATCTGGAGAAAGATAATCCAAACCATACTTGCTATTTTCCGGATCTGCACGAGCGATATGCCAATTTTGACAGAACTGACAGAATAAATTACAACCTACAGTTCCGAAACTGTAAGAGTAAGTTCCAGGTTGAAAATGATAGAGAGGTTTTTTCTCAATTGGATCTCGAGTTCCGGAAGTAGCTAAGCCATAGTTCAACGTGAATAGCTTTCCATCCACATTTAATCGCACATTACACTTGCCTTTATGGTTAGGAGAAATAATGCAATTATGTGGACAAAGGTTGCATTTTACTTTGGAATCCTTTTGTTGTGTATAATACAACGCTTCACGATATTTACTCATCTACCTCATACCTATAGAAAATAGTTTGCTTCTTTGTTAATTAGTTAAACGGTTAAAAACATAGAATAAAAGGAAAAAAGAGAATGCGGGAATCCGCATTATATTATTGTTAAGATGGAAACATGAATTTGGGAATTTATGCTTTTCCTTTCACTATTTCTTTTAATTTCTCTTCAAGCTTGCGTTCGTATTCACTAATACTTGCTTTGAATTTATCAACAATACCTTGATCATCACCAGTCAATGCTATATCAAGCACTTCCCAGAATCGGCTAACAGGAATAATGTTTACCTGTTTTCTTTGTGCATCATCAAGCACAACATCACTTACGTTGCCAATTGGTATGATAACAGTTTTTATACCTGCTTCTATAGCTGCTTCTATTTTGAAGGTTGCACCACCAATTGGTAAAACTTCACCACGAACGGATAGTGAACCAGTCATTGCAACATCTTGACGAACAGGTATATCCGTAAGTGCAGAAACAACCGCAGTAGCAACTGAAACGCTTGCACTATCACCTTCTACACCTGAGTAGGTTTGTAAGAATTGAACGTGAACGTCATGTTGAGAAATATCTATTCCGGTATATTTCTTGATTATTGCACTAACATTCAAGACAGATTCTTGAGCGATTTCACCAAGTTTACCAGTAGCAATAATCTTACCCTCTTGATTGCTTAATGCCGGAGTTACTTCTGCTTCAACATTTGTTATTATACCACTTCTAGATCCAAGAACAGCTAAACCATTTACTCGTCCAATAAGAGCACCTTCATTAAGTATAATTTGGTAATCTCGTCTTCTAGCAATGTATTTTTCAGCTATTTGTTGTTCTAAGGAACTAGCTAGTGTTTTTGCTCGATGAACATGTTTCATAGTAGTTACTGAATCGTTATCTTCTCTAGCAATATCTCCTGCAGCACGTACTAGACCACCAAGTTCTCTAAACATTAAAGTAAGACTATTTTTCTTATTGGCTCTTCTACGGAATTCACGAATGATTTCTTCAACAGCATCTATTGAGAAGTGGGGAATACGACCATCTTTAGAAACTTCTTGAGCAACGAAACGCACGATTTTATTTCGGTTTTCAAGAGTGTCTGGCATCACTTCATCCATATAAATTTCATAGCCATACCCACGAATTCTTGATCGTAAGGCAGGATGCATATGTTCCATAGTAGGAAGGTTACCTGCTGCAATAAGAATAAAATCACAAGGCACAGGATCAGTGCGAACCATTGCTCCACTGCTTAATTCACTCTGACCAGTAATCTGGAATTCTCTTTCTTGCATAGCAGTTAGAAGTTGTTGTTGGGTTCGCATGCCAAGTGTAGCAATTTCATCACAATAAAGTACTCCTTTGTGAGATTTGTGTATTAAACCAGCCTCAACACGTTCGTGCGCAGGAGTTCCCAAACCACCACTTTGGAAGGGATCGTGACGAACATCACCTAATAATGAACCAGCATGTGCTCCTGTTGCATCATTATATGGTGCATGAGTTTGCTGACTTGTATCAACAAGAAGTTTAGGCACAAGATTCTCTGACCTACTTCTTAATTGACTCATAGCAATGAATGCAAAGAATGAAACAAAAAGACCCATTAACACAAGTTGTGGTCTTTGATATGGACTTTGTACGGGAACAAAGATAACATAGAGCATAATAGCTAAAGGTATGATTAAACTTAGAATCATCCTTAGGTTTGAACCTTTTGATGCTTTTTCATTATAACGATCAACTATACGTCGGCCTTCTCCAGAACCAACAGTGACAATTTTTGGAGTGTTACTGTCTTTTCTATTTGGTACACATAAAATATCTTCTAAATCTTCACGTGGTAGAAGTTCAGCCATTGCAGTACCTAACATACTTTTTCCTGTACCAGGTTCACCAATTAATAGAACATTTCTTCTCTGAATTGCAGCTTTCTTTACTAAATTAACGGATCTTTCTTGACCTAGAACTTGATCAATTAATCTAGTTGGAACGGGAATTTCAGCAGTTGTTTTGATATTTACATCTATCAAAGGTTCCTTTTTTACAGCTATGCCTGGCCTCTTGGCGGTTTTTTTGCTCATTGTAATCTCTCGATTATAATAATTTTATATAGTTATTCTACAATCGAAGAATATCAGCCTTTTCGATTCTTCCAATCTTCTTGTTGATTATATACAACCGTTCTTTTAAAGACTAACAATTGTTTCGATAATAAATTATTTTCTAAGTAGATATACATTCATTGAGCGATATATTATTAAAAAAGATGACTAAAACGATGATATTTTTTTCTGTTTTTCAGTCTGAGGAAAGTACTATTCTTTCTTGAAAATAAAAACAATGTAAACCTTTATAGTTGATATAGATAAACTAGAAAGTATAGAATAAAATCATCTTCGGATAGGCAGAAGAAACTTAGAAGAGCATATAGTGCTACTCAAGAAGTAAATAACAACCATCCAGAAAAAAGCAAGACAAGAGAACAATGGAAAAATTCATGCATTAACAACTACTGCAACACACTTGGGAATTTGAGTAAAGTAATGCTTGCAATTGTTCCAGACATCATAAATCTTCAATTGCTTTTTGAAGTAAGAGAAAACAGCATTCATTTTGCGAGGGAACCTCACCCTCGCTTCTTTCTCTTCTTTACTAATGAACTAGAAAAATTCTTGAATAAACTTTCTGATTATTAAAACAACAGCATAGGTGGTTGTATAATGTATTCCTTGAAGTCTCGAGTCAAAATAGTAGCTGCATTGATACTAATTATGAATTTGTTCTCTCAATTAAGTGCGCATCAAGGATTTGGTATGATAATAGAAAAGTCAGCGATCAGTGCAGATGAACAAATCATCGTATCCCCATATGGCTTCCACAATGTAACAGTCCATGTTGAGGAAGGGCAAGCAATAAGCGGTGATTGGGAAGTAACTCCTGCGGATGTTTTTTCTTCACCTTTCCTAGTTTTTATTATTGACTCTGCTAGCTTTGAAAATTGGGTTGAGAGCGATAATTTAACTCAAGCTGTAAATAGAATTCCAAGTGAAAATTTGCTCTATTTATATGATCCGCTATTTATGATGGATGATATACCATTTGATAATAAACGGAGTGGTACATTTCAAGTAAAAGCACCTTATACTGATAATTGGATTTTAGTTATGTATGCGGGAGCTTCTATAACACCATTAACATTTACTTGGCATATTGATGTTTTTGCAGGGATTTGGCTAGATACAGTAATTTATGGTTTAATCAGTATCACTGGGTTAATGGTTTTTATAATAATCATAGTACTATATGTTAATAGGAAAAAAGCACCAGAAGAAGACGAAGTAGAGCGTCTTCTAAAAGAACGAGAAAAATTGAAACAAGAGGAACTACCTGAGTATGCTCTTGGATCACTTGAGGATTTGGGGGAAGATGAAGCACAACAATACAATGAGTTTGATGCATAATTTAGAAAAAAATTAGTGATAATAATGTCTTCAGTAAATCTCACCCTTAGACCCTCTCCCTCCGAGATTAATCGTAATTTGTGCCAAAAATGCAAAGGCTTTAGAAAACTCTGTGGCAAAAGTTTGTGCCCGATTTTAGCTAAAGCTAAATCCATAGCAGAAATCCAAAAAACCTTTTCTAAAACAGAATTCTTTGGTGCTTCCCCACCGGGTTTTTTTGTGGGAGAATATGGCTATCCAAAAGTATCCATTGGGCCATTGGTTCCACCTTTAGCATCACAAGATACATCCATTTATGATGCAGAGGATCTTTGGATAGAAAAATCAATGGAAGAGATCATTGGTTACAGAACAGCTCTTGTTCGTGGCAAAGCAGCTACTAGTGTAAAATCTGCGAAAGATCCCGGAAAAATACTCTCCCTCACGCAAGAATTAGTTATGTCAGGTAAACCAATTGATACTGAAATGTCGTTCATAAAACGTCCGAAATTAGATATTGTTTTTTCTCCTAGAACAGCCCCTTCAGGTCCTTCAGGGATATTGAAAAGTGCTAGAATAACTGAAAATCCAAAAGTACCAAAACCAGTGGATAAAGTTGTTGGAGATACAGATCTAAAAGCAACTGGAGGGATATTAAATCTCTACGACGATAAAATCCCTCAAAGACAAATTACTAGACTATTATCTGCCGGATTATTTGGTGTGAAAAAGAGAAGAAAATTGGTTCCAACGACATGGTCTATAACTGCTGTAGATGATATATTAGGGAAAAGATATTGGAAGCAAATTCTAAACAAAAATTGGATTAATGATTTTCAACTTTATGGACATAAAGCACTTGGAAATAATGTTCAGATTTTATTGTATCCAAGTGGTTGGATGTTTGAAGCATTAGAATATTGGCGTATCTCACCTTTAGGTAACCCTGAAACAGATTGGGAAACTTGGAAAGGGCGAAAGAAATACGCAGATGTAATTTGTGGTGCTTACTATTGCACTCGTTTACCTGTATTGGAATATTTAATGAAAATAAATAGACAATCGGGTGCTTTTGTATTTATGGAAGTTGATCGTGACTGGGTTCCAATGGGAGTCTGGCGGTTTAGAGAAATTGCTAAAGAAGCTTTGAAGCACCCACCAATGAAATTCGATACAATGGATAATGCTTTTGTCGAATTGAAGAAACGGCTTGCTCTACCTTTAGAACGATGGTTAAATGTAAGCAAAACTTACAAAATATATAGAACGCAAAAAACTCTCGAGGATTTCTTCCCTAAGGATATTCAGGGATAAGAACCGTAGACCTTTTTCTTAACAATTATGATAAGAGCTTCCGTTCCACACCAACTTGTGGAAAATTAGAATTACCTATGATAGCAAAACACTCAAAGAAACATGGTGTGAATAAAGTATTTCAATCATTGTTGGAATAATAATCTTAAAAAAAGGAATGGTTGAATCATGCGTACGTATCTTTGGAAGAAGAAATTAGCTTTTGTGATTATTATGCACCTTCTTCTTATACCTATTCAACAGGTTGCTTCCGGAGAGAATGGAAATCCTGAACCATTTTTTTATATTAGTATTTTAGTACCGAGTACATATCATCAATGGATAACTACTGTGGCATCAGTTATGGTAGAACAGTTACCAAAAATTGGCATTGGCATTGATGTTTTTGATCATACTGTTTGGGCGCAAATCAGTCCTCGAACCTGGGGATACCCTGGTCCGTATCCTATTCCCGAATATTCCAAAGGCGGGTATGATCTTTTTTTCATTAGCTGGAGTTGGGGCTTTGATTGGGATCCTACTGGTTTATATGATAGTCCTTCTATTACCCCCAATGGTGATAATTTCTATCAATACAACAATCCTGAAATGGACAATGCTATTAACAGCTATACATCCTCATTTACTTCAACTGATAGAATTAACTTCGTTGGTAAAATTCAATCACTGCTCTACGAAGACCTGCCTCAGATAAGCACTACTTATCCATTATCTTGCTTTCCACATGATCCCAATGTGAGAAATTTTGAAGGGTTACTTTGGGCTGGTGACCATTATCCATTTTTTAATATGACTATGCTAGGTGAAACTGAATTTCACTATGCCACTCCAGCTGACTTTGAAGATTTCCACCCTTATACCATTAAGTTTTATTATGATGCTCAATGGTTACACCAGATCTACAACGGTTTACTTCAAAGAAATCCTGCATTAGACAATGGGTATAGTCCTTGGCTTGCAGAATCAGTCAGCAGTATTGACGGAATTACTTATACTGTTATCATCAAAGAGGGTGCTGTATGGGCTGATGGAGTTGATTTAACCACAGATGACATTATTTACAATTATCAATTAGCAGTTACACCTGATTTAGGAGGAATGGAATATTCTCATAATATCCAATACTGGGATAATGATTCTATTACTAAAATAAATAATAAAGCATTTTCAATTACCTTCAATCAATCTTATGTTTTCCAAGATAGCAATTTAACTCTCAATCTAATCCCTGAACATATTTGGGGTGCAATTGCTCCAGCCGATCACCAATCCACTGCTGCAAACTGGACTACCAATCACCCCGAAAAGATGTTTGGTGCCGGTCCTTACATGCTAGCTGATTATAATGCTACAAATAGTGTCATTCACTTAGAAGCAAATCCACACTTTACTGACTGGCTTGGTGCTGACCCGGGTTTTACTGATATCTACTTCGAATTCTTTGACAGAATAGAAAATGCATTAGCTGCACTTTCAGCAGAAGCAATAGATATGGTTGATGCCCAATTTTCACCACGACTTGTTGAACTTGCTCTTCCCAATGTTGCCTATACCTTGGTTGATGACCCTGGAGCTTCAGAAATAGCTATCAATATGGAACATCCCTATCTTGGTACTGGAGTACTCTGTCCAATAGCTGGTGTTGAGTCTGCTAAACACATTCGAAAAGCAATTAGTCATATGGTACCCAGACAAATAATCACTAATGAAATTTTCAAAGGTCTTGCTGTACCAGCAACAACTGGTTGTCCTCGAGTTGCTGTTGGCTATAATCATTCTTTGATCCCGTATGAGTATAATATTGAGCTTGCCAAGTATCATATGGCTCAAGCTGGTTTCGATATCAGCTACTCACTTCCTGAAGGTCCCAATAGCTATGTTATTTCCTTGTCCTTCAGTTTTATTGTAATTATGTTTGGACTTCTGGGCGCTGGTTTGTGGATCACTCGAAAAAATCGAATTATTAAATAATCAATATAACAGTGAACATCCAGAAAAAAATGAGTAGTAAATTTAAAAAAAAAGAGGATATTTAAATACATATCCTCATTTCAATTTTGATTATCTCTTTCGCTTTTTAGCCATACGATAAGAGCTTGATTGCACTCTATCACCGGCCATAGCTTTACCTTCTTCTTCCATCTCGATTAATTCATCGAGATCTTCCATCTCTTCTTCGAGATAAGCTTGTGCTTCAGCGGCTTGTGGTGCAACACGAGAAAGTGTTAAACGCATATCTTTCATCATTTCCTTGCTTTTCTTTCGATCTTTTTGCATTACTTGTGCAGCTCTTTGCACAGTATAACCAGCAATTAAATCAGCATCAAGGTTTTTCTCAAGTTCCTCTTTGATTTCTGAAACTTCAAGTTCGTGTTCTACAATTCTAATACGTTCATTGTCATCTTCGTCTTTGTAGCGAATTTGTACTTGCACTGGAACTTTTTTGCGATCTTTCACTTTCCTCTTGGGTTTAAACTCAAAAGCTATTGAGCGAGACTTAGTAAGTCCCCCAAGGGAAATATCTTCTCCGCTTTTGAGTCGGGTAATATGTGCTCCAGCACCACTCAAATTAGTTAGTTCAAGTTCTTCTGGAACGATAACTTTGATTCGAGCATTTCTTCCGATAAGTGTATCTCCAGCAATCATTGAGAAGCTATCTGAAAGTTCAGAAAGGTCAGCATAGAACAAATCTCCTCCAGTTATTTCTGGCATTTGTGCCAGCGTTTTTAGCTCTAATGATCCTTGTCCTGCAATGCCTACAATATCTAAAATGACACCATTCTTTTTCAGTTCTTGAGCTATTGATTTGTAAAACTTCTTTCCTTCTGGACTTGCTCCAGAAAGACTACCAATTCCCTCATTTGCCATTCCGTCAGTTAAAAGAAGAACGCGCCCAGTTCCAGCAGCTAAAGACATGATTCTTGCTGCAACAACTGCTGCACCAAGTGCAGTCGATCCAAGGGAGACCATTTTTTGTATTGTTCTTTGCCAATCTTTGGCAACAGCTTTCATAGTCATTTTGGGCAATTGGTTCTTTACCCAACTATTTCCAGCAACCTTTTTCTCAATTGCTTTCACATTATAGAGTATATCACCAGATAATTGCTCTACAACTTCACCATCTGCAGAGTAAATTCTTATTGCACTCTCAAAAGTCACCATACCAAAAATTGAGTCTGGTTTTGATATTGAATAAGCTTTTAGAGTTGAAATTAAACTCTGTTTTACTCCCTCAAGTCTTGCTCTATGCATGGAGCCAGATACATCTAATGCAGCGATTAAAGAATTACCCTTGTGTAATCCTTTCCCAAAATCACCTTTGGTTGTATCGGGAGGCAAATACCAATCTATGTTTATATCAATATTAGTAGGTAAATCCTTTGGATCAATTACGTTTACTGTTGCACAGAACAGACATTTGAAAAAAGTGCCAACTTTGTTACTTGTTTCGACATTTTTGATGTCGGTTAGTACAGCACCACAATTAGAACAACTGATTGGTTTACCTTTAATTCCCTCTTTGGAGGTTTCAAATTCGTTAAAAGACATCTCCCCGACGAGTGGAATATCTTCTAAAATCTTATCAGAAGCAGGAATTTTATCGCCAGTAGAGAATTTCAAAAATTTAGTCATGATTTTTCACTGTTTCAACAGCACATTCTTCAGTCTTTTAAAACTATGTAATTGAAATTAAAAAGAAAAAATAATTTTTTAAAAGAAAAATATTTTTGTAATCAATGCTAACAACTGGATCATTTTCCTTCAGAAGGTTCTTTTCTAACAATACGAAGGAGCCGTTTCAAATCTTTGGTTATTTTTTCCATTTTAATTTCAAAAACAGTTTCAGAATCATTAACAATATCAAGCAAATCATTTAGAGCAGCTTTCATAAAACGCCTGGAAGCAATTGAACCTGTAATGTTAAGTAATCTTGATTTCAATGTTTGAACGAGTTCATATGTTTTCAAAGTCAAAATACCTTGCTCTCGTTTCAAAGTATACATCTTCTTTCCTACTGCAAAACTTTCTTTTTCCTGTTGCGCAATCAATTCCATGAGCTCTTCCTCGGATTTCTCCTCGAGAGAGACACTTGAGTCGGGATGTTGTACTAATTTTATCTGATTATATTCTTGAATCAAGTGTTTTAATTTCGTATAATATTTCTTATGAATTGCAATGAAGAAATATTCTATCGCTGTTGCTTGTCGGATTTGTTGAGGTTCGCCCTCTTTTGATTTTTGAATAGTATCTTCAACAGGGATGAATTCATCTTTCAAACGCTGATCATCTTCCTCTTGCTTGCGCTGTAAAAGAAATCGCGTTCTGAAATAATCTAAATCGTCTTCCCAATTATCAGTATTAATGAAGGTGAAATTTTTAACAAAGGAGGCAATATTTTCAAGCAACGTTTCTGTAGAGGTTATTTGGTCTAAAGCGTCTAACATATCTAAAATATACTTATCGTGATCTACACGCTCTTGTTGTAGGAGTGTTAGTTTTTCTTGTAAAAAATCTAATGCATCATCAGATGTTTTATCTGTTTCACGCAAACTGAATACTACTTCTCTTGTTTCATGTAATTGTCTAGTTCTCAAATCTGTAGTAGCTAATTCTTTTGCATATTTTGTTAGGAGAACGAGTCTCTTTGATTCATCTTGTAAAAAGCGAATTAAAATCTCCGTTAAATTGGATTTAAGAATTGTTGGAATCATATCAGGATTCCTTTCAAAACCAATGGTTCGTGCATCAGCATCAGATAGAATGACGCGCAAAATGTGATAATTCCTCGGTAAAGGATTTTTCTTTTCATTGTTTTTAGGAGACAACAAGATTCACCTGGAAAGAAATTAATTTTGCACTTTGTTCTTTTGAGCTTTAATTGTAATAAAACTACCAATTGACGTAGCAATAATCAAGAACGGCAGGAGAATTATAGTTACAAATGATTCGGTAAAATTGCCCACTGAAACTTCACTGATAACTTGATTAATCAAGTTCCAAAGAAATATTCCGAAAAGAGCTGTAGTAAGTAAAAATCCCACAAGAGGTACTATAAAGTTTGCTTTTATTTTCTTGCGGAGAATTAAACTTGATAATGATATAATTGCAAACAATAACAAAAATATCGAACTCGCAAGATTAGCAATTTGTCTAAGGTCTAATGCAAGTGTAAAGATCAATGTTAATCCACTTATGGATAAAATGCTAATATAGGGAACTCTTCCTTTCTTTGAAACAGTTTTGAAGAATCTGGGGAAAATGCCATCTCGAGCCATAACATAAGTCATACGAGAAGAGCCATAGAGAGAAGCATTAAATGCACTCGCAGTTGAAAATAAAGCACCGAGAGTGATAATTATGAATCCAGCTTGACCTAAAATGGGAGTTGCAGCGATAGCTAAAGCATATTCAGCTTTTTCGGGATCACCAGCAAAAATCGTATAATCAGTACCACCTAATGCTGTAAAAGCAACTAAGAGATAGATAACAGTAGCAATTATTACTGTGCCATAGATAGAGCGAGGAATGTTTTTTTCTGGGTTTTGAATCTCTTCGGAAGCATTGGGAATCAATTCCATCCCCTCAAAAGCAACAAATAATATTGATGTGCCAACAACAGCCATCGCTAATCCAGTCATAACATCAAGCGGATTTCTTTCTGCATCAGCAAAAAAGGGAGTTAAATTTGTTGGAGCATTTTTTATTGCCGCAGGTATGGTTATTGCTACAAAACCGATCAATATTATTACTTTTATTAAAACAATAATGTTCTGAGATTTTCCAGTTTCTTTTACACCAACCAAATTAATAATCGTTGCAAGAGCAATTAAAGTCGCAGCAAAAACACCTGAAACTATATCAACAACTAACGCTGACGCATGTTCATTGAGAACCATGTGTGCGAAGAAGGAACCAAAAGTATAAGCATATAATGAACAAGAAGCTAAATAACCAGTCCATAAGAGCCAACCAAAAGCACCACCAAAATATTCTCCAAAAGCTT